>CAKZRR010000058.1 GCA_937146805.1 uncultured Owenweeksia sp. | reverse complement strand
CTTCACTGCGGCCAACAAGATTTGAATAATAAATTAATTGTATAATTTTAAACCGTACTAAAAATGGGGAGCTTACAATACCTCACTCCATAATAGTAATTACTTGTTTCCGCATCCAGTTCCTTACCATTAAACCGGTAAGGGCCATCGCAAAAATTAGATTGTGCGGATTTGTGTTTGTGACCGTCCACTAAACTTTCGCCCCAGGGGCTGTACCAAAAGTATTGGTAAGCTTCACCTGCCATATCGGTAATATACTCGTTATGACCTAAATAATCAAAAAACATCATCGTTTTCAATAACAACTAATACTAAAAGTGTTTTAAGATTTGTGGTTATAAATACTAACACGCCTCAACATATTAGATTGTTGGAAAAGCTATTCAGATACCTTAATCTTGTCAAAGTCCTTTTGCGAAATTTCAATTTTAATAGTTCTCACTAAAGATTGGCTAAACCCCGAATATTTAATAACTCGGTTATTCTCACCTTCAAACTTCCAATTTTTAATTTTCAAATTATAAAGTTTTAACTTTAAATAAGTATTTACTTCCTGCTTATTATTAAAATCAAAAAATCCGGAAATACGGCTTTTTTTAAAACCACCGCTTATATATAAAACTCGTTCACGATCGTAATTGTAAGCCACTAAAAACAACTGTTTTTTTGGTCGTGACCCATCCATAACAGACGTTACTTGAATTCTTTCTCCGCAATTCAATTTATTTGGATTGTAAATTATATGATAAAGTTTATACCCCTTTAAAGGAAATGACAGAGAATCCAAAGGCGTAAAATCGAGGCTCAATCTACAACCAGAGGGAACTAAAGCTCTATCATAATTACTATATCCTCCGATGAGATAATCATCCTCATCTGAGTGCTCTAAAAAAAATTTCTCCACATTATAAGCTTCTACAGCTTGATGAACCTGCTCAATTAATGACGAAAGTCCGCCTACCTGATTGATTATAATATAGAATAAAACAAGATAAAATGGCATACCAATTATTTTTTAGAAAAGCTTTAGTTCCTGACTCAAAGAGATCAGCCATAGGTCCACTAGGATTATACTTATCATGTACAGCTCCGTTTGGATGATGAGGGTTTCCAATCTCAGACCATTTAAAATCCTTAAAAGGATTTCTAATTGAATACAAGGCATGTCCTAATTCATGAGCCGCAAAAATTGCCTACTCATCAATAGATAAGTTTCGCTCTATTCTGATTAAAGCCCCAGCTATACTAACATCTAACATATCCTCAACGGTTTGATCGTTAAATGTAGTGGCATCATTAAAAGGATTCTTATCATCTACCACTACTATGCTTATCCGTTCAAACAAATCATCCACAATATAATCAGTGCCCGCCATTTTACCAAATCCACTTACACCGATTGCAAATTTTGTGATACCCCCAACTACTTGCTGCCATAACTTTCTCCCTCAGGCGAGGGGCCGTCTCCTTGGCCAATGGCTTCATCTTCGGGTAAAAATGGATAGCTAATAAAGCTAGCTCTACTCATAAGGCATTAAAGCAGTATTTTTTTTTAAAAATAAAGTGATTCGGTAAGCCTGGTTTTTAACTTTTGTTAACCGTTAAATTATCAAGCTACAATGGCTCAAAAGCTAACTCCGCCACACCTCTGTTTCTTAATTAATTGTATCTTGAAGCCTTTCAAACCTTACACATTTGAGGTTTGCCAAAAACAATTCAATAAACCTTAACTAAAACCTTGCATTTATGAGTTTTGATGGAGTTCCTAAAATATTTTGGTATGCCTTAAGTTTATGTTTAATAATGGCAACCTTTGCCATAGGTTATGTAAGCTATATTGCCAACGATGTAAGCATTAAATACAAGGATTTAGAGTATAAGTCAACCAAACTAGAGCACCAGGAGTCTTTAGTCTCTCTAGAGAAATCTAACTTCATAGTTCAAGATTCGCTATTTAATTTAAAGGAAAAAGAACTAGCTGATTTAAAACTGCTTATTGAAAAAAGAGAGGAGGAACTAAAAAATCTGCAATCGAATATTTTATCCTACCAAAGGCGACCAAGCAATGCTCCAAGCGAACTGATTGAGGAAATATCCAAAGTGGTGCTGGCCACACCTATGGCAAAAATAGAAGAAAAGCAAACTAAAATTAATGGATTGGAAAGTCAACAATTAATTCAACAAAGGCAATTTCAGTCTATGCAGCAAAAACAAATATTTAGAACTGTTAAGCCTAAATCTAAAAAGTAAGTATAGCTTAACGCTGCCATTAAAAATGGTAATTTGAAGTTTAAACCTACTCAAGCATAAACTCCCTAATTAAGCGCCTATTATTTAGTTCTATCTAAAAATAGTTGTGTTTCCTACAGCATACTTACCCACAAGCTTACCTCTATAAATATCATGAATAAAAACTGTTTGATGCAAGGCTACAACCTCCCAAATCCGATATGAAACAACTGAATCTTTGGGAGGCGTACTCATTACCTGCTTGGCTTTAATGTAATCCGTCAATTGACTTATCTCATTAATTTTTTTGTAATTTTTTTTACTATTTGGCTCTCCTATAATTAAAACCTCAAATGTATCGTAAGAGGAAAAACCTAACATGCTATCTTCCTCTAGCCCAAGCAACAGATGCGTTAAAAACTCCTTTTTCATAAAAGCCACGGCAAATTGCAAGGTGTCGTCCAATTCAACCGTCTTTACAACCGTAAAATTAAGGCTGTCATTTAAAAATTCTTTATCAGCTGTTTGCGCACTAGAGATTGCTAAACACTGATAATCATACCATGAGCTAGAATTAAAACCGCTACAATTATTTTCGAACAACGCATCATTATTCATTAATAATAACAGACCCAAAGTGGTGGTTACAATTATTTTTATCATTTCGATATGACTGCTATTTCTGTCGGATTATTGCCAATATAAGGTGTGATACAAAGCCTAATCAACATAGGACACAACACCTTTCCTATCTTTTTGAAATATCCATGAAGGCCTAGATGTTTTATAAAATTCGGTCATTTTCCCCGGGTTATGGATCCTTATATAAGGTAGTTCCGAATCAATCGGCAGTAAATCCTTCTCGTCATAAATAAAAACCTTTTGGCTATTTACGACACTGGCTTTATAAGGTTCATGGGAATCATCTAAATAAAGCATAAACATCTCACAATAAAAAGGCATAATCTCATATGTTAATCTGCCTTTTTCCTTTGTGAGTGTAATACTCCAATAGTAATTTACTTCAAGTGGATGGTTTTGAATGATCGTATCAACGCTATTTACAATATAATCAGGAAGTGGAACATGATGAAAATTTAAGGTATCTCTGTAAAAGTAAAATGAATCTTTAACAAGCTCACCTTTATTGGCCCTTGGTATATAAGTAGGCTCTTTACATGAAGCCAACGTTGCCAACATCCCAATTAAAAAATATACCCGTTTAACCTTTTTCATTGCTGTGTAAAGTACATGGAGCTTTTCGTTTTTCCAAAGGACTAAGATAGTCCAACTTTCTAATGGGGTATTATTGATCAATTCTCTTTCTTGCCTACTATACCTTCACCCTACTCTTACTCTCTCATTTAACGACTTAAGCTACTCAAAAATCAAATAATCATTTCTATCTACTTCCACTACCTCTTCCCTCTCCGCTTTAATAGCTAGTTCATTTTCGGACTTTGAATACCAAAAACTAAACAATGATTGATACAATTTAAGATACGTGCAATTAAGAGCCGTTTTCTCAAAAAAGTACCTGAGATTGTTTTCTGTATTAGCCTGAAAATGCCATTTGCCCATTTGCAACAAAACTGGTACCGAATCACTAGCAGTAACAGCCTCTGTAACCTCCTTAAATATAAACCGTTCACGTTCTAATTTTTGATGACTCGTTCTTTTGCTGATATAAGAATTACACATTCGTAAAATAAAAGGGGTGGCTAAGTCTGGATGCTTAACTGAATAAAACAGCTTAAATTCTTCTACCAACAATCTAACTCTCTTCTTTTTACATGATTCAAAAAACCTTACCTCTAAAGCATCGTTCAAAAGATTAATATACTCTTCATCATATCCTTCTATTGCCAAACTATCCACTATCCACCTATATTCCTCCCAAATTGAAACATAGGTATCGCCATCTTGGTACTCAGGAAAAAGAAAGTAATCTTTTAAAGGCTTGTACTGTGAAAGAGTAGCATATAAAAGTGAACTCATAAAGTCAACACGATTTTCTTCTTCAGCAATATCCACACACACAATTTTCAAATGCGGGTTATCATTAACTATCCTCCGTAAGCGCAAATCTGCATAGTAAGCTGATGGAAAGTTTATGGTATCAATTAGGTTAATAGCACTATCCAGACTTGCGTTATAAATATAATTTAGATATAACTCGTCATGAACCGGGTACTCTAAAAGTATTGAACCAACCCCGCCTTTCGATATCAGCATTTCATACAGATAAGCTTCGCGCTTCTCATTTTTTGCCACTTCATATAAGTAGGCTTTATTCTTTCGGTAATGGATTCCGTCAAAATGCACATTTCCTACACAGTATATTTCTACATTAGAGTCAAGCACCATAGAAATATCTTGACCAAAAGTGCATAAAGACAAATGAACCTGAAAAGCAATAAAAATTAATTTTTTCATAATTATTAACGTACTCTTCTTGGCGTCAGTTTATGATTTCTATCACCTGGTTGAAAATCCAATTTAGAGCGATGGCTAAGCCAAATTGGAATAGAGTCCAGGTTTAACCTAACTCTGTTCTTTCTTACCCCTAGGCAGCGTAAAGTGAAAAAGTAAAGCAAAGGCTACTACCAAGCCACAACCTATTACGTTGTACCATAAGTACTCAATATCAAAGCTGGGCAAAAAGGCAACATCGTACACCCTTCCAAAATGCAAGCCTAGTACCATTAGTTGAGCAATTACGGCTGCCCAAAAAACAGCATTAGAGTGTATCCATTTTATAAAAAAGGCTACTAAAAAAATTCCTAAAATACTGCCGTAAAATAAGGAGCCTAGCAAGTTTACCATTTCAATAAGATTATCGAACAAGCGGGCACTTAGCGCAAAACCAATGGCCATTACTCCCCAAAGCACGGTTAACAATTTAGACACCCACAATTGTTGCTTATCGGTCATTTGGGGGGCACCCAAGCGCTTGTAAAAATCTACCGAAGTGGTGGTAGCCAAGGCATTGAGCTCACCAGCTGTAGAAGACATAGCTGCCGAGAAAATAAGCGCTATGATTAAACCCACCACGCCAATGGGCAGATAGTCCATCACAAAAGTTAAAAACACATAGTTGGTATCTTTTACCTTAAAATCGGGGTTATTGGCCAGCAGCAATTCTTTTACCTCTCCCCTTATTTCCTGCTCCTGAGCTACGCTGTGTTTAAACTTATTTTTAGATTGGGTAATGGCCGCCTCATCGGTTCCTTCCAAAGCCTCCACAAAGGCATCGCGGTTGGTTTGTAACTCCTCAAAATTAGCATCAAACTTGGTTTCTAAAGATTGTAGCTCTGCTTGGGCTTCGGTGTTTTCTAATCCCGCCAAGGCCGTTTGATTAAAAAATATGGGCGGTTTTACATACAAGTAAAAAACAAAAACAAGCACACCCGTAAGTAGTATAAAAAACTGCATGGGTATTTTAAGCACCGCATTAAACATAAGTCCTAGCCTACTTTCTTTAATGTTTTTACCGCTTAAATAACGTTGCACTTGGCTTTGGTCGGTGCCAAAATACGAGAGCGCTAAAAAGAGCCCCCCGGTTAAACCGGACCATACGGTGTAACGCTCATTGAGGTCAAAATCAAAATCGAGCACCTCTAACCTACCTACCGAACCCGCCAACTGAAAAGCTGAGCTTATTTCGGTAAAACCACCAATTTTATACAGTAAAATAGCAAAAGCCAAACCCATGCCCATTAATATTACGGCCATTTGCCATTTTTGGGTAAGGCTCACTGCTTTGGTTCCTCCACTTACGGTGTAAATAATTACCAGGGTGCCTACAAATATGTTGGTGAGATTTAAATCCCAACCCAAAAGGGTAGAGAGTATAATAGCTGGTGCATAAATAGTAAGTCCAGCCGCTAAACCGCGTTGCACCAAAAACAGGAAAGCCGCTAGCAATCTAGTTTTTAGATCAAACCTACGCTCTAGATATTCGTAAGCCGTATATACTTTTAGTTTATAGTAAATGGGTATAATAAAGGCCGAAATAAGGATTAAGGCCAAAGGCAAACCAAAGTAAAACTGCACAAAACGCAAGCCCGACTCATAGCCCAAACCAGGGGCGCTTAAAAAGGTAATGGCGCTGGCTTGGGTGGCCATTACCGAAAGACCAATGGTAAACCATTTCATTTCGTTACCACCCCGCAAATAACCATCTAAGGTCTGATTTTTACGTGTTTTCCAAGTGCCGTATCCTACTATTATAAACAGCGTTCCAAAAAGTACAATCCAATCTAAAGGAGCCATTAGCTAAATGCGTTGGTTATTAAATAATACACTACAATTTGCAGCAGCAAAAAGGCCAACACTAGGCTATACAGAGGGTTCCAGGTTTTAAAATACTTTTTGTTGGCCATACCTATTAGGGGTTTGAAGTTGGCTGGTAACTAATTAAATTGGCCAACAAGCGATAGGCTCCCGGCACACCTGCTGGCAATTCTCTAAAAAAAGAAATGCCGCAATAACTAAAAGTACCACTGCCATAAGGTGCCATAATTAAAGCACCTTTCTTTTCGCTTTCTCCTTTATCGTTCCAGCCAAATAGCGGAGTAAATTTTTTATCCCATTCGGTAGAAAAATACAAACCACGCTCTTGTACCCAATTGTCAAAATCAGCTTTAGTTAAACTATTAGGGCTATTAAACACCGCGTGTTTCTTATCTAAAAATTTTACCTCCGAGTTTTCGTCTGTTACCCGATCTCTACCTATTTTAAAAGGGTAAGGGCCAATATCTAAACTCAATAAATCGCGCGAAGCCGTATTGTATTGCACCAAATAATGACCACCACCTTCTACGTAATTCATTAAAACCTCTTTTACATTGGGCAACCATTTCTCGGTATTATAAGCTCTAATACCAGCTATAATACATTGGTATTGACTCAAGTCTGTATTTCGGATAGCCGCTTCATCTAGCACATCTACCTCATAGCCCATCTGCTCAATAGCGGCAGCTACTTTATCGCCCGCACCATTAATATAACCTACTTTTTTACCCACTATTTTTAAATCGATCGGAGTAAGTTGCACATCACTGCTCTCAAATACCAAACGCTTTTCAATATGCTTATAGGCTATTTCGGTTAAACCATATAAGGCCTTGTCTCCACTTGAAAAATGCAGTTTTTGCAAGGCACTTCCCTTTTTTGGCTTTACCGTTACAGTTACCAACTGGCTGCTGCCCGAAGCTCCCTTTACAGATAATTTCTCAGGAGTTACCTGCCAACCTTCTGCACTAAGCTGTATCGTTTTTTCGCCTGTGGCAAAGTGACGCACCTCTAACTCCAATTCTTGCGCTTGATCGTCCACAAAAATCAAGTTTGATTTATTGGACGTAACCGTAAAGTTAGGCATCACATACACGGGCTCAATTATCTCCCCTTCTACCCTATCCGAATATTTATACGTAAGCGGAATAACATGTTCAAAACTCTCACCATCAGCCGTTAAAGTAATTCGCACCTTTACGGCTGCCTCATTTTCGGGTGTACCTAATAGCCTAGAATTATTTACGCTAAACATATTTTGGTAATCACCGATCAACCAATAGGGTTGCGATAATTCCTCTTGTACGATATAATCCAGTTCGGTTTTAAAAATTTGATTGGTCTTTAAGGTTTCCTCCAAGCTTTGCGCTTGTCCGCCAATAGCTATGGCCTGCAATTTTACAGGTAACTCTTGCGCACGGCAAAGCACCTCTAAATTTAAAGCTACAGGGGCATTGTGCGTAATATAAGGACCCGGTGCCAATAGCTCGGCATGAAAACCCAAGCAGGCCAAAATAAGCTCGTTTACCTTTTCGGTGAAATACGTTTTCTCGGCTGGGTTGTTAATTTTTTGAGCGGCTTTTTTAAGTGCTATGAGTCCTTTTACGCTGGCCGCGGGATTTATAATTTGAAAATCGTTTACAATTTGAGCCAACATTTTATCGCCCTCAGCAAAATCATAACGCTCCCAAGTTTGCGGTACATTTTCAAAAAGACTTTCCTTTGCTTTGCTACCCGCCAAATGTTTTAAATACTCGGCATTTTGGCCACGCGCCACCGAAACACCAAAACCTTGGCTCTTGTGCTGCGTTCTACTTTTAGAAGCCCACTCGTTGTATGAGGTGCCCATCAAACCGTTGTAGCCGCCCACTTCTACTGCTACATAATTAGGGTCTTCCGCTGCTAATTTTGGTAGCTCTTTGTTCCACCAAACACTGGCGTTCCAGTAAATACGTTCGGCTTGCCACACGCTTACCTCCTTTAATTGCTCGGGGTATTTGCTGGCATCCGCTGCCCATTCAAAAGCTTTAATTCCCAACATAGCCGAAGCCGTATGGTGTCCATGTCCTGCCCTTTTATCCGGTGGAAACCGCGTAACAATTACATCCGGTCTAAACTTTCTGATTACCCAAACTACATCCGCCAATACTTCCTGCTCTTGCCATTTGTCAAAAGTCTCATCAGCATTTTTGCTGTAGCCAAAATCAACCGCACGGGTAAAAAATTGCTGGCCGCCATCAATGTTTCTAGCCTGCATCAATTCTTGGGTTCTAAGCACTCCTAATTTGGCACCCAATTCAGTACCAATTAAGTTTTGTCCTCCATCGCCTCGCGTTAAGCTTAAATAAGCGGTATTAGCACCTACGCCATTGGCCAACCACGAAATCATTCGGGTGTTTTCATCATCCGGGTGGGCGGCCAAATACAACACCCGCATAGGGTTTTGTAGTTTTTTAAGCTCGTGTAATGTTTCAGATGCCGTTTTAGATTGTGCTATGCTACTCCCGCTAAGGCATACCAAGCCTAGCATTCCAAAAATCAGTTTTTTCATGTAACGTGTTTGTGCGTCAAATGTACTAATGAAAATGGAGGTAAGAGGTCACACAACAGTCCAAAATTTAAACAGCAAAAAGTACTAAAATGGCTATTGAAACAAATCGATGTACATTTGAATAATGTTAAAAAGAATTGTCTTCTATAGTATTATCGGTGCTATGCAATACTAGCATGCCGGCTCTATGGCTCCGCAATAGGCGATTTAGGTGGTTATTTATTCTTGCTATCGTATTTGGTGATTGGTTTACTTATTGGACAACGAGGTAAAAGGAAAAAATTGAATACCACCCCACATTTGGCAAAGCATTGTTTTTTCTCTTGCGGGTTTGACTGGGCTTTACCTATTGTTTGTTCTGGTAGCCAACACGCTTCAATAAGAACCAATCGAATATCCATTAAAATGAGCTCCGCCTTTTACCTACCTCTATGTCATTAGCAACTTAAACTCCTCTATGTTTAAATTCCGACAATTATTAGCGAGTTGTATTGTACCTTGGGGCGCTCATAAAAAATCCCTAAATACGTATGAAAAAATTGCTACTTACTTTAACAGGAATAGCAATTTGCTTGAACAGTTTTTCGCAAGACGAAGGCGCTCAGCAAATCTCTGGTAATGTTTTACTCACCAACCACACCATAACTACCTATGTAGCCGATGTTAGTGGTTTACAATATAGTTCCAACGAAGTGGTAGATGGAAAAATCTACCGTTTAGTACAAGCTTCAGGCTTAAAGTTACATCAACAATACCCTGGATTCACAACCTTGGAGTACATCCCGCACAAAGCTTTTATTGTAAGCATTAATGTGTACCAGCTAGAAACGGCTCGTCAATTTTTAGTGGCGCGTGGAGCCAGCGTAACTGCTTTGCAGCCCGACTGGAAGCTTTCTAAAAAACTATTTCAAAAAGATGTACCCCATTGGGCATGGATAGGCGATAATCAATTTAAAGTATGGATTTCATATTATCCTAATATTTCAAATAGCCAAGCCACTAACTTGCTTACACAAGCTGGTTATTTTGCTTTAAGTAATGATGTACATCATAGTAAAATTGCTTTAGCCGTTGAACTAAAAGATATTAAAGGGCTTTCTAAACTTCCGTTTGTTATGCAGCTGCAAGAAATGGAAGACCCAGGCGAAACAGAAAATAATACTGCCCGTACCGACCATAGAGTTAGTTTTTTACAGGCTAAATATGCCGGTGCCCCGGGATACGATGGTACAGGAATAGTAGTAGGTCATGGCGATGATGGCGCCTTAGGCGAGCATGTAGATTATACAGGTAGATTAATTCAAAGTGCAGGTAACTCAAGAGGTGACCACGGTGACCACGTTGCCGGAACCATTTTTGGTGCAGGAAACAAAAACCCTAAAGGTGAAGGAATGGCAAAGGGAGCGCACATTTATTACGAAAGCTACCCAGATAACTTGAATAATGCCGATGCCAATTTTAACACGCAAAATGTACGCATCACCTCTTCTTCATACTCCAATGGTTGCAACGGTGGTTACACCAACTTTACACGCCAAATGGACCAAGATGCAATTGACAGACCTACTATGCTGCATGTATTTTCAGCTGGAAACAGTGGCACCAGTGATTGTGGTTATGGAGCCGGAAACAACTGGGGAAATGTAACAGGCGGACATAAAATTGCCAAAAATGTTATTGCTGTAGCCAACCTCAATCGTGTGGATGGTATAGCTAATAGCAGTAGCCGTGGCCCAGCAAGTGATGGTCGTATTAAACCAGATGTAGGCGGTGTAGGAACTTCCGTTTTTAGCACCACCGATTTACCAAACGCTCATGGGTACACTAGCAAAACAGGTACCTCCATGTCTTGCCCCGGTGTTTCTGGTACTTTGGCTACTTTATACGAGGCATATAAAGACGTACATAACAAAGAGCCACATGCAGGTTTATTAAAATCTATTTTAATGAACACGGCTGATGATTTAGGTAATAATGGACCTGACTTTATTTACGGCTATGGCCGAATAAATGCCCGTACTGCTTACAATGCTATTAAAAACTCAAACTTTATCAGCGATTCCATTAGCGGAACATCTGCTAAAAACTTCACCTTATCAGTACCTACTTCGGGTACTATTAAAGAAGTTAAAATAATGCTATACTGGCCAGATGCTCCTGCCAGTACTATTGCTGCTAGAGCCTTGGTAAACGATTTAGATTTAACTGC
The DNA here is from genome assembly GCA_937146805.1 of uncultured Owenweeksia sp. Lineage (GTDB taxonomy): Bacteria > Bacteroidota > Bacteroidia > Flavobacteriales > Schleiferiaceae > Owenweeksia. The sequence goes on along the minus strand of CAKZRR010000058.1, from coordinate 24,818 downwards.
TACACAAGGAAGCAGCAACTACCAACCTTGGGTATTAGATCCTCGTCCTAATGCAGCCACTTTGGCTAACGCTGCTGTGCCGGCTAGAGATAGTCTTAACAATGTGGAACAAATTACCATTAGCAACCCTGCCAGTGGCGATATTACGCTAAGTGTAAACCCTTTTAACTTAGTAAGCAGCCAACAAAAATTCTTTATTACCTACCAATTTGTAATGGACGAAATAGTACTTACCTACCCTATGGGTGGTGAAGGTTTAGCGCCATCTGAGTTGGAATACATTCGTTGGGATGCTTCGGAAGGCACTACCAACTTTCAAGTTGAATACTCAACGGATAATGGAGCTAATTGGGCGCCTATTAATAACTCGGTACCCGCTAGCCGCAGATACTTTGCTTGGAACGTACAAGGGACGGTTACCGATAGCGCCATTGTGCGTGTAACACGTGGTACGCAAAGCTCACAATCACCAGGTGTATTTACCATTGTACCAGTTCCTTCGGGTTTATCCATCGCCAGTTCATGCCCAGATTCATTAGTACTTAATTGGAATAATGTTGGAACAGCTACAGGGTATGTAATTTACAAACTAGGTGCCGAATACATGGATTCCATCGGCTATAGCAGCACCAACTCTTTTGTAGTAGGGGTAAACGATATCTCTAAAGAAGACTGGTACTCAGTAGCCTCTGTTACCAACACAGGCATCGGCCGTAGAGCCATTGCCGTTCAAAAGCAAGCTGGTTTAATTAATTGTACGCTAAGCCGCGATTTAGAATTGGCGCAGCAAATTTCTCCGGCTCCCGGTGTTTTATCTGATTGCTTTAATTTGAATAATTTAGATGTTACTGTAGAATTGTATAATAATGGATTGGATAGCGTTGGAAACTTTAGCTTGAGCTACCAAGTAAACAGTGGTTCTATTATTAAAGACACTGTAATTCAAAAAGTGGCTCCCGGTGCATACTACACACATACTTTTTCTACGGGTGTTACTCCAATAACGGGTCAGAGTTATACTTATACTTCTTGGATCAATTACCAACAAGATCAAAACAAATACAACGATACTTTGGTTAATGGCTTAACCATTACCACGGGCACCACTGTTAGCATTCCGTACACGCAAAACTTTGAAACTTTTAATAGTTGTGCTACTGCCACTAATTGTGGAGCTACCATTTGTACTTTAAAAGATGGTTGGATGAACGTTAGTAATGGAAATGGTGATGACATTGACTGGAGAACGGACAATGGCGGTACGGCTAGTAATAATACAGGCCCTACGGCTGATTACGTGCCTGGAACCAGCAATGGTAAATATCTCTACACTGAAGCTTCAGGAACTTGTGAATTTATGGAAGCCATTTTAGTGTCTCCTTGTTTAGACTTAGACAGCACACAGGTTAGCGCAGCAGCTGCTTATTTTTGGTACCATATGCGTGGGAATAATATGGGAACTTTAAGTGTGGATTTAATTACCGAAAACGGAATTGTTTTAGACATTATCCCTCAAGTAACTGGTAATCAAGGAAGCGCCTGGAAACAAGCGAACATCCCATTAACAGCTTATATGGGGCAAAAAGTAGCCATACGTATTAGAGGGCTTACGGGTAGCGATTTTGCATCTGACATGGCTATTGATGCCTTTAATTTAATTGATCCTAATACAATATCGCCTGTAGCCGATTTTAGCTTTAATGGTACTAACTGTGCAGGAGACACATTAGTTTTTAATGATTTAACAAGCGGTGGACTAGCCTCTACTTACAACTGGAATTTTGGTGCCAACGCCACACCAAGTACGGCCAATACGGCTGGCCCTCATCAAGTGGTTTATGCTGGTGCAGGAACTAGAAACGTAAATTTGGTTACTAGCAATGCTGGTGGACAAACCTCTAAAAGTAAGCCAGTAGCAATTGGTGATACGCCCCTTGCTAACTTTAACTTTACGCTTAATTTTAATCAAGCTAATTTTAATAATAGCTCAGGTAACCAACCAAGTAACGTTAGTTGGGATTTTGGTGATGGTAATTTATCAACTACCGTTAGCCCTACGCATGTATATGCTGCCAAAGGAAAATACACGGTTACCCTTACCGTAACCAATGCTTGTGGCACTGATGTGCATTACGACACCGTAAACGTTACCGGCATTGTGAGTGTGGAAGAATGGCAACTGGCTCAAATAAACTTGTTCCCTAACCCAAGTAATGGTATTGGAAACTTAGAACTAGGTAATTACAACGGTTCTGTAAAAATTACAATTGCAGATGCGGGCGGTAAACAAGTAAAAGAAATGAGCTTGGCCAAAAACAAAGAAGAAAGCCTAGAGATAAACATTAGCCACGCCCCTAAAGGTGTGTACTTTGTTTCGGTAAAAACGGATTGGGGCACTAAGAATTTCCGCTGGTTGAAACAGGAATAAAACAATTCTCCCTTTTACAGGATTTTTAGGAAAGCCGCTTACTCTATGTAGGCGGCTTTTTTAGTATCTACCAATAGTAATAATCCCATAAAGGTGAGCAAACCATTGAGTAATAGCAGCTCAAAACTAAACGAATAGCCCCACCACTCTAAGGCATATATTTTAAAGAAGTAGCATAACAATGGAGAAACTATACAAACCACTGGCACCCACACATCTTTAATATTTAACTTGGTAATCAAACCAAAAGCATATAAGCCAAGTAATGGGCCGTAGGTGTAACCTGCAATGGTAAATAGTTCCTTAATTACACTGTCGTCTACCCAATATTTAAATAGGATGATTACCAAAAAAAGCACCAGTGAAAATCCAATATGCGTTACCTTTCTAAGTTGTGTAGCGCGTTGTGCTTCCATTTTTTGCACGCCCAAAATATCCACACAAAAAGAAGTGGTTAATGCGGTTAAAGCAGAATCGGCACTGGAGTAGGCGGCCGCGATTAAACCCACCACAAACAAACCAGCCACCAGCATACCAAGATCCCCCGAAAGGGCTACAGCCGAAAACAACTTGTCACCCGTTGCATCTATTCCCGCGGCAGCCGCATAATCATATAATAACACGCCTAAGGATAGAAAAATAACATTAACAAAAACCAGCACCACGCTTAACCACATCATGTTTTTCTGAGCATCTTTTAAGCTTCTACAGCTTAGATTTTTCTGCATCATATCTTGGTCTAAACCCGTCATAACAATGGTGATAAACATACCGGCCAAAAACTGTTTCCAAAAGGCATTTTCTGCGCGCCAATCTCCAAAATTGAAAACCGTAGAATAATCTGATTGCGCTATATAATTGAATAAACCTTCTTCGGGAATAAGTTTATCTCTAATTACAAAAACGGTAATAATTACGGCCAAAAGCATAAAGGTGGTTTGTAAGGTATCCGTCCAAACAATAGTTTTAATACCACTACGAAAAGTATAGACCCAAATAAGTAAAATGGTAATGGCTACGGTAAGCCAAAAGGGCACCTCGTACACCGCCAAAATTTGATCGAGCACAATAGCCACCAAATACAATCTAAAAGAGGCTCCAATAATCCGTGAAAGCAAAAAGAAGAGTGAACCCGTTTTATAAGAGGTATTTCCAAAACGCCCACCTAAATAGGTGTAAATAGAGGTAAGATTAAGCCGATAATAGAGTGGCAATAATATATTAACGATAACTATGTAGCCCAAAACATAACCCAAAACCATTTGCATATAGCTAAAGCCGTTGGTAGCCACCCAGCCCGGCACCGAAATAAAAGTTACTCCGCTAAGCGAGGCTCCCACCATTCCAAAAGCCACTACATACCAAGGGCTTTGGCGGTTTCCGGTAAAAAATGTTTCATTGTCACTTTTTCGGCCACTAAAGTAAGATATGGCAATAAGCAGCAAAAAATAGGCGGCTATAAGGCCTAGCAGTAGTTGTGAACTCATTTAAACTAATTTTAAGCAAAGAAAATAGAAATACCTGCAACTGAGTATTTAACTTTGGCCTTTTTGATTCATGAATTTTTCATCTAAACATTTGGAACGTGCGGTAGACGAAATTTCGAGCCTGCCGGGCATCGGAAAAAAAACCGCCCTGCGCCTTGCCTTGCATTTGCTAAAGCAAGAGGAGCACGAAGTAGAAAGTTTGGCCACTGCTTTGGTACGGCTAAAGCAAGATATAAATGCTTGTAAGCGCTGTGGTAATTTATCAGACCATGAGGTATGTGAAATTTGCAGCAATCCCAGCCGGGATGAAGGTTTAATTTGCGTGGTAGAAGATATAAGAGATGTAATGGCCATTGAAAACACAGGACAATACAAAGGATTGTATCATGTATTGGGCGGTGTAATTAGCCCTATGGATGGCGTTGGCCCATCTCAATTAAATATTGATAGCTTAATACACCGCGTAAATGAAAAAAAACCGCGAGAAATAATTTTTGGACTTGGTGCCACCGTAGAAGGCGAAACCACCACCTTTTATCTATATAAGAAGTTAAACGATGCCTCCCTTACCCTTAGCGCTATTGCGCGAGGTATTGCCGTTGGCGACCAGCTAGAGTATGCCGATGAAGTTACTTTAGCTAGAAGTATTAGCAACCGCGTTCCTTATGAAAGTTCGATTAGCCAAAACTCTGCGCATTGAAAAACCTTAAGCTACATGAATGGGCACTTTTTGCCATTGCCCTATTGGCCAGGTTGCCCTTTTTAAGTGCTGGCTATGGCCGAGAAGAAGATGCTTGGGCACAAGCTTTAAATGCACGCCTAATTTGGGACAGCGGCCAATATGAAGTATCTCGTTTACCGGGGCACCCAATATATGAGTTGCTTTTAGCTGCCTTATATTCCATTGAGCACAGCCCTCTATTTTTCAACTTACTTAGCGCCATCGTAAGCGCCTTGTCCATTGTTGTGTTTTACAAAATAGCGCAACGATTTTTAATTCCTTCACCCTTTTTATTAAGTTTAGGTTTTGGGTTTATACCTTCCTTTTTTATTGCTGGCACCTATACTATTGACTACAACTTTGGGCTGCTTTTTTTATTATTAGCCTTTTGGCAAATGCTCAATGAAAAATATTTACTCGCTGGCATTTTTGTAGGTATAGCTACCGGCTTTCGTATATCGCATTTAGGCTTTTTATTACCTTTAGTTATACTCACCTATACCCGCCAACATCGCTTTGATGAAATCATAAAAATGGGAATTGCCGCAACCGTTATTTCCATTGTGGCCTACCTGCCAGCTTTCTTTACTTATGGTTTTGGTTTTTTAGATTTCCACAAGCCTCCGTTTCCGGGATGGGCTAGCGTATTGTACAAAGCCAGTATTGGGGTTTGGGGAGCCTTTTTGCTGCTTTTTATTGTGGGCAGCACAGCCTATTTAATAGCCAAGCTTAAGCACCTACGCCATACTGCTATTACCAAGCTACCGCGCAATTATTGGCTTGCCTTGCTACTACTTTTAGCCATGCAGTTATTTGTGTTTTTACGTTTGCCTTTTAAGGCCGAGTTCTTTTTAGTTTTTATTCCCTTTTTTGTACTGTACTTGGCCAGTTTCTATTCAAGTAAATGGGTGCTCGCATTTAGTTTGGTTAGTATTTTCTCTTGCTTTTTTGTGGGTTTCGATTATCAAAACTCATCACGCGCAGGCGCAGCTAGCCCTGCCAGTATAAACTTTAACAGTAATGGCAAAACCATATTTATGGATGCCTTACAAGGGCCTGTTATTTTGGATCATACCAAGCGAGTGGCAAAATCTAAATTGGTGTATAACTTTAACCAATGGAGCCAACAACAAAAGGGGAAAGCTTGGGTTATCGCTGGTTGGTATTATCCTGAAATTGAAATGACCCAAGAATACGGAAATCAGGTAAAACTGGATTATTACAGCAGCCAAGCCGAATTGGAAAACGCGCACCGCGCTGGCTATAGCATCTATTATTTACCCGAAATTAATCAGGCCAACGCTAAGATAAATGCGCATTATCTTGCCGACTCCATTGCAAAGCCCTGGACGAGTCAATGAAGCTATCGATAGTAATAGTAAACTACAACGTAAAATACTTTTTGGAGCAATGCCTGCTTTCGGTGCAGGGTGCTTTGCAGGGTATTGAGGCTGAAATTTTTGTGGTAGATAATGACTCTAGCGATGGCAGTAATGAAATGCTAGCCGAAAAATTTAAGGACGTTATTCTTATCGCCAACAAAAAAAACGTTGGCTTTTCGGTAGCCAATAATCAGGCAATACGCCAAGCCAAAGGCGAGTTTGTTCTACTATTAAACCCAGATACGGTAGTAGAAGAAAATACTTTTAGTGAGTGCATTCAGTTTATGAAGCAACACCCTAAAGCAGGTGCCTTAGGCGTAAAAATGATAGACGGCAAAGGTAATTACCTCCCCGAAAGTAAGAGAGGTTTGCCAACCCCATCGGTATCTTTTTATAAAATATTTGGCCTTTCATCTTTGTTTCCACGCTCTAAAAGGTTTGCAAAATATTACCTCGGTCATCTTAGCGAAACTGAAAATCAAGAAATTGAAATATTGGCCGGAGCCTTTATGTTTATGCGCAATAGCGCATTAAAGGAGGCAGGCTTGCTAGATGAAGACTTCTTTATGTATGGAGAGGATATTGACCTATCCTACCGCATACTTAAAGCCGGTTATGCCAATCATTATTTAGCCAGCACCAGCATTATTCATTATAAAGGCGAGAGCACAAAAAAAGGCAGCCTCAATTATGTTTATGTATTTTACAAGGCCATGGCCATTTTTGCAAAAAAGCATTTTAGCGGCACCTATGCCCAGCTGTTTAATTTACTTATTACACTAGCCATTTATCTGCGTGCCGCTATTTCGATAGTTAAGCGATTTGTGAATGCACTTTTTTTACCAGTTCTCGATTTTAGTTTACTGCTTGGCGGCTTGTTTTACATTAAGGAGTACTGGGAACACAATCATCGTTTTATTGTGGGCGGTGAGTATTCACAAAACCTAATTTGGACGGCTTTTCCGCTGTATGCATTGGCTTGGGTACTAAGCTTATTAGTAAATGGAGGTTACACCAAACCCACCCGTTTGGTAAAACTCTTTAAAGGTATTTTTGCTGGCACCGTTCTTATTTTGGTGATTTATAGTTTGGTACCCGAAGAATTCCGTTTTTCACGCGCTATCATTTTGCTCGGTTCCGTTTGGGCGGCTATAAGCATCCCTCTTTCTAGGTTGTTGTTACAAAAGCTTGGTAAAAACTTATTGGTAGCTCATCAGCAGCAAAAACGCATTTTTATTGTAGGCTCGGTGGCCGAAGCAGAACGAGTGGAACAACTGGCCAAGCAAACCACACCTAATATTAGCTACCTAAGTTTTGTAAGCCCAAATAGCACCTTGGCCGAACACCCAAAATATGTTGGCACAGCAGATAATTTGCCGGACATGGTGCGTGTTTTTACTATTGATGAAGTTATTTTTTGCTCAAAAGATATCAGTGGCAACGATATTTTTAAAATGATGACTCAATTAAATCCCACGAAAGTGGAAATAAAAATTGCCCCTACCGAAAGTGAGTTCATTATTGGTAGTAATTCCATAAACAGCCAAGGTTCATGGTATACCCTACAGTTTAACGCCATTTCTAAACCTGCCAATCGCAGAGCTAAACGCTTTTTTGATATTTCAATGGCCTTATTGCTAATGATTACCTCCCCTATTGGCATTTGGTTTACAACAAATAAATCAGGCTTTTTAGGCAATATTTTTAGCGTGCTTTTAGCTAAAAAAACATGGGTAGGCTACGATCTTAGAGCTCCAACAAGTCATCTCCCTAAATTAAAGAAATCGGTACTGAGTGTCTGTTCACAACGTGATTTCCATCAGCTACAGCAAACGGCTGTTAATCACATCAATCAGTTGTATGCAAAAAATTATACCGCTTGGAATGATTTACTTTTTATAAGCCGAAGCTTTAGAAATTTAGGAGATTAAATATTTGGGTTTTTTGTGGCTCCCTATTTTTTACCTTTGCCCACCTTTTTAAATTGAACAAAACTTTATTCGAAATATGGCACAAGTAGAATTAATTATGCCCAAGATGGGTGAAAGTGTAGCCGAAGCCACTATCATAAAATGGTTAAAAGAAGAAGGCGACAGCATTGAAATGGAAGAATCGGTGCTGGAAATTGCCACCGACAAAGTAGATAGCGAAGTGCCATCACCTACAGAAGGTGTTTTGACCAAAAAACTATTTAACGAAGATGATGTAGTGCAGGTGGGACAAGCCATCGCTATCATTGAAACAGAGGCCGCTGCCAACGCAAGTGCTCCATCTAGCAATGGAGCTGCCGCTGCTAATAGTACCGCTCCGGCTGCGGCTGCCGTAGTAGAACAAACGGTTGTAGCCGCTCAAGAAACGGTGGCTACTGTAAGCAGTACCGAAGGAAGATTTTACTCACCATTGGTTCGCAATATGGCCAAAGAGGAAGGTATTGCTCAAGCTGAATTAGACACCGTACCAGGTACTGGTGCCGAAGGACGTGTTACTAAAAAGGATATGCTTACCTATATAAGTAACCGAGGAAATGCAGCAGCTCCTGCTCCTGCCGTTCAAAGCGAAACCAAAGTAGTAAAAGAGGTTGCAGCAGCTCCTGCAAAGACAGCCATTGTTGCTCCTACAGTATCAGCCGGCCAAGGCGATGAAATTATTGAGATGGACCGCATGCGCAAGAAAATTGCCGAGCATATGGTAATGTCCAAGCATGTTTCACCGCACGTTACATCGTTTGTAGAAGCAGACGTAACCAATATTGTGAACTGGCGTAATCGTATTAAGAATGATTTTGCGAAACGCGAAGGAGAAAAAATTACCTACACCCCAATTTTTATTGAGGCCTTGGTAAAAACCATTAAAGACTTCCCGATGATTAACATTGCCGTGAGTGGTGATAATATTATAAAAAGGAACAGTATAAATGTTGGAATGGCAGCCGCCTTACCTTCAGGTAATTTAATTGTACCTGTAATTAAAAATGCCGATCAGCTTAACCTTATAGGTTTAACTAAATCTGTAAACGACTTGGCCAACCGCGCGCGCAACAATCAGCTTAAGCCAGATGATATTCAAGGTGGCACTTACACTATGACCAACGTAGGTACCTTTGGAAACGTAATGGGTACACCTATTATTAATCAACCCCAAGTTGCCATTATGGCTTTGGGTAGCATTAATAAAAAACCATCTGTTATTGAAACACCCGAAGGAGACTTTATTGGCATCCGTCACAAAATGTTCTTATCGCACTCTTACGATCATAGAGTAGTTGATGGTGCTTTAGGTGGTATGTTTGTTAGAAAGCTTGCTGATTACCTAGAGGCCTTTGACCCCAACAGAGAATTGTAAAACAAAAGCCCTTCGGGGCTTTTTTTATATATAAAATATGGAATTACAACTTACAAGACCCATTTGCTTTTTTGATTTAGAGGCTACTGGTATAAATGTGGTAACCGATAGAATTGTAGAAATTGGTATCCTCAAAATTTTTCCAAACGGAAATAAAGAAAGCAAAACATGGCTGGTTAACCCAGAGATGCATATCTCTGATGAAGTTATCGCCATTCATGGAATTACCAATGAAAAAATAGCTAACGAACCTACCTTTAAGCAATTGGCTTCAAAGGTGCACGATATGGTGAAAGATTCAGATTTGGGAGGCTATAACTCCAATAAATTTGACATACCTATGCTGGCCGAGGAGTTTTTGCGAGCAGGGATTGATTTTGACCTAGGCAATCGCAATGCTGTGGATGTTCAAAATATTTTTCACAAAAAGGAGCAGCGAACACTCGAAGCCGCCTATCGCTTTTATTGTGATAAAACTTTGGAAAATGCCCATACCGCAGAAGCCGACACCTTGGCTACCTACGAAATTTTAAAATCTCAGTTAGATAGATATGATGATTTAGAAAACAACATAGGTTCATTGGCTCAATTCAGTAATCGTTTTAAAGCAGTTGATTTTGCGGGCTTTATTCGTTTAAACGATAAAGAACAAGAGGTGTTTAGTTTTGGAAAATATCGCGACCGTCCAGTTACCGAAGTATTTAAGGAAAACCCTGGATATTACAGTTGGATGCAGAATGCCGAATTTCCGCTTTATACTAAAAAAGTACTCACTCGCATTAGATTAAGCCTAGCCAACTCATGAAAATAATTTGTGTAGGTCGTAATTACGCCAGCCATGCTCAGGAGCTCGGAAATGAAGTCCCAAAAGAGCCCGCTCTCTTTTTAAAACCCGAAACGGCACTTATCGCAAAGAGACAACCATTTTTTATTCCCGACTTTTCGAATGACATACATTATGAAGCCGAAGTGGTGATAAAAATTAACCGTTTGGGTAAAAATATACAAGCCAAATTTGCCTCTAAATACTACGATAAAGTAGCCCTTGGAATAGATTTTACAGCGCGCGATTTGCAAAAAAAACTCAAAGAAAAGGGTTTGCCTTGGGAAAAATCAAAGGCCTTTGATGGCTCAGCTGCTGTTGGCCGTTTTGTAGATGTCAAGCACTTTGTTGATATTCAAAATGTTAGATTCTCATTAGCTGTAAATAAAGAAGTTAAACAAAATGGTAAAACTTCTGAGATGGTATTTTCAATTAATCAGCTAATCGAGTATATTTCGACTTTCTTTACACTTAAAATTGGAGACCTGATTTTCACAGGCACTCCAGCTGGTGTTGGGAGCGTAACAAAAAATGATTTTTTAGAACTTTACCTAGAGGATGATTTAAACTTATCCTTAACCGTAAAATAATTTTAACCCGCATTAAATAATTGGCAGTACTCGGTTACACACTTGTTAATTATATTTGTGCTTAGCTGACTTCACTCAGACAATTTTAAAATCAATTATTAAGAATAGATTATGAGGAAATTATTACTCACCCTAATTGCCTTAGCCCTATTTGCCCCACAAGGTAAATCTCAAAAAATTATAGCCTACAGCGAAGATTTTGATGGCGCTACAGTTAATGTTACAACCGGTTCTTCTGGTAACCCTCCAAGAACTTGGGATACAACTTCTTTTTTAGCAACATCCTTGAATAATAGCTTTCATGTACAAGGCTCTAGAACAGGTACGCAAACGGCTTTTGTATGGTTTGAAACGCCTGACTTTAGCACGGTTGGTTATCCCTATGTGTTTTTAGACTTTTATCAAATTGCCAAGGTATTTGCCAATAACTTTTGCCGAATAGAAGTATCTACTAATCAAGGGACATCTTGGACAACTATAAATGCTAGTCCTTATTATAAAGGAAATAGCCCCTTATATTCTTCAGGAACACCACCAAACAATTATTTTAACGAAGCATCTTACACGCAGTTTAACCTTTGGAACGGAACCCCTTTTACTAGTGGATGGGATGCTCCTGCCTCTACACCACAGCAAAGTTGGTGGGTACAAGAGAAGTTCGATTTAACAGGTCTCGCTTCAAACATTACCAACCCAGGTAATCCTCCCACTATTGTTGGTTACCCAAATGTTCGTATTCGTTTTATAGCTGATTTTCCGCAAACACTTCCACCTACACCATCAGGACCGCGTGATTTCTTACCCGGGTGGTTTATTGATGATATTGTAATTACCAAGTCGGCTTGTGAATTGGAACCTCCAGTTGTTAACGTAAATTATATTCCGGTTCCCTGTTTTAACAACAAGCCAGAAGGAAGTCTTGAGGGTAGAAATGATAGCCTTTATAAAATTGGAGTACAAGTAACCGATGTAGGTGGCTTTAACACGGGAGTTGATAGTGTTAACCTATATTATAGCATTAATAGAGGACCACTTGACTCTATCAAAATGAATTACACCTCAGGTGTTGAGTATCAGCAGAGCATTTCAGGTATTGGTGTTGGTGATTCAGTGGCTTGGTTTATTAAAGCTGTTGATTTGGCCTGTGCTGCGGCACCCAACTTTGCACAACAACCCGAACCGTTTTACAACGCAACTAGCGATACCGCATTTAGAGGTTATTACGTTTTCTGGATTGATTCGGCTTTACCGGCAAAATGTGGAAACCCAAGTTGTAATGCCTTTCCAACAGTTGTAAATAACTATCCTTGGATTACCAGCTTTGAATTGTCTAACGAATGGACAGCTGGAACAGGAAATGGTAGTTCAGGAACAACTCATAGAGGAGTAATGCCTCTAAACCTAGATGGTTACTGGAGTCTTTCACCATCATTAAGTAGTGGCTTTGGCTGGAGTGTTCGATCCGGTCCTACAGGCACTCAATATACAGGACCAAATGGAGATCACACGTCCGGTGCTGGTAAATACCTATACTCCGAGGCCTCGACAACAGCAGGATCAGGAAATTTTACTACCATAACTACCCCCTGTATTAACCTTACAAAAGCTCCAGGCTGTTTAGGCTTTGAGTTCTTTTACCACATGTTTGGTTCTGATGTAACCTATTTAGCAGTAGATATTGATACTGGTGCCAACACATCAGTTTGGTGGCCTAACTACCATGTTATTAATGGCGAGCAGCAATCATCCGATACAGACCCCTGGGAGAGAGCTGTTTTTAGCTTAGATCCTTTTGTGGGGAAATTTATCAGAGTTAGATTTAGAGTTAGAAAAAGCACTACAGGAGATCGTAACGATATAGCGATTGATGACTTCAAAATATTTGAGCCCGATTCTGTAGATATGATTGTAATTTCCAACACTACTCCTACTTTTGGATTGTGCTCTTACTCTAATGAAGACGTTGATATTACCGTTTTGAATAATGGCTGTAGATCTGCATCTGCAATTCCAGTGGCCTTTCAGCTAAATGGTGGAATTGTTCAATGGGATACTATTAAACCTAATCCTCCTTTAATGTTGGGAGACACGTTGACTTATACTTTTACACCGAAGGCTGCATTTCCAACCTTTGGAACTTACCAGTTAGACCTTTGGACAAACATGGCAGGTGATGTTAACCGATCAAACGACAGCACTCAAGGTCCCCAAATTATTTATCAGCAACCTATTACCAGCTTCCCGTTTTTTGAGGACTTTGAGAACGGTGCCTTTCTAACTCAAAATTTAGGAAATAGCAACTTCGAATTTACAAGTGGTCTTAATCCTGTTTTTAGATGGCAAGTTGGTGATGAAATGACCGCAACTAGAAACACTGGGCCTTACGATGGTTACCACAATGGCGGACAATACTTATATGCCGAAAGTAATTCTAGTAGTGGTGTTGTTTCTACTTATATGAGAACCATGTGTCTTGACTTTACAGGTATGACCAATCCAGTTTTGGATTTCTTTTATCATGCATACGGTGCTGATATTAGTAAGTTAGAAATTGAAATTTCATTAGGTAATGAAGATTTAGATACCTGGAGTACCATACCTGGTTCAACAGTAAATAAAGGTGGTGGAACTAATCAAAATAAAGAATTGTCTCAATGGGAGATGAAACGAATTAATTTATCTGCGCACGCCAATACCTCTATCAAATTACGATTTAAAGTTACTCGTGATGCTGCTGGTGATCTTACAAACTTTGCCATTGACAAAATCAGAATTTTTGATGCGCAAACGAATGATGCCGGTGGTTATAGTATTAATAGACCTCTATATCGTGGTACGCTTGCCCAAGCTCTTGATCCTAAGGTTAGAATTGCCAACTTTGGTACCAGTATGCTTACCTCGGCTACGGTAAACTACCGAATCACCCCTTTATGTGGTGTTAATCAAGGGATTGCAACTATCTACACACAAGCTTTTACGGGGTTAACAATATCACCTGGGGCTAATGCAGAAGTCACTTTAAATTCAGCCAATGTAGTACACCCTGCCGGTGAATTTGAGCTCGCTGTTTATGTAACCAGTCCTAATGGCTCGGCTGATGCGCATGCTTGGAATGACACTATTAAAAAGAATGTTATTGGTCGTACTACTTACCACGCATACGATAACTTTTCTCAAAATTTTGATCCTTGTGATTATGATGAATCTGGGTTTATTCCAAATAGCGGCTTACTTCAATGGGAGTTAGGCAGCCCTCAGAATAATGGTAGCATCAACTTACCAAGAAGTTCGCCTAACTGCTGGAGTACTAATATTAATGGACGCTATTTAGTAGGAACCACAGAAATTCTAAGAGCTCCGCTTATCGATGAATTTGATACCATTTGGGGTGCAGAACTACGATTTGCACAAAACCTAGATTTAGGACTTGGTATTGGGGGTGCCACCTCTAATGCCGCAGCTTCTATTACATACAGAACAGGTGGTACCTTTAAGGTACTTGGTGAGAATTTTCAAGGTTCCAATGTTGGATCCAACTGGCATGGAGGCTGTTTAGGTACTCCATCATCGGCTCTTTTTGGAGGTAAACCTGCATTTGTTGAAAATACTTTAAGCTTTGGTAGCAACCAGTGTATTAATGGTGGAATGTTAAATGGCTGGGTATTCACTAGCTTCCCTCTTTTTGAGTTTAACTCGCAAGTAGGTTCACAATTGGAAATGCAATTTGAGTTTAGATCTGCCGCTTCAAAACCTCAAGGTACTGCAGGAGGTGGATGGGCGATAGATGATTTCTCTATCTATATTCCGCCACAAAATAGTGCTTCACCTATTTCTGTTAAAACCGTTTCCCCTATCCCTTTTCCAGGAGTAGATCAAGAAATGACCATTACAGTGCAAAATACTGGAGCGAAAAACTTGTATTCCTGTAATATCGACTTATATATTGATAATATAAAGATTAATACCTCCCCTTTTACTTATCAATTTAGACGAAATGGTGCAGGTCTAGATACTTTTTTAGCCCCTGGATTTAAAGAAACTATAAAAGACTGGAACTACGTTTGGCCTGCAGCGATGGTTACTTCCGGGCCTCACAATGTGTGTGTAGTTACTTCTCGTCCTAATGTGAAAAGAGACAACTTACCAACGGATGATAGTCTTTGCCTTACCATTACTATTATTGATGAAATTGACTTAACAGCTGGCTCACCTGATAGCAGCTATTGTGACGACTTTGAGAACCCTAACGATTATTCATGGTTTTCATTAAATTCAGATGACTTTTCTCAAAGAACATCTTGGGAAGAAGGTACACCTTCTCAATTTGGTGGTGCCTTTAGTGGAAATAATGCCTGGGTAACCGATGCCGATTCAAATTACCTGTCGGCAGATGCCTCTTCCCTATTTACACCTATTTTTATTGTAGATTCAGGTCAAACATTTAGCATTGACTTTGAGCATAACCTTAAGACGGAGAAGTACCATGATGGAGGAAATGTAGAATACACTTTAGATGGTGGTGTTTCTTGGTATCCTATTGGCTATGCCCTAAAGGATACAGCTGGTAACTTCACTGACTGGTACAATACTGAATTTGTTACTTCTTTGGATCAAATTAGAGGTGGATGGACTGATAGTACTGATGGCTGGCAACATGCACACCAACGCATTATGTTCTTAGATGATACTAAGGTTATTTTACGTTTCCGCTTTGGTTCGGACTACTTAATTGAGAGTGCTGGTTGGGCTATTGATGACTTCTGCTTTGCGAAAACGGATACTACCCCTCAAATCCAAATTGGAAATGAAGAGTACGTACAACCTGAGCAAATGGTAGTGGGAAGCCTAGCACCAAACCCCACCAATGATATTTCTACACTTGGTTTATACTTGCCACAAAGTAAAACTGTAAATGTTGTAGTATATGACATGGTGGGTAAGCTTATCGAAACTAGAAGTACATTCTTAGAGCAAGGTCTTCAAGAAATTGAGTTTAACGGCCAAGCTTGGAGCAACGGAGTTTACTTTATCAATATTAAATATGAAGGTGAAGTTGTTTCCCGTAAGTTGGTGAAACGATAAAGCATTCGCAAACTATTATCAAGCCGCATCGATAAATATCGATGCGGCTTTTTTTATGTCAAAATTTCTGATAAAACCTTCAGTAACTGTCTCTCTGTCGTGCTTTACCCCCTATTTACCCTTTGGAATATTTATTGACCCACAACTAAAAAAAACAAAATGGATCCCAATAAATTCACTCTAAAATCACAGCAAGCGCTGCAACAGGCTCAGCAATTAGCCATTCAAAATAAAAACGCACTTGTAGAGCCTTGCCATATATTAAGTGCCCTATTTTCGGAAGATGAAAACCTAGTCCCCTATCTACTTAAAAAGCAAAATATTAATCCTGCTACCATAAAGCAGGCACTAAACAGCCAACTCAAATCATTACCCACCCAGTCAAATGCAAACCCCACATTTTCCAATTATTCAGGCACCGTTATCCGCGATGCCCAAACCTTAATGACCCAATGGAAAGACGATTTCGTTTCTATTGAGCATATACTCATGGCTATTCTAAAAAACGGAGATAGTAGTAGCCAAATGCTAAAAGACAGCGGTATCACCGAAAAATCATTAAAAATGGCTATTGATGACTTACGAAAAGGTGAAAAAGTAAGTTCGGCTAGTGCCGAATCCAATTATCAATCACTTGCCAAATACGCTCGAAACCTTAATCAACTGGCAAGCTCAGGTAAGCTTGATCCAGTTATAGGGAGAGATGAAGAAATTAGGCGCTTACTTCAAATACTATCTAGAAGAACCAAAAATAATCCCATATTAATTGGTGAGCCTGGTGTAGGTAAAACGGCTATTGCCGAAGGTCTTGCTCACCGAATTATTAATGGTGATGTACCGGAAAACCTTAAAGACAAAGAAGTACATAGCCTTGATATGGGTGCTTTAATTGCCGGAGCTAAGTACAAAGGTGAGTTTGAAGAAAGGCTTAAATCGGTTGTAAAAGAAGTAAGCCAAAGCGAAGGACAAGTGATTTTGTTTATAGACGAAATACACACCTTAGTAGGTGCTGGCGGAGGGGAAGGTGCTATGGATGCAGCAAATATTTTAAAACCGGCCCTAGCTCGTGGCGAGCTGCGTGCCGTAGGTGCCACCACGTTAAAGGAATATCAAAAATATTTTGAAAAAGACAAAGCGCTCGAACGTAGATTTCAGAAAGTAGTGGTAGATGAACCTGATACAGAATCCGCTGTTTCCATATTACGAGGTATTAAAGATAAGTACGAAACACACCATAAGGTGCGCATTAAAGATGAAGCCATTTTAGCCTCAGTAAGTTTGTCGCAACGCTATATTAGTGATCGGTTTTTGCCCGATAAAGCTATTGACTTAATGGATGAAGCTGCGGCTAAACTTCGAATGGAAATGAACTCAAAACCCGAAGAATTAGATGATGTAGATCGAAAAATAATGCAGCTAGAAATTGAACTGGCCGCCATTAAACGCGAGAATGATGAACATAAACTACGTGAACTTAAAAAAGAGCTAGCCGAATACCGCGACCAACGAAATACTTTAAATGCTCAATGGAAATCGGAGAAAGAAGTCGTTGAAGGCATTCAAAAAAACAAAGAACAAATCGAGCTGCTTAAGCAAGAGGCCGATCAAGCAGAAAGAGCTGGAAACTATGCATTAGTAGCGGAGATACGCTACGGAAAAGTTAAAGAAGCCGAGGAAAACCTTAAGAAATTTGAAGAACAAATTACATTGGGAAAAGGCAATACCCTCATTAAAGAAGAAGTTGATGCTGAAGATATTGCGGACGTAGTAAGCCGTTGGACAGGCATACCAGTGAACAAAATGCTAGAAAGCGAGCGTAGTAAATTGCTACACTTAGAAGACGAACTCCGTAAACGAGTAGTGGGCCAAAAAGAAGCTATTATGGTGGTATCTGATGCGGTGCGAAGAAGCCGAGCTGGTTTACAGGATCAACAGAAGCCCATTGGTTCTTTCTTGTTTTTTGGAACTACAGGCGTGGGTAAAACAGAAATTGCCAAAAGTTTAGCGCAATACTTATTTAATGATGAAAACGCCATCACTCGTATAGATATGAGCGAATACCAGGAACGTCATGCCGTAAGCCGTTTAATTGGAGCACCTCCAGGATACGTGGGCTATGACGAAGGTGGACAACTTACTGAAGCGGTTCGTAGAAAGCCCTATTCGGTAATATTGTTAGATGAAATTGAAAAAGCACATCCCGATACCTTTAATATACTTTTACAAGTACTGGATGAAGGTAGGCTTACAGATAATAAGGGACGTGTAGCTAATTTCAAAAACACCATTATTATAATGACATCCAATTTAGGGTCACACTTAATTCAAGAGAAATTTGAAAAGCTTACGAGTGAAAACCGTTTGGAAATTTTTGAAGATACAAGAACCCAGGTTATCAACTTATTACGCAAAAGCATACGGCCTGAATTCCTAAATAGAATTGATGAAATGGTAATGTTTTTGCCTTTATCTAAAAATAACATAAAGGACATTGTACGCATCCAATTTGGTCACTTAAAGGCATTGTTGGACGAACAAAACATTGGTATCGAAATTTCGGATGCAGCGGTAAACTACCTAGCTGATGTAGGCTTTGATCCACAGTTTGGTGCAAGACCCATTAAGCGCGCCATGCAAAAACGTATTTTAAATGAACTATCAAAAGCCATTTTGGCAGGAGAAATAACTAACGACCAAATGGTATTTGTAGATTTTGAAGGGGAACAACTGGTGTTTAAAAATACAGATGTAAACCTCAAAGAGCTAAATGCCGGCTAATACTCCACCCTTATATTTCTTCCAAATTGTTTTTAGTAAAAGTATTTATCTGATTTCCTGTGTTTAGGGTAGCCTCGGGCTCAAACAATAAAACAGCACACTCATTAGTAGCATAGGGCTTGTGGTAAACTCCTTTTGGAATTACCACAAGCTCACCTGGCGATAATTGCAGCGTTTTATCATCTAGCTCAATAAACAATTCGCCACTAACTACCATAAAAAGCTCATCTTCTCCCTCATGCTGGTGTCTCACAAAATCGCCTTTAAACTTAGCCACTTTCACCATTTGCCCATTTAGTTTACCCACCACTCTTGGGTTCCAAAAATCGCTAAAGGACTCTAGCTTATTGGCAATATTTACCTTTTCAATCTTCATATCTTAAAAATAAAACGGGTAAAACGCCACACTCCCATTTTGGTTAATACCAACTGTAGGCAAAGGAATTTTAATAAAATTAAGTGCTTTAAGCGTGGTTTTTAGCCACGGCTTTTTTACCGGTATTTTTCTCAAATCAATATCCAAACCAAAATAGTATTGGCGCTGCCAAGCAAAGTCCTCATTTTGACTATACAATAGCTCCTGGTAACTGGCTGTAATCATTCCATCAGCTCCATAGCCTGCGGCAACATTTAGCCAAGCTGGCCATTTTTCCCAGCCCGTAAGGCTATTTACATTGGTAGATAACCAATACGTTTGCCCATTGTAGTCTTTCAAAATTCTTTCATTCCAACTGTTACCCAATAGATTAGGAGCATAATCAGCATAGCTCGTATTGTGATACGAAAACTTCAGAACCATTTTTTGCTCTTGCCATAGCAACTCCTGCCCTATGTAAAAAATAGTACCTGCCGTGTTGGCCGCCATATCGCCCCAGCTAAACCCCCATTCATCCGATAGTCCATCTAGCACCTCAACTCCCGTTAAAAAAAGCAAACCCAACGAGCCGCCCCATCCCAAAGATACTCGATCATTAAAACCTGCCCATTGCATTAACTCCTTGCCCACATTGCCCACATAATAGGCGGTCATCACATGGCCGGCTTTGTCCATTTGTAGCCAATTACTATTATCATTAAATGTGTGAAATCCCGAACGAGGATAATCGGCATACCACAGGTTATTTAAGCCTAAAAAGGTGCCTCCAAAAATCACCGCTTCCCCACTCAAAAGGCTTATTTGGCGTATTTTATTCGGACTTTTGGTCCTATCAAAAAGAGACAAACTATCGCTACGCAGCTGCCCGTAACTCGCAACGGTAGAAAATCCGTAAAGGACAAAAATCAAAAAAGATCGGCCTGGCTTTTTCATTGCTTCGTTTGTAAATATTCTATACCCGCTTTGGCTTTAACACTATTTGGGTTAATACGTAATACCTCATACAGAGCTGTTTTCGCCTTATCAAACTCTTCCTCCATCAAATAAAGTGAAGCCTTATTTAACCACGTCAACTCATAATCTGGATTTAGTGCCACCGCCCGTTTTAAATGCAATCTTGCCAAATCCAACTTGTTCTGTTGTAAAAACAAAAAACCCACATTATTGTTAGCCGTAGCATTATTGGGCTCCATTTTTAATACCCACAAATAACATTGCTTTCCCTCCTCCAAACTGCCTAAGGCAATCAGCACATCGCCCAATTTCACTCTAAACTCCGAAATTAAAGGTGCTAACTCCACGGCTCTTTCCAATAATAATTTGGCCTCCTCATTACCTAATACCAAAGCCAACCTATAGGCTGTCCAAGCATCGCTATTACTAAAAGTTTTACGTGTCAAAACATTTAGTAATCCCGTAGCTGTGGTGCTTTTCACCGTTTCGCGCAAAGCAAGCACATCGTTTTTTAAATGCCAAAAATGAACCCAAATAGCAATATTCTCTTTTTGCGCCCCAGCTCTTTCTAAAAAGTATTGGGCGCTATCTAAATAATAGCTTTTAGTTTCAAAACGCTCATACTGTTGCAAGTACGCCTTGGCCTTACTCAACATAGTTGGCTTAGTATTATTAACCGCCTGTAGGCCTAAAAAACGTTTTATGCCGGTGGTATCTTTTCGCTTTCGCGGAATTTGTATTCGGTGATCATGAACACTTACGTGTGGGATATCAATCGATCCGGAAGAGGGCATATGGCAACTTACACAATTGTAATTGGCCAACTTTAGCGAATCTTCATTCTGCGTGCATTGATGTTTGGGCTTGCCAGCATGGCAACCAGCGCAAGTACTATTAAATTGTTTTGAAGCTGTTACTTTAACCGAAACATGCGGATTATGGCACGAGGTACAATTAAAAGTTTTACTGCTTTCAATAAAGCATTTGCTTTGCTTAAATCTATCTACATGCGATGCCATAATGAACTCATCATCTGCACCTTCGTATCGAGGCAGGTACACATCCATTACCGAGTTTAGCTTCATTCCGGGTTTAAAGTCAAAAAAGCTTTTACCTGGAGCCAACACGGCATTACCTTGTAAATGGCAACGCATGCAAGCTTCAAACTGTAATTCGGTAGATAGTTTTTTAATATTCACAATAGAATAATCTATAGCCCTGGAGGTATCGGTAATATTACCAGCCCTAATCTTTTTTACATGCGCCTCTCCTGGCCCATGGCAGCGCTCACAATCAATAGCCTTTGGTACTTGCTTATAACTATTAATGGATCCTATCTCAAAATGTACAGGCATTGCATTATGGCATGAGGTACACTCCAAACCAATCTTACGCGAAAAACGGCTATTATGACCATTCTCAAAACCGGGCGGCAAATCCAACTTCTGCTTTTGCGAATACCACGTAAAAGGAGCCTGATACAAATAACTGCCCTCCGTAAATAAATGTGAATTGGTGTGCTGGCCGCTACCTACTACGTAATGTATATTTTGAAGTCTATGATAAACGGTATCGGCACCCATCAATCTAAATTCCAGCAACTTAAGACTATCCCTTTTCCAATGAGGTTGATAATAAAAATTTCTTGCCGAATCGTAAAGCGCATCAATACCACTAAAATTAGCCGAGCTTTTACTTTGCGTAGCCAGCCCAAAGGAAGAACCCATACCTGTTTGCACAAAACTCTCGTAAATATCCTGGTGGCATTGTTGGCACGTTTCAATACCCACATATTTAACAGTATCGTTATGATTGAAATACACCTGATTACTTGTGATAGCCTCTTCCTTATTCTGGCAGGTTACCATCATTGCTACCAGCAATAACAAAGCACCTAATACACACGCTATTTTAAGCTTGCCACGCATTAAAATGTGTAGCGCATTTCTTTATAATCACCGGCCATGTCAAGATTTGAGTTATTAAAACCCGTGCTTTTAAAAAGTGCCAAACTGGCTTTGTTATTATAGAACACCGTACTACGTAACTCTTTAAATTCAAGTTTTTTACATATCTCAATTAAGCTCAAAAGAGCCGACTTAGCATAGCCTTTACCTCTCTCGTCTTCCTCGGCAATCAAAATACCCACGCTACCTCGCATCTTTTGTTTGCTAAAATCAAACAAATCAATTGTGCCAATTGGCAACCCTTCTTCATTTTCAATCATCCAACGTTGCTGGCCTGCATTCTCCAAATCATGTTTCGATTGAACAAAACCCAACATCTCCTCATGAGTATATACACCCCTTGTATTCCCAAACTTCCAATTTTTAGGATTGTTTTCCCAAGTAAGTAGCAGCTCTACATGACGTAAACTGGGTTGCACCAGTTGTATTTTTCGTAGTGTTGACTCCACTAAAATTCTGTTATGTTAACGGTACCCTCAAAAGATTTTTGAGCAGGCCCTATCAGCCAGATATCCTCAAAACCATTGGTAGATTGACCAAAAGCAACTTGTAGTTGCCCTCCTTGCGCTTGCACATCTACTAAATTATCAGTCATCTTGCCAGCTACCTTAGAAGCTAATACACAGGCCGTAACGCCCGTTCCACAACTTAGGGTTTCATCCTCTACACCGCGTTCAAAGGTTCTAATTTTCAAACCCTTTTCTTGTACTTCTACAAAGTTTACATTTACACCTTCTGCTTTGTATTTTTCGCTGTGGCGGATGGCCTTGGCTTTGATAACAAAATCATTATCAGGCATTTTATCTACAAATGCTACATGATGTGGCGACCCCGTATCTAAGAAAAAATCTTCTCCTACCCTTTCAATATCCGTTACGTTGGCCATCTTTAGCTGAACCGATTTTTCAGTAATTTGCACCTTATGCAACCCGTCTATTGCCCAAAAGCTAAACTTATCGGTTGCATCACCCAAATCATGAAAAAATCGAGCAATGCAGCGACCACCATTGCCACACATACTACTTTGGTTACCATCGGCATTAAAATATTGCATTTCAAATGCCACGGTGGAGTGATTTTTTAGAATAATTAACCCGTCAGCTCCTATGCCAAAACGCCTATCACAAAGCCAGACAATTTGGTCACGCGTTAAAAAATCGAAATTTCGTTTACGACCATCCAACATAACAAAATCATTTCCTGTACCTTGATACTTTGAAAAATGGAGCAACATAATTTTAGATTCGTTAAAGTGCTGTTAAATCCAGCGACAGCTTGACAATACAAGTTGACTTGGAATAGTTATTGAAAATACATTTTGCAAATTAAAACCTTTAAAAATAATGAAGAGCATTGGAAAAACATTAATGGTATCACTAATTGCTGGCACCATTACTTTAGGAGGGTATAAAGTTTTTTTAGAACAACCCCAGGTAGAAAGAATTATTGAAAGAGAAACTACTCCAATAAGGCGTACCTCACTTAGCAGTACCGACCCTTTGAGTTTTGTAGAAGCAGCAGAGAAATCAGTAAACAGTGTGGTACACGTAACTACCTCGGTAGAAACCAAAGGATATGTTACACAAAGCCCGCTTGATTTCTTTTTTGGGAACCCTGGCAGAGCTATGCCTCCTCAAATTAGAGAAGGGTCTGGCTCAGGCGTAATTATTTCTAAGGATGGGTACATTGTAACCAACAACCATGTAATTGAAAAAGCCCAAAAAATTAAAATTAAACTCAATAACGATAAGCAGTACGATGCCGTAGTAATAGGCACCGACCCTAATACCGACATTGGTTTGTTAAAAATTGAGTCCGATGTAGAGCTTCCGTACTTGACATTTAGTAACTCTGACGATGTACGCCTTGGCGAATGGGTTTTGGCTGTAGGTAACCCATTTAACTTAACCTCTACGGTTACAGCCGGTATTGTAAGCGCTAAAAGCCGCAATATTGGCATTATTGATCAACGATCTGCTATAGAGTCATTTATACAAACAGATGCCGCGGTAAATCCAGGAAATAGTGGTGGTGCATTGGTAAATACACGAGGAGAGTTAATTGGAATTAACAGTGCTATTTCTACCCACACTGGCTCTTTTGAAGGTTACTCATTTGCAGTGCCGGCCAACATTGTTCAAAAAGTAGTAAAAGATTTATTGGAATTTGGTGCCGTCCAGCGCGCCTTTATAGGCGTTAATATTTCGGATGTTAACCCGGCTATGGCGGAACAACTAGATATTGAGCTAAGCAGTGGCGTGTATGTAGGGGGCGTTACCGATAAGGGAGCTGCTGAAAAAGCGGGTATTGAAACCGGAGATGTGATTATTGCTATAAACGGTAAAGTGGTTAATAAAAGCAGTGAATTACAAGAAATAATTGGCGGAAAAAGGCCTGGGGATCGTGTAAAAGTAACCGTAAACCGAAAAGGAAAGGAGTTAAACTTTGATTTGGAATTGCGTAATATGAATGGAAATACGGCCAGCATAAAAGCAAGTAGTACCGATTTTATGAGCATGCTCGGTGCTGACTTGGAACCTCTGTCCGAAGTGGAAAAATCGAAATACGGTATTCGTTTTGGGCTTAAGGTTGAAGACCTTTCATCTGGTATTTTAAAACAACAAGGAATACCCGAAGGTTTTATTATTACACATATTAACCGAAAGGCCATTCAACAGGTAAGTGATGTGAATAATGCCGTGAAGGGAATGAGTAAGGGAGACCCTGTAGTTTTACAAGGTTATACCTCTCAAGGACGTACCAAATACTTCGCCTTTGGTTTTTAATAATTTCTTTTTAAATATTTTAATTCAATAGTGTCCGATAAAAGTATTTAAAGAAGTTCAAACCGTGGTTTGAACTTCTTATGGTTATTTTGTGTTTACGAC
>CAKZRR010000057.1 GCA_937146805.1 uncultured Owenweeksia sp. | reverse complement strand
TACTCTTTCTCATATTACAGGTTTTAAAATTAGAAAATTCTATTTTTAAACTGTACTAGTTTTGGGGGAGCTTACAACACAACGAATTAAAGACTACAAGGTATCGTATAACAATACTAGACGATACGTACGATTTGGTTATAATCATTGGTTTCAACATTTGTTTGACTCCGGTTTTGAGGTATCTGTTTATTTCGGGTTGGGAATACGAATTAACGAGATAAGAAATAGTTTGACCACAGAGGAAATTGTCTACCGCACACTGGGTGACTGGAACAATCCTACCAATTACATTCAAAAAAATGGCTTTAGTTATTCTTTAGCAACTAATTTAGGCATAAAAACAGGGTATCGCTTTTAACCAAAGAAACGGGATAACTCTCACTTTATACATGAAAACAATTTTTTATATTCTTGTTTTTACCCTTCTGATAAGTTGCGATGATGGGGAGACCGAGAGAAAAAGCGGTTATATCACCATAACGGATTTAAACCTAGGCTACGGCTTAGAATTAAATGCTCCTTGGAAGGTGTATTACAAAGAATGCCAGAAGTGCTCACTTACCCGAGGAAAATTCTTTTATAAAAACGATCATGTAATGTCATTCCAGTTAAACTTAAGATTGGTTAACAATACGATAACTCCAGATAAATGGATAATCGCGGATACAGTTTCAAGTTCGCTGAAAAGAGACACATTGATATTTCATTGGTATGAAAAAGATGAACTTCAATTTATAACTGTCAAAGAGATTCATCACAATGGAATTAGACAAACAGAAGAGATTTATTCTCTTTGGGGCGAACTTAATAACCATTTCTCTAGAAAAAGAGAAATCCAAACTCTTTTCATTAAAATTAGAGATCATGAAATTCGAAGAATGTTTAGACATGATTCAACGCTTTTGAGAAATCTGTATAAAGTCAAATAACTCCCCTCAGTTAAAAACATTCCAACTCCCTTTTTATACCTAATAAACTTAGGTATACTTGCGGTATGGTAAATAAATCCCTTTTAAAAGGAACCCTTAGCACATTGGTATTAAAACAGTTGGCTGATAACGGCCAGATGTACGGATATGAAATCATCCAAAAAATAAAGGCCGCCACAGCCCATCAGCTCAAAGTTACTGAGGGTGCTTTATACCCTAGTCTGCATAAATTAGAGGAGCAAGGACTCCTTACCGTAGAAAGGCGCGAGGTATCTGGAAGAACCAGGAAATATTACGCCTTAAGTGCCAAAGGAAAAAAAGCGAGCCAAGAGCAACAACAGCAACTTCAGGCGTTTTTAAACTCTGTACAAACCCTGCTGCAACCTAAAACCAATTAAAGTATGGATCCCTCCAAAATAAAAGCCATTAAAAAATACCTTAGCCAGCAAGGGGTTGAATACTACGATGTACAAGCCGAACTTATTGATCACTTTGCCACTGCAATAGAAAAAATGGAAAGAGAGCAGCCTAATCTTCCTTTTAAAAGAGCGCTACTCAAAGCCCACCAAAGCTTTGGTGGGCGCAAAGGTTTCCAAAAGTATGTAGCGCGCGCCAACAAAACAGTACAACAAAAAACCAATCGCCTGGTTTGGCAAACCTTTCTTCAATTTTTACACTGGCCTTATATGTTTGCCACTGCGGCTATCGCTGCCTTTTGGTACTACGCATTACCCACGCTAAATGTTGAATTAAACCTCTTGCTTTTAGCCTTTTTGGTATGCTTTACCTTTTTAGGCCTGTTTAACTACTTCCGCTTTAAGCGGATACCTTGGTATTTACCTAAACGCGCCAACAAGGCTTTAGGCTGGATATTCTACTTTGCTTTTTACCTTCCGTTTTACGTGGGGTTTTTTGATATAATAAACTCTTGGAACCCCGTTGCCACTATTGCAATTTTAACCATTCTCACCTTGGGTCTTTATGCTTTTTACACTGTTCCTAAAAAACTGCTGGCACAAACGCTAAAAATGTACCCTCAAATCCGCTAAAAGCAATAATTCAGCGAAAGGTAGGAGCCGCTATCAAATTTCATGTTAGTTTTGGAAATTCAACAAATTTGCACGTGTGAAAAATCTTATTGCTAATTTCCCTCAACATATATCCGAAGCAGTAGCCACTTTAAAAGCTACCCAATTTAAACCCAATAGCCAACCCATTTTAAATGTGGTAATAACCGGCTTAGGAGGTTCGGGCATTGGAGGAACTATTGTAGCCGAGTTAGCGGCTCCCCATTGCAACGTGCCTATTTGCGTAAATAAAAACTACAGTTTACCTGGTTTTGTAAATCAAAATACCCTGCTTATTGCCTGCTCGTACAGCGGTAATACCGAAGAAACTTTGACTGCCACTAAATTGGCCATCAGCAAAGGAGCTCAGGTGGCTTGCATCAGTTCAGGTGGCGAATTGCAACAAATTGCTACGGAAAAAGGCTTTAATATTTTGAGCATGACAGGAGGAAACCCTCCACGAAGCATGTTTGCCTACTCATTTGCTTACTTATGTTACATATTGGATTTTTACAACGTTGCTAGTTTTAATGTAATAGATAATTTAGAGTCTGCGGTTCAGTTGCTTTCCAGCGAATGCGATAGTTTAAAACAAGAAGCCGAAGTTTTAGCCAAAAAATTAACAGACAAAACAGCCATTTTATATGCAGTAAGCGGAGGAGTAGGTGTAGCCTCTAGATGGCGCCAACAGTTAAATGAAAACGCCAAAATGCTGGCTTGGGAAGCGGAAATACCCGAAATGAACCACAATGAACTAGTGGGCTGGGAAGGCGGAAATTCTAGTTTTGCCGCTTTGTACTTACGCCATCACACCGATTTTGATCGAAATCAAAAACGCATTGAAATCAACAAAAATATCATCTCCGAAAAAACAGACACCGTACTCGAAGTGTGGAGCAAAGGCGAATCGGCCATTGAACGCAGTTTATACCTTATTCATTTAGGCGACTGGGTATCGTATTACCTATCCGAAATTAATGCGGTAGATATTATGGACATCAAATCTATTGACTTGCTAAAGGCCGAATTATCAAAACTGCCGCAGTAAAAAAAGTACACTTTAAAGATTTAGGGTTAATTGATTACAAAGCCGCTTGGGACCTGCAAAAGGAGCTTTTTGACGCCATCCTTGGTCAAAAACTCAACAACCGCCATACTCCTTTAGCCCAGCAAAAGTCTATCCAAAATCATTTGCTTTTATGTGAACACCCGCATACTTATACCTTGGGTAAAAATGGCAAAAAATCCAATCTACTGATAGATCAAGCTAAGCTTCAGCAATTAGAAGCTCAATTTTATCAAATAAACAGAGGTGGCGATATTACCTATCATGGCCCAGGTCAATTGGTGGGCTATCCTATTTTAGACTTAGAACATTTTTTTACCGATGTGCACCGCTACCTTCGTTTGCTAGAAGAAGTTTTCATAAAAGTAATGGCTTTTTATAACCTTAAAGGTGAGCGATCTAACACCGAAACGGGCGTTTGGTTGGATGTTGGTACTCCAAAGGCTCGGAAAATTTTAGCCTTAGGCCTTCGTGCCAGCCGTTGGGTTACCATGCATGGTTGGGCCTTTAATGTAAACACCAACCTCAGCTATTTTAATCATATTGTACCCTGTGGTATTGCCAACAAAAAAGTCACTTCATTGGCGCAAGAAGTTGGCCACCATGTTCCGATGCAAGAAGTAGCCGATAAAACCAAACTTTATTTTGAAGAACTGTTTGAAGTCAAGCCGATAAGCTAATGCTTCGTAATTTGTAACTTTGAAGGATAACTGCATCCTTACCATGATTGTTGATTTATACGAACACTTTAGAGATCATTACACCAACAGAAAACTGATAGGCGATGGTTGTGTTTTTGTAGAATTCAAAAATCCCATAAAGGCCGAGGACTTTAAATTATGGACGGAAGCCAATGTATTATGCTATGTGCTAAACGGGCGTAAAGACTGGACTGCCGTGGACAAAACATATAGTGCCACCACAGGGAACTCCCTATTACTACGTAAAGGTGTGTATAACACCAAGCAATACTTTGATGAAGAATCCAGCGTGCTTCTTTTCTTTTTATCGGATGATTATTTGCGTAACTTTATTGAAGAGAATACCAGTGTTCCAAAAATTCCAAAGCCGGGTGTACCGCGAGAGCAAGTCTTTGAAATACCCCATACGCCCCTACTCGAAAGTTTATATTTTACCGTATTTAACTACCTCCAACAAAGCGAAAAAATAAGCACCGAATTAGTAAATCTTAAGGTAAAAGAACTGCTAAACCTTATCGCTATTGATCCTGCCAACCGAAATCTCCTTTGCTGGCTCAACACGCTCCATCAAACTTCCAAAACAGATCTAGATACAGTAATGCAAAAGAATTTTCATTTCGATTTAGATATGGATGAGTACGCACGGCTTAGCGGACGAAGCCTGGCCACCTTTAAACGTGATTTTAAGAAAAAGTACAATGATACCCCCCGAAACTGGCTCAATAGCAAACGGTTACAATATGCCCGTAGCCTATTAATTTCTTCTGAGCTAAACATGAGCGAAGTGTGCTTTGAATGCGGGTTCCGAAACGTTTCACATTTTAACAAACTCTTTAAGGAACACTTCGGGCTAACCCCTAGTCAGTACAAAAGTGAAAAAATAGCGGGCTAACTTTATTCATCACTTTGAGCTTTATAGATAATTTTTTGAGCCAAATAGAAAACTCGGCGCCCTATCGGCCTGATATTTTTGCCTCAAAATTAATTAACTATGAAAAAGACAATTATGTTTTCCTATTCAATAGTGGCTTATGCTGTTGGATTTGCTGCCTTACTTTTTTGGATTTTATCAACGAGTAACCTAATTCCCGAAATCTCTATTGACAGAGATCCCAACCTTCCTTGGTGGATAGCTCTACTTAAAAACTTGGGATTGGTCGCCCTTTTTGGATTACAGCATAGTATTATGGCTCGTCCTAAATTCAAGAAATGGATTTCCTCGGTTATACCCGCTCCGGTTGAGCGCAGCACTTTTGTTCTGGTTTCTGGGCTTCTACTTAGCTTTTTAGTGCACCAATGGGAGCCCATTGGTGGAATAATTTGGCAAGTACCCGCAGATTCCTTTGGCTACATCACGCTTTACATTCTATTCTTTATTGGATGGTCTATTCTATTCATTAGCACTTTTCAAATAAATCATTTTGATCTATTTGGCTTGCGTCAAACCTATTTTGAATTAACTGGCAAACCATATACTCCCTTGCATTTTAGAGTTAAAGGCTTTTACAAAATAGTAAGACATCCCCTTTATTTTGGCGGTATTGTAGGTCTGTGGGCAACGCCCAATATGAGTGTAACTCACTTGATTTTTGCTCTTGCCCTAAGCATGTACTTTATTATCGGCACTCTTTTCGAGGAAAAAGATATGGAGAAAGAATTTGGATCCCAATACAATCAATACCGCAAACAAACTCCCATGTTTGTTCCCTTTTCAAAGTAACTAAACAAAAAACCCTAACTATGATTACAACAAAAACTAGTGGCTCAATAAAAGTTGAAAAAACTCCAAAAAATTGGGCCGCCATGTGCCACAAGCTTGGTAAAGAATTCGAAAAAAGGGCTCACACACATGATGTGGAGGGATCCTTTGTATCAACAAATTATGATGAGTTAAAAGAAGAAGGTTTCTTCTCCGCACTTGTTCCATCAGAGCTCGGTGGTGGTGGCATGAGCCATACCGAAATGGCCAATTGCTTACGCATTATAGCCCAATACTGTGGCTCTACCGCACTTGCTCTTTCCATGCATCAGCACTTGGTGGCCGCCACTGTTTATAAGTATATACACAAAGGAGAAGGTCAAGCCACTTTAGAGAAAGTAGTCTCCAATCAAATTGTTTTGGTAAGCACCGGAGCTCGAGACTGGTTGGGGTCTAATGGAGAACTAAAGCCAACGGAAGGAGGTTATCTCTTTTCGGCTCAAAAGCATTTTGCTAGCCAATCAGCCGTTGGTAATGTAGCTGTTACCAGCGCACCCTTAATAGCAGAGGATGGCACCTGGAAGGTATTGCACTTTCCGGTGGCATTAAACGCTTCGGGCGTTTCACTAAAAAACGACTGGAATGTAATGGGAATGAGAGGAACCGGTTCTCAAGCCATCGTCTTTGAAAATGTTTTTATTCCTAAAAATGCTATCGCCTTACAACGTGATAGAGATGCTTACCACCCAGTATGGAACCTTGTATTGTCTATTGCTATGCCTCTTATCATGTCGTGCTATGTAGGTATGGCCGAAAAAGCTTTTGAGCTGGCCTTAAACAAAGCCAAAAAAATGAGAGATGAAAAAAGCCACATACCTGCCATGATCGGAAAATTAAACAATCAATTAGTAGCCGCCCAAGCTCAATATAAGGCTATGGTAAACATTACGGATAACTTTCAATTTAAACTTGATAAGGATAACTCCATCGAAATGTTGAGTTTAAAAACCAATGTAGTAGATGCTTGCCAAACCCTAGTGCGCGAAGCTATGGAAGTAGCAGGTGGCGCAAGTTTTTATAAGGGAAACACGCTTGAAAGAATCTTTAGAGATATGCAAGCCGCTAACTTTCACCCATTAGCTAAATGGGATCAATTTAATTTTACAGGTAACAGGTTATTGGTAATGTAGATTTTACGATACTGCACGCATTAAAGAGATAACGCAGCACGATCATATATTTACAAAATCGGTATTCTCAAAAAATAACTAAACTAATCAAGGGAGGTTTGTTAGGTGGATGGAGCGTCATTTTTTAGGTTTATTACCTGTTAAAATGGGCGCTCCTCTTCCATTGCTATTTTACTACTTTTAAGGGCACATATTTGCTCACCTATGAAATACCTTTTTCGCTTTTTTTTAGTGCTCATTATCATCCTGGGTTTAGGGGCACTCACCATTGCCTTAACCGGGAACAACCACTTTTGGAAGGCACTACGCGCTACCTACCTAATGGGTGAAACAGGCCCTCACATTGCTGATTGGCAAGAGTTTGACACCCGAATCATTGAAGCCCGCGAAGGACAGCCTTGGCCTATCTCTCCAAACTTTAACGAAGTAAAAATTAGTGATAGCTTACATAATTTGCTTCAAAAACTAGGTACGGTGGCCTTTGTTGTAGCCAAAAACGACTCCTTAATTTTTGAAGAATACTGGGATGGTTACAATGCACAATCACACTCTAACAGTTTTAGCATGGCAAAGAGCATTACCACTATGCTTACACAAATAGCTATTCAGCATGGCCATTTTAGAGATTGGGATGATGATGTAGCAAAATATTTACCCGGTTTAGGAGGTGAGTACTCAGGCGAGTTGCGCCTTTCGGGGTTGGCCACCATGTCGGCCGGCCTTAGTTGGAACGAGCAATACTCAAACCCTTTTGATATTACGGCTCAATCCTACTACGGAAGTGATATTAGTCAAACAATGCTTACCAAGGTTACTGTAAATCAACCACCTCAAGAAAAATACAGCTACCAAAGTGGCGCCACACAATTATTGGGTATGGCGGTTATTAATGCAACAGGTAGGCCTTTGGCTGAGTATGCCCAGGAAATGCTTTGGAACCCAATAGGTGCAGAAGAAAATGCACTTTGGCTGCTAGACAAAGCCGATGGAACCGAAATAGCTTATGCAGGATTTAACTCCAATGCTCGAGATTTTGCACGTATTGGGCAATTGTTGTTGCGCCAAGGAAACTGGAAAGGAAACCAACTCATTGATTCTGCATTTGTAAAAATAGCCACCACCGGGCAGCTCGCTTCCTATTACGGCTATTCATTTTGGCTATATCGATCGCAACAAGGTATGCCAGTGTTTTATTTGCGCGGAATTGGTGGCCAGTACATTATTGTAATTCCCGAAAAAGAAATGGTGATTTGTAGACTAGGCCATAAACGCTTGGCCAATGAAAACCACCACCCTAAAGACTTTAAGGTAATTGTAGAAGAAGTACTTAAGACGAACTGGTAATTTGTTGAAATAAAGCTCTATCCGCTTCTAAAAGCTGACAGTCTTCTAACTCCTCAGCCGTCATCCACTGCCATGCTGCGTGTTCAGTCAGTTCTATCTTTTTAGATAGTAACTCACAGTGTACCGCTATTAATTCAATTTCTTTATTCGGGTAAACCCAGTGCAATGGCTCCTCCATTTTTATAGGTCTTACCAAGGCATTCAACTCTTCTTTAATTTCACGCATTATGGCCTGTTTAGCACTTTCGTGCGATAATATTTTGCCGCCAGGAAACTCCCAATGTTCAGGATGTTCCATACTAGCTGAGCGTTTAGCCAACAAATAGTGGTTATTATTTTTAATAATTGCACAGGCTACCTTAATCATAAGCCACAAGGATAACTATTTTTGCCTAATGGCCTCTGACAAAATAAAGAACATCCTAAAAACCTTACCCAATAGCCCAGGGGTGTACCAACATTTGGATAAGGAAGGGAAAATCATTTATATAGGTAAAGCCAAAGACCTTAAAAAAAGGGTATCCTCTTACTTCACTAAAAAGCATGATTCTGCCAAAACCTACCTACTGGTTAAAAAAATTGAGGACTTAAAAATTATAGTAACTGAAACCGAGTTTGATGCGTTATTACTGGAAAACAACCTGATTAAAGAATATCAGCCGCGGTATAATATTCAGTTAAAAGACGATAAAACATACCCTTGGATTTGCATCAAAAAAGAACGTTTTCCTCGCATATTCTCCACACGAATTTTAGCTAAGGATGGCTCCGAGTATTTTGGTCCTTATGCCTCTGTAAAGGTAATGCGCACGGTGCTAGAACTTATTCGCCAATTGTACCACATCCGTACCTGTAAACTAACGCTTTCGCATGAAAATGTGAGCCAACAAAAGTTTAGAATTTGCTTAGAATACCACATCGGTAAATGTTTAGGCCCTTGCGAGGACCGTCAAAATGAAGAAGATTACCTACTGGATGTAGCTGCCGCCCGAAACTTGATAAAGGGAAACCTGAATGCGGTAAAAATAATGCTGCAAAAACAGATGGCAGCACTGGCCGAAAATCTGGAGTTTGAAGAGGCGCAAAAGCTCAAAGAAAAAATTGAGTTAGTAGAAAAATATCAAGCAAAATCTACCGTTGTGCACCCAACTATTACCAACGTAGATGTGTTTTCAGTGCTCAACGATGCTGAGTATGCCTATGTTAACTACCTAAAGATAATTGATGGTGCCGTGCTGCAATCTCATACGGTAGAGCTAAAGAAAAAACTAGACGAAACGCCAGAAGAAATTCTTGAAATGAGCATTCCTGAAATTCGCACACTATTTCAATCTACCTCTAAAGAACTTTATCTATCACACGGTATTGCTACCAACTTTCCAGAGCTAAAAATGGTAGTACCGCAGAAAGGAGATAAGCGCCACTTGGTAGAGCTTAGTCTTAAAAATGCCAAATACTTTAGGTTAGAGAAACTAAAACACGAACAAATTGTAGATCCGGATAGACACGCCAACCGTATTATGGCACAAATGAAACTAGATCTACGCTTGCAAGAAGAGCCCAGACATATAGAGTGTTTTGACAATTCCAATATACAAGGTACCAACCCAGTCGCAGCCTGTGTAGTTTTTAAAAATGGCAAACCAAGTAAATCTGATTACCGTCATTTTAACATAAAAACGGTGGTGGGGCCAGATGACTTTGCCAGTATGGAAGAAGCCGTACATAGGCGCTACCGCAGGTTGTTAGATGAAGAAAAACCCTTGCCACAACTGATTGTAATTGACGGAGGCAAAGGCCAACTTAGCTCTGCCTTAAAAGCGCTAGAAACATTAGGCTTACGAGGCAAAATTGCCATATTGGGGATTGCCAAGAGGTTGGAAGAAATTTATTTTCCTAACGACCCCTACCCACTGTACCTAGATAAACGCTCCGAAACGCTAAAAGTAATTCAACGGCTGCGAGATGAAGCCCACCGCTTTGGAATAACTCACCACCGCAAACAAAGAAGTAATAGCACCTTTAAATCTGAGCTAGATGAAATAAAAGGTATTGGCCCAGCAACTGTAAAGGAATTACTTCGTAAGTTTAAATCCGTAAAAAAGGTAAAAAGTGCCAACCTCAACGACCTTGAAAGCGTAATAGGAATCGACAAGGCACGTAAAATTTATAACCATTTTAAAAGCAACAGCTAAGCCTGTGAAAAAAAGTATTTCCCTATTTTTTGTTCTACTTATAGGATTTGCCGCTCGTTCACAAAATCTTACTAAAGATACTACACAAAACGTGGGTTTAGTGTTTAGTGGGGGAGGCGCAAAATGCATTGCTCAAATTGGAGTTTTAAAAGTAATTGAAGAATCTGGCCTTCAAATAGATTACATATCCGGCACCAGTATGGGTGCCATAATAGGGTCATTGTATGCTTTAGGTTATAGCGCACAACAGATTGAAGATGAATTTAGGAGAATTGATTGGGATGCGCTACTTACAAACGAAATCCCAAGAAATCGTTTGGGTTATTACGATCGAAAATCAGACAGCAAATATCTTCTTACTTTCCCTGTTTCAAATAAAAAAATTGCTCTACCTGGTGCATTAAATTACGCTCAATATATTTTAAAAGAGCTCAACTATTTAACCCAACAATCCTATCAATTTAAAAATTTTCGTGAATTCCCTATTCCCTTTTTATGTGTAGCCACCAATCTGGAAAATGGAGAATTAAAAGTTTTTGAAAAAGGCAATTTAGCCCATGCTTTACGAGCCAGCTCTGCTTTCCCCTCCTTATTTACTCCATTTTACGTTAACGATACGCTTTACAGCGATGGCGGCTTGGTAAACAATTACCCGGTGCTGGAGCTAAAGAAGAAGGGCGTAAAGCACGTGATTGGCATAGATGTACAAGATTTATTATACAGCAAAGAGGAGCTTGGTTCTATGATGGCAATATTAGAGCAAACAGCCTCTTTTGTTAATGCCAAAGATTATGAAGAGCAATTAGCCGCTACCGATGTACATATAAAGCCTAATTTAGAGGGCGCCAGCATTACTTCCTTCGATCAGTTTGACAAACTGCTTATTGCTGGAGAAGAAGCCGCTCGTTTGCAGCTGGCCAAATTAGAGCAACTAGCCGAATCACAACCTGCTTCAAAAAATCAAAAACAGGAAGCCATCCCCCTTTCCAATTTTTGGTTAAGTGATATAACTATAGAAGGGAATCAAACCACCCAACCCTCCTATATTCTTGGAAAACTAAATGTGAAAATTGATAGGGAAGTCAATATTGAAAAAATTAACAAAGGCATTGACCAGCTCTATGGGTCAGGATATTACAAACACATCAGTTACAATTTAACTCCAAATAATAAAGGATATATCCTTCATTTAAAGGTAGATGAAAAGCAGTCTTTAGCTGAGTTTAAAATAGGTTTGCATTATGATGATGATTTTAAAACTGCACTTCTTCTTAATTTTTCAAAACGAAATGTTTTAATCAAAAACACCAAGCTTAATTTAGACATGGCCATAGGTCAAAGCCCTCGGGGTGAGCTCAACTTTTACATTGATAAAGGCCTTATTCCCTCGCCAGGTATTAGGCTAAAAGCCAACCGTTTTAAAACCAGGCTTTATGAAAAAGCTGCTCCTACCACTCAGCTCAACTTCTTTGATTATTCGGCCGAAATTTATCTTCAATCTACTTTTAAAGATCAAATTGCCATTGCAGGAGGAGTTAAGTTGGAGGGCGTAGAACTATCACAAGATTTGGCGATTACACCATTTGATGATTCTTTTAGAAAATACATCAATTACTTTGCGCTTTTAGACTTCGATAATCTTGATAATGCCAACTACCCCAAGCGCGGTTCACAGGTTTACTTTAAAACAGAACTCATTTCACGATACCAAAATTTTCAAAACTTTTACCCACCTACCACTACCTTTCAATTTAAATTAAAGCAGGTTATACCGCTTTATCAAAAACTTACACTTGTTCCTAGCATTCGTACTTTTAACTCAATAGGTGAAACACCTGATTATCCATTTAATAGCCTGGCAGGCAGCCTTGGTCAAAACTACATTAATGCCATCCAGCCTTTTCTTGGGTATCGGTATATGGAGCTTATTGGAAACAATACTTTAGTCGTTCGAATAGATGCTAACTTCGAGATTGTTAAAAACCACTACATTTTAGTCAAAGGTAATTGGGGGAAATTGGAAGACAGCTTTCAAAACATAATTGAAAGTAGCGTAATATTAGATGGTTACGCACTTGGTTATGGTTTTAATAGTGCCTTAGGCCCTATTGAGTTGCACGTTATAAAAAGCACCAATCATTCCGAAATATACAGCTACATTAATTTAGGCTTCTGGTTTTGAGTTGCTTAATTTATTTATCATTTCAAGCTTTCTAATCAAATGTCATAGGTTCATCTATATATTTACTAGTATAGCACATCATTAAACATATTGCTATTATAATCAAACTGTTACATCCACTCTTTAGATTATTTTGTGCCTAGATTGCTTTTATTTATACTTTACATTAAAGTAAATAATATTAAAATATTGTTTTATAAATAGTTATCATATATAAAATTATCGCGATACCTATCAATCCATATTGAATTAAAGCAATCAATGTTGTAACAAGCAAATTGGTTTTATA
This sequence comes from uncultured Owenweeksia sp., assembly GCA_937146805.1. Classification (GTDB taxonomy): domain Bacteria; phylum Bacteroidota; class Bacteroidia; order Flavobacteriales; family Schleiferiaceae; genus Owenweeksia. The sequence goes on along the minus strand of CAKZRR010000057.1, from coordinate 54,295 downwards.
TTTGATGTACTAACACTACCTTTAATGGTGCTTTTATCCCTTAATTACTTTTACCCCTATGAAGAATCAATTTTGGCTTTTGGATGACGTTAACCTGTTTCAGGTAATGTGCCCCAATAAGCTGCAAGCCCGCGAGCAGCAAAATGAACACTACAAACATTTTGAAAAAGGAGAAACCGTCTACTTTACGGACGATCCTGCCTCCACTATGTACCTAATAGCCTCCGGCAAGGTGCGTATATTAAACTACAGCGAGAATGGAGATGAAGTGGTACGCGCCATATTGGGTAAAGGCGAAATGTTTGGCGAACTGGCCTTACTTGGCGAAGAGAAAAGAACTGAAATTGCGGAGGCCATGGACGAAAACACCACGCTTTGCCCTTTAAAAGTGGATCAAGTTTTTGACCTCATGAAAGACAACCAAGAGTTTACCTTTAAAATATACAAATGGCTAGGTTTTAGACTCAAAAAGCTTGAACGCAGAATAGACAACCTCGTTTTTAAAGATGTTCGATCTAGATTAATGGATTTTATTAAGGAATTAGCCCTTGAAAAGGGAGAGAAAGAAGGAGAATATTTAAAAATTGATCATTTTTATACACACAAAAATATTGCAAACCTTATTGGCACCTCTAGACAAACTGTAACTACCACCCTCAACGAACTTAGAGAAGAGCAACTTATCGAATTTGATAGAAAGTCAATAGTTGTTAAAGATTTGTCTGCATTTTAGTTTTACTAACTTGCGGATATGCAATCTAACCCATCATCACCGGAAAGAGACACGAAATCGGTTATTTTTCAAACCGCATTTAAGCTTTTTGCTACGCACGGTTATCAGGAAACGAGTATCTCCATGATTGCCAAAAATGCAGGCATTTCTAAGGGCTTGATGTATCATTATTATAGAAATAAAGAAGATCTTTTACTTGAGGTGCTTAAAACCGTAAGTCTAGATCAAATAAAACCAGCTAACTGGGATAATCAGGCACCGCCAAAGGAAAACTTAAAAAGACTTATTGATCTTTTTTTAGATTACATTCAGCATCAAACATACATCAAACGCTTCTCCCTTTTTTTGCATTTACAAGGTCAGCATGCTAGCGAGGTACTAAAGCTATTAGATGCTAATATTTCTTTGTGGGAAAAGGCTTTTGAAGAACTGTTTCTTCAACTCCAATTTAAAGATGCCCAAGGGGAGGCCATTTATTTATTAACCATGCTAGATGGCCTAGCATTACGTCATATTTCAAAGCATAGCTATGGCATTGCGCCTATGCGAAAAAAGCTTTTTTCTAAGTACGGTTTAGTATAACATTTGTATGACTGTTAAAAGTTAAAATGTTGGCAATCTGTTTTGTACATTTGGGCGAAATCTTCATTTTTCCGGTGTATGAAAAAAAATTACTTCCTGCTTTTAGCTTGTTTTTCGTCTCTTTTTAGCCTTTCTCAAAATGGTGCTCATGCCTGTTTAGATTTTTCTAGCGGGATAAAATATGTAGAGATCCCTCATAATACCGCTCTTAATCCTTCTACTAATATTAGTGTTGAAGCTTGGATTTACGCCAAAACTTTTGGCAACACTTCTTGGATAAACTCCATAGTAAGCACCGACCGCTGGACGGGAGGAAATGGCGAAGAAGGGTATGTTTTGCGTTGCGGAGATGGCGGAAAACTCTCCTTTAACATCGCCTCTACCACCTCTAGCTGGAAAGAAGTTATTTCTCCTGCTGTATTAGGCACCAATAAGTGGCACCATGTGGTGGGCACCTACAACGGTAGCGTTTTAAAGGTATATGTTGATGGCGAAGAAGTTGGTTCTAGTAATTTTTCGGGAACCATAAAGGTTTCTACTGGGCCATTGCGTATTGGTCGTATGGCTGAGTCCGCCCAAACTCGCGAATTTGACGGATCAATTGAAGAAGTTAGAATTTGGAATCAAGCTTTAAGCCTAAGCGATATTAGAAGCCGTATGTGTCAAACCCTTAATGGAAATGAGACTGGCTTGGTTGCCTACTATCCTATGGACGAGTTTACTGGAACCACCACTGCCGATAAGAGTAGCAATAGTTTTAATGGAACGTTGAGCACTCCTGCCCCCACCTGGGAAGCTTCTACCGCACATGTGGGCGATACCGCTGTTTATGCCTTTCCGGCAAACTGGACAGGCACCACTTTAAGCATAGCACACATGGATGGAGACAGCATGACTTTAAGCAATGTAACTGGAACCCCCGATGGCATGTTTTTATACCATACCGATGGAGCTCATTTAGATACTACGCCACCCGTAAACCATTTTAGTTTAATGAATAAACGCTACTGGGGTGTTTTTCAAAGCGGCAGCAGTCAAGGTCACCAAATTGATTATAACTTTAACGGCTACCCGGGAGTTATTAGTGCCAACGCCCTAAAGTTAGCTTACAAAAGCGGCACCGGTCTTTGGAAAGAAGCCACCACCACCACCATAGGAACCAATATTTCGTATCCAGCTACGGGATCCAAGCAATATATTTTGAGTAGTAGTGCACCGCAAGTGGTGTTTGGTTTAAAATCGCCAGCTGATAGTAGTCAGCTAGTTTTACAAGGCTGGAGTGCCCAAACTGCTACTTTTAAATGGCAAAACCCGGGTCTTAAAAGTTCAGAACGATTTGAATGGCACTTGGATAAAGTAACTGGAAGTTTTAATCCTTCACAAGTAAATCAACCGTCTAACAATGGTGGTAAAGATTCTGTTTTTACAATAAGCTATGCTAAGCTTGACAGCCTGTTAAATTTTATCTCCATGCCACAGGGCCACACGCGCTATTATAAGTGGACCGTGAAAACGCAATCGGGTTTAGAGGCAACGGAACCACGCTATATTGAAATTACGAGAGGCACCTTGCGGTTGCGCGAAGTTCCTGTTTTGGAAGAAGTAAAAGTATACCCGACTTTAGTAGATCAGGGCCAACTTAAAATTGAAAATTTGGGATTGCAACCCATCAAAGGAACTGTGGAAATTATTGATAGAAGCGGGCAAACTTTAATTAGCAGCCAACTAAACTCTAATGCTTCTGAGGTAAAAACATTGGATGTAAACCAACTACCTCCTGGGAATTACTTTGTAAAAGTAAACTGTGAGTATCGTGTGGTCGTAGAGCCTATTAGTATTCTTTCACCCTAAATAAAAACACTCACCTCGTCCAATTCTTTACGCGCAATATCCGGCACAATGCATTCATTAGCTGGGTAGCCTACTGGGAGCAGCAAAAAGGGCTTTTCATTAGAAGGTCGTTCAAGTATCTCCGTTAAAAAATTCATAGGGCTTGGCGTGTGCGTTAAGGTGGCCAAACCCACTTGGTGAATAGCGGCAATTAAAAAGCCACAAGCAATACCCACTGACTCTTGAACGTAATAATTTTTGCTTTTGGTTTCTTCTAGTTGATTGTAGGCTTGCTTAAAAACAACGATAAGCCAAGGAGCGGTTTCTAAAAAGGGTTTAGACCAATCGGTTCCTAAGGGCGCCAAATCGCTTAGCCACTCTTCAGTGGCTCTATTTTCGTAAAACTCACGTTCCTCTTGTTCAGCGGCCGCTCTAATTTTAGCCTTAATAGCAGGGTTAGAAATGGCTACAAATGTCCACGGTTGTTTATTGGCTCCACTGGGTGCGGTACTGGCCGTTTTTATTAAACCCTCAATTACCTCTTTTGGGATTTCTTTATCCGAAAAATGGCGCACCGATCTTCGCAGCTCCATTTCATGTAAAAACTTATTACTTGCCTCCAATACCTTTTTTATAGGCTGATGATCAAAGTGTAATGATATAAAAGGAAAACCTTCGTTGGATGTAATTTTCTTGGTTTGCTCTGCCATTTTTTGCCTTACTGAATGAAGGCGTTAATCTAAGCAAAAAAGTGCTTTTAGGTTCTAAACACATTCCGCGAAAGCGGCCTTAATTTAAACGCTCTGTAAGTTTTTTAATCACTTTTTTGGGATTTTTGCCTTCGTAGAGTATTTTGTAAACGGCATTAGAAATAGGCATTTTTACCTCATTTTCTTTACATAGCATACGCACCAGCTCGGAGGCATAGTAGCCTTCCGCCACCATGCTCATTTCTAACATTGCCGATCGCACGGTATACCCCTTTCCAATCATGTTTCCAAAGGTTCTATTTCTACTAAACTGTGAATAGGCGGTTACCAATAAATCGCCTAAGTAGGCCGAATCATTAATATCTCTTTTAATAGGATGTACCGCTTTTATAAAACGCTTCATCTCTCTAATGGCATTGCTTACCAATACCGCCTGAAAGTTATCGCCATAACCCAAGCCATGACAAATACCCGCTGCTAAAGCATATATGTTTTTTAAAACTGCAGCGTACTCAGTCCCGTAAATATCATCGGTAATGGTAACCTTGATAAATGGTCCTTTAAGCATGGCTGTTAAGTTCTCGGCATGGTCTTCATCCATACAGGCTACCGTGAGGTAGGACAGACGTTCGAGCGCTACCTCCTCAGCATGACATGGCCCTGTTATTACCCCAATATTTTGCAAAGGCACTTCGTATTTTTGATTGAAAAATTCGCCTACAATCAAATTATCATTGGGTACAATGCCCTTAATGGCGCTAAAAATCACCTTATCTTTTAAGGACACCGTTAAACCTTCCAGCGCATTTTTTAAAAATGCAGAAGGAACGGCAAACACTAAGTAATCTGCTTGTTCTACTATGTGATTAAAGTCGGTGGTGATATCAATACGCTCGGTATGCAGTTCTACCGAACTTAAATACCTTGGGTTGTGGTGGTACTTTTTAATATGTAAAACGCTGTCTTCATCGCGCATCCACCAACCCACATAGTCGCAATTTTCCGTCAACATTTTTACTAAGGCCGTGGCCCAGCTACCACCTCCTACTACCGCAATTTTCATGTTTTGCAATCTTAAAATTTTACTTCTTTGGTTACTTTTTCCTTCCCTCTTTTTACTACTACTTTAGCGTTATCGCCCTTTTTAAACTGACCTAAAGCTTTCATATAACTCATCATATCAACCACCTTTACATCACCTAGTTGTATCACCACATCACCAGTGATCAAACCGGCTTTTTGGGCGGGTTTTCCATCATTAACACCGTCTATTCGCATGCCTTCGCCTTCATACATGTAATCTGGCATTACACCTAAAGTAACACTAAACTTGGGTGCGGCTGAAGACGCTTCGGTAGTTTTGGCAAAAAGCATATCCCTATGTCTTTGACTCTTGTAAATAACCTGCAAAATAAAATCTACTACCTGCGCTTCGCCTTTTATATTTAGTTTTTCAAAATCATCACTCGGTTTATGGTAATCGCTATGGGTACCGGTAAAAAAGTGTAAAACGGGAATGTCTTTATAATAAAAATTAGTGTGGTCGGAAGGCCCAACTCCGCTAAGAGATGTCTTCACCTTTATTTCCGAACATTTGCTGTCTTCCACTAATTTTCTCCAAATTCCCGAAGTGCCTACTCCGTTTACGGCCAATACCATATCCTCTAAACGACCCACCATATCCATATTCAGCATATACTTAATATCCTTAATATGCTCATAGCTGTCCACAAAGTAATCTGAGCCCAGCAAACCCATTTCTTCTGCCGAAAAGGCCACAAAAACATAATTGTGTGCTTTAAAAACCTCTTTGTTTTTAGCAATGTTCCGTGCTATCTCTATTAAAGCAGCCGTACCGCTGGCATTATCATCTGCACCATTATGAATAACCTTGCCCTTATCAGCCGCTAATGAGCTGCGATTACCAAAACCTAGATGATCATAATGCGCCCCAATAATCACTGTTTTTTTAGCGCCATTATCTAGGTGAGCAGCTACATTATAAGTGGTAATCTTTTTTTCGGTCACCTCCGTTTGCAAGTCAATATTTTTTGCCTTTTTTAATTTTTTGGCCATTTCATTATTAGTTACAAACACCACTGGCAAGCCCTTGCTTTGCAATGTTTTAAAGGTGGGCGCTATATCATTTGCACTTCCATCCATATTCACCAAAACCACGGCTATAGCTCCCTTTTCTTTAGCCATTGTAATGCGGTCTCCCAAATCGTGATACTTTAAATAAGCCGAATGCGGGTGAATACCATCAGGAGAGGAAACATCCATCACAAATATTTTCCCTTCCAATTTCTTCGGCTTTAATTTCTTATAATCATCATAATTTATTTCCGAAGCCACCATTCCGTACTTTACATAAACAGCCTCTCCCTTGACTTCGCCATTAATGGTAAACCGAGTTGGGTAATAATCTTCGTTTAATTTTAACTCATTTTCATCAAATGAGAGGACGTTATCTATTCCAAAAACGGCATCAACGGGCACCTCAAATGGTTGTAAAAAATCACCGCGCCACACACCCGGTAATTCTAATCTAGAAAATTGATTAGCGATATAATAGGCTGCCAAATTTCCTCCCTCTTCACCTGGCGCACGCCCTTCTAACTTGTCAGATGATAAATACTTAAGGTCTGTAGATAAACGCTCAACCGCATTTGGCAGCGGTGTAAAACATTCCTTTTGACCAAAACCAACACAACTGGCCAATACCAGTGCAGAAAGAAAAAATATGCGCATCCTAATTTTTAATTTTAAAAAGTGCTCAAATATACTACTAATGCAAGCGGTTAAAGCAGTAAATTTTATACGCTAAAAGGTGAATTACTTCGTTAAGAACTCTGCCCTGCCCTTGGTAATTTAGGCCACTAGCCTATTAAATTTACTAGCCCAAAACTCATAAATGTCAATACTCAAAAAACTTGCCGGACAAACCGCCATCTATGGCCTCAGCAGTATTTTGGGGCGCTTTCTAAATTTTTTTTTAACACCCATCCACACTACCGCTTTAAGTAAGTTTGATTATGGTGTTAATAGTGATATTTACTCCCTCATTGCCTTTTTAATGGTGATTTTCACTTTTGGAATGGAGACCACCTTCTTTCGGTTTTTTTCTAAGAAAGAAAACGCCCAACAAGGCAATCAAATTTTCAGTCATACGCTATTCCCTGTTCTTTCCATATCACTGGTTTTTATATTACTCATGCTGCTCTTTTTGCCACAAGTTGCCGGCATAATGAAGTACGAGGAACATCCAGAGTACCCCATATATATGGTGCTTATTGTAATGATGGATGCCATTGCCGCTGTTCCCTTTGCCAAGCTTAGAGCTCAAAATAAGGCGCTTAAATTCGTGAGCATCCGCATAAGCCAAATACTAATTTTTGTACTGCTCAATGTTTTTATTTTTTCGATTTGTCCTTGGCTTATTTCTAAGGATATTCTAACCAGTTTTATCCAACAAATTTATCACCCCGAATGGGGAGTTGCCTATATTTTTATAGCTAATATTATTGCTAACGGGGTTATGCTTCTATTGCTTCTGCCTACGTTTAAAGGCTTTAGCTTCCGCTTAAATTGGTCATTAGAAAAAAAATACTTGTTGTATGCCACACCTCTAGTAATTGCGGGCTTTGCAGGTATTGCCAACGAAATGCTGGATCGCCAATTTTTAAAGTATTTATTACCCGAAGGCAGAGCCTTTGAAGAAATTGCCATGTATGGTGCCAATTACAAAATTGCCACTTTTATGATGATGTTTATTCAAGCCTTTCGCTTTGCTGCCGAACCTTTCTTTTTTGCGCAAGCCAAAGAAGAGAATCCGAAAAAAATGTACGCACAAATACTCAAGTTTTTTACACTCTTTCAATCCGTGATTTTTGTGGGCTTAGTTTGTTTTATAGATGTGGTTAAAATTTTTATTGACCCCAAATATTGGGAGGGGCTTTACCTTGCACCGCTGTTACTTTTTGCCAACTTGTTGGTAGGTATTAACATGAACCTCAACATTTGGTACAAACTAGAAGACAAAACCAGGTATGGCGCTTACATTACCTTTACTGGCTTTGCCGTTACTGTTGGTTTAAACCTTCTATTAATTCCAAAATACGAGATTTTAGGAGCTGCCATTGCTACTCTACTTTCGTATGCCAGTATGACCGCCTACGCCTACTATCTTAACCAAAAACATTACCATACGCCATACCCCATTGCCCGTATTTTTACCTACTTACTAAGTGGCATTGCTCTAGCTTACTTAAGTTTTGCCCACTTGCGTGAAAACTTTTTGGCCAGTAGTGCTATCGTTTTAACCTACCTGCTTTTACTTTACCTCCTTGAAAAAAAGGATATCCAAAAACTATTGAAACATGACAAATAAAATAAAGGTTCCTGTAATAAACACGGCTACTGGCCTACCTCAATACAAAACCGAAGGATCTGCAGGGATGGATTTAACCGCCCAATTGAGCGAGCCTTTACTTTTAAAACCATTGGAGCGAAGCCTTGTTAAAACAGGATTGAGCATCGCTTTACCACAAGGTTACGAAGCGCAGGTACGCCCGCGTAGCGGCATGGCTCTAAAACAAGGGCTTACCGTGCTCAATACACCAGGCACAATAGATTCAGATTATCGCGGTGAAATTGGAGTGATTTTGGTAAACCTATCCAACCAAGAAGTAACAGTAAACCCCGGTGAGCGAATTGCTCAATTGGTAGTAGCTAGTTACACCCAAATTGAATGGGAACCAACCCAAAATTTAGAAACTACCGATCGTGGAATTGGAGGCTTTGGGAGTACAGGAAAAAACTGATTATCGTACTTAACTAATAACTTTAAATAAGGCGTACTTTTGCGCCAATTGCCAACCAAAAATGTATAAAAAAAATGAAAATTATTGTACCCATGGCGGGTAGAGGCAGCCGTCTTCGTCCGCACACCCTTACCATTCCTAAACCTTTAATCCCCATTGTAGGAAAACCCATTGTACAACGATTAGTGGAGGATATCGTAAAAGTATGCGACCAGAAGGTAGATGAAATAGCCTTTATTACAGGCGATTTTGGATCGGAAACCGAAGCCCAACTAAAGCAAATTGCCGAAAACTTAGGTGCCAAAGGAAGTGTGTATCAACAAGAAGAACCCCTTGGAACAGCTCATGCCATTTTATGCGCAGCTCCATCAATAAGTGGTAATTGTGTAGTCGCTTTTGCCGATACTCTTTTTAGAGCCGATTTTACGTTAGATACTACCGTAGATGGTGTAATCTGGACCAAAAAAGTAGAAGACCCCAGCGCTTTTGGCGTGGTAAAAAAGGATACGGAAGGCTACATTACGGACTTTATAGAGAAACCAGACACCTTTGTTTCGGATGAGGCCATTATTGGTATTTATTACTTTAATGATGGGGACTTTTTACGTAATGAATTGCAATACCTTATTGACAATGACATTAAAGAAAAAGGGGAATATCAAATTACCAATGCCTTAGAAAACATGAAAGCCAAAGGCTGCAAGTTTACATCAGGTACTGTAAATGAGTGGATGGATTGCGGAAATAAAAATGTAACAGTAGAAACCAATGGCAAGGTATTAGGTTTTGTACAACACGATGAAGAATTAGTACACCCAGAGGCTACTATTGAAAACTCACAAATAATTGCTCCATGCTATATTGCCAAAGGAGCCGTTATTAAAAACAGTACGGTAGGTCCATTGGTAAGTGTAGGTAGTGATAGCGTTGTTGAAAACAGTACTATAAACAACTCCATTATACAAAACGAAAGCCAAGTGCTTAATGCCAACCTTACCAACTCAATGATTGGAAACAAAGCCTCATTTAATGGTCAATTCAAATCCGTTAGTATCGGAGATTACAGCACGCTCGATTAATTTGAGACTGCTTTTTATACTAGTATTTTTAGGTGGGTTGTTTGGAGTTTCGGCTCAAAACGACCCGCTTTCTGCAAAAGAAAGAGCTCGCTTTAACGAAGTGTTTTTTTCGGCTGAAAAGGAGAAAAATTTGGGTAACCCCGAAAAAGCCTTACAGTTGTTTATACAATTACACGAACAAAACCCCGCCAACGCCACGGTATGTTACGAGTTGGCTCAAATATATGGGCTTTCTGAACAAGGTTTAGAGGCTATTTCTTTTGCCGAAAAGGCAGTAGAAATAGATCCTGAAAATAAGTGGTTTTTAGCAGCCTTGGCCTCTGTATATCGTAGCTACGGTAGTTTTGACCAAACCATTGAGACCTTTGAAAAGTTAGTTCTGCTAGATTCTAACAACGTAGATTACCAGTTAGAACTCACCAACGCTTATTTGCGTAAAAAGGACTTTGATAAAGCACTGGATCGCCTTACTATTTTGGAAACCAAAATAGGCATTAATGAATTAATCTCTGATCATAAAAAACAAATTTACCTGCAACAAGGTAACCTTCCTATGGCTATTGCCGAGATGGAAAAACTAATTAAAGCCAATCCCAAACAGCTTGATTATATGGGCAGCCTAGCACAAATGCTCATGGTAAATCAAAAAGAGGAAGATGCCATTAAGTGGTATCATAAAATGATGGAAGTACAACCATCTGACCCAAGGCCCCACTTAGACTTATCTCAATATTATAGAGATAAAAGAGACTTTGAAAAATCGTTAGAACATCTAAAAATTGCCATGTACAGCCCAGAGCTAAACATGGATAAAAAAATTGGTGTATTGGTTTCTTTATTTGAACCCGCTGCTCTTGATACTTCGCTTAGAAGTGAAACCTATGGCATGTTAAACGTGTTGATAGAGCAAAACCCGAATGACCCAAAAGCCTTTGCCATATTTGGCGATTTTTTGAGCCGAAATAAGGATGATAAACAAGCGCTAAAAATGTACAAGCGTGCCGTAAGCCTTCCTGGTGGGAACCTTTACGATATTTGGAATCAAATTTTATTGATTGAAGTTCAATCTGAGATGTACGATTCGCTTGCTGTGAATGGAGCTGAAGCAGTGGAGCTTTTCCCAAATCAACCACTGCCTTACCTTTTTACGGCAATTGGTTATAATGCAGCTCAAAATCATAAAAGTGCCCTCGGTTATTTAGAAGCGGGTTTACCTTATGTTATTGGCAATCCTTCGCTAAAACAGCAGTTTTACAGCCAATTGGCCGAAACCTATAACAACCAAAGTAATTACACAAAAAGCGATCAATACTTTGAAAAAGCATTAACCCTTTCTCCCAACAATCCGGGTATGCTAAATAACTATGCCTACTACCTATCGGTACGTGGCGAAAAACTTGATCGTGCCTTAGAGCTCACCGAGCGCTGCAATCAGCTAGAGCCCAACAATCCCGTGTATTTAGACACCTATGCTTGGGTGCTTTACAAACAAAAAAATTACACTAAAGCTCTAGAGGTAATGGAATTGGTGGTAGCCCGAGTAGGAAATAGTTCAGGCGAGGTTTTGGAACATTACGGAGATATTTTATATCAAAATCAACGCATTGAGGATGCTGTACTACAGTGGAAAAAAGCCAAGCAATTAGGTGATACCTCTCCTCAAATTGATCAAAAAATAAATACCCAAAAACTTGTTGAATAAGGTTATCTACATACTTACCCTTGTTGTTTTTACTTCCAGCTGTGGTAGCTTTAAAAAGTTGCCCGAAGGTGCTCCTGAGGGCTTAAAGGAAAAGCAGCTAAAGGAAAAAATGATGGCTGCTCAAAATAAATTTGACCAGCTTCAGATTACTGGTAACGGCCGTTTCGAAAGCAAGGATTTTTCACAGAGCTTTAAGTTTGAAATTCGCCTATTAAACGACAGCCTTATTTGGGTTGATTTAGCCGATCCTATTTTAGGCATAAAAGTAGCTCGCGCCTGGATTACCAAAGACAGCGTAGCCATGACTCAAAAAATTAACCGTGAATATTTTACCGGTAAACCTAGTGAGCTAAAAGAACAAATTGGATTAAACTTTGGCTTTTACGAATTACAAGCCATTTTGAGCGCCAACCTTCTTTATGGTTGGGAAAGCGATTACGAACAACAGTATATTCCAAAACATTACCAGCTAGTTAATACCAATTTTGAGCAAAACAGACAGCAAATGGAACTGCAACTGTACCCCAGCAATTTTAAGCCCTATCAGCATTTTGTTAAGCTGCCCAATGAGGGTTACCAATTTGAAATAAAAAATATTGATTTTGTAGAAAAAGGTGAGCAACTTTTTTACCCTAAACAGATTGAAATTAATTATCGGTCTTCCGAAAAAGCTTTCTTAAAACTCACTATCAAAAAAGTACAGAAAAACAACCCGTCAATTAAATTCCCATTCCGAATACCATCCAGTTATGCTCCCATGCGCTAAATTTTACTCCCTTACTTTTTTATTGCTTTTCGCGATAGGTTTGTTGGCGCAAAGTGACCCCAATGAACAACGACTGGAACAGCAAAAAATAAAGTTATTAGACGAAATAGAGTACGCCAATAAAATTTTGGATGAAACGCGCGCTACGCGTAAAATTTCTTTGAGTAACGTGCAAACGGTTGAACAAAAATTGCGCTTGCGTAAAAACCTAATAGCCACGTTAGATAAAGAAACAGAGCTATTAGAGATTAAAATGCAAGAGCTGCAAATTGAGGCCGACACTCTTAAAGAACAGGTAGACAGACTAAAGTTGGAGTATGCCGAAATGATTAGAAAGGCGCGTCAAAGCAGTAACAGCACCAGTCGGTTAATGTTTATCCTTTCCTCACAAAGCTTTAACCAAGCGCTAAGGCGGATGGAGTACTTAAAACAGTACAGCGAGTTTAGAAGAAAGCAAGTAGAGGAAATACAACAAAAAGAAAAAGAACTGCAAGAAAAACTAGCCTCCTTAAACGTGCAAAAAGTTAAAAAAGAAGCCATTAAAGGGCAAATGCAGTTGGAGCAAAAAAAATTGGTTAGAGAAAAAAACGAACAAGAATTGGCTCTGAAAAGCCTTCAAAGCAAAGAGTCGGAGATTGCAAAAAATCTTAAGAAAAAAGAAAAAGAAGCCAAAAAACTAGAAGGCGCTATCCAAAAAATAATTGCGGCCCAAATAGAACTTGCACGAAGCAAAGCTATTAGAGGTAAATTAGAAGAAGAAGCAGCCAAACTACACTTACGAGACGGTACCGATTTTACAACTAAAACCACCAACACCCAACTTCAAAAAATAATTGCGGCCAAGCGCGCCAAAAGCAATGCACCTGCAAAAGCTACGACACCCGCTCCTAAAACAACGACTTATGCACTTACGCCAGAAGCCAGTAAACTTGCCGCTAACTTTGCGGCTAACAAAGGTCGTTTACCCTGGCCAGTAGAAAGAGGCCTAACCGTTAGGGGCTATGGACCTCAACGCCATCCAGAAGCACCAGGAGTAACCGTTGATTATAAAGGAATTGATATTGCTACCACAAAAGGGAGTAAAGCACGTGCCTCCTTTGGTGGCGAAGTCGCTAACATTCTGGTAATTCCATCTGTAGGGTATGCTGTAATATTAATGCACGGAAACTATTTTTCTATTTATCAAAACTTGGAAACCATCTCAGTTAAAAAAGGCCAAAAAGTGAGTAACAATCAAGAAATAGGCTTAATCCGTACAGACCCCAGCGATGGAAAAACAGTCCTACATTTCCAAATTTGGCAAGAAACAAAAACGATGGATCCGCAACCTTGGCTTATCCGTAAATAATTAGCCTATACCACTGCTTCGCTTTTTAGAAATCGCATCTTTTTAACCGTCATTAATTTCTACCTTTGCGGTTCATTTTAAAACGCATTTCTTATGAATTTTGCTTCCGTACTTTTAGGCATGATAGGACCTTGGCAAATTGTGCTTATAGTAGCCGCAGTGTTATTGCTTTTTGGCGGCAGAAAAATTCCCGAACTCATGCGCGGATTGGGTGGCGGTGTAAAAGAATTTAAAAACGCCATTAAAGAGGAAGACAAGGAAGATTCTTCTTCTGATAAAAAATAGTCCTCAAAAAATTCAATTTATTACTTGATGGAGTTTACCACGCTTGACGAAATTAAAATTGAGCTAAATAATGGCAGCTTAAGCTGCGAAAAGCTTGTACAGCATTATTTGCAAAACATAAACGCCCGTAAAAATCTAAATGCCTTTATTGAGGTTTATGATAAGGAGGCGATAGCTCGAGCCCAACAAGTAGATCAAAAAATACAAAACAAAACGGCTGGCCGCTTGGCCGGAATGGTTATTGGCCTTAAAGATAATTTATGCTTTAAAGACCACGGATTAACGGCCTCTTCTAAAATTCTAAACGATTTTGAATCGCTATTTAGCGGAACAGCCGTAGAGCGTTTACTAAAAGAAGACGCCATTATTATTGGCCGGTTAAACTGTGATGAATTTGCAATGGGTTCATCTAATGAGTTTTCTACTTACGGGCCGGTTCTAAATCCAGTAAATGAGACTAAAGTTCCTGGTGGTTCTTCTGGCGGTAGTGCTACCGCTGTAGCAGCAAACCTATGCCTTGCCACACTTGGCAGCGACACTGGCGGCTCTATACGTCAACCCGCTAGCTTTTGCGGAGTAGTTGGATTTAAGCCCAGCTACGGTCGTATTTCACGCCATGGCCTTATTGCTTATGGTTCTTCTTTTGATCAAATTGGTCCTTTCAGTCATTCGGTAAAAGACACCGCTTTGATGTATGAAATTATGGCGGGCGCTGATGAATTTGACAGCACCCTTAGCAGAAAAAAGATAGAAACCAGCAACTTTGATAGCAGCGTATCAACGCCTAAAAAAATTGGTTACTTAAAGGAATGTCTTGATAGTGATAAACTTGATCCGGAAATTAGGCAAGAAGTAAATACGCTAATTGAAAAGCTTAAAAGCGAAGGGCACACGGTAGAACCCGTAAGCTCTCCTTATCTAGATTACTTGGTACCGGTATACTACGTACTTACCACAGCTGAAGCCTCCTCTAACCTAGCGCGCTACGATGGCGTACATTATGGCTACCGTAGCCCAAATGCTACCGACTTGGAGAGCACCTATAAACTTTCGCGCACCGAAGGTTTTGGAAACGAGGTAAAGCGGAGAATTGTTTTAGGCACTTTTGTTTTAAGTAGCGGCTACTATGATGCTTATTATACGCAGGCTCAAAAGGCCCGAAGACTTATCCAGGATCAAACCAATGAAGTTTTTCAGAAATTTGATTTCATCCTATCACCTACTACTCCAGGTACAGCCTTTGATATAGGCCGCGAAAAAACGGATCCAACCGTAATGTATCTCGAAGACATATTTACAGTGCAAGCCAATATTTGCGGTATTCCTGCTATTTCTTTACCCATAGGCCAGCACAGCAATGGTATGCCCTTTGGCATTCAGCTTATGGCTGCCAAGTTTGCCGAAAAAGAACTCCTCGAATTCTCGGACGAGTTAATGAACAAAGCGTAGTGAAGAATTTTTTACTGCTTTCTTAAATTCAGCAAAATTTATTTCAAGTTTTGACCGTTTTAATGTAGAAAAGTTAAGTGGCTAAAAGCTTTAAAAAGAGCTCTTTTACCGCAAAACCTGCCGAAAAACATGAGATACGCAAATAGCGTATTAGCTGACTTTAGGTAGTTACCTCCCTGAAAACCAATAATTTATTTTTACATTTGACACTCTCTAATCAAAAAAACAACAATTTGAAAACTAAAATCATAAGCACCGTGGCGCTACTATTTGCCACCCTATTTAGTGCGATTGCCACCGACACCGAGCCGAAAAAAGACAGCACTCAAGCCCATTTTAGTTTAGCTAACTTTAAGTTAGAGGACGATGCTTACGTAGCTCATTTAGATAACATGATTAAGCAAGCCTTCTTTCCTGAGGTATCTATCAGCGAAAAAATAACACCTACTAAAGATAACGACTCTCTTTTTAAAGTGCCCAGCTTTGAAGAGGAAGTGTACAAAGAGCGTCTCGCCAAATTAAACTCCGCCACCCCCTTTGATTTAGACTTTACGCCCCAAGTAAGACGCTATATTGATGTATATGCTGTGAGAAGACGCGAGCAGGTAAGTAAAATGCTGGGTTTAGCAGAGTACTACTTTCCTATGTTTGAGGAAATGCTTGATAAATATGATATGCCTTTAGAGCTTAAATACCTAGCCATAGTAGAATCAGCCCTAAACCCCGCTGCCCGTAGCAGAGTAGGCGCTACAGGCCTATGGCAATTTATGTATGGTACTGCCAAAATGAACGGCTTGGCCATTACTTCGTACGTAGATGATCGCAACGACCCCTTAAAATCTACTGAAGCGGCTTGCAAATATTTACAAACCCTTTACGGTATTTTTGATGATTGGAACTTAGCACTTGCTGCCTATAACTCGGGGCCGGGTAATGTTAATAAAGCCATAAGACGATCTGGAGGAAAACGCAGTTATTGGGAGATAAGACCCTACTTACCACGCGAAACAGCCGGTTATGTGCCTGCCTTTATTGCAGTAAACTACATCATGAATTATTCTGATGAACATCAGATTTACCCAACTGAAGTAAAGCAATCTTATTTTAGTACGGATACCATTTCGGTGGAGGAACAACTGAGCTTTGACCAAATCACCAAATTGCTAGACGTTAGCGAAGAGGAGTTAAGTTTTTTAAATCCAGCCTACCGTTACAAAGTAATTCCCAAGCGCAGCAAAAAGCCTTATAAATTGGTATTGCCATCCAATAAAATTGGACTATTTGCTGAGCATGAAGACAGTATTTACACGCTTGCCAAAAAAGATTTTGAAATTCGTAAACCTGCCATTCCCAAAGAGGTAGCCATGAACAACAAAGTGTACCATAAGGTACGCAGCGGAGAAGTTTTAGGAACTATTGCTGAAAAATATGGGGTTTCTGTTTCGAGTATTAAAAGATGGAACGGAATGCGTGGAACCACCATCCGCGTAGGACAACGTTTGGCCATCTACCCACGAAAAGCCCCTGCTAGTAGCAAAACGGCCTCTAAAAAAAGCACCACAACCAACAGCGATGCTAAGGGCAAGCACTTTGTACATAAAGTAAGAAAAGGCGAAACGTTTTACAGCATCGCCAAAGCTTACCCCGGTATAAGTGCTCAAAACATTATGGGCTGGAACAACATGAAAAATGCCCGCGGATTAAAAGTAGGCATGAGCTTAAAAATATACCAGCAGTAACCTACATGCGCATTCCATACTACCTTCTTCTTGCTCTACTATTCTCTTTTTGTTCTTGCGAAAGCGAAGGCCTAAGTCCAACAGGATCAGACAACCGCACTTTGCCAAAAAGTAACGGTGGACGATTGGAATTAGTAGTTGTAATGGAAGATTACTTATGGAGTGGAGCCGTTGGCGAAGCCGTAAAACGTTATTTTTTAAGAGCACAAGATGGCTTACCTCAGGTAGAGTCTATTTTTAGAGTAATGCAGGTAAACCCCAAAGAGTTTAATCGCTTACTTAAAAACTCCAAAAACATAATTTACGTAAAGCTAGGGGAAGCCAAGCAAGCCGAAACCCGAGATCAATTTGCTCGGCCCCAAACCTACGCTTACTTTAGTGCGCCCACCGAGGAGGAGCTTGTAAAAGTAATAAATGACAAGGGGCCAATAATAGCGCAAAATATTCATGATTTTGAGGTAAGCCTAATGCAGCAATCTTTTAAAAAGGCTTTGCAAAAAAACCCTGGTTGGCTCGAACAAAAGGGGATTAATATGGGTATTCCTCAGTCATTCTCCATCGAAAAGCAAGAGGAAGATTTAATTGTACTCTGGAATAAATCGCGCAAAAGCGATCAGGGCTTGTTTATTCATGTTGAACCGCTTAACCATGATAAATACAGCTTAGGTCAACGCATTTTACCCTTGCGGGATAGCCTTACTGCCATTCATTTTTTAGGAGAACGTGAAGGGAGCTTTATGCGCGTGGAAGATTTTATTCCCCCCGTTTTTAATAACACTAAAATCGATGACCAATTTGCTATTGAAACTCGTGGCCTTTGGCGTACCGAAGGCGATTTTATGGGCGGTCCTTTTTTAAGCTACACCATTTACAATGAGCTTAGCCAACAAAAGGTAACGATTGATGCCTTTTTCTACGGGCCCGAATTAAAGAAACGCAATTTTATGTTGGAATTGGAGGCCGTTCTAAAAAGTCTAGAATTCATTAACTAGTCCAGTATTGTTTGCAAAACCTCTACGGTGCGCAATTTTCCAAAATCATTGAGGTGTAATTTATAATAATCCAGCAGTCTTTGCAGCAGTCTTTGGCGCTTAGCGCGATTCAAAATCAGAGTTATCTCATTTTCAAAGGTAGATTGATACAGGTTTTTCCAAAGCATGGTCTCATTAACATCTAAGAAAAATGCATGCACAGGTGCTATTGAGCAATAAACACCGTTTTGAAGATCAAAATAAGGCTGATTTGCATTACTTCCTTCTGGGGCAAAGCCTAAAAAAACAGTAAGGCGCATTAAAAATTTTAAATGGAAATTACCCACTTCCACTTGCATGGCATCCAATGCTTCAAAACTATTTTGTAGAAACTCAAAAAGAGCGGGATTGGTTTCCTCTTCCTTTAAGCAATGTTGGAGCATTTCGGCTAAAAAAAGAGACAAGCAGCTTTTAATGGGGTTAAAGTGCAACTCTCTATAAGGGTTTACCATTTGTGCCTCCTTAACTCTTTTTAAGGCACTTTTGTTGGAGTCATAACAAACAACATTTAGACAGGTTAAGGGCATTAACATAGCTGTATGCAAAGGACCCTTTTTGGTACGAACTCCACCTGCTATAAAGCTTTTTAAACCCTCGCTGGTATAGGCCTTAATAATGCTACTGCTATCGCCATACTTTATATGACCCAAAACAATGGCTCGCAGCTTTACAATCATAGTTTAGTTAGTTATGATCTTTTCTTTAGTGAAAAGCCCTATTACTTCTATTTTTGAACAGGACTGATACTTCTTAAAATAGAGGCGTTATAAATTGCCCATTTACGGTATCCACAATCTCACTCTTTACAGTGTTTCGGGATGAATCTCGCCAAGTCCACTTTACCTTAAAATTTTGATTATTATAATATTCTCCAGTTAAACTTCTACCATCTTCTTTCCAGTATGTTATCGGGAAGCTTATTTTACCTTTCTTCAAAAAGTATCTTTTAAGCGAATCTCCTTTTTCCGTGAAAGTGTAAGCGGTTTTAGTCAATGTATCTTGTTTATATTCATAGACTCCTTTAACCATTCCATTTGGATAATATCTTTTGGCCATTCCATGTCTCAAACCTTGCAATACTTGAAACTCTGCCTTTTTGTTACCTAAAGTATCAAATGAGATTACTCGACCCTCATACTCTCCGTTCTCTTTATTGTGAATTTCTTTTAACACACCATTTTCATAGAAGACCTTATAAAGTCCATTGGGGCAGCAGTAGTCTGTAGGGTAGAATCCTTTGATTTTTACAATTTCTTTCGATGAACCATTTGAGTAGTATGATTTTCTGAATCCCGTTATTTGGTCATCCTTCATTCCAACCTCCAAACTGAGCGTATCATTGGGAAAATACTCTCGATAAACGTAAAAATCTCCTGTGTCTATAACAATCACTTCCGATCTCGGCTCATTATTATTCTGAACCTCGTTAGTAGATTGCGAACAACTTAGCACACTCGTTAAAATCATCGTGCATAATATCGGTTTCATCTTCGACCCGACTAATTAATAATCATAATTTTTGTAGCGGCCGTGGCAGCTCCTAAATCATCCGTAACAAAGGTCAGATAAACACCTGACTGTACTCGTTTTCCATCAAACCCATTCCCCGACCATAAGGCCTGCCCTCCTTCGGCTATGGTTTCAAAAACTATATTGCCTTCTATATCGGTAATTTTAACCTGCGCATTGGTAACCAAGCCTCTAATAAGTATTGGGCCAGTATAACCAGGCTCCACTGGGTTCGGATAGGCAAAAACATCCGTATGTTCCTCTACTCCTTCGGTTGCGCCACCCTGAAACGACACTATGCCTTGATCTGTAGCAAAATACACCATTCCAGTAACATCATCTATGGCAATATCAAAAACCACATTACTAGGCAAAGGACTGTTTTCTGTTGTAAAATGGTAAATCTGTTCTTTGCCATTTTCGGAGGTGTAATACACACCACTATTTTCGGTGGCAAACCACTTTTTATTGCTACCGTCAATGGCAATATCGTTAATCACTTCTGCGCCTAAAACGCGCTCACCACTGCCATCGCCATCTTCATCTATTACAATTATCTGCGCATCGTAATTCCGTTCGGGCTCAAATATGTTTTGAGGGCTGTACAATACTGCCAAGCCTTCATCAGTTCCTATCCATATTTCGCCATCTTCATCTTCGGCAAAAGCCAAAACGCGCTCGGTGGGCAAGTCACCTTCTCCTTCAATAGCCGCTAACTTAACTGCTTCAAAAGGTTCGTTGGCAACATTAATTACGGCTATACCTTTATTTCTAACCTGAATCCACACTTGCTCCCCTGTGGTGTGCAGGATATTTTTAATCTCGTCTGAGCTATTTACGATAGACCCTAAACTAAAGGTTTGAATAGTGCCGTCTGCGTCTATCCTACCCAAAGGCTTATCGGTTTTACTATTGGTAAACCAAATATTTCCTCTTTCATCCGCACTAAAACCCCCAACTCTATGCTCATCGGTACCCGCAATACTGGCCATGGCACCATTGGTGCTTGTCTTATTATGCAGCTGTACCAAAGAGGTGTCTTTAAACTCTAAAATTCCGTTACCATAACTGGACAAAAAGAAACGACTTGGATCAATAGGGTCTACACCTACCGCCACAATATCTTTGTAGTCACCAAAGTAGGTGTTCGATCTATTGGTCCAGAAATAATCTGAAAGCTCAAAGTATCCGTCATTATTAAAGGTAGGTGACCAAACCGGAGAAACTCCTCCCGGACAAACAATTAAACGATTGCCATCATGAAAAAGCTGCTGTACACTTTTTGTGGCAGGGCCATTAGGCAATTCATTAAAATTAAAAAGCGATTGCCAGTGGTAATACAAACCATTGGAGGTGGCCACCCAAAAATTCTCATCCGATTCACCTACAGCGGCCGAAGTGGTGAACATCTCAAAACTTTCAGCCACCCCCGCTTGAAAATTGTGTTTCTGTGTAAAGTTCTCGTCAAAGCTTTTACTACTACCTCCGTTGCTAACTGCCAAAAACCCATTACTTACGCGTACCTCATTATTGCCACCCTCCTCAATACTAGTTACATGCTCCCAACCATTGCTCCCTCTATGCCAAACCTCATCTTTATTGTTAGGAAATTGTCTGTTTACTACAGGGCCATCCGCAAAAAACTCTACCTGATTTAGGCTGCCCGTCATGGCGCTATCCAATTTCCAATTTAAAAAGTAACTCAACTCTGAGTTTTTGTAAGCCCTCATTAACCCCAGAGATGTAGCTGCATACACTGTATCTCCGCCTATAGCCAAATCATTAATAGCCAGCACCGTACCGTTCTCCCCAATCACAAAAGTCTCTATAACCACGTTAGTAGCTAAATTATAAGTAATAGCCCCAAAGTTGGTAGAAATATAAGCCGTATCCCCTTCCACCAAAATTTCGTTTATGCTTTTTAAGCCTGTAAAATTGCCCGAGAACCTGAGATCCGGTACATTGGTAACTTCCTCACCTTGTACCAAATCTATATTACCATTATTATAACCTATAATAACCATTTGATGTTTATCAGACCAAGCCAAACAATTTAGCCGAACGTCATTTAGACCATTTACCTTTGACATTCTTACAATACTCTTATCCAGGTTATCGTAAATAAATAGGCCTTGCTCGGTAGCGCAATACACCTTATTATCGTTTTCAACCAAATCAGTAACCTTACTATAAGGCAAATGGTCTAGCCAAACTCCAATTTGAGTGGCGGTTTGTGCTTGTAATAAGCCGAATAAAGGGATGAATAGTATGACTAAACGCAGTTTGTTCTTCATGAAAAATAATCTACTTGCTGAGGTGAAACGTTTTAGCCACCAAAAAATGATACTGATGGATAATAATCTTCGTTATTGGATATTAATATCTTTGCTTACCCAAAAAAACAGGGTAATTTACCCGCACAAAAATAAAAATGAAAACGTAATACATGGGATGCACAAATTGTAGTACAAGTGGGCTTCCTAAAGGATGTAAAAGTAATGGTTCTTGTGGCACGGGCAGTTGTGATAAACTAACTGTTTTTGACTGGCTAGGAAACATGCAACAACCTAATAATAAGTCTTTTGAATATATAGAGGTTCGATTTAAAAATGGCCGTAAGGAGTTTTTTAAAAACGAAAAAGATGTATCGGTTTACCTAAATGATGTGATTGCTGTAGAAGCATCACCGGGTCATGACATTGGCCGTGTTTCGCTTACCGGAGAGTTGGTTCGTCTTCAAATGAAGCAAAAAAGTATCAATCTTGCGAAAGCAGAGGTTAAAAAAATATACCGAAAAGCCAACCAACGCGATATTGACATCTGGCATAAAGCCCGCGAAAAGGAAACCGAAACCATGATACGCAGCCGAGTTTTGGCGGGCAACCTTGCTTTGAAAATGAAAATTAGCGATGTAGAATATCAAGGCGATGGAAACAAAGCCATTTTTTATTACACGGCTGATGAACGCGTAGATTTTAGAGAACTCATTAGAGTATTGGCCGGGGAATTTAAGGTGCGTGTAGAAATGCGCCAAATAGGAGCTAGGCAAGAAGCCGGGCGCGTAGGTGGCATTGGGTCTTGTGGCCGTGAGTTATGCTGCTCTACTTGGCTTACCGATTTTAGATCCGTAAATACCGCTGCCGCACGATACCAGCAATTGGCGCTAAATCCACAAAAATTGGCAGGCCAATGTGGTAAATTAAAATGCTGCCTCAATTACGAGTTAGATACTTACGTAGAGGCTCTTAAAGAGTTTCCGGACACTAATTTGGTTTTAAAAACCAAAAAAGGAGAAGCCGTTTATCAAAAAATGGACATTTTTAAGGGCTTTGTTTGGTACGCCTACCGCGAAAATTATTCGGATTGGATAATGATCCCAGTAGAAAAAGCAAATGAAATACTAGCCAAAAATAAGAAGGGCGAATTACCCGATGGTTTGGAGGAGTATGTCATTAGCGTAGAAAAAGAGCCCAGCTTTGAAAGTGTTATTGAGCAAGAAAGTATCACAAGATTTGACACAAAAAACAAAGGAAAAAACAAAAAGAAAAGGAACACCAATGCAAAAAAACGCAGGCGCAATCCTAATAAGCCTCAAAATGATGCCAAAAAGTCTTAGCCTTATAGGGGTCATTCTATTACTGGCTTCGTGTGGCAACCAACCCATGTACGAAAGCTATCAACGCGTATCGGCTGAGCAATGGCATCAAGATAGCGCGGTTACTTTTGATGTGGATATAACCGACACTTTAGCCGCCTACCAAGTAGTTTGGTACCTGAGAAACACGGATGATTACCCGTTTAAAAATATTTATCTTTTTAGAGAAGTAACCTCTAAAAGAGGTAAAGAATTTGGCGATACCGCTGAGTTTTTTTTAGCGGATGACTATGGAAAATGGTTGGGTAAAGGAGTGGGTGAACTAAAAACCAATACTTGGCCGTTTAAACAAGGTTACCTTCGATTCAATCATGCAGGTACGTACACTTTTACTTTTCAACAAGCCATGCGTACCACTAATTTGCTTGGCGTAAAAGACATTGGGCTCGGAATTTTTAAATTAAAAGAGGAAGAGTAACATGGCAAAAAAGAAAGAAAAAAACAACTTTGGAGGCTACGTAAAATGGTTTTGGATTTTGATAATTGGCGGCATTTTAAGTGTGTCCCTGTTTATCACACTTACAGCATACGGCCTTTTTGGTGCCCTGCCCACTTTCGAAGAAATTGAAAACCCCAAGAGCAATTTAGCCAGCCAAATTATTACCGCAGACGGGAAAATTTTAGGGAAATTTTACAAGGAAAATCGTACACATACCGACTTTCATGAGTTGGCTCCTATTTTGGTAAATACTTTGGTTGCCACCGAAGATGAACGCTACTATGACCACTGCGGAATTGACTTTGAAGCACTGGTCCGAGCCGTTGCCAAACTTGGAAAAGATGGTGGTGGTAGCACCATTACGCAGCAGTTAGCGAAGCAACTTTTTCATGAACCAGCCCGTAGTTTGCCAGAACGTATCATTCAAAAAATCCAAGAGTGGATTATCTCTGTAAGATTAGAGCGCAAATACACCAAGCAAGAAGTTATTGCCATGTACTTTAATCAATTTGATTTTTTGTACCAAGCCGTTGGAATTCATTCGGCTGCTAAAATTTATTTTGCCACCACACCCGATAGTTTAACAATAGACCAAGCCGCTATTTTAGTAGGAATGGCTAAAAACCCTTCATACTACAACCCAAAGCGTGACTCTCTTAGAATGGTTGGTCGAAGAAACACTGTGTATGGGCAGCTGTTGCGTAATGAGCTTATAAACCAAGAAACGAAAGACTCCCTTGGTAAGCTAGGGCTTGCCTATAGCTTTAATCGTGAAAGCCATCTAGATGGATCGGCACCTTATTTTAGAGAGTATTTAAGAGCTTACCTTAAAACATGGGTAAAGGAAAACCCCAAACCAGATGGGAGTGAATACAATATTTACACGGATGGTTTAAAAATTTACTCCACCCTCGACTCTCGTATGCAAGCTTATGCAGAAAGTGCTGTAAAAAAGCATTTTAAAAATTTACAGCGCACCTTTTTTAAACAAGAAAAAAAGCGCAAACAAGCACCTTTTCATAATTTAGATGAGGATCAAATTGATCGATTACTTACACAAGCCAAAAAACGTACACAACGCTACCGTGGCTTAAAAAAGAAAGGCCTGAGCCGTTCGGAAATAGATGAAGTTTTTGAAACGCCCATTCCCATGACTGTATTTTCATGGAACGGTGATATCGATACCGTTTTAAGTCCGTTGGATTCCATTCGCTACTACAAACACTTTTACAATTGCGGACTTATTTCCGTAGAACCCCAAACCGGATTTGTAAAAGCTTGGGTTGGCGGTATTAACTACAAACACTTTAAATACGACCACGTAAAACAGGGTAAGCGTCAAGTAGGCTCTACCTTTAAGCCTTTTGTATATGCCACGGCTATTAAGCAAAAGCACTATTCGCCATGTTTTCAGGTGCCCAACGTAATTACTTGTATCGAAAAAGGAAAATTTGGCTTATTGGATGATTGGTGCCCCAAAAACTCAGATGGTAAATACGGAGGTGTTTATACACTAAAACACGCCCTTGCAAACAGTGTAAATACGGTAACTACCTACCTTATGCGCCAAGTAGGACCCGAGCCCGTGGCACGTTTAGCCAACGAAATGGGCATTAAATCTGAAATAGATTTGCAGCCTTCTATAGCACTAGGTACTGTTGATTTATCGGTTTATGAGATGGCTGGGTCCTATACCACCTTTGCTAATAAAGGTGTTTACACCGAGCCCATTATGATTACCCGCATAGAGGATAAAAACGGAGTGATTTTACAAGAATTTAGTCCGTTGACAAACGAGGTGATGAGCGAAGAAGACGCCTATATAGTGTTAGATTTACTGAAAGGTGTAACCCAAACCGGTACTGGAGCTCGCCTTCGCTCTACCTGGACGAGCACTCCAAAAGAAGTAGTAACAGGTTTCCCCTATGAGTTTACCAACCCCATTGCTGGTAAAACCGGCACCACTCAAAACAACTCCGATGGCTGGTTTATGGGTTTAGTACCAAATTTAATCACAGCTGTTTGGGGTGGCTGCGAAGATCGCGCAGCTCATTTTGGCAGTGTTGTATTTGGCCAAGGTGCCACCATAGCTTTACCTGTTTGGGGCCAGTATATGAAAAGCTGTTACAATGATAAAAACCTAAACATCAGCCTAGAAGACTTTGAAAAACCATTGGAAGAAATTTCTATGGAGTTGAATTGCAACATTTTTCAAAACGAAAAAGACAGTAGCCAGACACAATTTAATGCACCCAATAACGAGTTTGACTAAGAAAGTATCTGTAATATGATAAAGAAAGTAGTAAAAAACGCAGAAATAGCCATTAAAGGTATTGAGGATAACATGACTTTAATGTTGGGTGGTTTTGGTTTATCCGGAATCCCGGAAAACAGTATTGCCGCTTTACGGAAAAGTGCCGCCACTAATTTAACCTGTATTAGCAATAACGCTGGAGTTGATGATTTTGGCTTGGGTTTATTGCTTCAAACGCGGCAAATCAAAAAAATGATTTCTTCTTACGTAGGCGAAAACGATTTGTTTGAAAAATTGATGCTTAGCGGTGAGCTGGAAGTAGATTTAATTCCACAAGGTAGCTTAGCCGAACGTTGCCGAGCGGCTGGTGCCGGTATTCCTGCCTTTTTTACCCCAGCAGGCTATGGCACCGAGGTAGCCGAAGGAAAGGAGGTTCGCGAATTTAATGGTAAGCCCCATATTTTAGAGCATGCCTTTAATGCCGATTTTGCCTTTGTAAAAGCTTGGAAAGGTGACGAAGCAGGTAACCTTATTTTTAAGGGCACCTCTCGTAATTTTAATCCTTTAATGGCTATGGCCGGAAAAATTACCGTGGCCGAAGTAGAAGAACTGGTGCCTGCTGGTGAGCTAAACCCCAATGAGGTGCACACCCCCGGTATTTTTGTACAACGTATTTTTAAAGGCGCCCACTACGAAAAGCGAATTGAACAGCGCACCGTTCGTCAACGATAAAAGCCACCATTATGCCCAAATTAAGGCAATCTTGGCTTTTTGCAATTTTAGTTGGAATAATAACCCTTTACTTAGCACTGAGAGCTTGGTGGGTTCCCGTAACCAATGATGAAGCTTATACTCTTCTGTACTTTGTTCAGCTAAACCAGCTTATACCTTTTTTTGGCGCCAAGTGGTCCGCCAACAATCACCTACTAAACACGCTGCTTTGCTCGCTTACAAACAAACTAGGCTTTGATCACATCTTTTGGTTTAGGTTACCTAATGTAGTTGCCTTTAGCTTATTCAGTTACGTAATGTTTAAGGTTGGTAACCTTATTAAACAGCGGCCATTGCGTTGGCTTTTTTGGGGAAGTCTTTTTAGTATCCAGTTTTTACTAGATTTTTTTGCCCTTGCCAGAGGATACGGGCTCTCTATTGCCTTCCTATTTGCTGGCTTATACCAAACTTATTTATATATCTATACCGACCAAAAGTGGAATTTTAAAGCAAGTTTGCTAATGGCATTAGCCCTTACTGCCAACTTGGGTTTGCTTAACATCTATCTTATTTGCGTAACTCTTCCATGGCTCTTTACTTTTAAGAAAAGTGCAAAGCTTGCTGGAATACTGCAAACACTTCTACAACTATCAGTTATGGTTCCTTTTGTATTAATCGCATTAGAGCTCAAAAACCAAAACCAACTGTATTTTGGCACACAGGCGGGTTTGCTAGAGCAAATGGGCTCGCTTTTAACGGCACTTTTCTACATTAAGTCCAGCTTTGGGGAGGGCATTGCTCTTGTAATTTTTACTGCACCAACAGTGATGCTGCTTTCGCTAGCCATTCGAAACAGATCTTTGCTAAGCACAGCAAAACCATTTGTCCTTTTTACCACCTTATTTTCCCTTAACTATTTAGCGCATATCATACAATGGAAAATATTTGGAGTAAACCTTCCAGTAGAAAGGGCTTTTCTGTTAACCCTATGCCTGTTTACAGTCAGTTTTTTTCTAGCTCTTGATGTGTTGTTTTATAAAAAACCAAAGCTACAATGGTTTGTTATCCCCATGTCTATTTTCATCTTTTCGCAGCTATTCAGCTGGAATATCAATACCGTTCGCAATCCAAATTGGAAGGTGCAACTAATCCCTCAAGACTATTATACTCAAATGGTTATTGAGCAAGCTAAAACGGACGAACCTCTACATCTGGAGTCATCCATCTTATTTAATAAACACAACTATCAGTTTTTAAACCTCAGCCAGGGCAATGCCCTAGGCACCTTAGGTTATCGAGAAAAAATAGACTCTCTAAGTTATGCCGACCTCCTTATCCTTGAAAAAGAGGACCAGGATAAACTAAACGATAACTATTCTATAATTGTTGAAAGTAAGGCCAACGGAACCATGTTGGCAAAAAGACAATCAAATACTAAAACTGAACTTCTTTTTTCAGAAAAAAATCAAGAAAGTAACTGCTCTGACTTTCCTTTTCTAAACCTTCTTAGCGACAGCATAACTATTTTAAAATCAACAAATTTATTGCTATATGTTAACCTAAAAGCAGAAGCAAGCAATACCCCCAATCATTGTCCAATAGTAATTGAAATCCGCGACAGCGAACAACAACTTTTACAAAGCGAGGAGGTAGATGTTTTGTTCCAAAAAAAGAACTGGCAAAGCAAAAGCATAATTCAGTTTAAACATTGCTTGTACAATGTGCCTGCATCGGCTAAATTTGTAAACGTGATTTGGCATAATTACACATTGCCAAAAATTAATAGCTACCAAAGTTCGGTGCATGTTTACACCATACATTAAAATTTTACTCAATGGCTTTAGATAAAAATGGAATTGCCCAACGCATAGCTCAAGAACTCGAAGATGGTTACTATGTAAATTTAGGAATTGGTATTCCCACCTTAGTAGCCAATTATATTCCTAAGGGAATTTCGGTTGAGTTTCAATCGGAGAATGGCATCTTAGGTATGGGACCCTTTCCGTATGAAGATGAAGTTGATGCCGATTTAATAAATGCAGGGAAACAAACCATTACGGCTATGCCGGGTGCCGCCTTTTTCGATTCGGCCATGAGCTTTGCCATGATTAGAGGCCAACATGTACAGCTAACTGTTTTAGGCGCCATGGAAGTATCTGAAAGTGGTGATATTGCCAATTGGAAAATACCTGGTAAAATGGTAAAAGGAATGGGAGGCGCTATGGATTTAGTGGCATCAGCCGATAACATTATTGTAGCCATGATGCATACAAACCGAGCTGGTCAATCAAAATTATTAAAAGCTTGCAGCTTACCCCTTACCGGGGTTGCTTGTGTAAAAAAAGTGGTTACCGACTTAGCGTTGCTAGAAATTACCGAGCGTGGTTTTGAGCTAAAAGAATTAGCTCCGGGCGTAACCGTAGAGCAAGTAAAAAATGCCACCGAAGGAACTTTAATTGTGGATGGTGATATTCCTGAAATGCAACTCTCCTAAAGGGTTTTGAGCTTTTTTAACAAAATATTTTTAATTTTTTCGCTGGGCTTGGTAATCGTATTTGCCACCTCTAAATTTTGGATAGAAAAGCCCGTTATCGAATGGGATGTTACGCTGTATTACTCCTATTTACCCGCTATTTTTATTTACGATGATTTAAAATTTGAAAACCCAGTAGAAGAATGGGAGGAAAGGCACCTTAAGCAAAAAGTGGTTGGAGATGGCCACAGCTTAATAAAAATGACTTCAGGCCTAGCAATGCTTTACAGCCCGTTTTTTTTTGGAGCCCACGCCTGTGCCACTTTAAGCAACCAACACCCGGCCGATGGCTTTAGTGCTCCTTATCGCCTTGCCCTTTTACTTTCTGCTTTGGTTTTTATGCTATTGGGATTTTGGTTTTTAGCCCATTGGCTCCAGTTCTTTTTTAGCGAAAAGGTTGCAACTATAACAGCATTACTTATTTTTTGCGGAAGTAACCTTCCCTATTACACCCTTGTAGAACCCATGAGTCATGTTTATAATTTTGCTTTGATTAGCATGATTTTGTATTGGTTTTTTAAATACCTAAAAAATCAACACTTGGGTTTTGTTGTTTGTATTGGCATAGCTGCTGGGTTATTGGTTTTAATACGTCCCACCAATATTATGGCATTGCTGTTCCCAGCTTTATTTCTTATCCATAAATGGAAAACTCTAAACAGTAAAAAGGTAATTCAACATATAGCCATAGCCATAGTATTGGCATTTATTGTATGGTTGCCCCAGTTTACCTATTGGAAATATATAACCGGTGACTGGCTGGTTTATTCCTATACCGATGAGGGATTCTTTTTTACCGATCCTAAAATATGGAAGGGCCTATTTGGCTACCGAAAGGGATGGTTTGTATACAGCCCTATTTTATGGTTTGCGCTTCCTGGCTTTGCTTATTTGTTTATAAAACAGAGGAAAGTTGCTGCTTACAGTATAGCCACACTTTTGATCACTTTTTGGGTGACTTTTAGTTGGTGGTGCTGGTGGTATGGTGGGGGCCTCGGTAGCCGTCCTCTTATCGAGTTTTTGCCCTTTATGGCTTTAGGCATAGCAGCATTTTTAACGGCTTCTGCAAAATGGAAAAACTGGATTAGGCTTCCTGTTTTTGCCAGCATAGTTTTTATGACTCTTTGGGGCGGGTTTATGAACAAACAATATCTAGGAAACGTTATTCACTATGAATCAATGAGTAAGGAGCTGTTTTGGAAGCAGTTTTTAATCAATCGCTTTGTAGAGGACCACAATAAGTATTTAGACCATCCGGATTATGACAAGGCGCTGCGCAACGAAGAATGGGACTAGAAATTCTCCAAAAACTCTTCAGGGAAACCAAAAGGGAATAAATGTAAATTGGCTTCTGTTGCAACAATAACCACGGCATCGGCCTTACTGGCCAATTTTACAGGATCGAAGTTTTCTACCGCTTCTCGCGTTGAAATAAAATCTATATCCGTATTGTTATAATACCAATAGTGACTACTCGAATCTACTGTCGCGTAAAAATCATTCAATTGATATAAGTTCCAATAAAAACTATCTCCAATAACAAAAAGGTTTGCCTTTCGACCACTCGTTAGCTGCGTATTTGCGAATAAATTACGCTCCGTTTTTAAAGGGTAAATAAGGTTTAGATCATTACTCAAATCTACATCTGACTCAAGAGTACTATCCGCCAAAAAGCTACCCATAACCCTTGCTTGCGCCAAATCATCAGCATTTTTCCTGTTAGCGAAAGCTAAAATACTATCCAAGCACAAACTCATGCCCAAACCCGACCAATGCGTACCCGTATTAGGGAAAAGCTTTAAGCCATGATCCTTTTTTAAATCTTTAAAAACGGCATTAAAGTCTACTACAGGCAAGTTGGCCTTGGACATCGCGCTAATGTAATTCCTATAGTTATTCGGTAGCGTTTCCCCCTCCTTATAATTACTAGGCATATGAGAAATACTAAGTCTTGCTTTATTCGCCCCTATTACTACAAGCAAGGGAACTCCCATTTCATTCAACTTGGCCTCAAGTAATTTTAAATTATTGACATTCGATTCTACCACGCTATCTGGCACCAAGTCTAATCCACCAAAAGGAGCCCAGTAATTCCAGGCATACAGTTGATTTTCTTTACCGATAACTACATAATTAGTAGATTCCCCGTACGCCCAGTAGTACAATTGATTTCGCAATCTCACTAGGCTTGATCTAAAGCCAATTTTATACTCGTAATAGGGGCTGTACTTTTGCTGAAACTCACCTGAAAACCAAGTTTCACTTTTTAAATTTACCACTTCGGGCAAATTATAAGCTCCTGAAAGTGGCTCTATTTCTGAAAAATTTATGACTTGCTGTGCTAAGGGCACTAACAAACCTGCCATTAACAACCAGAATAAGATGTTTTTTAGTGCTTTCAAAACCTAAAGTAGATGAAAGGATTAAAACCCGATGCTGCAATAACGCTAATACAAATAACCAATATTACGCCCGTAAAAACAGCCATTAGAGTACTCTTTAATAACCCGGGTACTTTAAAAAGCACTTGATTCTGCCATTTTTCAACCGATGGTAGCAAAGCCATGAAGCTCCCAGCCGCAGCTACCAAAAAGGCTGTTTTTACCGAAAGTTTAATCACCAAACCGCCAAAGCTAAAAGCCATCATGGCTTTAATATATACCAAGGCTGCTTCGAGGCTGCTTGCCCTAAAAAACACCCATCCAAAAATCACCAAAATAAATGTGATAATTAAAGGAATAAAGGCTGGCAAACGTTTATACAATTTGCTCAAAAACTTTCGCTCCAACACTAAAAAAAGGCCATGGTAAGCACCCCAAATAATAAATGTCCAAGCTGCACCATGCCACAATCCTGAAATCAGGAAAACCAGCCAAAGGTTTAAGTACAGCCTTCGCTCAGATACTCTATTTCCGCCTAAAGAAATATAAAGATAGTCTCGCATCCAATTGCTAAGACTGATATGCCACCTCCGCCAAAACTCAGTTATGCTTTTAGAAACGTAAGGGTTATTAAAATTCTCCGGAAAAGTAAAACCCATCATTCTTCCAAGGCCTATTGCCATATCAGAATAACCAGAAAAATCAAAGTAAATTTGAAAGGTGTAACATACTGCCCCATACCAAGCCTGCGTGGTATTTAATGAACTTGGGGGTATATCAAAAATTCTGTCCGCTTCAGCTCCAAGTACATTGGCTATTAAAACTTTTTTACCCAGCCCTATCGCAAATCGAAACAAGCCTAATAGTCGATTGTCCGCGTTGATCTTTTTCTTTCGATCAATAATTTCATCCGCAATATCATTGTATCTAACAATGGGACCAGCAATAAGCTGTGGAAACAGCAATACATACAAAGCGTAGTCTTGCCAATTTTTTAATGGCGGACGCACTCCTCTATAAACATCCAAAACATAGCTTATTTTTTGAAAAGTGAAAAAAGAAATACCGATAGGAAGCGCGACTTCAAGCCAACCCAATTCTTCAAAACCTGCCTTACCAAGGGCTTTGTTAAAGTTCTCTACAAAAAAGTTAGCGTACTTAAAGTAGGCCAGCAAACCAACGTTTGCCACTATGGCAACCCACAAATTAATTTTAGGCTTAAGCGAATTTTTCAGTCTTTTTACTAAGGCAAAATCAAGCGTAATACTGGCAAAAAGAACAAAAACAAATAAAGGAGCACCCCAGGCATAAAAGGCCGTGCTTGCCAATAGGGCCCATGCATTTTTAAAACGATAGGGCAGCACATAATACACCAAAAAGAAAATGGGTAGAAAAGCTAGAATAAAAAGGTTGCTGCTAAAAACCATGATGCTGAACTGCTAAAATATCCAAATTAAATACTTTAAAAACTGGCATCAATAAGGCTGGTTGTATAAGTGGTTTTGGGGTTTTGATAAACCTGATCGGCATAACCTTTCTCTACTAACTCTCCGTTTTTGAGTACCACTATTCTATCGGCAAAATATTTCACCACCGCCAAGTCATGCGAAATAAACAAGTAGGTAAAATTATATTCGTCCTTTAAATCGTTTAATAAATTAAGTACCTGCGCCTGCACTGAAACATCTAAAGCGCTTACCGACTCATCGCAAACAATAAATTTTGGGTTAACCGCCAATGCTCTTGCTATACCAATTCGCTGTCGTTGTCCTCCCGAAAACTCATGTGGATAACGATCAAAATGTTCAGACAACAAACCTACTTTTTCCAACAAGGTTAGGCTCTTCTGCCGCCTTTCTCCTCTATTGAATTTCTTTTGTACTTGCATTACCTCCATCAAGGTTTCTCCAATTTTTTTTCTTGGATTTAAAGATGAAAAAGGATCTTGAAAAATAATCTGTATTTCACGATGTAGCTGGCGCCAATCCGCCTTGCCGTATTCACTAATATCTTTCCCTTTGTAAAATATATTTCCTTTTGTAACTGCTTCCAGTCCTACCAAAATTCTTCCGAGTGTTGTTTTACCGGAGCCCGACTCCCCTACCAAGCCAAGACTTTCTCCTTCAAATATCTTAAAGCTAACCTCCTTAACCGCCAATACCGTGTTGGCTTTTTTTCCAAATCCAGATTTGCCTTTATACTCTTTGTCCAGTTCTACAACCTCAAAAAGTGGCTCCTCAATGGTTCTTTTTTCAGCTTGGCTTAACTTGGCTTCTGCACTTCTTAACTTCAATTTTGGGCGTTTACCATCTAAAAAATCATCTACCACTGGCAAACGTATAAAACTCGTATCGGGTGTAGGTCTGCAAGCCAACAATCCTCGTGTATAGGCTTCTTGTGGTGCTTTAAACAGCTGTTCACTGCTGTTAGATTCAATGAGTTTTCCTTTATACATCACCAAAATCCGATCGGCCACATGGCGCACCACTCCCAAATCATGGCTAATGAATATTAGAGCCATACCAAACTCTTTGCAAAGGTTTTTTAGTAATAGTAAAATTCCTTTTTGTACGCTGGCATCCAATGCCGTTGTGGGCTCATCGGCTATTAAGAGCTTCGGTTTACAAGCAATCGCCATGGCAATCATTACGCGTTGCTTTTGTCCACCGCTAATTTGATGTGGGTAGCTATTGTAAAGTTCCTTTGGGCGCGGAAGCTCCACTTTTTCAAACAAAGCCAGCACCTTATTTTTAGCCTTTTCGGCAGAAATAGAGTAGTGTTGCAATAGAACTTCAGCCACTTGCTTACCTAACTTCATGCTTGGGTTAAGAGCTGTCATTGGCTCCTGAAAAATCATGGCCATTTCTTTACCACGCATGGCACAGTAATCTGATTCCGCAAGGTTTAGTAAACTTTTATCCTCAAACAAAATTTTTCCAGAAGCTGTTAAATCATCAGGCAGCAAGCCCAAAATGGCCAGGCTACTTAAAGATTTTCCAGAACCCGATTCTCCAACAATCGCTAAAGTTTCGCCCGATAATAATTGAAAACTGAGATTATTAACCAAAGAACTGTCCTTTGAAGTAATAGTTAAATTAGCTACAGAAAGCAGGTTTTTCTTAATCAGGGAAGTGGATTTCTTCATCATTTAGTTTGCCGTTTCCGCTTAAACGCAGATATAAACGCGCTACGGTGACAGTATCTTTTTCACAGTAGGTTACAATTCGCTCTAGGTTTTTTTCAACCCAATACACCTCGCCAACTTGGCTGCCATCTATATCATCTTTGGGTGTGGGAATATCTAAAAGTTTCGTCAATAATTTTATAGATGTGTAATTTTTTCGGTCACCAAATTTCCACATTTCTAACGTATCAAGATGCGGCACCTCCCAAGGCTTAAGCCCTCCAATATCCAAACTGCTAGGCAACGGTATTTGATGCACCACCATCCTTCGAGCCACATAAGGAAAGTCAAACTCTTTGCCATTGTGGGCGCATAAAACAAAAGCTTTTTTATCAAAATGGTTTTTAAGTACTTGAGCAAAATCAGATAACAAAACCTGTTCATCATCTCCAAAAAAAGATCTTAACCTAAATTGTCTTCCTTCTTCATTTTCAACAAAATACCCGCAAGAGATACAGACTACCTTACCAAACTCAGCCAATACACCTGCGCGCTGAGGATAAAATTCTTCGGCCGAAACATCATGTCGTTGAAACCTCGTTTTATTATCCCATAGTTGTTGCCAGTCTTCTGATAATTCTGCAAAATCAGGAACAGCACTCACTGTCTCAATATCTAAGAATAATATTTTAGGTAACTATATACTTGTTTACACTAACCGTAATAAATTTTGAATACCCACTCATCGAAGTATTTGTTTAATACTTAATAATATTTTGTATATTTATAACTCTGTAAATCAAACAACCAATTCAAATTTACGCAAGATTATTCTTGCTTTTCAATGTTAAATTTTTACATGGAATACTGGATTTCCAGAGATTTTATTAGATTCGTCATGCGTAAAAGGAAACACTTTTGTTTCCTTTTGGAAATAAATATACTTTTGCGCGCTGAAAGAAAAACCGTAAATTGTTGTTATGTCAATAATAACAAAGAAAAGAAAAAAGATACAAAATTGAACTAAGGTTTAGAACTGTATCCAGACAAGGAATTGAAGAATCACGAAGAAAAAGTTACTCACACACGTTCTAGCGCAATAGTTAAGATTAGTTTAACTTGTATTAAAATTTAAAATCACGTCTTATGACTTTATTGGAATTATATAGGAGTAAAAAAACTCAACTCTCTAAAAAAGAGTTAAAGGCATTGAGAGAGAAGATCAAACCATTCGGAAGCGTTGGCCCGTTGGCTGCTGACTTCATGGAAAGGTGTGGATTCTCTATGCACTATGAAATAAGGCCTCTCATTAACGAGTCCCCTCAAAATAATAAAAAGGCTTCGGAATATCCGGAGCCTTTTTTATTTTAGCCCAAAACACAAAAATGAACACCAACAGACCTATTGCAGCCACCTTTTCCCTCAATGATTACAACTTTAAAAACGCTATCTTAAATTTTGATATTCCTAAGTCTAAATTAGAACTGGATTTATCCTTCATGCCCACCGCTTTTTTTAGTTCTGACAAAAGAGCCTGCTTTGTAGATTTACAATTCATCGCTTCTCTTGGCGAGAAAGAGCACTCTGATCCT
Organism: uncultured Owenweeksia sp.; assembly: GCA_937146805.1. Taxonomy (GTDB): domain Bacteria; phylum Bacteroidota; class Bacteroidia; order Flavobacteriales; family Schleiferiaceae; genus Owenweeksia. The sequence continues at coordinate 18,020 of CAKZRR010000057.1, read as the reverse complement.
GAAGTTGTAGCACAAACAATTATGAGTGCGAACTTTGTATTTGATAGAGAGTTGACTTCTAAAGAAGATGTACCAAGTTATTTCTATTCAAACGCACTAGCTATTATGTTTCCTTACGTTAGAGCGTTTATCAGCACCCTTACCCTGCAAGCAAACGTAAAGCCTTTAATAATCCCAACCATGAATCTTGCGGTTCTTAAAGAAAAGCTAGAGCAAAACACTGAGTTTTAATCAGCATTCTTTATTATGTTCAAGACAATTGGATACCAAACCTTAGAAGATCGGTTTGAACAAGGGCAGCACTTGGAAGACTTAGAGATCAATGGGCCATATCAAGCTAGAAGAAGAAATGCTTGGCTTGGCACAGGTTACTATTTTTGGGATGACGACATTTTACTTGCTAAAAATTGGGGGCCTAGAGCGCGCTACGGTTCATATGTGATATGTGCTGCACAATTAGATATTGATGAGTCTTGCTTTGACTTACTTGGTAGTGGTTCTCATCGAAGACAGCTCGAAGAGGTATTTCACGATATGTGTGACGATGACGAGATTAATAATGAAAGAATAACTGTGGCGTATATTATTGAACACCTCAGAGAAATGGATGCTTTTCCTTATGACGCGATAAGAGCTTATGGAGAAAATTCATTTATTAGTGTTTCGGATGAGGATTATGAGGATTTTGTACAATTAGCTATTGGGAAAATGGCTAGGGTAAACTTACACCCAGAGGTTCAAATCTGTTTAGTTAATCAAGACTCTTTGAATTGTAGAAACTTTATGGTCGTCTACCCTGATGAGTACAAAAACCCAGATGCGGAAATGCTATACTTCTAGTTAGAAGTACTGAAAACACGCTCTCGTCTTTTCTTTTTCATTGAAAATTAGTTAGTGGACTAAAATATCTATTTCCATTGATGAGTTTTCTGAGTCGGTAAAAGCGAATAATCAACCATAAGGTTATTCTTTTGGGTTATAATCTAAAGCTTGTTTTAGTTTAACATCAAAGCCTTTGGGTTCAGCTTGAGTTTCAATTTGCTTAAGCTCCTTTGTGTGGCCTTGTCTGTCAAATTTAAAGGGTATTTCGAATTGCCCCTGTTTTCTGCTCTTTAATTTTTTGAATTGCGACCACATATGCTTCATGTTGTCAGATAACTGAAACAGAACAATCATTTGATTTATCTGAGCTGTTAAGTGTGGGTTGCCAACATCAGTGGTTAAGCTTTGATGTAGCCTAGCTGTATAATTGCCTGACTTGCTTTTGGGTGTATTTTTACGAAGCTCAGCAAGTACACCATCAGGTAATTCATCATAGATAAGAGTATTAGTCCATTTACCTATAACCCCAGGTCTTTTCTTAATACCATTCACAGTAAAATCCCATCCATTAAGTCTAAAAAGCTCTTTGTAATATATGTCAGGAAATTGTTTTTGCCAAGGTAATAGTTCGTTAGATATATATGCCTTTAGTATTTTTTGTAACTCATCCCTTTCGCGCTCGTACTGATACCCAGTAGCTTCATCAATAAGTGCAATTATACCTACTGTAGCAAATCCGCTTAGTAATTTATATGCTCTCTCGGCTACTGGTATTTGAGTTGAAGTTAGTACCCCACTCTTTTCTGCTCTGATATAAACATCACATATTAATGGCAACAATTCCGCACTATAACCACTACTTTCAGCACCTGTTATTGTGGTGTAGCTTATAGGGTTTAGTACCACCTTCAACTCATTACTAATGAAATCCTTAAGGTTCTTTGCGCTGATAAAAACAGGTAATTCAGTACCGCTAGGGGTTCCTTTCCATTTCCTACCTAATGAAGCCATTACACTTCTAGCTGATAAAACTCTTTGCCCGTTGTCTAATACAGCACAGGAAATAGAAATACCATTAACATCCAGCTCGCCTTGGTGTGTTGCTTTAGGTAAATTAATCCTAATCATTTATCAATTCTTTATAAGTTAGTCTATGCTCCATATTTCCTAATAGTATATCAAATCTAATTTGCTCAGTTGTATTTCTGCTATTGTAACGAAATACAAACTCATCAACGTAGCGTTGTAAGTGCTTCTTAGAAGTAAAGTGATATACCCCAAAGATTCCACGCTTTAAAAGTGACCAGAACCCTTCTATGGTATTCGTGTGGATTCTACCATTTACATACTGACCTTGGTTATGCTTAACTACGCTATGGTCGTAAATCCTAGAAACTCCTTTGTATCCCATCCATTCATCAGTATATAGGGTTGCAGATTCTTTTACGCTCTTTATTATCTCTCTAGTAAGAGTTTCGGAGCGCACATTGTCAACTTTTACGGCTTTTAGTTTACCACTTCTTTCAATCATACCTACAACAGGTGTTTTGTCTTTTGCGCTGCGCCCTTGTGAATGTGGTACTTTCTTTGAGTTGTGGCGGTTCTTATTCTTACCACCTACATAAGTTTCGTCTGCTTCTACTTCATTGTCTAATTTAACGTCATTATCAATGCCAAAGCACTCTCTAATTCGTTGTAACATAAACCAAGCAGTCTTTTGGGTAACCTTTAAGTCGCGCCCTAACTGTAAAGAACTTATACCTTTTTTGTGAGAAGTTACCAACCAAATACCTAAAAACCACTTTTGAAGTGCTACTTTAGTATTGTCAAAAAGAGTAGCTGTTTTTACGTTAAAATACTTACCTGTGTTTTTACACTTATAGCGGTTGCCTTTACAGTCGTAAACAGTAGATGATGAATCGAACGGTGAAACTACATTACCGTTCCATCGTAGTTTTTCAAGATGGTCAATACAAGATTGCTCGTCTGGGAAAGCTTGTAAAAGCTCTATGATGCTGTTAAATTCTGTAGTGTTGACCATAGTGATGTCGATTATTACACTACAAATATAGTAGTTAATTACACAAAACGCAAATTACTTAGTGTAAACAAGTATATAGTTACCATATTTTATTAATGTTAATGGGTGCTGACATACAATGGGTTTTGGCTTAAAACCGTAAGGTAGTAATTTAGAGTAAGCTGGCATTAAGTGCCCATATATTTGCCATTCGATAAATCAAACGAGCCGCAACGTTAGCATCCCAATCATCATCTCCTGGTACTACCTCACATAAATCCATCCCAACAATCTCTCTCCCAGATCGAGCCACTTTTTCCAGTAAATACAACACCTCCTCTGTTTCAAATCCTCCTGCCACAGGGGTTCCTGTATTTGGACATAATTTAGGGTCCAATCCATCAATATCAAAACTTATATATACTTTTTGTGGCAACTCTGCTACAATATTATCACATTGTTCATCCCAAGTAATCCCTTGGTACTGCTCATTTTTTAACGTACGGTCAAAAAAAGTTGATATTCGATTTGGACTCGTTTGTATTCTATTGTTTTCCTCTTCACAATAATCTCTAATACCTACCTGCACTAGTTTAGTTAACTCATTTAACTCTAAAGCATTGTGCATAATGGAAGCGTGCGAAAACTCGAATCCTTCGTATGCCTTACGTAAATCGGCATGGGCATCTATTTGCAAAACACCAAACGACCCATGAAACTTAGCCAAGACCCTTAAGTAAGCCAGTGGTACGCTGTGATCTCCTCCTAAAATAATAAGTCGTTTATTTTTAGCCAAAGCCGAATGACACCTTTGCTCTAGCAACTCTTGCATTTTTCGAGTATCCTGATTAATCTGATTTAACACTAAGTCAGCCTCTTGATTTCCAGCTTCAATGTACTCTTTCGCCTTATTCTTTAAACTATTGTTTAAATCTACCGTATACGGATCTTCCTTTAACATGTAAACACCTTTATGCCAGGCATTTTCGAGTATACTATCAAACAAATCAACTTGTTTAGAGGCCTCCAAAATAGCTCTTGGTCCTTTAGCTGCGCCTTCGCCATAGCTTACCGTTACCTCCCAAGGTACTGGTAGTACCCAAGCTTCACTCTCTTCGTCTGTAAATGGCAAACCAAAAAGACTGCTGTTTAATGACGCGCCATTAGGGTCAAAAGCATTTATCTTGTCTTGCTTATTCATGTCGCAATTTTAGTGTGGGTATCTAAAAATATAAACCGCCTGTTTGAAAAGGCAGCAACATTGGAGAAAAACGGTTACCTGCTCAATACAACACTTTTCCGCTGAATCTCATTTTCACCATTCGCATTAAAATATTCAAAAACAATAATATAAATTCCACTGGTTTGTAGCGCTCCTTTTTCATCCGACCCATCCCAAGTAATAAATCCTTTTTGACCTACCGTTTCTTTATCTCGCAAATCCACTAGTTTCATTCCTGTACTTGTCCAAACCGATGCCGATACCACATTATTAGCAGTTTTGAATTGATAGGAGAGGGTAAGAACGTCTTGGTAACCATCTAAATTAGGCGAAAACACCTTTGAGCTTAATGTAAGCTCAGCACCATACACCACTTGCACGTATTGGCTGTTTTCATATCCAGGTGTAGCAAAACCAGCAGCGGCTGCTGCGCTTTGCCAATTATCTTTTCGGTTCGTTTCTGCTGCAAAGTCTCTCCTTTCCAAGCTTATTCCTTCTTCATCCTTTATAAAAGCCAAATGCCAACCTTGGCTATACTCCAAATAATCTAATACTTCCAGACCAGCCGTACCAATAGCTATACTTCCTTCGTCATCATTCATACTTGGTAAGTCTTCCACCTCTAGAACATTATCTGGATCTTTTAAAATGTAATTATTTTGCAAATAAATTTTATCGGTGCAAAAAGCATAATAGCCATGTGGTTCTAACAAAAAGCCAAGTTCTGTTAGCTGTTCCGCATCAACCATTTCCTCAAGCTCTGCATCCCAATTCGAAAAACGTAATTTACTAAGGTCAAATAGCTTATCCGAGTTATTGTAAATTTCTATAAAATCAGAACCTCCACTTTTGGGGTTAAAAAGCACCTCACTTAATAGCAAGTCACCAATTATTGGTTCGCTAGGAATAGCAAAAATCAAGGTGTCTCGTTTTGTCTCGTTCAAGCTACAATCGGTAGGCCATTCCTTTAAGCTAAGTTTGTAAACCTGCTCGGACGTAATTTGGGTCTTAAACACCAGTTTAATCTTGTTTCTATAGGGCTCCTCAATCTCCACAGAGGCCACTTCTATCAATGGATTCAGCCAGTAGTTATCCAAATCCAATAGCAGGTTAGGCTCTACTCGCTCACTAAAAAAAAGTGTCACCGCACTATCGCCCGCAATTGCCAAACGTTGCAATACTGGGTTTGTAGTATCGGGGTTTACACCATATACGCTGTTTGTTGCTCCCGGAGTACCCCCTATAACTGCTATTGATGCCTTCCAATTATCAATTCCTCCGCAAATATTATCCGGATCTACCTGCTCTAAGGCCCATCCTCCGTTATCCTTGTTATTATCGGCATACCAATCATCTGTATAACTAACTCCAAAAACCAATTGGCCTTTTGGCCCTAATAGTTGAACGGTTTTTCCGCTATTAGTTAAAGCCGTTTCAGAAATATCCATTCCTAGAACATCTATAGAACTCGGAAATTCGCTGACACCCGCATCTTTTGTTAATACCACAAAACCATTTGGTGCTATAGTATAGCTCGGAATTGGCTTCTCAGTTGTTCCTATTCTTAAAGTCCACCCCTCCAAATTTACCGGTACCTGCGTGCGATTGTGTAACTCTATATATTCCCGTTCGGGCAATGCATTGGTTGGGATACCAATTACAGGCAATGGATCTACCATCAATTCATTTATCACCAAATCTCCCTCCTCCGGTTCAAAAAAGCTAAAGTCCAAAGTGTCGATGGCTTTATTTCCTGCTGTATCTCGTACACCGTTTACAAGTAATTGATATAATTTTTTTGATTGCAAAGTGGAAGGCAGGCTCAGTTCCACGCTGGTTTTATTAACGCTTAATCGCCTGGCCAAAAGTGGCAAACCTTGATCGGGTAGTATTTCAAAATTTGCAATGTCTTGAGATGAAGCTTGCGTCACTAATTCCGAAAACGCAACATGCAAAGTGGTATCGTTTACAACCGTAACACCTTGCAAAATAGGGGCTACAGTATCCACCAACACCGTTCCCGAAATTAATATATCATCAAAAAAGAATTTATCTGATCGGGTAGAAGTGTATTTACACAAAATACCAAAATAGCTACTCTGATTGTACGTTACATCTGTAACTGTATCTAACAAAACATAGTTCGTTCCACCTGCCGTATCCGCACTTAGCGACCATAAACCCAAACTATCTCGGTTTACACTAATACGCACATTAACCTCACTTTCATCTAGCCAGTCATCCGTACTTTCGGCTAGTAATACTGAGCTAGTTCCATTCTGTTTATACAATGATATTCTATCGGCCGAAGAGCCACCTAACCTAACATAATAACCATTAACATTACCGGATACATTAGCTTGGTTGCTGACTAAATATACACGACAATAATTACTGGTAGAAGGATTAAAAGCCATTTTAACCAAAAACTCCCAGTTAGTTTTATAAATTAATGGGCTTGCCGTACTTAAATAACTTTGACCTGCGACTACATCTTTTAAATGCAATTCGAAATTACTATCTACTTCAAAACGTGCCGTATCTCCCTCCCAAGCAGGATTACTCATAAAATCACCATCCGAAAAATCGTCTGAAATGGTGGTTTGTGACCATCCCCAAAAAGGGATCAAAAAGAAAATTAAAAGCTTGTACATGTCAATCGCAAATAGAGCTAATTTTGTGTTTCAAAATACGGTTTAGCGGCCATTTACAATTAATTTTTTTGAAAAAATGAAAATTGCACTAGTTGGAGCCACCGGAATGGTGGGGCAGGAAATGATGAAGGTACTTGCAGAAAGGCAGGTTCGGTTTGATGAATTGTTACTGGTAGCCAGCGAAAAATCAGTGGGTAAAAAAATTAACTTTCTAAATAAAACCTACACCGTAATTGGCTTGGATAATGCTTTAAAAGCCCAACCAGACTTCGCTATTTTTTCAGCTGGTGGAAGTACCTCCTTAGCATGGGCGGAAAAATTTGCGGCTGTGGGAACTACAGTCATTGATAACTCATCTGCCTGGAGAATGGATGCAAGCAAAAAATTAATTGTACCCGAAATTAATGGGAATGCCCTTAAACCAACCGATAAAATTATAGCCAACCCCAACTGCTCTACCATACAATTGGTAATGGTGCTAAAACCTTTACACGATAAATATCGAATAAAAAGGGTGGTGGTAAGCACCTACCAAAGTATTAGTGGCACGGGAGTTAAAGCTATTAATCAATTAAATAACGAGCGAAATGGTAGCCCAGGTGAAATGGCCTACCCCTACCCTATTGACAAAAATTGTTTGCCACATTGCGATGACTTTTTAGACAATGGCTACACTAAAGAGGAGATGAAACTGACCAATGAAACCAAAAAAATATTAGCAGACGACAAAGTAGAAGTAACTGCAACAGCTGTTCGGGTTCCTGTTGAGGGCGGCCATTCGGAAAGTGTAAATATTGAATTTGCCAATGAATTTAACACTAGCGATGTACGCAAGCTGCTTGCCAATACTCCTGGAATTACTGTGCAAGATTTTAACGAAACCAACACCTACCCCATGCCTCGGTTTGCACGGGGTAAGGATGATGTGTTTGTGGGTAGAATTAGAAGAGACTTAAGTCAAATAAACACCTTAAATTGCTGGATAGTAGCTGACAATCTCCGAAAAGGAGCTGCCACCAACGCGGTACAAATTATGGAGCACCTCCAGTAAAATAAAAGTGCTGTTTAATGGCCTAAAAATTGCGATACGGTGGAAAAATATTAGCATGAAAAAAATAAGTCTCTTATTCAGCCTACTACTCAGTCTATCTATTGCAGCACAAACTCAAAAAAACTATCAAAAAATGGAAAGAGCATTGTTCGCTTCTGGTTGCTACTGGGGCACTGAGTATCATTTACAAAAAGTTAAAGGGGTAATTTCCACTACAGTGGGATACACTGGTGGTCACATTAAAAACCCTAGCTATAAAGAGGTCTGTACCGGAAGAACTGGTCATGCCGAAACCGTGGAGGTGATTTTTGACCCAAAACTTACAAGCTACGAAACCTTACTTAAGGTATTTTTTGAAACCCACGATCCTACTCAGATAAACCGCCAAGGTCCAGACATAGGAGAACAATATAGATCAGCTATTTTTTATGTAAACGAAGAGCAGAAAGCTATTGCTGAAAAAATAATCAAGGTCTTATCGGATAAAGGATATAAAGTGGCCACTGAGCTAAGCCCCGCTAGTGTATTTTACAGCGAAATAGATGACCGCCATCAAGATTACTACGGTAAATCTGGAGGTATACCTTACTGTCATAAATACACCAAACGTTTCTAGATAGGCCATTTTTAAGCCATTCATTGCCAATTTACATTTTCACCAATCAAATTTGGAGTGGCTAATCTGTAAAAACAAAAAGATAAACAACGAGCCACTCTAAAGGGTTTAAGGCTAGTTTTAACAAGGGCTTCACCGCCCTACCATTACTAAGGTGTAGTTCCTTTCTCCCTTTCAATTTTAGCTTAACTTCGACAAATTTTTAAAAGCACATTTCTATATGAGCATGCCTTCGTTAAAGTTCAATACCCAAGATAAACCTGAGTTTGTACAAGAACTACGCAAAAGAGTTTCCGGCTATTTCAAGGAGAATAAAATTTCTCGTCATGCTAATGGCCAAATGAAGGTTAAAACGGCCTTTATGATTTTGCTTTACTTTACCCCGCTTGTGTTAATGCTTACCACGGTAGTCTCCTCTTTTTGGGGCGTAATGCTAATGTGGACTTTAATGAGTTTAGGAATGTCGGGCATTGGTTTGAGTATAATGCACGATGCGAATCATGGTTCGTATTCCAAAAATCAAAAAGTAAATAACGCATTGGGTTTTTTACTCAACTTTTTAGGAGCCTATCATGTAAATTGGAAGATTCAACACAACGTATTACACCATTCTTTTACCAACGTAACCGAAATGGATGAAGATATTACCAACCCAGTAATCCGCATGTCGCCTAACCAAAAACGTAAATGGGCCAACCGTTTTCAAGCTTTTTATGCCCCCTTATTTTATGGCATTATGACATTGTACTGGTTGGTAGCTAAAGATATTGACCAAGTGTTTCGTTACAACCGAAAAAACCTTTTAAAAACGCAAGGCTTAAGCTTTAAAAAAGCCCTAACACACATTACTTTTCATAAAACTTGGTATCTAATACTTACCTTGGTATTGCCTATTTTAATCGTTGATTTACCTTGGTGGCAAATCACTTTAGGCTTTGTTTTTATGCAGTTTGGGTCCGGTCTGTTTTTAGCACTAATCTTTCAACCTGCGCACGTTATTGAAGAAACAGACTTTTTTACTCCAGCTACTTCTGGTACCATGGAAAATAATTGGGCCATTCACCAGTTACGCACAACCTCAAATTTTGCCAATAAAAGCCGTTGGTTTTCTTGGTTTGTTGGAGGTCTTAATTACCAAATTGAGCATCACTTGTTTCCAAATATTTGCCACATCCATTATCGCGGAATTTCACAAATTGTTAAGGATACGGCAAAAGAATTTGAGGTACCTTATTACCAACATAAAACCTTTTATGATGCTCTAAAAAGTCACTTTTCTTTGCTTCATAAATTAGGAACGGGAAGTTATGATAGAAAGGCGGCAGCTTAGCTTACAAACCAAAAGTTTCAGAAATAGCTTTTGTTGCAATTTCCCGTTAGTCGTCTCACCATCTATAACCTATACCAACGATAATGGAGAATGTTTTTTCAAAAGTTCCGAAGTTTCTATAACCCTCGTAATCCAATTTCCTTGAGGGAACACCATCAATAGCTGGGTTTAAACGGATGCAGAGATTGTATCTGCCTTGTACAAAAAGATTAAGCTCTTCACTAAGGTTATACCCGAGACTAATTTTTGGGGCCATTGTGAAGCGCCCTTCGATGTCAACACCTCTTGAGTTTTGATTAGAGTCCATAATATAATACTCGAACTTACCATAGTAATAGCCTACATCCAATCCAAAAGCAAATTCCACGTCATCGCTCACCTCAAGTATAAATTTCAAACCTCCTGATAACATGAACATCGTATAATCGCTAAACCCTCCTACTGCTTTCAAACCGCTAAGTGCCGTATAATTTAAGGTGTCTTTATCGGTTGTAAATTTGTAGTAACCCAAGTTTAGCCCGGCTGCCAGATCCATTTCCCCTCGGGAATAATTTATATTGTAATAAGAAACATTATAGCTTGTGGTAGGGGAGTAGACCCAAGTTAAGTTTCCCATGGGGACTTCATAACCTAAAGAAACCGAAATTTCGTTTTGAGCATAGGTCGTTTTTCCTAAGAATATTAGCACTAAGGCCACAAGGTTAAAAGTCCATTTTTGATTCATAAATTGTTCATTTTGTTGATTCTATATCGTTCTTCCGATATCAAGAAATATCAGAAATGACTAATTTCTTAGTATACAGCTAACCCTGCTAATGTATTATTGATTTTTCTTCTTGCAAAAAAAAGACACAAATGAAACCAAACACCCATTTTAAAACAAACAAGGTCGTGGACGCTAATTACCTTACCCCCAAATCCCTTAATAAATTATGACACTCTTTTGAGGTTGTAGAGTCTGTCTCATAATGATGCTTCCCAGATGATTAAAAATTTAAAAGCCAAGCGAAAATCAGGGGAGCAACAATAGTAGCATCTGATTCTATTATGAATTTTGGGGTGTCAACATCCAGCTTTCCCCAGGTTATTTTCTCGTTAGGTACAGCTCCCGAGTAGGAACCATAGCTAGTTGTAGAATCTGATATCTGGCAAAAATAACTCCAAAAAGGAATATCGGTCATTTCTAAATCTTGATATAACATAGGCACCACACAAATTGGAAAATCACCGGCTATACCTCCTCCAATTTGAAAAAAGCCAAGCCCTTTACCAGCAGAATTCTGCCTGTACCAATCGGCTAAGTAGGTCATGTACTCAATACCACTTTTTACCGTACTTGCCTTTAATTTGCCCTTAATACAGTAAGAGGCAAAAATGTTACCCATTGTGCTATCCTCCCAACCTGGGCAAATTATAGGTAGGTTTTTCTCTGCTGCCGCCAACATCCAACTATTTCTAGGTTCTATTTCGTAGTACTGCTCCAACACTCCGCTGGTCAGCATTTGGTACATATATTCATGCGGTAAAAAGCGCTCGCCCTTTGCCTCTGCGTCCTTCCAAATTTTTTCAATGTGTTTTTGCAAACGCCTAAACGCCTCCTCTTCAGGGATACAGGTGTCGGTAACCCGATTAAAACCCTCATCTAATAGCTCACGTTCCTCAATCGGACTTAAGTCGCGGTAGTGAGGCACTCTTTTATAACTTTTATGAGCTACCAAGTTCATAATATCCTCCTCCAAATTAGCCCCAGTGCAACTAATTATCTGCACCTTATCCTGGCGAATCATTTCAGCCAAACTAATTCCCAACTCAGCAGTACTCATGGCTCCGGCCAAACTAATCAGCATTTTGCCCCCTTCCAGTAAATGAGCTTCATAACCTTTAGCAGCATCAACAATGCTAGCCGCGTTAAAATGCAAAAAGTTTTGTTCAATAAATTGAGATACGGGGCCTTTCATAAAAATAATTATTTACTGTTACATTCTGATTATTAAGTGCTAATAACCCAGCACCTTCATCATAGATTTATGGCTCTGCTCCTTAGCAAAAAGTCTCGTTTTTAACTCTCCTAACTCGGTACGTTCAATTACCACGTGCTTTGGAGCGGGCGTTAAACAATGTTGTATTCCGCCATAGCCTCCCAAGCTTTCTTGATAGGCTCCCGTATTAAAAAAGCCCACATATTGCGTTTCGTCTTTTTTAAACGTTGGCAGGTAAATGGCATTGGCGTGTTGCTCACTATTATAGTAGTCATCGCTATCACAAGTAAGCCCACCTAATAATACCCTTTGGTAGGGTTGTTTCCAACGATTAATAGCCAACATTACAAAACGCTTATTGATAGCCCAACTATCTGGTAAGGCCGTCATAAACGAACCATCAATCATGCTCCAGTTTTCGCGATCGTTTTGCTGTTTTTGATCTAAAATAGAGAACAGTGTAGCGCCACTTTCGCCCACGGTAAACGACCCAAATTCCGTAAAAATATGTGGTTCTTCAACGCCTTGTGTATTACACACCTGTTTTATTTGAGAAATAATTTCCTCCGCCATGTAATCGTAATCGTAGTCAAAACTCAAGCTATTTTTTATGGGAAAGCCACCACCAATATTCAAACTATCTAATGTGGGACAAATCTTTTTTAAGGCTACATACACGTTTACACACTTCATCAACTCACTCCAGTAGTACGCGTTATCCTTTATTCCCGTATTAATAAAAAAGTGCAGCATTTTTAACTCAAAGTTCTTGTTTCCTTGAATTTTGGATTTGTAGTACGGCACAATATCCTTGTAACCAATACCCAATCGCGATGTATAAAACTCAAACTTCGGCTCTTCCTCTGAAGCAATTCGAATAGCCAACTTAGTTGGTTTACTAAACTTGGACTCCATCAAGTCCAGTTCGTTCTTATTATCTATTACAGGTATAAGGTTAGTGAACCCCTTATTTAAAAGGCGCGCCATGTTATCTATATAACTGTCTTTTTTGTAGCCATTGCATACTATATACTGATCCGTTTGAACTTTCCCCTGCTCATGTAGTACCTCAATAATATTAATATCAAAGGCAGAGGAGGTCTCAAGATGAATGCTGTTTTTAAGAGCTTCTTCTAGCACAAAACTAAAATGTGAACTTTTGGTACAATAGCAATAATGGTAGCTGCCTTGGTAGTCCACCTTTGCCATGGCTACATTAAACAGACGTTTAGCTTTTTCAATTTGATCGCTAATTTTAGGCAAATACGTAAGCTTTAGCGGAGTGCCATACTGTTTAATTATTTCCATCAGATTTACCCCGTTCCACATCAACGAGTTATCATCTGCTCCTAGCTCAAATTCCTCTTGAGGCCAATCAAAAGATTGGTCAATTAAATCGAGATACTTATTCTTCATCTGTTTGAAATTATCGCGCCAAGCAACTTAGTTGGACAGCAAAGGTAGCACCCAATTTAATTAGGTTGCAATACAAAATGAAGGTACATCTAACTAAAATAGAAATAGGTGTTTAAAACCTACGGCAATTTTAAATAACCCCTAGCTCTTTGCCCACCTTGGTAAAGGCAGCTACTGCTTTATCTAAATGTGCGGTTTGATGTGCTGCACTCAACTGAACTCTAATACGTGCCTGCTCTTTGGGCACCACAGGGTAAAAGAAACCGATTACGTAAATGCCTTCGTCTAACAGTTTATTGGCAAACTGCTGCGATAAAGCGGCATCGTAAAGCATAATAGGTACAATGGCCGAATCGCCATCTTTAATATCAAAGCCAGCTGCTTTAATTCCCTTCTTAAAATAATTTACGTTGTCTTCTAACTTATCGCGTAAACCGGTGCTCTCGCTCAACAAATCAAATACGGCATTAGAAGCGCCAACAATGGCTGGAGCCAAGGAGTTTGAAAATAAATAAGGGCGCGAACGCTGACGAAGCATCTCCACAATTTCTTTACGGCCAGAGGTAAATCCGCCCATAGCGCCACCTAAGGCTTTGCCAAGGGTACCGGTAATAATATCTATTCTTCCTAATACATTTTTCAACTCGTGAGTGCCCCTTCCGGTTTTACCAATAAAACCGCTTGCGTGGCACTCATCTACCATCACCAAGGCATCGTACTTATCTGCTAAGTCGCAAATTTTATCCAATTGTGCCACATAACCATCCATTGAAAACACACCATCGGTAACAATAATCTTAAAACGAGCGGTATCCTTGGCTTCAATCAGTTTGGCCTCTAAATCAGCCATATCATTGTTCTGATAACGATAGCGCTGTGCTTTACATAGCCTTACACCATCAATAATAGAGGCGTGGTTAAGAGAATCGGATATAATAGCATCTTCGGCCGTTAGTAAAGGTTCAAAAACACCCCCATTGGCATCAAAAGCAGCGGCATAAAGTATAGTGTCTTCCGTACCTAAAAAGTCTGCAATTTTCTGTTCCAATTCCTTGTGAATATCCTGTGTACCACAAATAAAGCGAACAGATGACATTCCAAAACCATGTGTATCCATTGCAGCCTTGGCAGCTTCAATTACACGTGGATGTGACGATAAGCCTAAGTAGTTATTGGCGCAAAAATTCAAAACCGTTTCACCATTTACCAGAATCTCAGCTCCCTGCTCGCCCTCAATAATTCGCTCCGACTTAAAAAGTCCTTCTGCCTTAATATTGGCCAGCTCTTGCTTTAAATGGTTTTGAATTTTACCGTACATATCTAATTGCTTTAGTGTTTTGATGGAGCACAAATATAATAGAGTATTAGCGCCCATTTTGCTTCTATTATCACCATTTTTCCACGAGCATATCCTCGTCCAAATACACCAACACCGAATCCCCTGATTCATAACCCATTTGGCGGAGTAAGCCTTGGTAATTATCAACCTGTAAGCGGTATTTCTTATCGGGTACACCCGTTTTGTAGTCAATTACATGGGTTTTATTCCCCTCTAACACCACTCTGTCTGGCACCCTTATTTGTCCCTGTGGTAATAAAATCTCTTGCTCATTAATTACCTGCAAACCAGGTGCAAAAAAGCGCGAAAGCTCCGAATGAGTCACTACCTTTTCAAGCGTATCCCGCAACAGTTCCATTTCTTCCGTATTTCCGTTAAACGTTTTTTCAGCACTTTCATAAGCCGTACCCACATCATCAATGGTATAAATATCTGCCAAAACTTTATGCATCCACTTACCTCTTTTTAAAGCCTCTTTTTCACCTTGGGCCCAATGAACTGGCACATCTCCCGTTACCCTTACTGGTTCCCAAGGTACACCCAAACAGTAACTTTTGGGCTCCTCAACGGCACTCTCTTCTACCCCTAATTCCTTTATCAATTTTACACCCCATTCTTTAACATCTTCTCCTTCCTTTCTAAAATAGATAGTATCTAAAAACCTTTGCGTATTATTCAATAGTCCCTCTGCTTTAGAAGCCGATGACCTTGATTCGGTATAAATTATATGAAGCTCCTCAACTGCTCTTGTGCAAGCAACATACAGCAAATTTAAGCTGTCAAACTCTGATTTATGTATATAGTTTAAACTACTAAAATTGTATACGTTATAACTACTTTCCAGTTCTTTTGCTTTAACCAAAACAGGCAAAGAAATATCACAACCCAACTCTTCGGTTGAATACCAAAAATACTCGCCAAAAGGACTGAAATTCCAAGCCGCCTTGGGCACTAATACAAAAGGGAACTCGAGCCCTTTACTTTTATGTATAGTCATTAGCCTTACGGCAGAAATACCTTCAGGAATTTGCACACTTTTAGTCAACATTTTGTCCTCGTAAAATCTTAAAAACTCCGTAAGATCATTGCCATTCTGTAGTTCAAAATCTGTTACCTGGTCCAAAAATTCGGTTAAAAAAATATTTTTATGCAAGTCCATCCCTAGTGATATGGATACTACATAAAGTTTTCTTGTTAAGGAGCTTTGTGCTATTTTCTTATAGTTATAGTTTGGCAATATATTCTCTAACCATTGTTGCCACTCTTCAAAAGGCATATTGCAATATTTCCGTAAAAAAACAAATTCTTCCTCCTCCGTACACCCTGGTTTTTGCTTATACAAATACTCCAAAAAAGGAAGGCGCAGTATGGGCGTATTCGGACCAGCCAAAACTTTAAGAAAAGCTACCAATGTCTGTACCTCGGCTGAAGAGGAAAGCAGCAAACCTTTTTCTGAGATCACGGGGATTCCTTCGCCCATTAAAACGCGCATCAAAGGTTCGGCACTGGTTAAGTTTCGCATTAAAATCACCATATCCTTTAACTGGTAATTTCGCTCCAAACCATCCTGTATAGTATTCAAAACCTCCTGTACCTCAACCTCTAAGGCATTTGCTTCTTTATCTTTTACAAATCGACACATTCGCACATAGCCCGCCTCTTTACTCGTTTTGTTCTGATTGCTTGCTTTATAAATTTCGCTAAAATCGGGATGGCTCATTTCCTTTGCGCTTAAGGCAAATAGTTCATTATTAAAGTCCACTATATTTCGGTGGCTCCGATAATTTTCCTGTAGCAAAAAGGCCTCTCGCTTGTACAACTCCAGCTCCTTTTTGCCTGCTAAAACCTTATTGCTCTTATCGTTACCATTGACCATGTTAATAAACAAATCCGCCTCACCACCTCTAAATCTAAATATGGACTGTTTTGGGTCGCCCACCAACATAGCCGATCCTTTTTCGGCCAACGAATTGTTGATTAAAGGCAGAATATTAGTCCATTGCAATACGGAGGTATCTTGAAATTCATCAATAAAAAAATACTGATAACGTGTGCCCATTTTTTCGAACAAAAACTCAGCTGGTTCTTTTTTAAGTTTCTCACTTATAATCTTTTGGAACTGACCTATAGGCAATTTGTTCGATTCCTCTTTAACTGTTTCTACAGCTTCCTCAATTTCTTTTAACACCGCCAAGGTGTTCAAATCCTTTAAGACTAAGTTGTAAAGTATGAGGTCGTCTACATTCAAATCCGAAAAGGAAACAAACTTGCTAAGCAAATCTTGAATCTCGTTTTCGTGAGCCGCTAACTCCGAAGCAAAATTTCTTTGTTTTGCCTTAGATACCAGATTGCTTTCACCAGTCGCCATTTTTCTAATCGTGTTATTGGCCTTCTTACCATCCTCCGGTTTACCGGCAAACTTGCTAAGCATTTTAAAAACATAGCCACCACTAAAGTCACCGGCATTAAATCCCATTTGCTGTAAACGGGTCATTGCTTTTTCGGCCGCCTGTTGCAAGTCTTTTTCTTTAACCTGCCTTTTGGCAATAAGCTGATCTTTAAAATTTAAAATATCATTAATGGTGTACTGCTTAAGTACTTCAATTGCTTGAAAGGCTTGTTCTCGCAACACATTTTTACCCATAATGCGCAGCTCTTTTTCTGCCCATGTAGATTTCCCCGTTTCCAGCTTCTCATTAACAAAAGCAAAAATGCTTACAGCACTAAAGAACAGTTTATCAGATAGCTACAGCAATAAAATGTTAGCAGAGTGCTTGGAAGAACTTATAAACCCATGTAATGTCCTAGTGATTGATCCTATTACATCTAAATACTCCTTTGGTCATTTTCGTTATCAGGAACATCTAGTTTCGGAAGAGTTAAAAACGAATAGAAATATTAGTTTATCTGAAATATCAATTGTTGACAGATGGATTGGCGCTATGTGTTTGTATGCGCAAGAAACTGATATCTCATATTTATTCGAAGAGATATACAATAAATACGGGAATATTAAAAGAGCAAAGACATGCTTAAAAGCGATGATTGAAGCTAGTCCAAAAATAAGGAGAGGTAGTTTAAGAGATTTATTAGTTGAATATGAACGTTCTGATGAATTCGATAGTGCTGTACTAAACGATGATTATCATTAGAAACCATTTTCAAACAACCTGACTTTAGCGTATAAAAAATAACGGGTCAGGTTTGTTGATTAAGAAATTTCTGGGGTCAGGTCTTTCATTGCCACTTTTGGAAGTAACACATCGAGCCAGAATTCTTGATTAACAATAAGCCTGGCCATCCTCCCTAATCCCTAACCGCCTTATTCCTCTCATCACTTAAACCCGAATAAAAACTCATCACTTGATTACCTTATGCATCTTTTTCAATAAAAAATAAGTGAGCGAGCCTTCATAATAAAAACCATTATTCGCCATAGGTATAACCGGAAATTTATGACCGTCATCACGTTGGGAAAAAACTTTTCCGTCTTCTAAAAACAACTTACGCACTGACTTTTCATTGATTCTATAGTTGCCCATTAAAGGCTTTAACTTGGCTTCATTCTCCG
>CAKZRR010000056.1 GCA_937146805.1 uncultured Owenweeksia sp. | reverse complement strand
TCACAAATCGTCAACATTAATGAAGATATTTGGCAGAAGTGCCACAGCGACTGGGCTCGTTGAGCAAGGTTCGAGTCTCGTCCAGACCGCCAACAACAAAAGCTCTTCAAGAAATTGAGGAGCTTTTTTTTTGCTCTTTTATAAAGATCGGGCACTCTTTTTTGATCAATTATTTAGCTTTATCACATCAACTTAATTAAGCACACATGGCCAAAAGCAAAGTAGGAAAGAAGGGTGGAGATAAAAAGAAGCACGCCAATTTACTGGCTAAAAAGAGGAACAAGGAGCGCGAGGCCGCTGAAAAACGTAAAGTGAGATTGAAGGAGCTGAATAGATTGGCGCAGGGTAAGCAGGAGTAGCGTAAGCGCGAAACTATCCATTAATTTTTAAGGTTGCCATGGGATTTGTAATTTACGGTTTTAAGCTTGGCTTCTAAATTTAGGAGAACTAGGAAAGAGCTTTTTGGTATAGTGTATTCTAGTTTACTGACTGCCAGTTTGTTGTTTAGACTACCACTCCTAAATATTTTCGATAGTATCGAAAAAAGAATAGATATTCTTTTAACTTCAACGTAGTCTGTTGTTTGCATTCCCATTTTTTTTACATTTATACCCTTATTTTCCTAATCTCAATTAAAAATACTATGAAAAGAATTTTACTAATGTTTGGCATGTTAGCATGCTGGATGAGTTCGTATGCACAGTTGCAGTATAGTTTTACGACAGGTGGAGCTTCTGGTAAAGCGGGTCCAACACAATCTGATATTACAACCGCCTATACGGGTACTACCTTAGCAGGCCAAGTAACTGCAAATGCAGGTGTACAGTATTGGATAGTGCCTCAAAGTGGATACTATGAAATCGAGGCACGTGGAGCCCAGGGTGGTGGCGTTTCTGGAGGAAAAGGTGCTTCAATTGTTGGTGAATTTTCACTTTTGGCAGGAGATACCTTATTTATAATAGTTGGGCAAGAAGGTTTTGACCCTGCTGATGGTTCGGCTACAGGAGGGGGTGGTTCTTTTGTAGTTATAAAAGACGGAGCTTCCTCGAATACAACAACTACAGGAAAAAAAGTTACACCCTTAGTCATTGCTGGTGGTGGTGGTGGAAATCCGGGTGTTGCACATGTTGATTGTGATGGTGCGATAACGAATGTCGCCAACGGAGGAAATGGAGTAAATGGCTCTGGATTAGCTGGTATTAATGGAAATGGGGGTGGAATATCGGCTCCTAGTGGAAACAACCGCGCAGGCGGTGGTGGTGGATTCCTCACCGATGGTGATAGAACGGGTACTTGTGGTACAGGTGGTCAAGAATCAGGTTCAAGCTTTTTGAATGGAGGAATTGGCGGACAGGCTGTGTCATGTGGTACAGGTTATGAAGGTGGTTTTGGCGGTGGCGGTGGCGGCACATCTACAGGATGGAGAGGCTCTGGCGGTGGCGGTGGCTACTCCGGTGGTGGCGCTGGTCAAACTAATTCGAATGCTACAACTCACCGTGGCGGGGGTGGCGGCTCCTTTAATTCGGGAGCAAATCCATTAAACACTGCGGGCGTTCAATTAGGTGACGGAATGGTTATTATTGCTCCTTTAAGTTCAGGTGCTGCCAACGATATTGGAGTTACTTCTATTGATTCACCCAATGTATTTTGTCCGGGTTTACACAATGTAGTGGCTACCATTCAAAATTTTGGAGCTAATCAAGTTACTAGTGGTACCGTAAACTGGAGTATTAATAATGTTGCACAAACACCTTATAGTTTTTCAGGACTTTTAGACACCATTGGCGGTTTAGGTTCGGTTTCTGCCCAGGTAACAGTGGGTAGTTATAACTTTTCTTCTTCTTCACCTTATAATGTAGTTGTTTGGACTACGTTGCCAAATAATGTGGCTGATACGGTTACGTCTAACGATAACCTTGCTACAGTTGTACAATCAGGTCTTGTTCCACCAACAGGTTTTTCAGCTACAACGGTTTATTCCGATTCGGCTGACTTATCTTGGAATGGTTATTTTGGATCTAATCATAGATTAGAGTGGGGTCCTGTAGGATACCAACAAGGAACGGGTACAGGTTCGGCTATTATTTCAAGCTCAACGGGCGGAAGAATTACGGGTCTAAACCCTTTAAGTAGCTACCATGTTTATATTGCCGCAAATTGTGGAGGGGCCACTCCTTACGCATCTTATGCAGGCCCTATATTAATTACTACAGGCTGCCCAGGTATCTTATCAGGTACGTATACTTTAAACCCAGGTTTACCTTATTCGGCTACAAACTTTACCAG
>CAKZRR010000055.1 GCA_937146805.1 uncultured Owenweeksia sp. | reverse complement strand
ACAACAACCGAAATGAGGACGATATGTTTGAAACACTCGTTGCTCATGCGGTTTCACCATTAAACCGATAAATCCGTTATATTTTAATGGCTTGGAGTAATAAAATTCTGGAGAATATTGTTGGTGGGTGTATGAAAAAACTCATATATGTTTGTAGTTAGACTTTTATATTTATGAAGTTTGGTAATAACTTAGTGTTTGAGTGAAATAGGAATTGTAAATCGTTAAATCATTTTAAGCTCCTTTAAATCATGTTATGTTCTCTTTAAGTGTGGTTTTGAGCTATACAACCTAGGGTTAAATCACTTCGTCTTTTTCTGATGAAAATGTGGTCGCTGGTCGCTATATTTGTAGCCAGATTTTTAACCCAAATTTCTTCCCAAAATGACACGAGTTAATATAATAATTGCGTTGTTGTGTTTTTCACTTTGTGGTTTAGCACAATCATATAATATGCCATATACGGGTAATGATACAACTACTCAGTGTTCAGGTACTTTATATGATCATGCTGGTCCCCTTGGAAACTATTCGAACGGTTCCAATGGGTATTTTTATTTGAATCCGGCAGGTGGCACCTTGTCCATTAGCCTTGTAGCATTTAATACCGAAAACTGTTGTGATAGATTATATGTTTATGACGGGATCGGGACAGCAGGCACTCTTTTAGGCTCTTACCGTGGAACCATTTTGCCAAATGGAGGCAATCCCATTGCCATTCCTTCTGGAAAGGCGACACTACGATTTTATTCTGATGGCAGTGTTACCAGATCAGGATTTGAATTAACCTGGTTGGCAGGTGGAGGTACAGCGCCTGTTGCAAGTTTCACGGTTCCAAGCACTACGGTTCCTGTTAATGTTGGTGTTAATTTCACAAATACATCTACAGGGTCGGCAACTCCCACTTGGCATTTTGGAGATGGAGACACTTCAAATGTGCAAAATGCGGTTCATGCCTATTCTAGTCCTGGTACCTATTCGGCTTACCTAATTACTACCGACTGTTTTGGTAGTGATACCTCTGCATCTCAAATTATTACGGTAATGCCTTCTCCTGTATACACTATTGCTCCTGATTCAATTTATTTGACGGTAAATTGTGGAAGCTCATTTGATGCTTCATTGTTGGTTTCAAATACCGCAGGAGGCACGATGCAATATGGTGCTAAGGGACAGGATAATAATGGAAATGCCATTATTTTTCAGGAACGTTTTGAGTCTGGTCTTGGGGCATTTTCAGTTTCGCCAAGTGCCTCGGCTTCGTTTAGTGCTAATGCGGTATTAGGAGGTGCAAATAGCTCAAATGGTGGATTATTGATAAATGGATATACCTCTAATTTTAATGGTGTAAGCGCTTCTTATTCAAGTGCACAAGCTGATGAAATTTCATACTATGTAAAACCTACAAATAACAATTATCATGGTGAAATTGGTTTTGGAGAAAACAGCTCTTTAGGTTACAATATGCTTTTCTACTCACGGCTGAGATATGGTTTTCTCTATTTATATACCGGGGTAGGTACTTATACTTATGCAGTAAATGACAACCAATGGAACAAGATAGAAGTCAAAAATATTGACTGGATTAATCATACTTTTGATTTGTATGTTAACAGTATTTCTGTAGCCACGGGGCTAGTATTTTACGATCAATTTATTACTGGTTTAAATGATGTTTACATATGGAACTCAAACAACGTTAGCTGTTCGTTTGATGAAATAAAGGTTAGTCACGTGGCTCAGGTTCCATTTACAGCAACGCCTAACATAGGCACTGTTGCAGTTGCCGGAACGGATAGTATTCAAATAAATGGATCTGCAGCAGGAATGTTAGCAGGGCTTTATAATTACAATGTAAAAGTTAATACGAATGCCACGGGAGTAGATAGTGTAAGCTACATACCTTTAGTATTGAATGTGATCGGTGCTCCAGCAATTAACTTCGATCAAGCTTGTGTAAGTTTGGATTCCATTTTTTCAGTTCAAACTAAAGTGGATTCTATCCTGATATACAATCCTGGATGTGACTCATTAAATATTTCTTCCATCACATCCACAAATAGTGATTTTGCTTTAAATATGAGTGCGGTAGCATTAGCACCGTTTGATAGTACCTATTTAGAGGTTACTTTCAGTCCGAGCGTTTTGGGAGCTTATATCGATACAATTCACTTGATAAATAATGCCACCGATACATCCATTTGTTTATCGGCTTTTGTTGTGGGAGCTCCTTCCATAAGTACAGATTCATTAAGCTATACCATAAATAGTATTGGTTGTAATGATTCGATTCCCTTTAGTTTCGAAATTATAAATTCGGGTGCGTCCAGTCTTACCTGGAACATCGTAGCTGGAGGCTCTGGAAATTTCACAGACGATTTTGAAAGTGGTTTAAACACAAATATTTGGCAATCTATAGGGTCAATGACTATCGGTTCTGGCTGTTTTTCAAATTCTGGATCTAACGCTTTGATGGTGGTAGGAACAAATAGATTTGCTGTAACCGTTCCTTTTAATGTAGGAGCTAATGATAGTGTTAAATTTTGGGTAGCTCCTGCATCGGGCGCTTGCGAAACACCAGATGGTGGTGAGTATCTTAATTTGGAATATAGCCTCAACGGTTCTACTTGGATTAATATGGGAACGGTTTTAAATAATCAAACAGCAGGATTTGTTAGTTTTCCAATACCACCCTTAGCGGTTTCAACGGCTACACAGTTTAGATTGGCTCAAACTAGTTATTCAGGCAGCGGCTATGATGAATATATGGTAGATGATTTTTCAATCGGAACCACCTCTGGAGGGAGTTTTCAACCAGCATTGGGAACCACCTCAGCTAACGATACTGTCCAAATTACGGGTTATTTTAGTACTGTTGGATTGTCATCCGGAACGTATGTTCGAACGGTTACCATACAATCAAATGACCCAACAGATTCAGTTTATCATTTTACTGTGAATATTGTAGTGCAAGGCCTGCCATGGGCGGTTGTGCCTAATAGCTGCTTACAATTTGATACGACCATGTCTTCTGCCAGTAGTTTAGATTCAGTGTTAATCTTTAATGTTGGATGTGAAGACTTGAATATTTCATCACTTGCTGTTTCTACATCCAATTTTACGGTATTAAGCGCTGCTGGTACCGTAAGTCCAGGAGACTCGATGTATGTATCCGTTCAATTTAACCCAGGGGCTACTTTAGGACTTCTTGTTGATACCTTAGTAATATCCAGTAATGATACCTTTAGAGAGATTTGTTTATCGGGATTTGCTATTGGCGCTCCTCTGGCATCGGTTTCACCAGATTCGATATATACCAGCTTTAATAGTTGCAACGATTCTATTACAATACCAGTAACATTGTATAATACAGGCCTTGGAGTATTAAATTTTGAAGTAAATGGGAATGTGGGTAACGCTGGTTTAAATGTAGTGTTATATCAATACGGAGCCTCAGGTACGGAGTTAGCAAATGTCTTGCAAATTCTTAATACCATGCCGAATATAAACTTAGTATTAAGCAGTGCAAGTACCGTAGCTAGCTTTAACAGTGATTTGGCAAATGCCGATGTGTTAATTCTACCAGAGGCTAGTTCTATGTTATCATTTATTATTCCTGAGGTGCAAGCATTTTGTGCTAACGGAGGAGGTTTGGTTCACTTGCAAAGTAATAATAGCTTATACACCCAGTTGGCAATTTTCCCAGTTTCTGGTTCTTATAGTTCCTTTACATCTGGGTCTATTAATAATCTGATGCCAAGCCATCCTATTATGAGTGGCATACCTACTTCTTTTAGCGCGCAAAATGCTTCTGTTGAATTAGTACTTACAGGAACTACTGCCAATATTTTAGCTAGAAGAGGCATTGCTGCTGCCGATAGAGCATCTGTTTTTTCGGTTCCTTACGGGAGTGGTACAGGAGTGTTTATAGGCTTTGATTATTACCAGTATAGCACCGAAACAAGTACCATATTAAAACAAGCTGTTAAGTGGAGCGCTCAAGGTAGTTTACCTGATTTTCTTACAGTTTCGCCGGATAGTGGTTTAGTAGCCACTAGTGATTCAGTAATGTTAAATGTAAAAATATCTACCAGTGGACTTCAAAATGGCAGACACAGCGGTGATATTGTAATTAGTACTAATGATCCATTAAATCCTGAAATTATTATTCCTGTTGTTGTAGATGTAAATGGGCAGGGGCAAACAGAATTGTTAACCGTAAGCTGCGTTAATTTTGATTCTACTTTGGTAGGGGCAGCTGCGATGGATAGTGTATGGCTAAAAAATATTGGTTGCGATACTTTATTAGTTACCTCAGCAAGCAGCAGTAGCGGAGATTATAATTTACTCTTTGGGCCATATGCAATTGCACCTGGAGATAGCTCGGGAGTTATAATCAGTTTCTCTCCAAGCATAATAGGAACAATAAATGACACACTGTTTTTTCATTCTAATGCAGATACAACCTCTATATGCGTAACAGGAAAAGGAATTGGAGCGCCTGTTACCATTGTAAACCCAGATACGTTGCGCGTAAGGTTAAATACCTGTAAAAACTTTACTATCGAAAACTTGAGCATTACCAACCAAGGGCAGGGAGCCATGAATTACGATGTTCAGTTTGGTGATTTATACCAAGATACGAGTTTGGCATTTTACAATACCAGCGGTGCAGTAACAAATCATGTATTTAATAATACACCAAGTAGCGCAGATACTGTATGGTTTACAGTAGTGGTAAATGGTGATTTTGATGGTGGAGGAGAAGTTTATTCTGTTTCGGTAGAAGGAACCAACCTCGGGAATAACTTTGTTCAATTCTTAACCATTGGGAATAATGACACTGCCAGATTTTATTATGCCGGTCCAAATATTTCCACTTGGTTGGCTGATAATACATTGAATGTAACTATCACCAATGCATCATCGGTTAACCCTGGTTTTACCAATGCCTTGGATATGCACTTTGTAGAGGTTTCTATTGGATCTTCTTCGCCACCTTGGTTGTCATTATTATCGCCTGCCACGGGTAACTCGCCTGTAGGATCTACAGTAAATAAGAATCTCCTGTTTACTGCTGGAAGCTTACCTCTAGGTCAATACACAACAAGTATCTTGGTAAAAACAAACGATCCCGTAAATCCTGTGGTGAGAGTTCCAGTTATTTTTGACTTGGTAGATGAGCCAGAAATTTCGATTTCCGATACCTGCCTGTACTACCCAACAACATTTCTTGGAGATACTACCATCCGTAGTTTTTGGGTGTTTAATAATGGTTGTAGTAATTTAAATTTAAGCAGCGTTTTATCGTTAAGCGCTAGTTTTAAGGTAAGCCCATCTTCTGGAATGGTTTTACCGGGTGATAGTATTTTGGTATCGGTATCATTTATACCGGCCAGTGCAAATTCGTTTAATTCGAGTGCTATAATTAATAATAATGACACAACTCAAATGGTTTGTCTGCGCGCCATATCATTAGCAAAAGTGGTAGCCAATTTTAATTATACCATTCAAGATTCATGTACTGGCGAGGTATTGTTTATCGATCATTCGCTTTTTACACCAACAGGTTATTTTTGGGATTTTGGAGATGGAACAACATCTACATTGGGTAACGTAACCCATACGTTTGCAAAACCAGGAACCTATAAGGTTTTATTAACGGTTAGTAACAGTGCTGGAAATGACACACTATCCGCTTTGATTACTGTTAATCCATTATATGTGGGCTTTAGTATGACAAACGATACGACTCTCATCAATAAAATGGTTAACTTTTACGATAGCAGTATTGTGGCAACCGCGTGGCGTTGGAATTTTGGAGATGGAAATACATCAACAATAGCCAACCCTACTCACACGTATTTAAATTTAGGCAATTACAACGTTACTTTGGAGGTAGATGATGCTAAAGGTTGTACTCGGAGTATTGTTAAAAATATACATGTTATAGATGATGTTGGTTTGTTTGAGAATAGTTTTAATAGCATAAGCATTAAAGTATTTCCAAATCCAAGTAGTGGTGTGTTTAATTTAGAAATAGAACAAGATACTAAGGTGGATTATGAACTGATGGTATATGACTTTGCTGGGAAAGCTGTTTGGATAGGTAGTACCCTGTCTGATGAAAATAAAACTATTGACTTGAGCGACTTTTCAGATGGTGTTTACCAGTTATTTATTCTTAAGGACGGAGCAATTAAAGCTGCAAGAAAATTGATAGTTCAATAAAAGAAAATTGCACAGAGTTAAAAATCTCACTTCTTTTTGGAGGTGGGATTTTTTTTTGTTTAATGCATTGGTGACTTTGATAATAAATTGAACAAAATGCTAGTAAAAAAATGGGTTGTGTTTACATTTTCAAAAACTGCCTAGGCGTAATTCCCATTTCCTTTTTAAAATAGGTATTGAAAACTGTTTTGGAATTGAAACCGCTATCGTAGGCCAAACCCATAATGGTAATATTGGCGTTTTCGGGTTTTTTAGCCAAGTCCTTAAAAGTTTCTACTCTGTAGTGATTGATAAACTCATTGAAGTTTTTACCCAAATTTTCGTTCAGTAACCATGATAGTTGGTTGGGATGAATATCCAGTTGTTCCGCCAAAAGGCGTAGAGTTAAGGAGGCGTTGAGATAAGGTTTTTCATTAGAGATGTGTTCGGCAAGGAGGTCTGTATATGCCTTGGCCTTTTCTATATCCAGCAGACCCTTTTTATTCTTTGGTTCTACTTCAATCTTAATATCCTTTGCAAAAATGATTTGTCGGTACTTTTCATACCGAGTATCACTTTTTAAAACATGCACCAAGGGATCTAAATAACGTAAAAGCAATAATGATTTCTTGTTTTGAATGGCATCTTCAACCCATGTAAAAGCTTTGTCAAATTGGCCTAAAGCTACCTGCATCATAAATAGGTAGGAGTCTGCTGTAAAACCATTAGGCTTCTTTGTTTGTTCTTCCAACATTCCCAAATATTGGTGGCTGTTGGCTTGGTCCTTTTTAAAGGCATGCGCCAAGCCAATAATTCCTATTTTTTCGCCTAGAATAACAATTTCTTTTGGAACGGCATCAAAATAGGCAATAGCTTCATCATATCGCTGCATTTGTACTAAACAAATACCTTTTACGGAGTGAGCTGGTATGTTTTTGTTATTAGCGATAAGACATTTGTCAAGTAGGGCTAAAGCAGTTTCAAAATCCTCCATCATGTAATGGAAGTAGGCTTTAAAGAATTGAGTTTCCTCGGATAACGGGTTTAAACTTGCCGAAATATCTAGATGCTCTTTAGCCTTTGATTGATTACCGGCTACGATGTACAGAAATGAAATAAATTGCTGTGCCTCAGCATTACTGGGGTTAAGCACAATGGCTCTTTTCATTTTGCTAAGCGATTTTTGGTAATCGCATTCAATAAAAAAAGCTTCGTTTGATAGTTGATAATGTACCTCCGATAGTTGATCGTCTAAGACCAAAGCCTGCTGCGTATATTGGTGTGATTTACCCCAAGCTTCTTCATAAGGAATAAATCCAGTAGTGCCTAAAAAGCTATAACAATCAGCCAAGCCTGCATAGGATTGACCGTGATTAGAATCAAGGGCTACAACCTTCTCAAAAAGAGAAATGGCCTGTTGGGTATCCTCTAAACTCCACTTATTTTTCAGGTATTTTGCTTTTAAGTAAAATTCATAGGCTTTGTAGTTATTAGTTTGCTTTGCTACCAGCTGTTCTTGTATTTCAAAGTGGCCTAATTGCTCTCTAAGTTTATCGGCAATAAGCAAGCTTATTTCATCTTGTATTTTAAAAATGTTTTCCAATTTTCGATCCCAAGTTTCCGACCAAAAATGAAAATCTTCTTCCGAGTCAATTAGCTGCGCTGTAATACGAATGGTGCTGTCTGCTACGCGCACGCTACCCTCTAGAATAGTTGAAACTTGAAGCTGACTACCGATGTCTTTAATTGGGATGTTTTTCCCTTTAAAGTAAAAGGAGGAGGTGCGTGAAGTGATTTTTAGACCCTGAATTTTGGCCAATGCATTTATAATCTCCTCGGTAATTCCATCGCTGAAATACTCATTTTCAACATTGGAACTCATGTTCACAAAGGGAAGAATAGCAATGGTTTTGTCTTTCAAGTTATTGTTTTAAAATAATTTGTTTTAACTAAAGCTAAAATAGAAACAATCACGAACGACAAAAATAAATATGAAGTTACTTTACAAAGGTTTAAAATGGATTTGATAAATCAATCAGCTGATAAGTGCCTATAATGTGATGTCTATGAAGATTTTTATAGCTTCGTTCTTTAAATTTTACTTCAAATAGATATGAGATTTCATACTAGAAAATGGGTAAAGCCCGAAGATTTAAACCCAAACGAAACGCTTTTTGGAGGCCGACTATTACAATGGATAGATGAGGAGGCCGCATTGTACACCATTGTACAATTGCAAAATAAACGTATTGTAACCAAGTTTGTTTCGGATGTAAACTTTCAAGATTCGGCTAAACAGGGTGATATTATTGAAATAGGTATGGAGGTGTCTAAATTTGGAGGCACTTCAATAACCTTGCGCTGCGAAGTTCGCAATATGATGACGCGTTCTACCATCATATCTATCGATAAAATTATTATGGTAAACTTAGGCGCAAATGGCAAGCCTGCTGCTCATGGAAAAACGGAGGTAGAGTTTGTACGAGATAGGTTAGAGGAATAGACTAATTCTTGAAATTTTAGGGGGTATTTTATTGGCTTTTTTCCAAATGCTCAGGGCAATCTATGCGTAGGTCTGTTTTATGTAGTGTAGTTTGCAATAAACTACAGTAGTGTTTGCCATGTACGTTTTGATAGTAATCACAACTAAAACACATGCGTTGTATGGTAATAATCCCTGCCTTGTTTAGGTTATTAATGAGTTGTAACAACCCGTCCAGCATCACTTCTTTTTGATTTTGACTAAGTGACGTCACGGGCATTTCTATTCCCTTGGCAAAGGAAGCTACTTTTTGTGCCGTATTTTTACCTGAAGTACTAAGTGAAATAGTATAGCTGCGATTATCTGTTTCGCTGCTGCTTTTGGAGATTAATCCTTTTTTTAAGAGAACCTTTACGCTATCGCTAACGGTAGCTTTGGTCATGTTAAATTCCTCAGCTAAGTAGCTTACTTTGCATTTCTCTTGGCTATGAAAAAGTAGGAATATCAGTATTTGAATTTGAATTGGACTTAAGGCATTTTTTTTACTCTCATTCCAAAGTAGTACCCTAAAAGCTTCGGATACACGTTCGAGAGCCACGACAATTTTGCTTTCAATTTTGTTTTGTTGTTCAAGGTTAAATGAAGACACACCTAAAGCTTTAAGTTAATAAGCCTTGCAAAGTTAGTAATCCTAACTTTACAAGGCAAATTTTTTAACCTTTCACATCCGCCATAGACGCTCCAAAGTTGAGGTGCAATACGTTACCAGTTGGGGTAAGCAGGGCAGGAACTGATTTTACTCCTCTTTGTTCAGCCTCTCCAATGCGATTTTTTTGCTCACCTAAGTGTACAATTTCTACATTTTGATTGCCAATTAAAGAAACAATGTCGTGCTCGGCACTGACACATACTGGGCATCCTGCGTGATAAAAAATTGATTTTAACATATTGATAGATTATTATGTTAGGCACTATTGCCAATGCAAATATAGTAAGGAATCCTAACAATTAAATAAATAACTCAAAATTTTAAGCATCGTATCTGTTATTCTTTTTTTTTTAACGAAAAAAGCCCGCAACCATAACGGTGCGGGCTTAAAATATTCAAAGGCTAACTACTAATAGTAGCGCTTACGTCTTACTTGGGCAATGTATTTACTAAGGCGTATAACCTGGCGCGTATAACCATATTCGTTATCATACCAAACGTATAATACTAAGTTTTTACCATCAGGTGAGGCAATAGTAGCTTGTGAATCGAATACCGAAGGGCAAGAGTTACCTACAATATCAGATGACACCAGTTCATTACTCAATGAGTAACGAATTTGCTCCACTAAGTCACCCTTTAAAGCGGCATTTCTAAAAAAGCTATTTACTTCTTCTACGCTGGTATTTTTTCCAACTTCCAAGTTTAAAATAGCCAGCGAGCCATTGGGTACTGGTACACGAATGGCGTTAGAAGTTAACTTTCCAGCCAATTGAGGTAAAGCTTTCGCAACTGCTTTTCCTGCACCTGTTTCGGTAATTACCATATTAAGCGCAGCCGCACGTCCACGTCTGTATTTTCCGTGCATGTTATCTACCAAATTTTGGTCATTGGTATAAGCATGTACCGTTTCAATATGTCCTTTTACAACACCAAGGTTGTCTTCAATTACTTTTAAAACAGGAGTAATAGCATTAGTGGTACAAGATGCGGCCGAAAAGATATCTACTTTACTAGGATCAAACAAAGCTTGATTTACACCGTGTACAATGTTAGGTACGTTTTTACCAGGGGCGGTTAGTAATACTTTGCTAGCACCGTTGGCCTTTAAGTGACGAGCCAAAGCTTCATCATCTCTAAAAGCACCAGTATTATCAATTACTAAGGCATCGTTAATTCCATAAGCGGTATAGTCAATATCCTCGGGTTGTTTAGCAGCAATAATTTGAATTCTACGTCCATTAATAATTAGGGCGCTGTTTTCAATATCGGCTTCTACCGTTCCAGGGAAAGGACCGTGTACCGAATCTTCGCGTAAAAGCGAGGCACGTTTTTCAAGGGTAAGATCAGACTCACCACGTGTAACAATGGCACGTAAGCGTAATTGCTCACCCATACCTTCTTGCCCCATTAACTCACGAGCTACCAAGCGGCCAATTCGTCCAAAACCGTACAATACCACATCCTTAGGATTGGTACGCTCCATGTTTTCGGCACCAATAAAAGAGGCCAACTTGTCTTCTAAAAATGCTTTTTTGCTGGCGTAGTTAGTACCTTCTTGCAACCATTCTGAGGCCAATCTTCCAATATCCATACGAGCAGGAGCTAAATCCAACGGAAGTAGTTCTTCCAATAAGCTTAGCGTATCGTTAATGGTAATGTTTTGCCCCACAAATTTGCGAGCATACTCGTGTAGGTTTAAAACCTCACTGGCACGCTGGTCAATTAGTTGGTTTCTAAACAATACGGTTTCAATGCCTTTGTTTAGGTATAATTCGCTAATATTTTTAATGAACTCAGCCGCAGCTTTTTCTTTGGCAATTCGTTCGCTAACTGATTTTTGATAATCCAATAATTCAGCCATGTTTTTGAAAATAAGTTGGTTAAAAATTTGTTTGGCGGCAAAGATATTCTATTTGCTTAGCCTACACAATTGCAATTAATTACTAAATAAAAAGCCTCTATAAGAGGCTTTTATTAGTTAAATTAAAATCAATAGTGTCCGATAAAAATCTGAGATTCAATTTTACTGGCTTGTAATCCCTAAAAACATTGATATTTTAACA
>CAKZRR010000054.1 GCA_937146805.1 uncultured Owenweeksia sp. | reverse complement strand
AAGTAGTTTCTCGCTTTTAACCGATTTATGGTAATAGTAGTTATTAGAATTGGACTTTGCGCAACGCGCCAACCGCCCATTCTAGTCCTGCTCCATGGATAAGCTTGACCTGGGTTTATTCCTAATCGGATAAGGTTCTTCCTTTTCCGATCAGGTTTCTTCCAATCATGCCAAATACAATACCGTAGTCGGTTTCTTATCCACTCATCCATCTTCTTCAACTTTTGTTGAATAGCTCCCATTTTGAAGTAATTTACCCAACCCCTTATCACTCGATTTATTCGCGTAATCCTTTCGTCAAAACTGGCAGGAATCGTCTTTTTGGTAATGGCTTTAAGCTTTTGCTTTAAGTCATCCCATTTAGACTTTTGCGCCACCAATTGATACTTGCCTTTTTCTCCGTTTTTGTAGGTGGGCACGAAGCCGTATCCTAATAAATTGAAGTTTACAGGTCTTCGGATTCCACTCTTTTCTCGGTTGATGGTTAGGTGCAGTTTTCTGCGTAAGAACTTAAAAATACTGTTTCCTACGCGCTTTGCTGCTCGTTTACTTCTCAGATAAATACTAAAGTCATCGGCATATCTCACATAGCGATGTCCTCGCTTTTCAAGTTCTAAATCAAGCTCATTGAGCAAGATGTTAGACAGTAGCGGACTGAGTGGAGAACCTTGCGGAACACCCATATTACGCTTTTGGAGTTTGCCCTTTATTAGTATTGGGGCAGTTAAGAAAGATCGCAATAGCTTCAAGGTTTTAGGGCATTTCACCTTTTTGTAAATCAGTTGCAGAAGCACATGATGTTCTACTTTATCGAAGAACGATTTAAGGTCAATATCGACCACATGTTGGTATCCTGCATTGATGTTGAGTAGGCTTTGCGCCAATGCCTGATGTGCATTGCGATTTGGACGAAAACCGTAGCTATGTTCCCTAAATGTAGGCTCAAATAAAGGCTGCAATGCTTGGTGCATGGCTTGTTGAAAGACCCTATCAGTAAGCGTTGGTATGCCCAATAGTCGGGTTTTACCATTGCTTTTGGGTATCTCAACGCCCATAATTGGGCTGGGTTTATAGCTACCGTTTTGTATTTGCTTTATGTAAGTGTTGGAGTGCTGTTGTAAATGGTCGCCTAAGGTATCGACTTGGATACCATCAACTCCACCCGCACCTTTATTCTTACAAACCTGCAAATAGGCTTGGTTAAGGTTGTTTTGAGATGTAATGAGTTTAATCAAAGTGGTACAAAAGTTTTAAACTGTCTCGCTTGGCTAATGGCTACCATGTTGCTAGAAAACTATCATAAACACAACATAGCTCCAATGGCTATTAAAGACCAATAATGTTCAGCCCTTCGTAAAATTTAACTACCTATATGCCAACAACATGGTCGGTCGTTTAAGGTAACGCCACTTTACTACTATGGCTTCTGCTGACTTCTTTGCTTAACCAACTCGTGGTTGCAAAGACCTCCCTTGGTAAGATAAATATCCTTTAACCTATACCCGCTGGATCTACTGCTTCGGTTATCGCATTAAATGCGTTTCGGACTTCGCAATGATGTGCTTACTTATCCAACCTAACAGCCTCATATCCAGTTCCTGTTCGTCAGGACAGATTACGCAGTCTGGCTTACTTCAGTGCATGGGTCACCCCAAACCACCTTGCCACTTGCTTGGCTTAGAGTCGTTACTCTCTCGCTTACGGGACTTCCACCCTTTGGAACATTCTTTAAAAGAACTATATTTACCATTCAAGGCACACACAATGTGTATAAGCAATAGCGGCTTTAGTGCTAAATCAAAAGTCTGTGCTTTTAATAAAAGTCATTGCCAAGCTGAAAGTATAGTGCTTTTTAGTCCGCTACTGCTCATACACTAAACGTTATGCCCAATCCCTTCCATTTCAGGAGAAAATTGATTTCTCAAGCTAACGAATTACCTTTAGACCGTATAGAATCGTGTAAGGCCGATTTTTTAAGTGATGCCCTTGAAGCTCGAGCGCAATCCTGGTTGGAGTGTAAAAAGCCCTTGGTAGAGTAGACTGCTAGACCAAAGGCTTGTGATGATTTCAATGGTGGCTTCTAATAAGAAGACCCCGATCAGAATAATCTCTATCAAAAGTACACTCTCTCGGTTCTTTCATTTTACAAATACTAATAAAATTTAAAAATGGGAGGAAAAAAGAAACAAGAAATGGATGTTGTACATCCTGATGCTGCCGGAATAGATGTAGGCAGTCGATCACACTATGTGGCAGTAGGACAGTCAAATGACATGGTCAAAGAATTTGGAGTTTATGCCAGCGATCACCAAGAATTAATTGCTTGGCTGCATGAAAATGGTGTACATTCGGTGGCGATGGAGTCCACAGGAAATTATTGGCAGACCCTCTACTCTGCCTTAAGTGAAGCTGGATTTGAATTGACATTGGCCAATGGAAAATTCACAAAAAATATAAAAGGAAAGAAAACAGACGTATTGGATTGCCAGTGGATACAGCGATTACACACATTGGGTTTATTGAGTGGGAGTTTCCTGCCTGATAGCACCACCGAACAGCTTCGGACCTTCACCCGTCATAGAAGTAATCTAATAGGAATTGCAGCCTCCTGTTCAAAAAAAATGCAGAAATATCTTAGATTAATGAATTTAAGATTAGATGTAGTGGTCAAAGATGTCTGCGGACTTACAGGCTTAAAAATAATATCAGCGATATGTAAAGGTGAAACAAATTCAGAAACATTAGCCTCTTTTCGTCATGGAAACTGTCGTAAATCAAAGGAAGAAATAGCCAAAGCACTTCAGCATAATGGAAGGGAAGACCTCCTTTTTGCACTCCAACAAGAATATCAGATGTACCAAGAAACCCAGCAAAAAGTAATAGAATGTGACCAACAAATAGCCACTTTTTTTAATAATCATTTTACCGAACATCCTGAGCTTTTAGCTCACGATTTGGCTCAAAAGGGGTATAAAAAAGTCAATAAAAATAGCCCCAAAAACATCGACATCAATAAAGTAGCCTTTCAATATTTCGACGGAGTTGACCTGATGTCAATCGAAGGAGTAAGTCACTCCACCGTTCTCTCTATAATGAGTGAAATAGGGCCATCTGGATTTAAAAAATTTGCCAGCGGAAAGCAATTTGCCTCCTGGCTTCGTCTGGCTCCCAATAATAAAATATCAGGAGGAAGAGTCCTGAGCAATAAAGTTCCTCGAGGTAGCAATCGGCTAAAAATCGCATTGAGACAGGCCGCCAATGCGATCGGAAATTTAAAAGAAGCCAATTTAAATCCATTTTTCATTCGGGTTTCGATACGTAAAAGCCGCTCGGCTGCCATCACTGGCACAGCACGAAAACTCGCTATCATCATTTGGAACATGGTAACTAAGCGCGTTCCCTACAACCCACCTAAGCAATATGAATTTTTAGCCCAGAAAAGACAGCGAAAAGTCAAGGAGATACAACGTAATATCGCTAAATTTGGCATAAAACAAGATGAACTTGCTCTTTATTGATTGTATTCAAGGAGTGAGGTTGATGTTCG
>CAKZRR010000053.1 GCA_937146805.1 uncultured Owenweeksia sp. | reverse complement strand
TGAAAGGCTGCATTCGGGTCAGTTAAGGTTGCTGTGACTTTTGATACCCCTATGGCTCTGCCTCGGGGTAGTTCATTTTCTTCACAGTTTGCTACTATTCCTAAACTCGTATCTCCAACTTGCCATACAGGTTCGGCAAATCGATAAATCACCATATCATCGCGTACAGCATTGTTGTCTCCAAAATCGGCTAGGTATAAAAAATTACCCGCTTTATTTTTAGAAGGCCCCATTGCCAATTCCTCCCAATCTACATTGGTGGCACAGCTTACCGTGTAGCTTTTTTCAATTCGGGTGCTATCCGTAGCCAATAAGTAAATTTTATTGGGTTGCCCACTGTCTTCATGTACCCATACCTTTCCGGCATTAGCCTTACTGCTTACCATTCCCGAAACTTCGGGCAAACCTATTAAACCACCTTTATTTGCAGCCGGGCTGCTATAGGCTATGCTTGTTTGTAGCGCTGGCCATTCTGCTTTAAAAGGAATAGATATTTGTTCCTTAACCGAATTAATGGTATTGCTGCTTTTCGTGCATCCTGTTGTTAAAACACCAAAACAAAACAGGGCTACAACCAGTTGTTTCATTGATAAATAGAGTTTAATAGAGCAGCCAAGCGCACCCCTCCTTTTACCAATTGTTGCTCTACCAAATCCCAGTTGTAGTACATATAATTATAGCTTAGGCTTTCCTTTTTAAAAGTATTATACACCTGTGTGCGATAAGTCATTGCCTCATGTGCCCAGTCTCTAACATCACCTTGTTTCCACTGATCTATTTGGGTAAGCGTGGCATCGTTTACCACTTTGGTTAGCTCGGTATAACTCCAATCTTTTCTATCAATCATACCGCTATCCCACACCTTGTGCAAGTTATACGAACTACTAAACCACTTCACTTTTTTGCTGTTACCCCCTCTATCCGTGCCGTTACCTACATGTAAAGGCTGGTGTAAATCGCCTATAAGGTGCACCAACATTTTTAAAGCTTCTTGTTTGGATATTAATAGAGCTGTATCGCTTTTTAAAACAAGCACACAGCGTTCAACCGTAGCAATTAAGTCTCCTTTAGGATTCTTCTCGGTATCTTCGTATTTCATCCCATCCGGAATGGTAACCCAATGCCAATCATAAGTATGGCGGTAATTACTGTCTGATTTTATGTTGTCCATCCAGTTCGATACTTCCGCTAAACTTTGGTTTTTGCCAAAAATTTGAACCAAGGCCTTTTCAGCTTTTTTGCTTAGGTGGTGCTGCGCTACTTCGCCCACTACGCGATGCCCTGTTTGACCCCAACCAAAGGCTAACTCGGTGGCACTAATCAATAGAATGGCGACAAAAAACACATTCTTACTATTCAAAATGGAAAACTTCATACTTAACTATTTATTTGTCAAAAGTACGTGCTTAAAGCTGGTAAACAGTAAGCTCAACCAAATTTAATCTACTCCATAAAAAAGTAAAGAAAAAAGATAGTTACAATGGGTTACCTTTTTTAATTCAAGCATTAATAGGTAGCCAAGCCAACCAAAAAAACCTGTTTATGCCTTCTTCCTCCAACACTCTTTCAAGCTCTCTCTCCAAAACCAATTTGGTGGAGGAATACAAAAAACTACGAACTCTCAATTTTGATATTTTTGAGTTATACATAGCTCAAAAACTAACACTCCAAGCTATTAAGCAAGGCGAAAAAGTATTGCATTGCTTAGAACACGTACCTGACTGGGAACTACATTTTACGGTATTGCAAAAAATGGCCGATCTCTACGATAGCACCTCACAATATTCAAAATCGTTGCATTGTTTAGAGCGTTGTGCCCAGGTGGAGCGAAAATCAACAGGGTAAAAATTATAGGCTGGCACTAGTGCATATGTTAGATATTTACACACGAAACTTTGCTCATAATCTAAAAATCTCTTTTTTGACTGGGGTTCTTTCTAAAGAGTACTCAGACTTACTTTTTTTTCTTGGTACTTTAAGCCAAGAAAAACAACCACTCTTTCAAAGAGTACTTAAACCCAACTCTGTAATTTACCTTCCGTTACTTTGGTCATTTATTAAACTTATTGTGTTTAATTTCCTAAAATCACATGGTTTCCTTATTCTATTAGTATTTTGCCACCCATTGCGGCAAAGCAGCCCAAATACCATACAGCTAACCGATGATAAATAGAGTACTAAACAAAGTTAAAGAGCACTGGAAATTTAAAAAGGAGGCGCACCTCAAGCCTGAGGAAATGGCTATTATACGAGGTATAAAAGCTAAAAACCTTACCTATCTCTCCAACGGAAAGTTAGCAACTATAGTAAACGCTATTAATAGTGCAAATGAGCTAAACACCAAAGGGTTGTTTGTAGAAGCAGGATGTGCTTTGGGTGGTTCCTCCATTTTAATTTCTAAACTAAAATATAAACAGGCATCTCTGCTTGTTTTTGATGTTTTTGGGATGATTCCGGAACCTACCAAAGAAGATACCGATGATGTTCATGAGCGATACCAAACCATTGCTGAAGGAAAATCTACAGGCTTGGGTGGTGATTTATACTATGGCTACGAGGATAATTTGTATGATAAAGTTTTAAATAACTTTAAAAGCTTTGATGTATATCCCGAAAAGGAAAACGTACAGTTAATTAAAGGTTTGGTGCAAGAGACTATGAATATTTCGGAACCGGTTGTTTTTGCACATATTGATGTAGATTGGTATGAGCCCGTTATGACTTGCCTTGAGCAAATTTGGCCCAACTTAGTAGTTGGTGGCAACTTAATTTTAGACGATTACCACGATTGGGGAGGATGCCGAAAAGCAACGGATGAATTTTTCAAAAACTTAGATGGGCAATATGCCATGGACGATAATTTTGGATCGATGTGTGTTACCCGAATTAGGTAACGTTGATCACATTATACTTTTGAAACGTTGTAGAATGATTTTTGACCTAATCAACATTTTTAAATTCAATTGGGTAAAAAATGCTTTACTATTTATTTCCATTCTCTTTTTTATTGTTGCCTGCAACACCTCAAAAAACAAGAAATTAACCTCTTTTTATAAAAGTGAAAATCGGGTAAAGTTTGATTTCACTGCAACTAGGCTTGATAGTACGATTCAAATAGATGCAAGGATTATTAATACTGGTTATGAAACCATATATTATGTAACATCAAGCTGTAATGGTGAATTGTACTCTTTAGTTATTCCTAACGATGAAGCTCAATTACTTAAGACAACGGATGTAACCTGTTGTATGCTGCTAAAAAAGAGCATTATTCCAAAAGGAGAAATTAATTTTAAAGCCTACCTACATAATGATATTGAGTTGGAAACAATCTTGATGGGAATAGACTTTTTTGAAGTGAATAGTACTTTCAAGCTCGATTCTGCCCTTGCGGTTGGGTTAAATATTTATGATAGACCTACAGAGAAGGAGCGAATAATATGGTGTGAACCCAAATCAATAAACTAAGTATGACCTTTAGAAAAGCAACCGAAAATGATGTTTCAGCTATTGTAGCTATGATAGCGGATGATGAATTGGGAAAGAAGAGAGAAGACTTCCAGAGCCCTCTGCCCTCTTCGTACCTGCATGCCTTTGCTAAGATAACCGCAGATAAAAACCAAGAATTGATGGTGGTAGAAAATGAGCGTTCAGAAATAATAGGGACCTTACAACTTACTTTCATTCAATACTTAACTTACCAAGGTGGCATTCGCGCTCAAATTGAAGCGGTAAGAATTAGAGAGGATAATAGAGGGTTGGGAACTGGAAAGAAAATGTTTGAATGGGCTATTAATAGAGCTAAAGAAAAAAAGGCGCATTTACTGCAGCTAACCACCGACAAAAAGAGACCTGAAGCTCTTAAATTTTACGAGGATTTAGGTTTTAAGGCATCACACGAGGGAATGAAAATGCATTTTGAAGGAGTTTATAAAAACCTATAGGGATCAAGCCTTGAAAAAACAGCATAAATCAGTCTATAGGTTCTATTTAAAACCCAGCTATATTCTGCTATGCAAATGGCGTAGCTCCCACCCTGTTTTGTTATCTTTGCCGCCTTAATTTTTTTGAGGTATGATTAAAATCACTTTGCCTGATGGTAGCGTTAAAGAAGTTTCAGAAGGATCTTCGGCCTTTGATGTAGCCAAAAGCATAAGCCATGGATTAGCACGCAATGTTTTATCTGCTAGCTTTAATGAGCAAACGGTAGAAATTATGGATCCCCTTCCGGGAGACGGTACGTTGGTACTTTATACCTGGGATCAACCTGAAGGAAAGAATGCCTTTTGGCATTCGAGTGCGCACCTTTTAGCGCAAACATTATTGCAATTTTACCCCAAGGCAAAGCTCACTATTGGGCCTGCTATAGAAAGTGGGTTTTACTACGATGTAGATTTTGGTGAAGATACTTTAGGCGAAGCCGATTTTGCTAAGATTGAAAAGCAAATGCTGGAGAATGCGCGTCAAAAGTTTGATTTTAAATTACGCCCCGTTTCTAAGGCAAATGCTTTGGCGATGTACACTGATAATCCGTTTAAAACTGAGCTTATTGAAAACTTAGAAGACGGCACTATTACCTTTTGCGACCATGCCGATTTTACCGATTTATGTAGAGGCGGTCATTTACCCAACACTGGTTTTATTAAAGCCGTAAAAGTAATGAGCGTAGCCGGTGCTTATTGGAGAGGTAATGAAAACAATCCGCAGCTTACTCGAGTATACGGTATTTCGTTTCCCAAAGCCAGTATGCTTACTGAGCATTTAGAATTATTAGAAGAAGCCAAAAAACGCGATCACCGTAAGTTGGGTAAAGAAATGGGCCTATTTACTTTTTCTCAGAAGGTAGGTGCTGGTTTACCATTATGGTTGCCTAAAGGTGCCGCTTTGCGCGAAAGGCTAGAACAATTTTTAAAGAAAGCTCAAAAAACAGCGGGTTACGAG
Organism: uncultured Owenweeksia sp.; assembly: GCA_937146805.1. GTDB lineage: Bacteria > Bacteroidota > Bacteroidia > Flavobacteriales > Schleiferiaceae > Owenweeksia. The sequence goes on along the minus strand of CAKZRR010000053.1, from coordinate 73,198 downwards.
CAAGTAATCTCTCCACATATTGGCAACAAACAATTGTATGTAACCAGCGGCCATTATGCCAAATATGGTAAGGATAGTTTTCAGCCAATAAATACACCCGAAGAAGGCGAAGAGTATTTATTGAAACCCATGAACTGTCCGCATCACTGCGAAATTTATAAGAGTCAGCCACGCTCCTACCGCGATTTGCCGGTACGTTTTGCTGAGTTTGGTACCGTTTATCGTTACGAGCAAAGTGGCGAACTACATGGGCTTACCCGTGTACGTGGCTTTACGCAAGATGATGCCCATCTTTTTTGCACACCCGATCAGTTAAAAGACGAGTTTAAAAAGGTAATTGATTTGGTATTGTATATTTTCAAAACTTTGGATTTTGAAAACTTTACGGCTCAAATTTCGCTTCGGGATAAAGAAGATCGCAGCAAGTACATTGGCTCTGATGAAAATTGGGAGAAAGCCGAAAGCGCTATTATTGAAGCTGCCGGTGAAAAAGACCTTGATACTGTAGTTGAATATGGCGAAGCCGCTTTTTACGGTCCCAAGCTCGATTTTATGGTTAAGGATGCACTAGGCCGCAAGTGGCAGTTAGGCACCATACAGGTAGATTACAATCTGCCCGAACGCTTTGAGCTGGAGTACAAAGGAGCTGATAATGAATCGCACAGACCTGTAATGATTCACCGAGCACCCTTTGGAAGTATGGAGCGATTTGTGGCGGTATTAATTGAGCATTGTGCCGGCAACTTTCCTACTTGGCTTACGCCCGATCAAATCATCATTTTGCCCATTAGTGACAAATACATGGACTACGCTCAAAAAGTTTCGTATGTGCTTAAAAATAACGACCTTCGCACGCTCATTGACGAAAGGGCCGAGAAAACGGGGCGTAAAATTAGAGATGCTGAAGTATCAAAAATTCCGTACATGCTCATAGTTGGTGAAAAAGAAGCTGATACTGAGACAGTTTCGGTTCGTAAACACGGTAATGGTGATATGGGAAGTATGCCTTTAACCGATTTTATAGAACTGATACAAAAAGAAGTAAGTGAGCAGATTGGCTCTTTTGAATAAGTAATTAATTAAAAACTAAAAACACTGGCTAAAAGATTTAACCGTAACAGTAGGCTTCCACAAAAAAGAGAAGACTTGCATAAAACGAATGCTAACATTCGTTACCCGCAGGTACGTATTGTAGGAAGTGACGAGGATGCACAAGGTGTATTTACTGCTGAAAAAGCCCTACAAATGGCACAAGATCAAGGTCTTGATTTGGTGCTGATTTCTGATAAAGCTGATCCCCCGATTGTAAAAATTATTGATTACAAGAAATTTTTGTACGATCAGAAAAAGAAGCAAAAGGAAATAACGCAAAAGGCACAAAAAACAGTAGTTAAAGAAATTAGATACGGACCTAATACAGACGACCACGATTTTGAATTTAAGAAAAAGCACGCTATTAAGTTTTTAGAGGAAGGCTCTAAGATTAAAGCGTACGTATTTTTTAAAGGTCGTTCCATTGTTTTTAAAGATAAAGGCGAAATTTTATTATTGCGCTTAGCCACTGAGCTAGAAGATATTGGAAAGGTAGAAAGCATGCCTAAGCTGGAAGGTAAGCGAATGATTATGATGATTGCCCCCAAGAAGACCAGCTAAGAAAGAAAGTTAAAAACCCGAAATAAAAGGAAAGCAACATGCCAAAAATGAAAACAAAATCGAGTGCCAAAAAGCGTTTTAAGCTTACAGGTACCGGTAAAATTAAAAGAAAGCATGCTTTTAAAAGTCACATTCTTACTAAGAAATCGACTAAACAAAAGCGTAACCTTACTCACACAGGATTAGTGGACAAGGCGGATGAAGCGAACATCAAGAATCAATTGTGTTTAAAATAAGAGTTATTAATTAACCCTGTGTAAGCGCTATCAAGTGTATCTCGAAAGAAATACCGCCTTACACAAAAAAATTAGAAAATTATGCCAAGATCGGTAAACTCAGTAGCCTCAAGGGCTCGTAGAAAAAAAGTGATGAAACAGGCCAAAGGGTACTTTGGTCGTAGAAAAAACGTGTGGACGGTAGCAAAAAATGCTGTTGAAAAAGCAATGCTTTACAGCTACCGCGATCGCAAGAATAAAAAGAGAAACTTTCGTTCTCTTTGGATTCAGCGTATTAATGCTGGAGCTAGAGAAGAAGGTATGTCGTACTCTGCCTTTATGGGCAAGGTTAAATCTAGTGGTATTGAATTAAACAGAAAGGTTTTGGCTGATTTAGCTATGAACCACCCTGAAGCGTTTAAAGCCGTAGTAAATAAAGTAAAATAGATTTTAACCTTCTGGTTTTTAACTTTAAAAAGTCCTGCTCCTTGAGTGGGACTTTTTTTTGTGCCACACTTTCTTTTACTCCCCCTCCCCGTACATATTTCCATCAAAGATGCTTAGTCGCAACAAAAAGTGCCCCATAAGATGTACCTCACTTCTTGCAAAAGAAACTTGACTTGTATCAGTTTCTGGTTTTAGGTAACCCACCCACACCACATGAAATTTATCTTGGCCCATGTTGGAACTAATATTGGCGGGTTTAATAATGAGTTGTCCCTTTAGCGCCTTGTTATCGTTTTCATTAACCGAAAAATGATACCAATTGAAATCGCCTTTTACAACAATACGCTTGGTAAAGCTCCCTTGCAAGGGCAATAGCTCGGCCAATACTTTATGAGACTGGCTTTTTTTACCCATTTTATGGCGGTACAATGTGAAACTAGACTGGAGATAATTCGGGTGCTTATTGATTAAAGGTAACAACCACCTACCTGACACCACTACCGGAGCCAAATAGCCTTGTACTAGATTAATACTTCCAAAACTAACCGCTAAAAAAACCAATATATATAGATCAAAACCCAATTGGTTTTGTAAAAACTCATTAGCATACTCACTTCCTCTTAAAATACCCATCGCCATATAGGTTAAAAACAAAATCCCGATAAGGAGATTAAACAATTGATACTTAGAACTAAAGGAGTCTAAGCGTACATTAGGGTCAAAAAATTGTGAAATATTTATTAGATTATTCTTCATCCTAGTAAAGAAGTGAATAGACATCATAAAAAACAAGAATGTAAAGAAGGGTATTCGATAGCTGCTACTGATAAGCCAAAAGTCGTAGAAACCGTGGGCAATAGCTGCCAAAATAAAACCAGAGAGAAAATAAGGAACTGGATTTTTTTTACGGAAATGAGCCAAGGCCAGACAGTAACAAATAATGCTGGTATCAAACATATGCGCCACTGAGCTAAACAAACTACGTCCGTTTATAGCAACCAGTTCAGATCTAAACAGGTATTGAATATTCTCGATAAAGGCAAAACCCAGTGCGCAAACTCCACCATATAAAATGTAGTCAAATGATTCGTTAATGGCTTTGCTAAAACGCAACATAATTAGAAAGGGTAAAATCTTAACCAACTCTTCTACCATGCCAATGTTTACAATACAATAACCCAAATCGTTAACAAAATCCCCATTAAGACCTCCGGTAAAGCCACGGAGCAAGGCACTAATTGGAATCACTAAAAACGTACTGGCACTGGCCATTATAAATACCACTAAAATGTGGAGTATCCTTTCTTTTTCAAATACATCAAGCCAACTTAAGTAGATAAACCAGCTGTACGAAATTAAAAATGAGAGTAGAATTGAAAAGGCTATTAACAACCCTTTGGTTTGATAAAGCTGGCCGTAACTTGGCCAAATAACCGGAAAAACGTATTCCACCAAAGTCACTGAAACGCTTACTATGGCCACGGTAATTAAAATACCCGTTCGTTGTTTTTGAATGGATACTAAATCATTTATGGATTTGGATTGCCTAAAATCTATTACTCCAAGCGTAATAAAAAGACCAAGGGCAATAATGGTGAATACTATCAAAATTTTAGACCTGGTCTAGAAAAAGTAAAGGGGATTTTTTTATTAGCCGCGGAGATTACCACCTCAAGTTTTGACTCGGACAAACGGTATTCAATTTTTTGAGGGAAGTCGTGTTTCGAGTTTTCTGCTACAAAGTAATCCGAGCCAAACTGGGTGATTTTAAAATAGACTGGCTCGGCATTGTGCGCTACATCTGCCACGTAATACCAATCGGTATTTTTAAAAACGATGGCTAATTTTTCGGTAAAAACAGTATCTCCTTTTTTTATTCTATGGCCTTCACCAGCCCAGCTACCGTCCTCACTTTTATGCCAGGTTTCAAACGTTACTATTTTACCGCTATTAATAACCCAGCGCCCTTGCAACCAATTAAAGCTATCGGTACTTTGACCAACAGCTATAGTGCAAATAAAAAAGCCGAGCAGTAATGGAAACCATTTCATACTCGGCAATTTAGTTAATTTTAAAAGGTTTCTTTAGTACCTTCTACTTTTTCCTTTTTTTCCACCAAAGGAACCGCCTCTTCTATTTCCGCTTCCTCCTCTATCTGAAGTTTTACGCCCACCGTCATCATCACGGTTCACTCTAATCTCTCGTCCATCATACTTTTGGCCATTTAATTGTCCCATTTTAGTAGAGCCTTTTTCGTTTACATCAAACAATGCATGGCGCTGATCTAATGAAATTCGGCCAATATCGTTTCCTTCTAAACCAGTGTTATCACAAATAAAGCGCAACAAGCCACCTTTGTTTAGGTTATCCATCATTCCTAAATTAATGTAGTAACGGTGCATTCCGGCCTCTTGACCTCTGCTATTACGCTCGCCACGTTCTCCTCGTTCCCTATCTCTTCCTCTTCCGCGGTCTCTGTCTCTTCCTCTATCACCACGTCCGTCTCTTGAATCTCGGCTGTTTCCCTTAGAGTTATCGTTTAAATCGCTTAGCGAGTTTTGTTTTAAGATACGATCTAGCTGTGCACTAATAAACTTAGCCACAATGTCTTCACGTGTAAAAATCTCTAAACTTTGCTCGGCTATTAGCATCATCTCAGCATCCAACATTTTGTTGGGCTCTTGCTTGGCTAATTTTTCAGACCAGTGGCTTACACGGTTTTTGGCTATTTCCGCAATAGCTGGAATCATTGCCTTTTCGAAACTAATGCCTAATTTGTTTTCCAACAAACGTACTTTACGCATATCTCCTTTAGTAATCAAAGAAATAGAAACCCCCTTTTTACCAGCACGAGCTGTACGTCCGCTTCGGTGAGTATAGTATTCCCAATCATCCGGTAAAGCCAAGTGAATAACGTGGGTAAGGTTATTTACATCAATCCCTCTAGCCGCCACATCAGTAGCAATAAGCATTTGTAAGTTATTGGCTCTAAAACGTCTCATTACCGCATCACGTTGTGCTTGCGATAAATCTCCATGTAACGGTTCGGCCGCATAGCCACTGGCTACCAACTCATCTGCCACTCTTTGGGTATCGCGCTTAGTACGACAAAAAACAACCCCATACATATTGGGGTCAAAATCCATCATTCTACGCAAAGCCTCTGTTTTATCCGAAGCTTTAATAATGGCGTACTTATGTTCAATATTGGTATTTACAATATTATCCGGGTTCACTTTAATCTCCGCAGGATTCACCATGTAATCCTTTACCATACGCCTAATTTCTTTAGGCATGGTAGCTGAAAATAACCAAGTTATCTTTTCATCAGGAGCTTGTGCTAAAATGTAATCTAGGTCGTCTTTAAAACCCATATTAAGCATTTCATCGGCTTCATCTAAAATCACATATTCCAAGCTATTTAGCTTGATGGCACCACGCTTGCTTAAATCAATTAATCTACCGGGGGTAGCCACCACAATTTGAGCCCCTCTTCTTATTTCCTGCATTTGTCCGGTAATACTGGCTCCTCCAAATACACATACAATATTAAGCTTGGCCATATGGCGCGAAAAATCGGCTAATTGCTTACCAATTTGTTGAGCCAATTCGCGCGTAGGTGCTAAAATTAATGCTTGTGGATGCCTATCTCGTGGTTCAATAAGCTCTAAAAGGGGGAGGCCAAAAGCGGCTGTTTTCCCTGTTCCGGTTTGGGCTAAACCAATAAAATCCTGTGGCTTCTCAAGCAATGTAGGTATCGTTTGCCCCTGTATTTCAGTGGGTTTCTCAAACCCCATTTCGTTCAGTGCCTTTAGCACATCAGCTGATAGCCCGAGGGCCTCAAAATTTTCCAAATCCATTTTGTTAAAATTGGGCGCGAAGATACGCTTTGTTTTTCCAACGCAGCTATCTTAATTTACTGAACTTCAACAATAAAAATATTGATTAAGGCATTACAGCACCTCATTTTTTGGATAATGTTGCCAACCATTTTTTACGGCCTTAGTTTTATCTTTGAGCCATGAATTTTGAATTTGAAGTTTTACGGGTACATTCCAAAGAACAAGCTACTCTAATTATGGAATTTGCTTTGGAGCATCCCGAAAGGTTTGAAGACTTGTTTGATTTACTATTTAACAAGGACATTAGAGTGGTGCAGCGCAGCGCTTGGCCTTTAGGTATGCTGGGCAAGGCTAAACCTCAATGGTTTTTGCCCTATTTTGATAAAATACTTACTTGTATTGAAAACCCAAGTCATCCGGCAGTAAACCGAAACCTTTACCGCATACTCCAATTTATACCAACGCCCGAGGAGCATCAGGGCAACTTATTTGGTTTATGCCTTAGAGATATTGAAGATGGGCAGGCACCCGTGGCTATTAAAGCTTTCGCCATGACAGTGGCTCATAACATAGCATTACCCTACCCTGATTTACAGGCCGAACTTAAAATTACCATTCAAGAAAATAGCTCCAATCAATCTCCAGGTTATTTTTCGAGAGCGCGTAAAGTTTTGAAGCAGATTGGATGAATCATTAAAAAATCACTTGGATAAAAATAGCACTTAGCTCCAACTCGACATGACTACTTCCCTTTCAGAAAGCAATTTCAAATAATTACCTTTGTTTAGCAGCTTACTAAATATGGTAGGCACACAAGGATATATATACGAAATCATGAAAGTCACCTGTTTCCAGTTTTTCCTATTTCTATTTTCATTAGCCAGCATTCAAATAGGAGCTCAAAATTATGGTTTTGAGTGGGCTAACAAAATGGGAGCTACTGGAGCTGATTACGGCAGCTCCATATGTGTTGATAAGAGTGGAAATATTTACAGCACGGGATATTTTTATGGCACAGTTGACTTTAACCCAGGAATAGGAACTTTCAATTTAAGTGCCTCTGGTGGTAGAGATATCTTTGTTCAAAAACTTGATTCAAAAGGAAATTTTATTTGGGCTAAGAAAATGGGTGGCTCCAATAGTGACTATGGACAATCAATAGTAGCTGATGATTTTGGAAATGTATATTTTACTGGATATTTTCATGATACAGCCAACTTCAATTCGGGAGGAGTTCCGATGCGCCTATTTTCCAATGGAGGATATGACTGTTTTATTCAAAAATTGGATACAAATGGGAACACAATTTGGGTGAAAAAAGTAGGGGGAACTGGCTTTGATTATAGCAACTCTATAACCTCAGATAAAATTGGAAATGTTTATATAACAGGCTCGTTTTCGGATACAGTAGATTTTGACCCAAACCAAGCCTCCACAACATTGGTAGCATCAGGCGGTTTGGATATTTTTATTCAAAAACTAAATGCTTCTGGAGAACTCTTATGGGTTAAACAAATGGGTGGGGCACTTGATGACATTGGCAGTTCTATTTCTGTAGACAGTGAAGCAAATGTCTATAGCACTGGCGCTTTTAAGGGTGCCGTTGATTTTAACCCAGGAACTGGCTGGGCCATGCTAAACTCTTATGGTGCTGATGATATCTATATTCAGAAACTAGATTCTAGTGGAAACTTTAGATGGGTCAAAAGAATGGGAGGCTCTTACACGGATGAGGGTCATTCTATTACAATTGACTCCATTGGTAACATCTTTACTACTGGAAGATTTACAGACACCGTTGACTTTGATCCTGGTACAAGCACTTTTATTTTGGCATCGAACGGAGCCAGTGATGTTTTTATTCAAAAACTCAGCCCCACAGGTAATTTACTTTGGGCGAAACATGTCGGAGGAACTATCACGGAATTTGGAAAAGACATAAGCGTGGATCCTTTTGGTAACGTGGTACTTACAGGATATTTTGCAGGCACGGTAGATTTTGACCCTAGCCTAGACACGTTAGAATTGACTTCGAACGGAGGCTATGACATTTTTATTCTAAAACTTACACCCGGAGGAGATTTAACATGGGTAAAGCAAATGGGAGGATCACAAGATGATTTTGGAATCTCTGTATCCATAAGTCCAAATAATGAAATATATGTTATCGGTGGTTTTCAAAAAGCAGCTGATTTTGATCCAGGAATAGGAATCTACAGTTTAAGCTCCTCAGGCATTTACGATATCTTCATTCAAAAACTGCGACCTTGCCTCACTTCTATTGCAACCCATAAAATTAGAGCATGTGAAAAATATACTTGGCTGAACGGTGTTACTTATACTTCAAATAATAATACGGCTACCTACATTATTACAAGTGGGTCAGCAAATGGTTGTGATTCGCTAGTGGCTCTAGACTTATCGATTGGCCTAGTTTCGGATATTTCAACTTCTTTAAATGGCGCAACACTCATGGCAAACAATACATCTGCTACTTATCAATGGCTAGATTGCAGTAATAATTATGCCTCTTTGTTAGCAGACACAAGTCAATCATTCACCCCAACAACAAATGGAAATTATGCCGTCCAATTGACGGAGAAAACATGCATTGACACCTCTGCATGCGTAGCCATTACTAATATTGGGATACCCGAAAGTTATTTAGGCAATGGCTTCATCCTGTTTCCTAATCCGTCTAAGCAAAACTTAACACTTCAATTTAGAATTATGCAACCCGAGGTTGAGGCCACTATCTATGATACCCGAGGTAATTTGCTCAAAACGGTAATCCGAAAAAATACGGACTCTTTATATATTGACTTAAACCAGCCGGCCGGGGTTTACTTTGTGGAAATTAAAACGCTTAAAACTTACAAAATCGTTAAAGTTGTAAAGCAATAGTTATTTACTATGTACTGCCGGTAAAGTTAGCCGTTTATGGCTTAAGCGGCCTTTTAAGCTTACAATTCTTTCGACACTACTTATTTAATAGCTTAGCACAAATCTCAAAAATATGGCGTTAGTTGAAAGTGTACCCAACGTAAGTGAAGGTAGAAATACCGAACACATTGCACTACTTGCCAGCAGTATTCGCTCGGTGGCAGATGTTTCCCTACTTCATATAGATACGGGCATGGATGCCAACCGAACAGTGTTTACCCTTGTGGGACCGCCTGAAGCTGTACTACAAGCTCTTTTTAATTTATATGAAAAGAGCCTGCAACTTTTAGATATGTCGCAACACAACGGAGCCCATCCTCGCCAAGGTTTGGTAGATGTTTGTCCCATTATCCCCATTAGCGGAATAAGTATGAATGGATGTATAGATTTGGCAATGCGCTTGAGTCACCGCCTAGCTATTGAGCTTAATATACCAGGCTATTTGTACGAATACAATGCTTTACACTTTGAACGAAAGAACTTGGCTTTTTTGCGCAAAGGAGAATACGAATCGTTGCCGGAAAAGTTATTGAAACTACCACCCGACTTTGGCCCAGCCGAAAACTGGAAACGCAGTGGAATTACCACTTTGGGAGCGCGTAACCTTTTGGTGGCCTACAATGTTAATTTAAAGGCTGGAAGTTTAAAAGCAGCTCAAAAAATAGCAAGAATACTGCGGGAGTCAGGAGCAAATGGACAACCAGGAAAACTAAAAAGTGTAAAAGCCATTGGCTGGTATATTAAAGATTTTGATTGCTACCAAGTAAGTTTTAACCTTTGTAATTTGAACGAAACGCACTTAATTGAAGTGTATTTAGCTGTTAAAACTGAAGCCTTTAAACTAGGTATTGAACTTAACGGCAGTGAGTTAGTTGGACTAATTCCTAAAAGTGAATTACTGTTGGCAGCCGCACATTTTGATAACTTGGCCAACGAAGAGCAAGCCATACAAGTGGCAGAAACGGAGTTGGGATTACATGCGGTGAAGCCTTTTTACCCTAAACTTCAAATTTTGGAATATGCCGTAACGGAAGGCTAAATACATCCCACGAAAGTGGGGCTAAAAACCGGCTACTTTGTACCTATAGCGGCAATACCATCTAATATTCCCTGAGTATAATGTCCATTCACAAATTGGGGGACCATGCTGCCTTGTATCACGCTTTCGCAGAAGGTATCGGAATACACAATTTGAACTCCTACCCCACTCACAATGGCTACCTGCGCCAAGCTTTCGCTAAAAACAATTAGCACACCATTGTTTTCGGTGCTGTCTCCTAAACCCCAACGGTTGCCTAAATCGGTAGCGAATTTCACAATATCCCTATAGGGGGCAATACTATCTACTGTGGCTAGGGCCAAAACAATTTTTCCTTGGTTTTTAATTCCTTCTAAGGCACTTTGCAGCGAGTCGGTTTGTGCTGCATTAAAAACTTGCTCAAAATCATTTATTAAGCCATTGTGATTGTGAAACTTAGCGGCAATAGAATCGTGTTCTGTAGTACGCGAAGTATCGGAACCGGAAGTATTAGTATTGGATTGGCAAGCATTTAGCAGCATTAAAAAACCAACTGCTAATAAGGATAGGCGTTTTTTCATGGTGCTAAGGTAATTTTTTGAGACTTTTTAAAAGCGTCTTTTTAGTGGTTTCCAATTTGAGCTTCTACTTTATTCTCTCCACATTCACGAGTTATGGTAATTTCTTTTAGTGTATCACTTTCAAAGATGTAAACTACCGAGAAATTGTTAAAGTCACAGTAGTAACAAGCATCACCTTTCTTAATGCAGAGGCCATTATTAATATGATTGAAATTTTCAATTTCGTTTCGGGTCAAACCGACATGAATTGAATCCCAGACTGATATAACATCCGATTTTAGGTTAATCTTCCAAATTGTTTGGGTGGTATCATTCGCTTTCCAACCTTTCATTTTATCTAAAGCATGAACTATAATTGTTCCTCCAACAGGTATTCCGTTTTTATCTTCGAAATCTCGGTTTATCAAGTAATATGACCCAAAAAAGCCTTTGCTTACGGTATCACAGTACTCATTATTATTAACCGATTGTACACCACCAGAAGTAAATTGAAGCTGTTCTATTTCAGAAATAAAAAAGGGTTCACTCAGGTTACTTACGGCTTCAATTACTAACGAACCTTTAGCCTTTCGCTGCTGTTCATTTGGAGTAGCCACACTTTCCTCATCCTGGCTTATGCAAGAGGTTAAAAAGGTAGAAACAAATATTAAGGTCAGTAATCTTTTCATCTTAGAATTATTAATTCTAAGTCTTTAAAACTTAGCCACCACTTTTATGTTGAGTAAACGCCCCGTTAAAAAGTTGGGCACACCGTATTGGCGAGAAGTTGAAATATCGCGAACCCATAGGTAACTCACCGTATTATTAATCGCCAATAGGTTAAAAACTTCTAAGCTTATATACAGTGTTCTAAACTGATTTAAGAACTTAGAATCATAGGTTTTACCTTCTAATTTCAATATTTTAGAAAAGCCTATATCTACTCTTCTGTAAGCCGGAATTCTAAAGTCCTTTTCGGCTGGGCTAGCTTGTGGCGGACCAAAAGGCAAACCCGTGGCGTAACTTCCAGTAAGGCTCACCCTAAAGGTAGGGTCGCGCGGCAAGTAATCTTGGAAAAATACTTTGGCGCTAAAGCGCTGATCTGTAGGCCGGGGTAAGTAACCCGCTCCATCTCCGGCAATATCTTCCTGCACCGTAAGTACCGAAAGGCTAAACCAACTATCTACCCCCTTTACAAACTCTCCGTTTATCCGATAATCAATACCTGTAGCAAAACCTTTTGAGTTGTTCTCAGCCGAATACCGCAAACGAACATTATCCATATCGTAAGGTATCAGATTATCGTACTTTTTGTAAAACACCTCGGTTACCATTTTAAATTGCCTACTCCATAAGCGCAATTGGTAATCGTTGGCCAACACAAAATGTATTGAGCGTTGCGCTTCAATATCCTTATTGATACCTCCTTCAATTTTTCGCATTTCGCGGTAAAAAGGGGGTTGATAATACAAACCAGTAGCAAATCTAAAAACCATGTCTTTTTTAATGTCTGGTTTCCAACTTACACTAGCCCTTGGGCTTACCACCGTTTGTTTATTAAATGTCCAATAGTGGCCGCGTAAACCCAGGTTTAGATACAAATCGTGTTCGCCAAACTCATAAAGTTTAGATCGTTCGGCATAAGCCTCAATGCGAGAAGATGCCACGGAAGCGCGACTATCATAGCTTTCAAACAGGTTAAAATCTGTTTGGCTTGTATCTAAAGAACCAAAAACTAATCCTCCTAGTATAACACCTGATGGGGTAGTGTCAGTTGGCAAATATCCATCTAAACTATATGAACTGGAATGCGGCACACTATAACCTGCAGAGTCAATCAGCTCCCATTCCTTATACTGGTCAATAATATCTTCGTATTGATACTTTAAGCCCCAGCGCCAGGTTACTTTATTCTTATCGTACAAACCATCAAAGGCAAAGTTGGTTACAATGGCATCTAAATTATTACGTGCGTAATTTTGAAAACCACCAATTCCACGAACAAAGGAAATTTCTCCAAACTCATCTGAACCTAAATTGCTGTTAATTTCGCCTAAGCTGTAAGCGCCAATCAAGTCAAAGTACTCCTGCTCCGTAGTTTGAAAAACCGAGGTTGTATAACGTAACTCCAAATTTTCGTTAGGACGATTAACAGCACTTAAAGCACCAAATTTGGTAGCAAAATCGTAATCTTCCTTGCCATCAAAATAAACTGTTAAACGCAAGGCTTCTTGAAAGGTTCCAAAATCGGTAGTACGTGTGGTAGGCACTACTTCGTACAAATTTTGACTATAGTTACCTAAAAAACTCACCTCCCATTCATCTGTAAGATAATAGGTTAAGTAGGCTTGAATATCACTAAAACGTGGTCTGAAATCGGCCTCCGTATCTAAAGATCCCAATAAAAGTTGGTTGCTACGGTATCTACCACCAACCAATACCGACAAACGCTTCTTAAGTAATAAATCTTCGTAGGTAAGGGCTCCGCCCAACATGGATCCTTCCAAAGACAAACCAAACTCCTTAGGCTGACGGTAAGTTATATCCAACACCGAAGACATTTTATCTCCATATCGCGCCTCATAACCCCCTGCCGAAAAATCAACATTTTGAACCATAGCCGAGTTCACAAAACTCAAACCCTCTTGCTGCCCATTGCTCACCAAAAAAGGACGATATACTTGAATGCCATTTACGTACACCAAGTTCTCATCAAAGCTACCTCCACGTACTGAATACTGTGAGCTCAATTCATTATTACTAGCTACACCAGGCAACGATTTTATCAACGCTTCCACTACTGATCCCGGGCCTGTATATCCTTCTAATGTTTTAGCTTTTAACTTAGTTCGTGGCTCAAATCTACTTTTTTTATCTACAACCTCGGTCTCTTTTAAAACATTGACATTCAGAACTAGAGACTTATTTAACTCAAGTGTTTGCTCCTTATCAATATTTATTAAAGAGGTGTCTGAAACATACGGATATCCAATAAAAAACACCGTGAGCTGCTTGCCGCTAAAAATCTCTAAAGTGTATTCGCCCTCACTGTTGGTGAATGTGAAATACGGATCCATCATTACCTTAACCCCCGCAATGGGTTTTTGATCTTCTCCGGTAACTACACCTTTTATTTGGGTGGCTTTTTTGGCTTGCGCCAAACTTAAATGGCTAAATGAAAACAGCGTTGCAAACGCTAAAAATTTAAAAATAGAATGGGGCATAAATACCTTAATGTTCAAAATTATCTTTTTCGATAGTCGCCCCGCTTAAGAGCATCAAAAAACTGCATCCATGAAAATGGATTGGTTAAAGATCCTAGTATGGCAGATCCACCATCGGCATAACCTTGGTAGTAACCGTAATTAGCAATACTAGCACTATTGGCAGCAATCACAAAATCCTGAATTTCTTCGGCTCCATAGCCCATTAACGCAGCTCTATACTTTAGCTCCTGAATAGCTAGGTTTTTTAAGGCTATATCGTTTTCGGTAGTGTTTATTTGGGCACTTAAAAAAGCGTCTTTAAACCTTTCGGGCGTAGGCCAAGGGTATAGCGTAACCACGTTTAACACAGTCGTATCTCGTTTCATAATCACTTTGGCTAAGTATTGCATTTGACTGAGTGTATCGGCCAGCACTAGTATCTCTGGCTTAAAGCCTACATTGGTAAACAATATAGTATCTCCTGGCACTGCAGCCAATGAAAAGAAGCCCTGCGCATTAGAGCTTAGTACCACTCCCCTTTTTTTGATTTGGGCATGTACATAAGGCATGGTTTGCGGCACACTATCATTACTAAGTACCACCCCCGAAATTTGCACGGGATTTTTTTGAGCCGTTAAAAGCAAGTAACCAGGTGATAAGAGTATTAAAATAAAAAGGAGCTTTTTGACCATGAAATAACTTAGTTAACAGCAGCTAAACGTAATTGAAACAAAATTAGCATACGCCTACAACTTTAAGTGGTAGGTTTTTGTTTGTACGTTTTTCTTATCGTCCTGCACCACCACTTTTAAGTTTTGTACGCCTGCTTCTAATTCTAGATCTTTTAACCATGCAAAAATAAGGTTGTTTTTAGCATCGTACTCAAAAAGCACCCATTGATTATTGATATAAGTGTCTATTTTTTTAATTCCAGAGAAATCATCTGTCACCTTAATTTTTATCCTGCCCAAACTTCCAATGCTACTGCCTTCTTTAAAATTTATAGGCCTAATACGGGGGGCTGTGGTATCAACTGCTATGGCAAAATCTCCAAACTGACGCGTACGAGCCTCCACAAACCCATTTTTCCAAACACCACCTTCGTAATCTATTATTCTACCATTTTTTAAGCTGGCAATGGCTAGTTTGCTTTTATCACCGGTATAATTGGCATTCAATTTTATTTTGAGATTATAGTAGCGGTGTACCGGAATTTCGGACGAACCAACATGATGTATCAAAGACAAGCAATTTTGGCAAGGCTCGCTGTGATTATACTCCACATAAGCATTGGCGTACAAGGCTCCTTGAGGTAAATTCAGGTATAAGTTCTCATTTTTCAAAAAATTGCTTTGGCTATATCTAAAGTAATTTGGTGTGCTATAGCTCTCATCTACTTCGCTTTGAAGCGGATGATACTTTATTTTAAATCCTAAAACATTGGTGTTACCCGCAAAATCTTTCACTTCAATTTTTACATTGTAAATACTATCAGCTATTAACTTTGGTAAGTTCATTTGAGGTGTTTGTGCATAACCTGAGTATTGATTACCCGGCTCTAAAAACATTTTATTGTACACTTTTCTACAGCAGTTTTTTTGAGCAAAATCAATGTGCGAATTAATATAGCGGGTTTCGCCAAAGGCAAAAGTTTCGGTGCAAAATCGATATACCTTTTCTTCTCCCATCCACATATCAATGCTGTAAACTCCATTATTATTAGAAGCGCCATCCTGCTTATCAGTAGTTTGAATTCCAAAAGCGGGTTGGTAATTTATATCCAATACCTCATTCCCCGCTAAGTAGCTTTTACCGGTACTATTGGTTAATATTTTTTTTGGCTCGGATGATACCAGCTCCTCGCCATTAAACTGGTACACCATTAAATTAAAAAGGTTGGGGCGCCTGGTATCCTTAACCTTAAAACCAAAATGAAGAGGGTTAATTACCTTTTCTGTTTTACTATCTCTAATTTCAAAGTGTAAATGTGGGCCACCGCTACCTCCTGTATTTCCCGAAAAAGCCAAAACCCCACCTTGTAATAGTTTAAACTGACTGCTTGATGGAAACAACTCTACTGCAAACGACTGCTGCTGATATTGTGCTTTACGCACAAAGGCTTGAATTTGCGGTGCGAATTTTTGCAAATGCGCATATACTGAGGTGTAGCCATTTGGGTGTGTAACGTAAATTGCTTTTCCAAAACCATAGGGCGAAACTTTAATTCTGCTCACGTATCCATCGGCAACCGCCAAAACCGGCAGCCCTGTTTTTTGCTGCGTTTTTATATCTATACCCGAATGAAAATGATTGCTACGTAGCTCACCAAAAGTTCCAGAAAGCACCAAGGGCACATTTAGCGGTGATCTAAAATAATTTTGCGGATACTTATTTTGCGAAAAACCCGTAAATGTTAAAAGGCAAAATGCGGTAATTGCCCATATCTTTAAAATGCTAAAATTTATCCCCCTATTCATTTCTCCCATATGTTGGCCTCAAATATACTATGCCCATAAGTTTTTTATTTAAGCAAGTCCTTATTTTATCAACTATCCGCAAGGCATTAAAAATTATATGTTGACAAATTAGGCCTCTTACTTAAAGTAATACTTGAATAACTCAAATCGGTTATTACCTTTGTAGCTCAGTTATTGTAATTTTATGAACCAACTTCACCAAAAGCTTAGCCATGTTGAAAAACTAACGCATTCGCTGGTGGTTCAATTTGAAGAAGTAAAACATCAAAAGGAATTGCTCGAAGTCCAGCTTAGTGAAGCTGGTGAGCAATTAGAAGCCAAAAACACAGAGTTACAACAACTGAAAAGTGAACTGGAAGACGCCAAAATTGCACGAGGCTTTGCGGCCACTAACGAAGATTCGGATTTGGCAAAATCTAAAATTAGTTCGCTAATGCGGGAAATTGACCGCTGTATTGCATTGCTCAATGAGTAAATCAATTGTTTTGAAGGATTATTTAAAAATAAAAGTTTCCATAGCCGATCGAGTTTATCCACTGACTATTAAGCCAGAGGAAGAGGAGAAAATTCGGGCGGCCGCTAAAGCAATTGAGGGTACCCTTAAAAAATATGAAGAGGGATATGCCGTTAGAGATAAACAAGATTTGCTAGCTATGTGTGCTTTACAGCTTGCATCGCGTTTAGAAAAGAATAAAGACAAAGAGATGGTAGATGCGAGTAGCATTAGCCAACAATTAGGTCAACTAGAGCAAATTTTAGAAACTGCAATAAAGCCGTAGCGTTCTTTTAAATACAATTTTTTTTCCCGCATCTATTTTTAGGATTGCTAAACTCAACGCGAATATAATAAAGGAGTTTGGCTCGAATTTTCTAGGTCAGGCCGCCTCGTAGTGGAAGACCGAAATTGTTCGGTAAACTCCGATCCTGTCTAAACGGAGTTTAGACATGACTTAATTTAGGTGCGGGTTTTTTTATTTTAATACTAACTTAAACAACCAATGGATATTACATCAATAGTGGTAGCAGTAGCTGCCCTTTTTATAGGAGCTGGTATCAGCTTTACTTTATTACAAAGCCTACAGCGCAAAAAGGCCTCATCAGTAATTGCCGAAGCCGAAAAGGAAGCCGAAAACATCAAAAAAGATAAAATTTTACAGGCTAAAGAAAAGTTTTTAGAGCTCAAGGCCGAACATGAAAAAAGCATCAACAAAAAGGAGCAAAAATTTAACGAAACGGCCAATAGGCTCAAGGAAAGAGAGACCAAAAACAATCAGCGCTTCGAGGAGAACAAACGAAGAGATCGCGATTTAAACAACCTTAAAAAGGACTTGGAGCGTAAAATTGATGTGAATGATCGTAAAACGGAAGAACTTGAAAAAGTACACCGCAGACAGGTTGAACAGCTAGAAGTAATTTCGGGTTTAACACCCGAAGATGCCAAGAGTCAATTATTGGAAGCGTTAAAAGATGAGGCCAAAACAGAAGCGGCTAGCTACATTCAAGAGACCATGGAAGAGGCCAAACTATCGGCCAGCAATGAAGCGCGCAAAGTGGTTATCCAAACTATACAACGTGTGGCTACAGAGCAAGCTGTAGAAAACAGTGTTTCGGTATTTAATATTGAAAATGACGATGTAAAAGGTAGAATTATTGGCCGCGAAGGACGTAACATTAGGGCCTTAGAAGCAGCTACCGGTGTTGAGATTATTGTAGACGATACACCAGAAGCTATTATACTTTCTTGTTTTGATCCGGTTCGTAGAGAAATAGCTCGCTTGGCTTTACACCGTTTAGTAACGGATGGACGAATTCATCCGGCTCGTATTGAGGAAGTAGTAGCTAAAACCCGAAAGTCTATCTCGGAGGAAATTTTTGAAGTAGGTAAACGTACCGCCATTGATCTAGGAATACATGGTTTACACCCCGAGCTAGTTAAAACCATTGGCCGAATGAAATACCGCAGCAGCTATGGGCAAAATTTATTGCAGCACTCCCGTGAGGTAGCTAACCTTTGTGGGATAATGGCTGCCGAGCTTGGCTTAAATGCTAAGCTGGCTAAAAGAGCCGGTTTATTGCATGATATTGGCAAAGTACCATCCGAAGAGAGCGAGTTGCCACATGCCATTTTAGGAATGCAGTGGGCTGAGAAATATGGTGAAAAGCCAGATGTATGCAATGCCATTGGTGCTCATCACGATGAAATTGAAATGAACAACTTAATCTCCCCTATTGTTCAAGTTTGTGATGGTATTTCGGGAGCACGCCCAGGCGCACGTAGGCAAATTGCTGAATCGTATATCCAGCGATTAAAAGACTTAGAAAACTTAGCCATTGGGCAAAATGGAGTAAGCAAGGCTTATGCAATTCAGGCGGGTAGAGAGCTTAGGGTAATGGTAGATTGCGATAAGGTTAGTGATGCGGATGCCGCTAAGATCTCTTTTGACATTAGCCAAAAAATTCAAAATGAAATGACTTATCCTGGTCAAGTTAAAATTACCGTAATACGAGAAACACGTGCTGTTAATGTAGCGCGATAGACACCTTATTTTCTATTTACATGAAAGCCTTTGGTGAAAACTAAGGGCTTTTTTTATGGCCTAGGCCTCTTCAACTTACGAGCACCAATTAGATAATTGTAGTTAAATCGTATGTGCCTGTATAAATGACGAACCAAAGTAATCCCTAGGTTCTTACTAAAACGAACAGAACTTCTATCCATAGTACTGGGCTCATCCTCTGAATTTACTTGATGAAAGAGCGATTTGTGCTCATCAAAGTACAACGCTTCAGCCTTATTAACCAACAGCGACATCATCATTTGATATTCCGTTTTGTCTCCAATAATTCCTTCTGGGTACTCGCCAAAACGATTAAAAAAAGTGCTTCTCCTTAAATGTGGGTGATCGCTGTAGAGGTAAAACTTTTTATAACCCTTTTTCCAAAAGCCAAAATCCATTTTAGAAAAACCCTTTCCAACAGGCTCAAGGTAGGGATACTTAAAATAAGAGTAGTATCTAACCAAGTCCAAGCTAGGCTGCTGCTCCATTTTCTTAAGGGAAAACTCAAATTTCTCTTTAAAGATGGGCTGTGGCACAAAGTCCTCTTGTACATAAAGTGTTAAAGGCTTTGTAACCGCGTTTTGGCCTTTATTTAAATTATTACCCAGACCTTTATTTTTGGGAGTAGTAACTAAATTAAAGGAGTAAGTTTTTTGTAACTCCCTCATATAGGAAATATGTTCTGGTTGGCTTCCATCATCCGAAACCACAACTTCTCCAAAGAGCATATCCAAATCCTCAAAGGATTTCAACAAACGCTCTAACGACTGGCTACGATTATAGTGCGTTACCATTAAGGCTACTTCGTTATATTGTGTTGGTTCCGTCATAATTCAGCTATCTATATCTCTGTGCTAATCTTTGTCCTTTCTCGGCTATAGCCGAATTTAAATAGGACTATTTACTAAAGTATTTGTTTATCAATTTGTTATACATCCATTTCCATTTAGCCTGGGGCTTGTAACCCTTCCATGCAGTGTCATTTAAATAAAAGTAAAATCGTTCCTTATATTTACTAAGGCCATCGTAATGGGCAAAAATTGGTTTAATACCAATAAAATGAATTAGGCATGGATCTTCCACATCAGTAACTACCAAGGTATTCCAGCGTTTGTCAAGCTCCATCCAGTTATCAGCAAACACCACGTTTAAGCCATATTGATCCGGGAAAAATGCAAACTCTTTATTTTTATTTACTACTTCAATTACTTGGTCTCCGTAATTATTGTTTCGCCACATGGCCAAATCCATAATTAGCAAGCCACTATTAAAATAGCGGGCTTCCTTACGTAGGCCTAGTTCTTTATAATTCTTAATTCCACCCCACTCGCTCGAAACGAGCTCACTACGATCTACCACAGCTGCGATTGGCTTACCTGCCAAGTCTTTACTCCAAAGTTCGGTAATATCCTTCTCTACTATCATATCCACATCCAAGTAAAGCGCACGTTCTGCTTCTTTAGGTAAAAAGTTGGGAATCATTAAGCGGAGGTAAACATTTACTGGAAAACTTGATTTGTCGCTAGGTAAATTCGTTTTAGAAGCTATGGCTTCGGTAAAAGGAACCCATTGTAAATTTAGATTAGATCCCTTGGCACAGTCTTCTAGTCTTTCTTTGCTTGATGCCGAAATACCATCATCCACAATGTAATAGTTAATTACTTCGGGTGATGTATGATTTTGAGCAATTGACTTTAGCAACGCTCCTAAAAGGATGGCGTATCTATTATCGCAAACACTTACTATGTAGATGGTACTTTTATCCATTTTTATTTTATCAACCTTTAGCGACCTATTTTAGATCGTACCGCTTTTAGCATCTCCTTAATATTATAAGCTCCTGTAAGGTGTATATACAGCACCGTAATTCCAACAAAGATTACCCCATTGTAACACAGGTTTAGCATTTTATGTGCTTCTACTATATCCTGTGGCAACAGCATAAAAGTACCCACCAAAATTGCCGCAAGCAATGCCGGTGACCAAAGTTGTTTGTAAAAATCGCTTAGCGGCAACTTAAAAATGTATCGATACATTAAAAAGTAGTTAATCAAAAAATTCAGGCTGAAGGCTATTAAAATTCCGTAGGCCACTGCATCTAAACTTTGGTAAAAGTAAACACCAATAGCAATGGCAGGTATAGTAGTAGCGGCCGATATCAAACCGCTAATAAACATCATTCGGGTAGCATTTATAGCCTGAAATATGGGGCCAGATGTGGATAAAATAACCTGGGCGCCTACCGTAATAGCTAAAATCTCAAACACCGAAATAGACTTAACCCACTGATCCCCAAAAAACAACAAAACTATTTCGGCTGCCGAAAAATGCAAAAAAACCGACAATGGAAAACTTAAAAAGGCGATGGCTTTAATAGCTTTTTCATAGGCTCGTGCCATGCGCATTTTATCATCCTGAAAATCGGAAAATATAGGATGTAATACAGGACCTATTACGTGAGTAATATTCTCTAAAGGCAAGGTCATTAATCGGTACGATTTCTCATAATACCCTAAAGAATTCATGCCAAGCACTTTACCAATTAACAGCGTATCAAAAGTTCTTAGAAAAAAGTTAATGAGATTAAACATAAACTGGTACAGCGTATAGGCCATTATTTTTTTGATGGATACCAGCCCTAAGGTAAATTGTAACTTTTGAGGAAACTTTCGAAATGAAAGGATAAACATTAGGGTTCGAGAGCACAAAGGGCTTGCAATAAGTGCGAAAATACCATACCCCTTAAAAGCCATAGCCACCGCAATACCTCCGCTTAGTATTTGCACTATTAAAGTGCGCATGGCTATAAATTTAAACTGCTTATCTCGCAGCAATAAACCGTTAGGTACAATAGTAATTGCCGAAAAAAACAAGGTTACCGAAAGTAACTGGCAAACAATTATTAAATCTTCGGATTGATAATAATCTGCAATAACCCAAGAAAGAGAGAAAAACACCAAGGACAATAGGACTCCTATCCAAAAAGTAAAAGAAAATATTCGAGAAAGATCATCTTTAGACAAATCTTTAAATTGAACAATTGCTGGAGCAATACCGATATCAGTTAACAAACCAAAAAAACCTATTACCACTGACGCCAAAGCGATAACACCAAAATCTTCTGGCAAAATTAACCGTGCCAGCACAGCGGTAATAGCCAACGAAATAAATACCCCCGAATACTTTGCTACGGCAGTATAGGCCATTCCAGAAAAAACCTCTTTTCGTACTGACATTTAGTTGTTATTTATTCCTAAAAGCAATTTCACCATCATTTTGGGCTTCACATAAGCCTTAAACTCTTTTATACTCTTTTTGAAAACATATAATCTTTCGCCAAAAGGCAATGCAGTAGCCTTGTCAAGTGCTGGGTTGTAAAAGGTTTGTACATATTTTCTCAGCAAATCACCATTTTCCTTGTTTTCCTTTGCAGCTTCATTAAGAACTTCTATAGCAACTGTTATATAACCGTCCATATTCTTTCGCTTAAATGCCGAAGTCATTATACTATCTTCACGCACTCTTCTTTTAAAAAATGGCTTTTGTAAATACTTGACCTTTTCAGCTTTTACGTACAATAAAGGAGTGAATAAATTATCCTCATGAATTATTTTAGGATAAAACTCAATGTTGTGTTTCTTTAAAAAGGCTCGGTTAATCACAAACAAACAAGCCGAACTGTGAAAAGCATGTTCATCCATGAGGTGATCCATCCATTCTTTACCGTTTACAAATTCCTTCTTAATTTTTTGAGTACGATCGTAGTGGTTCATTATTTCATGAACCTCCTTACCTTTAAAGGCTACAGCATCAAAAAACACAAAATCTAAGTTTTCGGTTTCACAGGCTTGATAACATTCCTCTAAAGTAATAGCCTCTAAAATATCATCACTATCCATAAAGTATACATACTTACCTGTGGCAACATCAACACCCTCATTCCTTGTAAGCGATAAACCTTTATTAGGTCTTGATATTATTTTAATCCGAGTATCCCCTCGTCCCGTATTCTTAATCACCTCTAAACTGTTGTCCGTAGACCCATCATTAATAACAATAATCTCAATCTCTTTTAAAGATTGATTCATAATGCTAAGCATTGTTTCAGCAATGTAATCTTCCGTATTATATACGGGTATTATTACACTTACTTTGGGAGTGGAGTTCATGTTGGTTGGTTTAGAGTGTTTAAATGGGGTGGTTTTTCCTTGATTATATTTTTACATTTTTTTCAGTTACTTCAAACTTACTGGCCGTGTGTTTTCTAATTCGTAAAATGCTTAAAATCATATAAAATATGGCCTTTGGCAGGTTGGCTATTGCCCTAATCATACTTAAATTATAAAAGCGCTTTGGCACTGCTAATAGTAAAGCCGTAAAATATACGCCTGTAAGCACCAGCCAACTTTCACTTAGTAAGCCCAATAAAGCTAAAGCACTTAGCATACTAAGCAAGCCTACCAATAACACCTTGGGAATTAAAGACATTTGAAAGGCTTTATCGCAATAATCAACTTTTCCGCTTTTAAATAAGGCAGCAAAACCCTTTAAAAAGTAATGCTTAAAAAAATAGATTTGCACGCCTACCCAGCGCGTACGTTGCTTTGAAAAGGTATTTGCATTACTCACCTTTTCATCTAATACATAAGCATTTGGAAGGAATTCAATAGGTGCTTTTTGCTCCAATATTTTAAGCTCCATTAATTTATCTTCACCCGCTACATCGCCAATACCATTCATAATCTCCTTTAAAAAGGAAAAGTCAAAAGCCATAGCACTGCCAATTAAACCCGAGCTCATACCTAATACGCGGTGGCCCTTTCTAAAAAAGCTATTGCCAATTTCTTCATTAATGGAATCCAATAAAGCAAAGGTGGTATCTTGATTTTTGGAAGTACGATGGCCTTGGATGGCCTTGAAACCGCTATTGTAGGCTTTATTAACTTGCTTTAAAAAATTAGGAGACATTACATTGTCCGAATCCAATATCACCACAATATCCTGATCTGATTCGGCATAAAACTCTAAACCTCTATTAATACTTTTGGCTTTTGTACTATTTTCAAATGAAACCTCTAATACGTGTACATTTACTTGGCTTAATGCCGTTAATGTTTCAGGCGAAAAACTATCGGCCAATACCACTACTTTGTATTTATCACTAGGATATTCTTGCTGTAAAGCTCTTTTGGCGGTATCAACAATTATATTGTCTTCCTTATAACCCGGAATGAATATGAGCATCTGATTTTTCTTAAAATCAGCATCGCTCTTGAACTTTGGCGTGTATTTAAATACACTGGCAAAGCCAAAAACAAAAAAATAGAGCACCTGTATTCCGATGATAATCAGAAACCCAAGCTCAATGTAGTGTAGAATTGGAGTGAACACTGTAAACGTATTGGTTTTCAGTGCGTAATATCTAAATTTTTAGTACAGTTGCAACAAAACTTGCGTTAAGTAACCCACTTTTTTCCCTCAATGGGATTTGCATTACGTTTTGGGAATACAATAGCTTTTAATGGTGTTTAAAAGATAACAAATCAGCTTACTGAGTATCAGAAAATTGATGCACTAACCTCATTAAAAACAAAGCAATGCCGGTAAGAGAGTTGGCCCAGAAAAAAAATTACGTTTTTGCGTCCAAAATTTCCCAGAACAGTCTAATACGGTCTTTCCACGAGTTACCATCCGTATGTTTTATACGTTTTTCCATTTGCTCAGGAGAATTCTCAGCTATCGCTTTTTCAATTTGATGGCTAAACTCCTCAGCCGTATCCGCTCGGTAAATTACATCCTCAAAATGATCTAAATCTTCGGAGAAGGACGTAGTAATAATACCCTTACCAGCTGCCAATTGCTCATTTAATTTTAGAGGATAAATACTTTTGGTAATCGCATTTTTTAAAAATGGAATAATAGTGC
Source organism: uncultured Owenweeksia sp. (assembly GCA_937146805.1). GTDB lineage: Bacteria > Bacteroidota > Bacteroidia > Flavobacteriales > Schleiferiaceae > Owenweeksia. Next base: position 48,354 of record CAKZRR010000053.1, on the reverse strand, counting down.
AATCCATATATTTAAGGTACCTAGGTAGCTCCTGTAAAGGCTTGGGACCAACAAACAAAACGTTGTCCAAATCCTTTAGGGGCACTTCTGTAAACTCCTCGTAGGTGCCAGGTCCTACAAATAGAAATAGTTTATCAGGGTTGGATGCTATTAGTGCTGTTAATATTTCAAAATCAAGACGTAAGCCAATATGACCAATATAGCCCACCACTGGCTTGGTGTTATTTTGTAGTTCTTTTGGTTTTTCTAGGTCTTCGTAAAAAGCCGTTTTAAATAAACTTACCTCTGCCCCATTTGGCAGCAAATTCACTGATTTGGTGGTATCGCCTTCCAACACTCGTTTTAAATTAGTGGAAGTCGCCATGATTACATCGGCTTCTTCCATACTTTTAACTTCTCCTCGCAATCCGTGTTTTGCTACAGGCCCGTATGATCTAATATCATCTCTAGATTGATAAATGTAAAACCGAGGTTTAAAACGTTTTGGAACGTTATATCCGTAGTACGGATTAAATGAATTAAAAAAGATATAGTCCTTTATCTTATTATCCTTTATTATTTTATCTAACACACCACTAAACCTTCGCATATTAATGCGGGCCAAAAAATTATATAACCTACCGGGAGGTAAAAAACTCACCGACATCAAAAGCTTGGGTGTAACAGCCGTAAAACGCTTCGGAAGACCAGGAACCTTGGTGTAAATATCTTCACCCTTTAAAATGGCTCGCTTTCGCTTAACAATATAATCCTCTGACTTTGCATCTAAATACTCCTTAATAGTAAAGGGGTAATCAATGTAATATACATCGTTGTTTTTTGAGAGCTCTTTTGCCAAGGAATAAGCCGCTGATGAGAGAGAATTGTCCCACCTAGACATGGACCAAATTATAATAGGTAAGCTTTTAATATCTTTCATAAAATGATTATAAGGAGCTGGTAAACTTAAAAAAAGCGAAGGAACCGCTCATCGAATAAATCGACCAAACTCATAATATTTGGTCAAGATAAACTTTAATTACAGCTATATTTGATTTGCTAAAAATTTAAGCCAATGGGCATTGTAAACTACATTAAAGAGAACCCCACATTAAAGAAATTTATACACTGGACTATTGTGAAACCAGGGCAATCAAAACCACGTGGCTGGGTTACGTTTTTCGTAAACCCGTTCCTACATAAAAGAGGTCGAAAATCTCGAATTAGCGCTACCGCAAGATTAGATTTACTTCCCTTCAATAATTTTGAAATGGGAAAAAGGTCGAGAGTGGAAGACTATGCAACGCTTAATAACGGTATAGGGGATTTGATTTTAGAAGATGATGTTTTTATTGGATTGTTTACTGTGGTATTAGGCCCTTTAGAAATAAAGAAAAATACCATTATTGGTCAACATGTTGTAATATCTGGTTTAAACCATGAATATGAGGATCCGAACTTACCGATAAGTGAACAGGGTATTTTTAGTGATAAAATAACGATAGGTGAAGATTGTATGATTTGCGCTAATTCTGTTATTACGGCAGGTGTTACCATTGGGAAGCACTGTGTGGTAGGTGCTGGTGCGGTTGTTACCAAAGATGTGCCTGATTATTCAATAGTAGGCGGGAATCCTGCTAAGGTGCTAAAACAATATAGCTTTGAAACAAAAAAATGGGAACGAGTATAACACTCTTTCCCATTTTTTTCGGATTAACAACTCTTTAGAAACTCTTAGGGCTTTACAATAATTCTTCTGGCCGCTAAGGTTACATCTCCACTTTTAATTTTTAAAACATACACCCCTGGGTTTAAATTGGGTTTAAGTGTAATGTTAGGATCATTTCCTGTAATCGTTTTACTAAACAACCTTTCGCCTGATAAACTAAAAATTTCTGTATTTGTTTCTGCCGACACTTGACTTTGTAGGTTAATGTGCAGTTCCTCGTTAAATGGATTAGGGTACACTTCCAAACCACTATTTGCCCATTCGCTTAGGGTAAACCCTATTGGAATAAGTGCTACCGTACGGTGTAAATCTACTCCCTCGCGCATATTTACGTGTAATGTATCAGTATGATAACCTGGTTTTTGCACTACTACTAAAAAAACACCACTATCTTTTTGACCATCTTCAAAGTTACCGTACAAGTCTGATTTGCCTACAATACTGCTTCCTACCATGGTAATATCAGCTGATATAATCGGTGTGCCCGTAACTGAATCCTTGACAAAGGCGGAAAAGAAACAGGCCTTGGGGTAACGTGAACCTAAAACAAACAGGCCTTCATCTCTATCTGAAACCAATATATTACCGCTTGGTAAAAATGGATAAGCACCCCAAGCTCCATCAAAAGTACCTCCCGAAATTGGGGATGTATCGTAATGAGCCGTTTCTACTAAAATATTAGGGTGACTAATATCTACAATTTGTAAACCCGATGTATAATACGAGTTCACCATAAAATTATTAAGGATATGCGTGTTATGCGGAATTACTACCGTAGGGTCATCAATACTGGTTTGAATTCTATCCAATTCGGTGATGTTATTTAAATCGCTTACATCATACGATGTGAAAAAAGCTCCTTGCTTTTCATCGGTAGTAATAACGGTTTTATTGTCATCGCTAAACCAAATATTATGGCAAAAGTTATTGGGTGTGCTTTTGGCTGCTAAAAACGAAGGCGATTGCTTATTATTAACATCAATCACCTCAAATTGACCTGCATAAATAGCCGCTCCCCAAAGGGTATCACCGCGTGCTACTCCATCGTGGTAATAATTACCATTGTAACTACCCACATGAACCGGTTGATTCGGATCTGCATTCAAATCAAACATAGTACACGACCCACTTCCTAAGTTGGAACCAAACATGTACATAATCCCATTTTCATCAATATAAATATTGTGCGCATCGTGGTAATTATAAGTAATGGTATCAATGGTAACCGATGGATAAAACTGGGTATAGCTGATATTTGTTGAATCTACGGTGCTTAAATCTACAATTAACACACCATCTGAACTCGCTACCGAGCCTACTCCATCATGCACCACATAGGCATAGTTTCTAAAAGTTTTCACATCCCTCCAAGTAGTAACGGTACCTGGTATAAAATGCTTTTCTACTGGTAATGTAGGATCCGTAACCTCAACAATTGAGAAACCCGAATTAACGCCCACCAAAGCAAACTCACGATTAGTGGCACTATCGGCATAGCCCCAAATCTCATTAATGCCATCAATATAAGGAAGCTGCCCAAGTTTATTTACTTCTAAGCTTGCTTGCCCAAAGGCGGAAAAGCTTACAATCAGAGTCAAAAACTGTATTAAATTCTTCATAAATATTTTTAAAATAGAGTTATCTGGGAATCTTCTCCCAAATCATTGTCTTCAAAATTAGCACTTTCTTCGTTAGCGGCCACGTCTTCCTTCTGACTTTCGTCAGAAATAACTTCCGCTTGACTAACTTCTTCCACTTCAGGTTCAGGCAGAGATTCTAGTATATTTATCTCTTTGACTTCATCTCTCGTCAATTGGTTGCCCATAGCCTTAATTCCTTTTACCGAAATAAAATCGCTCAGTAAAATTTCTTCGTTCTCCTTTTGCTTTCCCTTAATCTTTTTAAACACCAAGTCCACTCTCGGCTGGGCATCTAAACTCACCATCTCTAAGTAAGAACCTTCGCTTTCCGAAATAAACTTTTCCTTTTTACCGGTACCTTCAATCAAAAAGCGTTTAACATAAAAGCGTTTCTTTTCGCCATCAAAATACAAGGCAGTTATGGGCTTAGAAGATTCAAACTTTTCAAGTAAAAGCATATCCTCCTCAAAATGAGTGCTTAGATCAAAACTCAAAAGGCGGTAAACTCCCGATGCCGAAATTTCGAGCAACTGATCGTCTCCTTTGAAGTTACCGAGTAACTCTCCCCTTCCTTCGGCATTTAGCCTACGCACGGTTTCATCATACCAAATACGTCTGGCCGCCAAGGTGCTTACACCCTCTTGGTGCAATTCAATTTTTTTAATGGGATATTTGGTTACCAAGTTGCCTTTAGAGGCTCTGCCTTTTATGGCCAATTCTGCAAAATCAACTTCTACTTTTAGCTTACGTAACTTTTGAAGCGCTCTCAAAGTAACCGTAATTTGTTCTGCTTCTCCATTGGGATTGTAACTAAAATACAACACTTCACTGCCTACCGTATCCTGGCCCAAATCATACTCCCTGTCGCGAGTAATACTGGTTACATTAAAGCGTTTCATAAACGAACTCCCCTTAGCGCCATCGCGGTAAATAAGATTGTAAATAGTACGCTTATCGCCTTTTTTCCAAACGGCTACATGCAAAATGTTTTTCCCAATGTAAGTTTTAGCTCCCACCTTGGTCACCATCATTTTTCCATTTTTCAGGAAAACAATAATGTCATCAATATCCGAGCAATCGGTTACAAACTCATCCTTTTTTAGGCTGGTGCCGATAAAACCTTCCTCGCGATTAACGTACAGCTTGGCATTAGCAATAGCCACCTTAGTGGCATCAATATCCTCAAACAAGCGAATTTCTGTTTTTCGCTCACGACCTTCTCCGTACTTCTTCTTAATGTTTTTGAAGTACTCTACCGCAAAATCAATTAAATGCGCTAAATGATGTTTTACGCCTTCGATCTTACCTTCCAAATCCAAAATATTTTGGTCAGCTTTATCTTTATCAAATTTTGAAATTCTCTTAATTCTAATCTCCGTAAGCCGTGCTACATCATCATCGGTAACCGCTCTTAATAAATGCTTTATGTGTGGCTTTAAACCTTTGTGAATAAAGGAAATCACCTCCTCCCAAGTTTCAGCTTCTTCAATATCGCGGTAAATTTTTTCTTCAATAAAGATTCGCTCCAAGCTCGCAAAATGCCATTGCTCCTGCAATTCTTTAAGTTGAATTTCTAGCTCGGCTTTTAATAATTCTACCGTTCTATCGGTAGATCTTTTGAGCATGGTTCTAACTCCTTCAAAAATCGGCTTATCATCCTCAATGGTACAAGCCAATGGTGCTATAGATACTTCGCAATCGGTAAAAGCATACAAGGCATCCACCATTTTATCGGGCGAAATACCAGGTACCAAATGCACCACTATCTCTACTTTATCGGCTGTATTATCTTCAATTTTTTTGATTTTAATTTTACCCTTATCATTGGCTTTTAAAACCGAATCAATTAAACTACCTGTTGTAGTTCCAAAGGGTACCTCATTAATAATCAGCGTTTTTTTGTCCTCAATATTAATCCGAGCCCTTACCCTAATACGAGAACCTCTAATACCTTCATTATACAATGAAAAATCAGCTATACCCCCTGTTGGAAAGTCCGGCTGAATTTCAAAGCTGCGTCCTCGTAATATCTTTATAGAGGCATCTATAAGCTCTATAAAATTGTGAGGCATTATTTTGGTAGAAAGCCCCACGGCAATTCCTTCGGCCCCTTGGTTAAGCAACAATGGAAATTTAATGGGTAAGTGTACAGGCTCCTTAGCTCGTCCGTCATAACTGGATTGCCATTCAGTAACCTTAGGACTAAAAGCTACTTCCAAGGCAAACTTGGTTAGGCGCGCTTCAATGTATCGAGGTGCTGCCGATCGATCTCCGGTTAATATATTACCCCAGTTTCCTTGGCAATCTATCATTAGATTTTTTTGACCTACTTGCACCAAGGCATCACCAATAGAAGCATCTCCATGAGGGTGAAAGCGCATGGTTTGCCCAATTACATTGGCCACCTTATGATAACGGCCATCCTCCATCTCGCGCATGGCGTGCATAATTCTACGCTGCACAGGTTTTAAACCATCGTTAAGTGCTGGTACAGCCCGCTCTAAAATCACATAAGAGGCATAATCCAAAAAGTAATCGCGGTACATGCCGGATACTTTGGTTATGGTAACCCCTTCGTCCTGGGGCAATTGAGGCTCTAATGAATTTTGATCGTCCATTTACTTTGTTGTGTTTTTGGCTAACACCTCATCCAGTTCGGCTGTAACTTGTTTTAAATACTTTGATGAGAGGTAACTAACCGGAATATTTTGACGCTTGGAATAACCCTCCTTACTCTGAATATACAATGTCAAACTCTTTTTTAAAGGCAAGCTAGCTATCTTGTACTTGGCCAATTTTCGTTTTGGAAACTCTGTATGTACCATGTGGTAATTTCTTCCTAAAAAGGCTAAATTGGAGTCTTTTGCCGTAAAATTGAGCACCTCTCCATCACTATCATATAAAAATTCAGATTTACCCTTGTATAATAAAAACACCACTATTGCCCCCAAATAGGGAGACAGAAGCGGCACTTTACTTAAAGATCCTTCTACGTTACTCAGTAATAAATCTGCCAATAGGGCAACAACAAAGAGGATATAGACCAAACCAATAGGCTTGGACATTTTGTTTGACTTAATCTTCATTTATGATACGGCCTCTTCTTCTACAAGGTCTTTTTCTATTCTCAAATTATTGATTATAAACTTTTGACGATCGGGTGTGTTTTTACCCATGTAAAACTCCATTAACTCATCAATGGTTGCTTCTTTTCCCAGTAATACTGGATCTAAGCGAATGTCTTCCCCAATAAAAAATTTAAACTCATCTGGCGAAATCTCTCCAAGCCCTTTAAATCGAGTAATCTCCGCTTTGGCTCCGAGCTTTGTTAAGGCGGCCCTGCGCTCTTCTTCGCTATAGCAATAGCGGGTATCTTTTTTATTTCTAACTCTAAACAAAGGTGTTTGCAAAATATATAAATGTCCTTCTTTTACTAACTCTGGAAAAAACTGCAAAAAGAAGGTTATCAATAGCAACCTAATGTGCATCCCATCTACATCGGCATCGGTTGCAATTACCACGTTATTATAACGTAGATCCTCCAACCCATCTTCAATGTTTAAGGCTGCCTGTAGTAGGTTAAACTCCTCATTTTCATACACCACCTTTTTAGTGAGGTTATAACAATTTAAGGGCTTTCCTTTAAGACTAAATACCGCTTGAGTGTTTACATCTCGTGACTTTGTGATAGACCCTGATGCCGAATCTCCTTCCGTAATAAACAACGTGGTATCTAACCTCCTATCATTCTTTAAATCGCTGTAATGCACACGGCAGTCGCGTAATTTTTTATTGTGTAAACTGGCTTTTTTAGCACGGTCTCTAGCCAATTTTTTAATGCCACTTAGCTCCTTTCGCTCCTTTTCGGCACGCAGTATTTTTTTATAGATGGCCTCAGCAATGGGCTCATTTCTATGTAAAAAATTATCGAGTTTGGTCTTTAAAAAATCAGTAACAAACGTTCTTACTGTAGTAAGACCTGGCCCCATATCTGTAGAGCCCAACTTAGTTTTAGTTTGCGATTCAAAAATTGGTTCAATCACCTTTAAACTAATTGCTGCCACCACCGATTGACGGACATCCGAAGTATCGAAATTTTTGTTGTAAAACTCACGAAGGGTTTTAACCAATGCCTCTCTAAAAGCGGACTGATGTGAGCCTCCTTGAGTTGTATGCTGGCCATTTACAAAGCTGTAGTACTGCTCGCTTTGACTTTTATCACTATGGGTTAATGCAATCTCAATATCTTCATCTTTTAGATGAATAATATCGTGTAAAATAGGGCCATCCAAGTTATCCTGTAAAAGGTCTTTTAAGCCATTTTCTGAAAATATTTTTTGTCCGTTAAAATGTATGGTTAGCCCAGGATTAAGGTAGGCGTAATTCCACATCATTTTTTCGATGTACTGATGTACAAAGCGGTAATTTTTAAATATGCTGACATCTGGCCTAAACACAAATTTACAGCCCTTGCGTAAACTGCTATCTACAATTTCATCATTGCGTAATAGCTCGCCTTTTTCAAAACTTACAATTTTGGTTTTACCATCCCTAATGGATTGCACCATAAAACTATCCGAAAGTGCATTTACGGCTTTGGTTCCCACACCATTTAAACCTACCGATTTTTTAAATGCCTTGGAATCGTACTTGGCGCCTGTATTAATTTTGGAAACACAATCAATCACCTTACCTAAAGGAATCCCTCTTCCGTAATCGCGCACGGTTACTTGACCATCTTTGACGATTACCTCAATGGATTTACCAGAGCCCATTACAAATTCGTCCACCGAATTATCCAGCACCTCCTTCATTAAAATGTAGATACCGTCATCGGCAGAGGAACCATCACCGAGCTTACCGATATACATACCCGGTCGCAAGCGTATGTGCTCCTTCCAATCGAGGGAGCGAATATTATCTTCGGTATAATTAGTTTCGGCCATTTTATAAAATTATGCGAATGGCTAAAAATAGAAAATATGCTAAAACGCCCTTATATCAAGGCCTAGCACTTATAAACACTTTATTAAAACTCGCTATTTAGCAGATAAACAGCCAATTGAATTAACTTTAGAATCTAATAAAGAAAAGGTTAAACCTTTTTTAAACGTTAAATCTAAAGTGCATTACGTCTCCATCTTTTACCACGTACTCCTTGCCCTCTACTGCTAATTTACCAGCATCTTTTACGGCATTTTCAGATCCATGTTCTTCGTAATCTGCGTAAGCAATTACCTCGGCTCTAATAAAGCCTTTCTCAAAATCGGTATGGATTACTCCGGCTGCTTGTGGTGCCGTAAAACCTTTGTTAATCGTCCAAGCACGTACCTCCTTTACACCAGCGGTAAAATAGGTTTGCAGGTTTAATAAATCATAAGCCGCGCGTACCACCCTATTTACCCCAGGCTCCTCTAAACCAATGTCTTCTAAAAACATTTGGCGTTCTTCATAATCCTCCAACTCCGTAATATCGGCTTCGGTAGCAACCGCTAAAAAGATCACTTGAGCGCCTTCTTCTTTTGCCATTTTTTGCACACGCTCTACCATTTCGTTTCCCGATTTGGCAGCGGCTTCATCTACATTGCAGAGATATAAAATGGGCTTATCTGTTAAAAACTGACAATCATCAATTAAGGCCTGCGCATCTTCGTCTCTATCAAAACTGCGCACACTTTTTCCCTCTTCTAAATGTTGCTTTAAGCTTTCTAGAATAGCCGCATTAGCCACTTCTGCTTTATCACCCGTACGGGCAGCTTTGCGATGTTTATCCAATCGCTTCTCCAAAGTTTCTAAATCCTTCAGCTGCAGCTCAAAATCTATTGTTTCTTTATCTCTAATGGGATCTATTGAACCGTCAACATGTACAATGTTTTCGTTTTCAAAACAACGTAGCACATGAATAATGGCATTGCATTCGCGGATATTTCCCAAGAATTTATTCCCTAGACCTTCTCCCTTACTAGCACCTTTTACCAGTCCAGCAATATCTACTATCTCTACGGTAGCCGGCAATACGCGCTCAGGACTCACCAATTCTTCTAACTTGGTTAGCCTAGGATCAGGAACCGTAACCATACCTACGTTGGGTTCGATGGTACAAAAAGGAAAATTGGCACTTTGCGCCTTGGCATTGCTCAAACAGTTAAAAAGGGTGGATTTACCCACATTTGGCAATCCTACTATACCGCACTTCATAGCTACAAATTTTTAAGGCGGCAAAGGTACATCAGTTAATATATTTTATGAAGATTAGGCTCTTTAATTAACAAGACAATTTCTCTTAACAAAAAAGAATTCAAACACCACCTAAAAGACTATCCGAGATACAGCCTGCTATTTAGAAACATTATCAATTGAAAGTGCCTCTCTATACCACTTTCAAAATGCCTTGTCATTTATTACTTTCGCGCAGCGGTTAACCGCCTCCGAATAACGTTATTAAAAAAAGATATTTATGATTTTTGACTTGGATATGATTAAGGAAGTGTACGCTCGTTTTCCGGAGCGTGTAGAAGCTGCTCGCAAAGTGACTGGTCGTCCCCTTACTTTAACAGAAAAAATTCTTTACACGCACCTATGGGATGGTAATGCCACCCAAACGTATGAAAGAGGCAATGCTTATGTAGACTTTGCTCCAGACCGCGTAGCTATGCAAGATGCTACGGCTCAAATGGCGCTTTTGCAGTTTATGCAGGCTGGTAAAGAAAAAGTAGCAGTTCCTTCTACAGCGCATGCTGATCACTTGATTCAAGCTAAGCTAGGGGCTGACAAAGACCTTCAAGACGGAATCAATAAGAACAACGAAGTATTCAACTTTTTGTCTTCAGTTTGTAATAAATATGGTATCGGTTTCTGGAAACCAGGTGCTGGTATTATTCACCAAGTAGTATTAGAAAATTATGCTTTCCCTGGTGGAATGATGATAGGTACCGATAGCCACACAGTAAATGCTGGCGGACTAGGAATGGTAGCTGTGGGAGTTGGTGGTGCAGATGCCGTTGACGTAATGGCGGGCATGCCTTGGGAATTAAAATTCCCAAAACTCATTGGTGTAAAGTTGACTGGAAAATTAAACGGCTGGACCTCAGCTAAAGATGTAATTTTAAAAGTAGCAGGCATCCTTACTGTAAAAGGAGGAACTGGTGCTATTGTAGAATATTTTGGAGAAGGAGCTAAAAATCTATCGGCTACCGGAAAAGGAACCATTTGTAACATGGGTGCTGAGATTGGTGCTACCACCTCAACATTCGGTTATGACGATTCTATGCGTAGATATTTAAATTCTACAGGACGTGCTGATGTTGTAGCTCTAGCTGATAATGTTGCTGAACACCTAACAGGTGATGATGAAGTATACGCAAATCCTGAGCAGTATTTTGATCAAGTAATTGAAATAAACTTAGACGAATTAACCCCACACTTAAACGGACCTTTTACTCCAGACTTGGCCACGCCAGTTTCTGAAATGAAAGAGAAGGCTGCTGCCAATGATTGGCCAACCGAAATTGAATGGGCATTAATTGGCTCCTGTACCAACTCGTCTTATGAAGATTTGAGTAGAGCCGCTTCTATTGTAGAAGATGCCGTAAGTAAGGGCGTAAAAGCAAAGTCAAATTTAGGTATCAACCCAGGTTCTGAGCAGGTGCGGTTTACTGCAGAGCGAGATGGATTTATGGATACTTTCAGAAAGTTTGACTCTACTACTATATTCACTAATGCATGTGGACCATGTATCGGCCAGTGGGCAAGAGCTGGAGCTGAGAAGCAAGAGAAAAACTCTATCGTTCACTCTTTTAACAGAAACTTTGCAAAAAGAGCAGATGGTAACCCTAATACTCACGCTTTTGTAACATCACCTGAAATGGTGGCTGCCATTGCAATTTCTGGGAAGCTTGATTTTAACCCAATGACGGATAGCTTAACTAGTGAAACTGGCGAGGCCGTTAAATTAAGTGAGCCTACAGGAATGGAATTGCCTTCTAACGGGTTTGCCGTAGAAGATAACGGTTACCAAGCTCCTGCCGAAGATGGTAAAGGAATTAATGTTGAGGTAAACCCTGACTCGGAACGCCTACAATTACTTACGCCATTTGCACCTTGGGATGGAGAAAATATTAATGGCGCCAAGTTGCTTATTAAGGCGGCAGGAAAGTGTACCACGGATCATATTTCTATGGCTGGCCCATGGTTACGTTACCGCGGACACTTAGATAATATTTCAAACAACTGTTTGATTGGTGCTGTAAATGCTTTTGGTGGTTTGACAAATAAAGTGGTTAACCAATTAGATGGTTCTAAAGGTGAAGTTCCGGCTGTTGCAAGAGCCTACAAAGCAGCGGGTGTTCCTACCATTGTAGTAGGAGATCATAACTATGGCGAAGGTTCTTCTAGAGAGCATGCCGCTATGGAGCCACGCTTTTTAGGTGTAAAAGCGGTTATTGTAAAATCATTTGCACGTATTCACGAAACAAACCTTAAAAAACAAGGTATGCTAGGTTTAACCTTTGCCACCGAAAGTGATTACGATAAGATTAAGGAAGATGATACCTTTAATTTTACAGACTTAAGTGCTTTTGCACCTGGCAAGCAATTAACCCTTGAAGTAATGCATACCGATGGAAGCAAAGACAGCATTATGCTAAACCACACCTACAATGCCTCTCAAATTGAGTGGTTTGTAGCGGGTAGCGCATTGAATAAGATTAAAGAGGATAATGCTTCTTAAGAAGTGAGATAGTAGATATGAGATGATAGTCTAATCTCATGTCTCAAATCTAAACTCTCAGATCTCGTAATAGTCCCTCATCAGCAACGGTGGGGGATTTTTATAAACATCCTAATCCTATCTAAAACCCAATAGTCTTAACTTTAGTGTTCAAAATAAAATCATTTAAAACTTATTCTTCTCTCAATACTCGTCTCTTCTATTTTTATGTGTTGTCGAAAAAATGTTCATTGCGATAATTTCGTAACAACTTCTCTCAAACATCAAAAAATACCGATATCCAAATTCGCAGACTCATTTACCTTCAAAATATCAAATCAAAAAAGCTAATTTTACCGACAAATATTACTACATGAAAATCCTATTTAGTTTTTGTTTGCTGGTTTGTATTAGCACCTTTGTTCAGGCACAAACCTTACCCATTTTACAGGGAGGTACTTACAACACCAAAATTTTTAACGAGCAAGGCACACACACCGTTGCTTACGATAACCTTACCAATAAGCTGTTTTCTTGCAATACGAAGCTAAATACAATAGATGTAATTGACTACAGCGATATAAACAACCCCATAAAAACAAAGAGCATTGATATTAGCCAGTATGTGGCAAAGGTTACTGGGGTAGCCTCTAGCCTGGGCCTACTAGCGGTAATAGGAAACAACGGTACCGCCCATGGCAGTGGTAAATTATTGTTTTTTAACTCGAGTGGTAATTATCTAAAACAATATTCGGTTGGAGCGGCTCCAAAAATGGTGGCCTTTTCACCAGGTGGCTCCTATATCACCGTTGTTAATGAAGGTGCCCCCAGCAATGATTATTTGAATGACCCATTAGGTACTATTTCTTTAATGAATATAAGCAGTGGAGTTAATAGCACGCCCCAAAGTGCCATGGCTGATATTTCATTTTACGATTGGGATAGTCTCAGTATTCTAGACCCACAGATCCGTGTTTTTGGAAACAATGGCACGGCTTGGCCTTCACAAGATTTAGAACCCGAATTTTTAGCTTTTAATAAAAGCTTTACCCAAGCCTATTTTACACTTCCTGAGAATAACGCCATCGGATCTATTGATATACAATCTGATGCAATGCTAGATCCAAAACCACTTGGTTTTAAGGATTTTGGAATGGTGGGTTTAGATGCTTCCGATGTCAATCAAAAAATTAATATTAATACCTATGCCGGTTTGTATGGAATGTACCAACCTACAGGCATCAGCACTTTTAAAAGTGGCGGGCTCACTTATTTGGCTACCGCCAACGAAGGAGCCATAAGAGACTACAGCGGTTACAGCGAAAAAGCCACAGTAGGCTCCTTGGTGCTGGATGCGGTGAATTTTCCAAACTGGGCCAACTGGCAACAAGACTCGATAATAGGTCAGCTTCAAGTTACCAATACTTTGGGGAGTGAAAAATTTCCGGGGGTTTACGATTCACTCTTTTGCTTTGGAGGCCGCTCGTTTAGTATTTGGGATACCACCGGAACCTTAATTTGGGACAGTGGCGATGAGTTTGAACAAACATTAGCCAGTTTACAGGCTGCTAATTTTAATTCGGCTTCAGCCGATAATAACTCATACAAAGCCAGTAGCATTGTAAGTGGCTGTAAACCAAAAGGCATTGCAATAGGTGAAGTAGATGGCGTAAAATATGCTTTTATTGGATTATCAGAAATGGGCGGTATTATGGTGTATGACATGAGTAACCCTATGCAACCCCAATTTGAAACCTATTTATTAAACCGTAATTTTAGTGTAGCGGCCAATGATCCTGCTGCCGGAGATTTAGGCACCCATGGATTGGAGTTTGTGCCGGCCGCCAAAAACCCCAGCGGCCTAGCTTTGCTATTTGTTGCCAACCAGGTAAGCGGCAATGTTACCGTATATTCTATGGGAGTTGGTGTAGGTTTAGATGAGGGTTATACGGCTCCTAATGCTGATTTATACCCAAACCCTTCTACCGGAGTTTTTCATTCGGATGAGACCCATACCTTTGAAATATTTGATGCGCAAGGCAAAAAAGTAATGAACGTTACCGATGTAAACAAAATTGATCTAAGCCAACAACCCAATGGTTACTACATTATAAAAACCAGTGAAGGCGTAACTAGAAGGGTGGTTAAGAAATAGTAGTTCATATAATGCCAAACAACCTGTATAAAAAACTGTGTACATTTACGTTCTGCGCTTAAAGAAAGAGTAGAAAACTAAACAGCTAAAAGTTAGTCTCAAATTAAAAGTTAAGACAAATGATTATGAAGAAGCAACCGTTATGGACTTTGGGCTTTTTGTTAATTTCAGGTATGGTATTTTCTCAAAATGATTTGGCTAAAAAACCGAATTACAAAAAGATTGAAAAAGAAATCTCAAGAGAAAAATCGGAACTTTTCTACCCAAAACTACTGCAAAGGTTTTCTATTTCCGATTCAACGATGACTCTAAAGGAAAAAAGATACTTGTATTATGGATATTCTTTTCAAGAAAATTACTCACCTTACGGTCATTCGGGTTTTGGTGACAGCTTAAAAACCGTATTACAGTTAGAGAAACACAGTGAGAAAGAACTCAACAAAATATTGCGTTTATCAGATTCAATACTAGCTAAAAACCCCTTTGATCTAAGGGTAATAAACTATCAACTTTACGCATTACAAAAACAAAATAACACAGCTGGTTTTGACAAAAAAAAAATTTCAAATGAACGTCATAATTGATGCTCTATTGAGCTCAGGTGATGGTCTTGAAAAGGAAAGTGCATTTTACGTTACTTACATTTCGCATGAATATGATTTGATAAAGATTTTGGGCTTTGAATTTGGTGGCCAGCAAAGTTTAATTGACCATTACGACTATTTAAAAATCGAAGAAAATCCTGAGGATGTTGGTGGCTTTTATTTTGACATAAGCCCCTGCCTAAATTCAATGGCCGATATGTTTAAATAATTGACCAATATCTAATTTCACTTATCATAAGCGTCCCAAAACAACAAATAATCACTGTAATTAAAACGCCTCTACTCCTAAATAGCAGCCTCTCTATCCAGTATTACTTTAAGCGTATTCCGCTTTAAAATTTCTACCGTTTGGTTGCGTACTTCTAAAATTGCAAAACGAATGCCGCAGGTTTCTTCGTCTAGGCACTCATCGCACTTTTCGTAATAATTGTGAGTTACACAAGGTAGTAAGCCAATGGCGCCATCAAAAATTCGGTGTACATCCGCTAAGTTAACCTCAGAGGGTGCTTTGCGTAAATAGTAGCCTCCGCCCCTGCCCATTTTACTTCCCAAAATACCGTTGTTCTTAAGATTCAGCAAAATGGTTTCTAAAAACTTTTTAGGAATATTCTGTGCTTCCGAAATTTCAGAAACCTGCACTTTTTGCTCGGGGTTCTCCTCGTATTTACGTGCCAAATACACGAGTGCATTAATAGCATATTTCGATTTTTTTGAAAGCATAAGTGCTGCGAATGTAAGCAATGCTTTATCCCCTAACAATGATTTGGCACGGCTAAAATTAAAATATCTGAACCATAGAAACACAGCTAGCAATACAGCCCTTTTTTAGAAATTGGTTAATCTTGCGGCTGGGATTATAACCTAAAAAACAAACTGCACCATGCCTTTAAATATTGTATTACTAGAGCCCGAAATACCCAACAATACAGGGAATATTGGAAGGCTGAGCCTAGCCAGCGGCTGCCATTTGCATTTAGTAAAACCCTATGGTTTTGAGCTTAGTGATAAACATTTAAAGCGTGCGGGGCTAGACTATTGGCAACATGTTACTTTATTTGAATACGACAGCAAGGAGGATTTTTTTGAGCAGCATCAAAACAAACCAATGGCTTTTTTCTCCAGCCATGGCAGCCAAAGTCATTGGAACATACCTTTTGAGAAAAACCTATTCTTAATTTTTGGAAAAGAATCAACTGGTTTTGATAATAGCATTGCCGACCGATATAAAGAGCAACTATACCAAATTCCTATTATGAGCCCTCATATACGCAGCTTAAACCTGGCGAATGCTGTAAGTGTGGTGGTGTATGAGGGCCTTAGGCAATTAAACAAATAAGGCTAATAGCGCACCGATTAGTATTAAATACAAAAGCCAAAAGGGTTTACTGGCGTTTGGGTTTGACCCGAAACAATATTTACTAATGGTAAATAGCAGGCCACGATTGTGTGTTACCCAATTATATAGGTTATCGCTTAAAGAGCTAAACCATCGTTTGTTTTCATACCAGTGATCCAAAAATGCCCACCTACTACCATAGGCAAAAGTGCGGTAAGCCGAACGAGGTCCACTAAAAATAGCTCCCGAAGGTTCTATCAATCTGCTGGCTTGTTTAAAATGGCGTAGATCAATATCCGGAAATTGACCAGCTACCTCTAAGTAGCTACTATAGTTTACTTTATCCTTTGTAGTACTTTGCCATTTGGTTATCCAATAAGCACAAAAACCACAATTCCCATCCCATATCATTAGGGGCTTGTTTGTGGGAGGGTAAGCGGTATGTTTTATCTTTTGAAACACCATTGGTAATTTAATGCAATGGTAACTATTAGGCATAAAAAAAGCTAGTTTCCAACCGAAACTAGCTTTAATCCTATTACGTTTTGTGAACTTTAGCCCACTTGTAGATAGTTGGGAACGATTTGGTCAAATTCTTCGTCACTTAACATTTTACCTTGACTAATGGCCAATGTTTTGGCTTCGTCATTAATAAAATCGCGAACAATTTCGGCTACGTTAAAAATAGTGCTTGAATTAGTCATGGTGGAGTAGAGTTTAGTGCTGAGTTGTGTTATTTAATGTCTATAATTCCTTTAATCTGTTTGCTAATATTTTCATACTGTTCTTTTAATTCATTTGAATTAACCGATACGTCTGAACTATTAACTAAGTAAGTTTTGACACTCAATGCCACTTTAAGGGCTTGATGTAAGTCGTTCATAATGTTTGAGAGTTAGAGAGTGCCAAATGTGTAAAAAAAAATGTAGAAAACGCATCTTTTCAACAATTTTCTTAACACCTAACTCGTTGACAATTAGATTTATATCAGCAATAAAAGCCTTAAAAACTAAAAAGTGTTGAAAATTAGAATGAATGCCTTTCCCTGAAAATCACACCCTTACATTTTGGCTTGTTGAAATAGAGATATGGCACTTTTTCAACAAAAAAAATGATCTTTTTATCGTTTAAACTGGAAAAGTTTGGAGCGCTAAATTATAAGAGGACTCAAAAGCCAATAAATTTAGGTTTTGAGCAAGCTGTTTTTCCTGTACAAAGCTCAATAATTTCTCGGTGGGCATATTTCCAACCAAATCATCTTTAGCCATTGGGCAGCCACCATATCCCTTAATGGCACCATCAAATCGTAAGCAACCGTTTAAAAAAGCCGCCTCTACTTTTTCGTGCCATGTGGTAGGCGTGGTGTGTAGGTGGGCTCCAAACTCTACTTTGCTAAGGGCCGGAATAAGGTTTTTAAACAAATAGCTAATCGTTTCCGGATTGGATGTACCTATAGTATCAGAAAGTGAAAGTATCTCCACACCCATCTCGCTAAGCTGTCGGCACCACTTTTCTACTATCTCTACATTCCAGTCTTCCCCGTAAGGGTTACCAAAACCCATAGAAACGTATACTACCAGTTTTTTGTTATGCTGGGCACACAACTGCACTAGTTCGTCTACCAGTTGTACCGACTCCGCAATGCTTTGATTGGTATTGCGTTGCTGAAATATTTCCGAAACCGAAAAAGGGTAACCTAAATAACTAATTTCATCAAACTGAACCGCCTGCTCCGCCCCTCGCCTGTTGGCCACAATAGCCAAAAGCTTAGAGGTTGTTTTATCTAACTCTAAACCACTCAGTACTTTTTCGGTATCCCGCAATTGCGGAATGGCCTTGGGAGACACAAAACTGCCAAAGTCTATCGTATCAAAACCAACAGAAAGCAAACTGTTTATATAAGCTGTTTTTTGCGCGGTGGGAATAAAATCGTGAATGCCCTGCATGGCATCTCTAGGGCATTCAATAAGCTTAAGAGTGGTAGGTGTTTTCAAACGGTAGATTTTGGCGCAAGGTAATTCAGTTGTTTGAAAAGAAAAAGGCTGCCTTTTCAGACAGCCTCTTGGTGATTTTTTAATCTTTAGTGGGTATGCGTTTTAAGGTTTCGCTAAGCCAATACCAAAACTTACCTACCGATGCTATATGTACTCGCTCATCTGGCGAGTGTGCACCTCTAATAGTGGGTCCAAAAGAAATCATCTCTAAATTAGGGTAATGCTCTCCTAACAAACCACATTCTAAACCAGCATGGCAAGCCAGTACACGTACTTCCTCTTTAAAAAGCTCTTTGTACAAAGCCTTCATCGTGTTTAGCATTTTGGCATTAGGATCTAGTTTCCAACCTGGGTATGAGCCTTTGTGCTCAACCGTAGCACCAATCAAGTTAAAGCAAGAAGCAATACTATGCGCCATATCGTATTTAGCTGATTCACGATCACTTCGCGTTAAGCAATACATTTCTGCATTCCCATCCTTTACAGATACACGTGCCAAGTTATTCGAGGTTTCTACCAAATCGGCTACATCCGGACTCATGCGCTTAATACCATCGTGGCAAGCTTGTATAGCCCACAAAAGACCATCATGCTGGGCTGATGCCATCACGTTTGTAACGGCCACTGTTTCCTCAATACTTAGCTCAAAATTAGGATCGGTAGTTTCAAACTCTTGCTTTAAAGCTGCCCCTAAAGTTTTCCAATGTGCCTTTACCTGTGCCACTTTATCGCTGGGCACAGCTACTATAGCTTTAGACTCGCGCGGAATAGCATTACGCAAACCACCGCCATCAATACTATTAATACGTACACCAAACTGAGCTCGGGTATCCCAAAGTACACGGTTCATTATTTTATTGGCATTACCCAAACCTAAAATAATGTCCATCCCAGAGTGGCCACCTTTTAATCCTTTTACGGCAATATTTAAAGCGGTATAGTCTCCAGATAAAGTTTCTTGTGAGTACTCCCAAGTAATATTGGTATCAATACCACCCGCACAACCAATGCTTAGTTCATCGTCTTCTTCTGTATCCAAATTAAGAAGGATGTCGCCTTTTAACCAGTTTTTACGCAATTTCTGCGCGCCTGTCATCCCCGCTTCTTCATCTACCGTAAATAAAGCTTCAATGGCAGGATGCACCATATCGGTAGATGAAAGCACCGCCATAATAGCGGCAACACCCATTCCGTTATCAGCGCCCAAAGTGGTTCCCTTGGCTTTTACCCAATCACCATCTATGTACGTTTGAATTCCTTGTGTGGCAAAATCGAAGTTGGTATCAGCATTTTTTTGATGCACCATATCCAGGTGCGATTGCATTACCACCATCTTTCTATCTTCCATGCCCGGTGTAGCGGGCTTCTTAATCAGCACATTGCCTATCTCATCCTTTTCAACTATTAAGTTAAGGCTACGGCCAAAGTTTTCCATAAAGGCAATTACCTGCTCCTCTTTTTTTGAGGCTCTAGGTACCGCATTTAGGTCTTCAAAATGATTCCAAACCGATACCGGCTCTAAGTTTCTTGTTTCCTGCATTCTTCCTAAATATTCCTGTATTATTTGTCTCCTAAAATTATAGGCAAGCCATCTTTTCCACTGCCAATAATTACGGTTTTACTTCCGTTTGACTTGGCCAATTCCAAGGTTGCTTCAATTCCCTTCTCCTTCAGAATTTTATCCGTTAAAGACGAATTGATGATTTTATTGGCTGTCGCTTTCCCTTCTGCTTCAATACGTTGACGATCCGCTTCTTTACGAGCTCTTGTTAGCTTGAATTCATATTCCAAACTAGCCTGCTCTTGTTCTAGCTTACGCTCGATAGCTGCTTTCAATTTTTCGGGTAGTTCTACTTCGCGAATAAGCACTACATCCAAAATCAAATCTTTCTCTTCTAATGAAACCGCAGTACGCTGAAAAATTTCATCTTGAATAGATTCTCTTTTAGAAGAATACAGTTCCTCCGGTAAATACTTACCAATTACTTCACGTGTAGCCGAACGTATTTCCGGCACAATAATTTGCTCGTGGTATGATTCACCAATATTATCATGCAAATAACCAATTCTATTATCTACTGGCTTATAACGATACGATAGTTCAGCCTTAATGGTTAATCCATTTTTACTCAAAACTTCCATAGTACTCACCGCTTCTTTAATACGTACATCGTAAGTGTACACGCCATCCCACGGCCATTTTACATGAAAACCTTGGCCGTACACATTTTCCTTATCCAAACCGTTCTGAAACTTTCTAAATATAACGGCTTTCTCTCCTGGGTCTACGGTATAGGTAAATGATTTCCAGGCTAACAATACGCCCAAGAAAACACCAAATACAACTACAATTAATGCTGTTCTTTTCTGATTCATAATGATTGATTTATTAGTGATTGAAGATCTTAAATAGACTTCTTGATATTAATAATTTCCCCAGTACTTTCGGGCTGCCCACTCTACGCTTAGCAACACCAAAACTAGCACAAAAAACCAGCGCTTATCTACCAAGTCTCTTGTTTTTGTTTCGGAAACCTGTAAGCTCTTGGCCGTAGTGTTTTGCATGAGCACCTCTAGCATATTTTGGCTTTGTGCCAAGCTAAAAAACGCGCCACTACTTTGATCGCTTAAAGATTGTAATACCCCGTGCTGCGCCACTAAATTTTGCTGCTCCAAAGTGTTTTCATTTACCTCAAAATAACCTTGCAAACTTAAATTTTCATCTCCCAAGGTGGTTTTGGCTAAGTATCGGTATCTACCTTTGGCTAACCTGCCCGCATTTAAAAAATAGGCTTCTTCTGTTTTTGAAAAACTGAAATCATATACTTTACCCTCCTCATCATAAAAGCTCACCAATACCTCTGGCTCGTTAATAAGTTCGCCACTGGCATTGCGCAATTCGCAACGGCCGCTTACCCGCTGCGATTGCTCGTATTCACTTTCAAAATTTACAATAAAACGCTGCTCATTTACCGTATTACTAAGGTATTGTACCGTTTTAAAAATGAGCTCATCAAACTGATTAAAGTTTTTATTGATACGGTAATCCTCCATGCGCCATGTCCATAAACCGGTACCTAAAGTAAGCGCCATTTTACGGCCTTCCTTTTCTTTAAAAAGCCACATGGGCTTTTGAGTACGCAGCTTTCCAATTTTTTTATTTAGCAAAGCATAGGTTTTACCAGCGCTATTGGCATCATTAAAGCTTCCTAATAATGGCGGCATTTCGGCCAACCAATCATCCGTATCAGGCGAAAGCGTAAACAAGCTGAAGTCATTTTTGAGGTAGGTTTCCATCTCTTCAAAAACACCAATTTTTAAATCCACCTCCATACTTTGACCTAAACCAGTCTGTGAAGTATTTTCCCCTACCAATGTCCAAATGGCCGCTTTAGAATTTTGCAACTGGCTAAACATTTCAGTAGTTGGGTTGTGCAGGATGTATAGAAACACCTCGCCCGCATTATTGAATTCGCTGGGGTTTAACACGGCTACTTCAAATTCATCAAACTTAGACAGCGCTCTTTTTAAAGCCCCAATATCAGGGTGCACCCTACTAGCCGCCAGCACCACCTTTTTACGATTGTTGCGAACCTCTACACTAAACTCTTTACTGTTATTGCCATGTTGCACTTCCTCTTTAAGTTCGCTTAATTGCAGCTTATAGCCGTGTAAACCCACACTATCAGCATTAATGTACACGGTTGTTTTGTAAAAAAAAGCGCGGTTATTTATAGCCAACTCCTCTCCAAAAAGGCGTTTCCCTTTTTCATCTTCTAAGCGCCACTCAAACTGCTTACCTCTAAGCTCGCTAGCTTTAATGGATATTTCAACCGGGAACTGATTATTTAGATAACTAACTTTATTCGTTTGTACAGCATCTACCCATAAATCGCTGTGCTGGCTGGTGTCTCCCGTACCAACGGTAAAAATGGGAAAGTTAATTTCTTTGGCCGCGTAACTAGGATGACTGCCTCTATTGTAAATACCATCGCTTATTAAAACTAGGCCGCCTACGTTTTGGTTATAGTACCTTTCGGTAGATGTTTTTATCGATTTGTATATATTGGTTTCCAGTGAATTAACACTATCTTTATCAAGTGTTGCTCCAAACTTCAAGTATTCTACTCGGTACTTTTCAGAAAGCTGTTTTTGCCAAGTCTCTTTCGCTTCTACATAAAACTCGTTTACCAAATTGCTATCTGCCGAAAGGCTAACCGACTGCGAATGATCCTCAAGCCAAACTAGTAATGGCTTCTCTTCTAAAAATTCGGTGGTTTGCAAAAGCGGTGAAAGAAGTAACACACCCAACAATACTAAGCTCACAAAACGAAAGGCCCCTAAACCCAATTTTTGTGCTTTGGTCCATTGTTTGGATTTATAGTACAGCAGCGCACTCAAAAGCAAGGCCACCAAACTAATAGGCAACAGCCACCAAAGCGAATATTCGAAAACTACTTGAAACATGAAACTAGGGGTAAAAAAACCCGAAGCTTTACTTCGGGTTTTTAATCAAATTATTTACAATTTAGGTAAGCATTCCACCATCTACCTGTAACGTTTGACCTGTTACATAAGTACTTAGATCGGAAGCTAAAAATAGACAAGCATTGGCAATATCTTGCGGGGTGCCACCACGTTTTAACGGAATAGCATTGCGCCAGCCTTGCACGGTTTCGGGGTCTAGCTTGCCCGTCATTTCGGTTTCAATAAAGCCCGGTGCAATCACATTGCATCTAATGTTTCTAGAACCCAGCTCCAACGCTATAGACTTAGAGAAACCAATAATACCTGCTTTAGAGGCGGCATAGTTTGATTGACCGGCATTTCCTTTAACACCCACTACGGAGCTCATATTAATGATAGAACCCGAGCGCTGCTTAAGCATGGTACGCTGTACCGCTTTAGTAAGGTTAAAAACCGATTTTAGGTTTACCTGAATAACACGGTCAAAATCCTCTTCCTTCATACGCATTAAGAGGTTATCGCGGGTTACACCGGCATTGTTTATTACTACGTCTATACTGCCAAAGTCTTTCTGTACTTGACTGGCCAACTCTTCGGCTGCTTCAAATACAGAGGCATCACTTTTATATCCTTTTACTTTTATCCCTAAGGTGCTCAGCTCATTCTCTAACTTTTTAGCTGATTCTTCGGAGGATAAATAGGTAAAAGCTATTTGTGCGCCATGCGCTGCAAAAACACGGGCTATGCCCTCACCTATTCCTTTAGAAGCTCCTGTAATTAGGGCGGTTTTTCCTTCCAGTAATTTCATGCTGTTTTTTAAATTTTTTCAAATATAAAACTCTTACCCTCACCCACTGTTCCATCTATCAAAATCTTAAAAAAATATCTAATTATTTAAGCCTACTCACCAAATTGTTAAATACGGCCTAAAAAATGCTACCTTGAAGCAACCATACAAGCACAGTTAGTGTCCTAACTTTAGGAAACGATAAAACTACCAACATTAAACAAACAACCCATAAATATGAAATCATTACTTGTACTAGCAATCAGCACTTTAAGTGTATTAGGAAGCGCCCAAGTAGGCCCCATCCAACAATTTTTAAGCGGAGCGCAAATTCCGAGCATTGTGCCGCACGATTCGCTTTCTTTTTCGGCCGATAGTGGTGCTGCCTTTGTGGCAACGGCTACGGCTGTTCAAAACTACTTGGCCAATGGCAAAATTGATACTTGCATCATTTCTGAGTTTGGTTCGGTTGTGGGAGCCTATAAAGGAAGCCTTAACGGAAGTGAAACACAATTAGAAGGTATCGATCAATCAAACGGAGGTTTGGGTATTAAGGAACGCCTTGTTTTTATGACCGACCAAAGTGGAAAAGACAGTGTTGTAGATTATTACGAGAACTCATCAGGTTCTAGCTTTGACTTAGTTTTTAGACTATCCTTTACTTACAATAGTGCTAATGAGGTAGATTTAATTACTATTTCGGCCAAAATTGGAACGCAATATATACCCGTTGGCTTTCAAGAGTTTTATTACGCTAACAACCTTTTAGACAGTATTTTTTACACCATTTCTCAAAGTCAAAATGGAGACGGCTACTTATTACACCATTACAGCCCTACCGTAGCGGGGAAGCTGATTAAATCTCAGATGTACGAAGATTTAGATAATGACGGAGAGAAAGATTTAGCACAAGAAATTTACTATCGTCATAATCTACAAAATCAAATTACGGCTGTTGTACAGCTCAATGCTGACCCAAATACCCTGGTACTAAGCCTTGAAGGCGAGTTACGATACGATGTGCACAAAAACAGCAGTATTGGCATTAAAGAAAAAGTTTCAAAAACTTTATCGGTGTTTCCGAACCCCGCCACCAATTTTATTGTGGTAAATAGCCAGGAGGAAGAATTTAGCCATTACGAAATACTAAACATTATTGGTGAGCCCGTAGCGCAAGGAAGCTTCACTTCTCGTATTGATGTTTCTCAGTTTAATGCGGGAGTGTATATCCTCAACCTAAAAGGAGCGAAAAAACCTTTGAGTTTAAAGTTTAAGAAACTCTGATAAACCCAAATAATTTTAAGTTAACAAGCCCCGTAGCGAAAATTACGGGGCTTGTTGGTTTTTAGCTTATGGTTAAAAAACACCAAGGCATTTTACTGCTTTATTCCTACATTTACCCAAAGAGCCAAAACCGTTGTAAACAGGTATTGCAACAGGGTTTTTGAAATTAATATAAAGGGGATATAAACAACATGTTGTTTATCCCCTAGTTACCCTTCATGAAATGAAAAAAATAATCCTAATACTAATTTGTTTAGCTTCTATTGAAAGCTCATTTGCTTGTATTAATGAATACAGAACTCTATTAACAGGAGAAGTTGTTTACACTGACCCATCAAATGGTAAAGTCTGGAATAGAGAAATAGACACCCTAGAACTTAGAAGTAAATCAGATG
This sequence comes from uncultured Owenweeksia sp., assembly GCA_937146805.1. Taxonomy (GTDB): domain Bacteria; phylum Bacteroidota; class Bacteroidia; order Flavobacteriales; family Schleiferiaceae; genus Owenweeksia. The sequence goes on along the minus strand of CAKZRR010000053.1, from coordinate 23,276 downwards.
AATTATTGACTGCTTATAAAAGGTCTGATTCTCTGGAATACTATTCCGACTATGCTGCTGCATTAACATACCTAGGTGAATACCAAAAGGCTAAAAACATTTACGAAGAAATTGAACTGCGTTCACCAAACTTGTACACTACAGCATCTAACCTTGGGACTATTTTTGAATTAATAGGACAGCCAGATTCGGCTCTTATTTGGATTAAAAAATCAATCGAATTAAATCCAAAGTCACATAAAGGGTCGGAATGGATTCATATTAAAATTTTGGAATACAAAATTTCTGAATCTACAGATAAAAAATCATCAATCCTTGGATTGGATTTTGGAATTAATGATAAGCCTTCAAATCCAAAAAAATATGACTTAAAGGAATTAAGAGAACACATTTGGCATCAATTGAGGGAACGAACAACATTTGTTAAACCTAAAAACACCGTTGTTGGAAATATCTATTTCGACCTTGGAAATGTTTTAGCTCAAACTAGAGATGTTCAAGCTGCTTTGGAAAGTTATGAAGCAGCTACAGAGTATGGATTTGAGTCCGAATTGATGAACAAGCGAATCAAAGAGTTCGAAAAATTAGCTCTTAACGCAAAACCAAACCAATTGATAGAGGACGCTCAATATTTTATACGAGACAATTTTAAAGTTCTGTTTTGGTCAGGACTTACCACATTTATTGGTTTCATAACTTTGATTATATGGCTGATAAGAAGAAAAATAAAAAAACGACACACCAATAACTAAGCATTTGTTTTGCCGATAGGCCAAAAATGAATGCTTAGAGATGATCGTTCATATAGAGGGACGATAATTTATTTGGTGGATGGTGATTGAACAATGATTGTTTATTTTAAAGAAAATAAATCCACTGAAGCTAAACTTTGAAAGTTGCGGACGCGACCAAAATAATTGAGAAAATAAAAGAAAAATTAAAAAGCACGACATGCCAACAATCGCTATAAAAACATGCCCTACGAGACACGTTTCTTAGCGTAGCGTTGGCGTGCATTTAAACAAACCATAAACTAAATGACAAAAAGAGACTTTTTCATTCTAATACTAAAAGTGTTCGGACTTTTCTCAGTCGTGACGACACTTTTTTCGGCTTTACCGAGCAACATTTCATTGGCAATGATGGACATTGACGCACTCTTAATTTTATGGATTGTCGTGGCAATATTTGTTGTAGTTGGACTTTTTGTAGTCTTGATATTTAAAGCGGACAAGGTTGTTCGACTATTAAAGCTCGACAAAGGATTTGATGATGAAAAAATAGAAATCGGTAACTTAAAACCGACTGACATTATCAAAATCGGAACTTTTATAATCGGTGGACTTATGATTTTAAACAAAACCCCAGCTTTTTTAAGTCATTCACTTTTTGCATTTAAGGGAGACGTTATCGGACTTGAATACAACTCACAAGACAAATTTAATTGGGCAGTGAGCGGACTGAATCTAATAATTGGATTTTTGCTTTTAACCAACTATGACTTTGTAGCGAAAAAGCTGAATACCAAGAAAGAATAAAAAAACGACACACCAATAACTAAGCATTTGTTTTGCGGATAGGCCAAGATGAATGCTGTGTTGACGAATGGGTTTGCTATGGGGAAAGCGATTTTCTGAGTGAGTTTTTTAGAAAAAAAACCAGACACTTGTACATACCCCTGATCGGATAGTATAGGTGATTTTTAAACTTGACTAAATCAATTTAAAGTGTAGCATAAGCCACCAAAATCAAATACCTAATAATTATGAAACTGAAATCAATACTATTTCTAGCAACGGCACTAATTTTCCTAGCTTCATGCGATAGACCCGATTGTAAAAACACCAATCCCGTTTTTGACTCAAATGGACTGGAGTCTAATACGTATAAGCAAGAATTAATAAAAGAAATGGACCGTATTGGGAAATCTAATCTTACCTATTGGCTATCAAGTTATTCTGAACAAAATGGAAAAGAGTTTATTACTGTAAATATTCAAGGTGGTGACTTATGTGCTAAAGGATTGCTCCAAGTTACTGATTGGAAAAATATTGAAGGGATTAAAAGAAATAAAGGAGTTTCCTATATCGGTGCCCAACTAAAAGGCTTGACATTCGATATTATTACTACCGAAGAGTCCGTTGATTTTATCTATAAAAACGTAGAACGTATTGTAGATTAAAACAAAGAAATTAAGAGCCCCTACAGGTTTTTCACCGCACACAGAGAAACTTGTTAGGGGCTTAATCGGGTTATAGCTTTTAAGTTCTCTTTTCTTACTATCTTCCTCCTGAAGAAAACGAATCCAAGTAGGAATTTGACGCAAGGAAAACAACAGTAGTTACAAGTATTTAATAACTATTGCTAGCACTTAGATAGTTAAATATCTTGAAGCACCGTACTAGACAAAGGCTTAACCTTAGCGAACATTAAATTAGAGAATGAATAGATTAGCAATTTTACTATTTCCGATTTTAACCTGTTGTGCCTCTATAACTGAAGTAAATTCTATTGCCGATAGTAAACTAAATAAATTTCTTGGGCAAAAAATAGCGATATACGGAACAGCTGTCAACTCAAAATTAGGTGCTTTGTTAATTACCAAGGATGGCCATATATGGATAGATGCAATGAAAGAATGGCCAAACGGTTATTATTTAGGTGGAGATAGCGGGAAGAACCTTAGAGTAACTGGAATTGTTATTGAAAAATATGATCTTCCTGTTTTCATACAAAACAATGGTGACTTACGGAAATCAGAAATACCTGTCCCAAAAGGAACTGATTTAAAAGAAGCCAGTCATAGATATCTTCTCCAAGATGCTAAATGGGAAATAGTATACTACTAAAGCAATTTGTTAAAACTTTGGACATTTGGTGGTTTACGAAAAGTCAAAGCTGGGTCAAAAACCGTCTTATTATATACCTATCAATGGCATTCATAAAAAAGCCATTACCTCATAAAACCAAAAGCCCCGTAACTTTCGCTACGGGGCTTTTGGTTTATTTAAAGAAGCTTGTTTACTTTAAAAAGGAATACTTCTCGCCAAACATTAACATTTGCTTGGTAAAATCCTTAGGGTAGGTTACTTCAATATCTATTAAGCTATCGCCTTCCATTACCTGCTTAAGTACTGGCTGTACAAAGCCTGAGTAAGGAGGAATGTTGAGGCTGGCTGTTCTGTCCAACACCTCTTGGTGTAATTGAGCATCTACTTGTACACCGTAAGTCTCTACTAAGTTTTTACCCGCTTCGTAATCGCCTTCACTTTTTATGCGTTGAATTTCGCGTAATTGCTCGCCAAAAATAGCACGCAGCTTAGTGTAATCATTCACCACAAAATAGGTTTTACCGTCCAGCGTTTTACGTTCTATTACATTATCTTCTTTGCCCATTTCAAAAGCCCAAGCAGCTACCAATTGGCGGTTGCGCATATGGTCTTCTTCAATTTGCTCCCCTACTTTTAATCTACGTAGTTGCAGCATCATACCGTTTCTAATATAACTATCGTACTCAGCCTTGCCTACATCCAGCGTATCTACTAAACCTAGTTCCATTAATTTTTCATCCATAATATAATACAGGGCCACCAAATCGGCTCTACCTTCTTCAAGTGTAGAAGAGTAATTTTTAAGCGTTTCTTTTGGGGTGCCTATTCCATCATTAATACGGCCAGATGCATGCCCCACTACTTCGTGTAAAGCAGTGTGCATTTTGCTCGAAATACTGCTGTAGGCTTTAGAGCGTTCCAATTCTTCTTTGGTAAAAGTAAATTCCTCTAAAAAGCCAGCACCTTTGGCGTGCTCATAGGCTACTTCAATATTCATAAGGCTCACCGATTTTGAGCCATGCTCTGTACGTATCCAATTGGCATTAGGCAAGTTAACTCCAATCGGTGTCATTGGTGTTGTAGCACCTGCTTCGCCAATTACGTTTACCATTTTATACGTTACCCCCGTTACGTTGGGCTTTTTGTGCTCGTCCATTATAGGTGAATTATCTTCAAAAAATTGAATATTATCACTAATCACCTTCATTTTTTCGCTGGCGTCAAAATCCTTAAACTGCACCACCGTTTCGTAGGTCGCCTTGTAACCTAAAGGGTCATCATACACTTCAATAAATGAGTTGATATAATCAATATCGCCCTCAGTAGCTTTTACCCAAGCAACATTGTATTCGTCCCACTTCTTTAAATCTCCACTATTGTAATATTCAATTAGCAAAGCCAAGGCATCGGCCTGCGCCTGATTTTCGGCTACTCCTTTGGCTAATTCCAACCACTTAACAATTTCGGTAATGGCCTCTCCGTACATTCCCTTAGCGCTCCATACTCTTTCTTCAATGCCGCCCGCTTCGTTGCGTACCAATTTTGAATTTAAGCCATAACTTATAGGGCGCTTATCGCCATCCACCATTTTCTTTTTGTAAAAATCAATAGCCTCTTGCTCCGTAATATCGGCATCGTAAAAATTTACTGCAGATGCTAACACCAAATCCTGCTTAGGATCTTTGCTCACCTTTTTTAAATCCTTATCGTTAAACATAGCATCCAAAGCCTCTTCGCTCAAGCTAGTTTCGGTAGCGTTTAACAAACTTTGAAAATAATCTTTACTAAACTCGGGCATAACCTTAAAGTTGCCGTAGTTATGATGAATACCATTGTGCACCCAAATTTGCTTTACGTACAACACATATTTTTCCCAGTCCGGTGTTTCGGTATCGCCATCGTAATTTTTCAAAACATTCTCTAATGCCTTTCTAATTTCTAAATTGTGACGATAGTATTGATCCCAAACAATATCTCTTCCCGAAAGGCCTGCCTGTGTAAGGTAATAAGCCAGTTTTTTTTGATCTAAGCTTAGCTTGTTCCAACCTTCAATTCTAAACCGTAACATACGGATGTCGGCAAATTGCTCGGTTTCCCACTCCCAATCGGCAGGAATAGTTTCTTCGGTTACTACCGAATCCTGCTCGGTGCCTTCGGTAACTTCAGTTGTTTGTTGATTACAGCTCATAAAAAAGATGCTTGCGAATGCTAAAAAGCCAATTCGTTTCATGGTTTAATATTTATAAAAATTGGCTCCTAATATAGTAAGAAGCAGCATACCATTTATGTTAAATTGTGTGGTGGGTTTCGCTTTCGCGGATATACATTAAAAGACTTAAAACCTTTTTGTTAAAGAACTTAACCATCCATCGTAAACTAACCAACCTTTTGTATAACTTAGACGTCAGTATTTTAACCATGCACTTCTGTTAAAATGAAACACCTTCGCCTCCTTTCACTTCTGCTAACCATTGCCACCTCCACCTTTGCACAATCGTATGAGTTGTTTCCCAACCCTACCGATACATTATCCTTTAAACAAGGTAATCAACCCATTTTGTTTATGTCTTTTGACTCGGCACAAGTAAATAGCACTCAAAAAGTGTATTGGCCGCATAAAGAAACCGCCTTTAACGATGGATCTAATTATTTTTGCATTGCCCGTGTAGTAGACACAGCTTGGTTTGGTTATAAAATTATTCAAGCATCATCCGGTTTATGCCGCTTTCAACATAGAGACTATGAATTTGAAGTTAACCTTCAAAGCACCAATCTTCAGCCAGATTCAATAGGCTGGGTATTTTTTGACTCACAGCGCTACACCCTTACCGCAAAATTTAAAGGAAAGTCACAAAAAACTCTGTTTAACAATCAACTAGACTCCGTGATTGGCTTTGAGCTTTCGGCCATTGATACCAACGGCAATCCATATCAACACCTTACCAATCTCCCATTAGAGTTTGAAGTTTCTAAAAACCATGGGCTGGTTAGTATGCCTTTTATTACTAAAATGCATTACGACTTTCCCCTGCAACCACTTGTCACTCAACAACGAATTGCTAATTACAAGCTAATGACTATTGGTGAGGTATATGATTTTGAAGTTGGCGATGTTTTTCACTACATCCAAGGAACGAACGATACTCACAATCGTATTTTCAAAAACAGAAGAGATCATAACATTACCGTTATCGGCAAAACCCAAGTTAATGCTGATAGTATTTTTTATACGATTGATAAAAAAACAGGAAAAGAAAAATTGGATGCCCAAACCTTTACCATGAAGTATGTAATAACTAGGGACACGATAAAAACTGGCTTTGGCTCAATTAATAAATTAATCAGTGATAAATTAACGTTACAAACGGATACAGGCAGAACTTATAAAATGGATCCAACAGAGACTATTTTTTGGTTGAATGACACATTGGGTAGAAAGGCTATTTATTATGTAAACGGTATCGGCCCCAGAAAAGGCAACTGCTTTGAAATCCCTTTTGAGGCGGTTACCTACCATAGAACCGTTATTAAGGGTATTGGGCTTTTTAATTACAGCTCATATAGCTTCCCAAACATATATGAGGAGCGACTCATTTATTTCAAAAAAGCCAGTGGCGGCACATGGGGCAACCCCTATTATGTGAGTACTATAGAATGGAACAAAGCAGCCTCCTTTAAGCTATACCCTAATCCTGCTAATGATATTGTGAACTTAGAATTTTTGGAGCCTTTTCAGCAATTAGAAATAACTATTACCGATGCCTTAGGAAGGACTGTAATGCAAAGTGTTTTACAGGAAGGTGAAACTGCTGTAAACATTGAACACTTAGAGCCGGGTGCTTATTTCATTACTAGTCAAAATAACACCCGCCTCCCGTTTATCAAACTTTAAACTTTCTCATGCACCAAACTAAACCTAAAATCAAAAGGATCTAAATCATTTAAAAGCTGCTCTATAAAAGCAGGGCCGTATTCGGCATAGTAAACACTAAAGTTATCGTAACGCTCTTGCAACAATTGGTTGGGAAACAAACTCAAATAAAGATTTTCAATGCGCTGTAAGCCTTCGTGTAATCTTCGTTTCTCTGCGCGCAATAGCTTCTTTCTCAAATTGGCCAGCCCGTTTTGTTGTTTTTTATGCTGGGCATTTACCGCTCCCAACATGCTCTTGTCTGTTTGCTCGGCAATTTCTTCCAGCTCTTTAAACATCGCAACCAATTGATTGTCAAATTCCTCCAAGTTTAAATCAAAGGCAGTATGTTTTTCAACGTATTTATTTTTAAGTTCCTCCAGCATTTCAAACAAATCTTGAGCTTTCATTCCCATGTGATTCAGCTTGTTTTGTGCTTTTTTGTTTACCCACAAAGCCGAGTTACGTAGCATCAACATTGGAAAAGGCACGTCCATTTCGGCGAACATATCTTTAAGTTGCAACCAATAAGCCAACTCTCCACCCCCGCCTACATAGGCTAGGTTTGGCAATACTACTTCTTGGTAAAGTGGTCTTAATATGGCATTAGGGCTAAAATTTTGAGGGTTTGATTCTATTTCCTGTCGAAGGGCTTCTTCAGTAAAAACAATATCCGTGTTTAACACAACAAATTGATCTCCATCCTTTTCAATGCGGTTTCGGGCGTCCTCGCTCAAATAAAAATGATTAATCTCTCTAGGAAAAACCTGCTCAAAATAAGTTTGCTTCAGCTCATCCGAAGTTTTACGCACTGCCGTAAAGGCAGCATTTTCAAAAACATCTCGCTCTACAAAAGGCTGCCACAGCTGCTTTAGGTACTTATCATCTCCATCAATAATTACCAAACCTTGCTCAGCAAACAACTGGTGTACTAAATAGCGCGTGGCATCTGCCAGGTTAGTATGCTTCTGATAACTCTCTCGTAAAACAGCAATCAAACTTTGGGCATTACTACTCGCTCCTAGGTGTTCGGCCAACTCATTTATTAGTTCCTCAAAACCCTCCGTACTTAATTTACCTACGGCTCCACCGCTCGGCCTATCCCATTGTAACTTACCACCGGCAATATGAATGTGATTTATTTCCTCAAAATCATGATCTTCAGTAGCCATCCAATATACAGGCACAAAATTGGAAGCTGGGTACCGTTTCTTTAACTGCTTACAGCTATTAATAACCGATACAATTTTATACAAAAAGTAAAGCGGTCCGGTAAAAACATTAAGCTGATGTCCGGTGGTTACAGTATAAGTATTGCCTGCTGCTAAACTGTTTAGTTTTCGCAAGCTGGCATCTTTCTCCGTTAATGCTATCCCTCCTTTTTCATACTGTCTTTGCAAGGCTTTCACCAATACTTTTCGCTTTTCAGCGGAGAAACTTTGCTTTTCCGCTATCTGTTCTTCAAAATTTTCAACCATAGGAAAACGATGGTAAAATGCCTGAATGCCATTGTCTTGCGCTAAATAATCACAAATAAGTTTGGAGAAAAAACCAGTATGGCGGTAGTCGATACGCGTTGAGTTGCTCATAGACGCCAAAATTACTTAATTGAATGGCTTTTAAAAGGTCGTTTGGCCTACCATAAATAATACTTATCAGCCATTGCAAGGTTTTATTTTGCATCTTCCGTATCCTTTTATATAAATACAAAATTTAAAAGGCGAGTTAACCCGCAACTGCTATATTTGTTACTCCTTTAATATTGAGTAACAATGACCCCCAGCGAAACCCAAGTATTAGATCACGACCAAATTGTAAACCGTGTACAGCGTATTGCTTGGCAGATTTATGAAAACTATATAAGCGAAAAGGAAATTGTAATTGCGGGTATTAAAAGTGGCGGTTTTGATTTAGCTCAACTAATAGCTAAAAAAGTAACTGAAATTTCCAGTTTGGAAGTCTCTCTTCATCAAATTGTTCTGAATAAAAAAGACCTTATTAATTCACAAATTGAATTGATACCAGGAGCTACTAATTTTAAAGCAAAGAATATAGTGGTGATAGATGATGTTTTAAATACAGGTTCTACCCTACTTTTTGGTGTAAAATACTTTTTAGATTTTAAGGTAAAAAGTATCAAAACGGTGGTATTGGTAGATCGTAACCACAAAGATTTTCCCATAAAAGCAGACTTTAAAGGCCTTTCTCTCTCTACCAATTTAAAAGAGCATGTAGAGGTTCAATTAAACAAAAAGCCCTTTGCTGTAGAGGTTTCGTAAATACCAAGCGCTATGGTATACCTATATACTTATGCGTTTGAATGCTAATTTGCCATTTAGGGTTTTGCATTACATACTCCGAAATAGCCCCCATCATCTTTTCTTTTCGGCTCCACTCGGGTTGTAAATACAGCTTGCACTGGGCTCCTACTTTCGCAGCGTGTTCCTCGGCCCATTTAAAATCATGTTGATTGTAAATAATCACCTTAAGCTCATGAGCATACTGGTAAGCCGCTTCTACGGGCGGTTTATTCTTTTTAGGAGATAAACAAAACCAGTCCCACTTTCCACTTACCGGGTAAGCACCTGAGGTTTCAATATGTACTTGCAATCCACTTTTATGCAAAGCCGTGGTAAGTGGTTCCATATTCCAAGTTAAAGGCTCGCCACCTGTAACCACAATAGTTTGAGCATGTTGGGCGGCATTGGCAACAATGGGTTCAATAGGAGTAGCGGGGTGTGCGGCTGGGTTCCAACTTTCCTTTACATCACACCAATGGCAACCTACATCGCAACCGCCAATACGCACAAAGTACGCGGCTTTACCGCTGTGGTAACCTTCTCCTTGAATGGTGTAAAACTCCTCCATTAAAGGCAAGAATAAGCCCTTATTTACTTGATCTTGATTTTGCATAACTGCCGGCAAAGGTAGGATATGAAAGAAATTAGAAGCTAGATACGAATCAAAATTATACTTGAATAACAACACGAATACGTAGCTTCTGAAACGTCTATAAACAACGAACCCCCGAATAAATCCGGGGGTTCGCTTCAAAAGCTGTGCTAAAAGCACTTCTCTACTCTGACGCAAATATAATATTTTTTTAATACTCCAAACAACTCACTTTAAGTAACATTAAAAAAATAGTATAGATAAACTACCAAGCTAAGTATAGACCAAAAAAAAAGGGCTGCAAATGCAGCCCTTTTATAAACTTTATTGGCTAAAAATTAGCCTAATAATTCAGCCATTTTAGCACCAATTTGAGCTGGAGAATCTACTACGTGAATACCACATTCGCTCATTATTTTCTTTTTGGCTTGAGCCGTATCATCACTACCGCCTACAATTGCACCAGCGTGTCCCATAGTTCTTCCGGCAGGAGCCGTTTCACCAGCTATAAAACCTACTACAGGTTTCTTGCTTCCACTAGCCTTAATCCATTTAGCCGCATCAGGCTCCATAGAACCACCAATCTCACCAATCATTACCACACCATCCGTTTCTGGGTCATTTAATAATAACTCAACGGCATCTTGCATTGAGGTTCCAATAATGGGGTCACCACCAATACCAATAGCGGTTGATTGACCTAAGCCTGCTTTAGTAAGCTGATCTACCGCTTCGTAGGTTAAAGTTCCTGATTTTGACACCACACCAATACGTCCTTTACTAAAGATAAAACCGGGCATAATACCTACTTTGGCTTCGCCTGCTGTCATTACCCCTGGGCAATTAGGCCCTACCATGGTGCAATCCTTATCCGCTAAATATTCTTTTACCATAATCATATCTTTTACAGGGATACCTTCCGTAATGGTTATTATAACCTTGATACCTGCTTCCGCAGCTTCCATAATAGCATCTGCAGCAAATGCTGGTGGTACAAAAATGATGGAAACGTCTGCTCCTACTTCCTTTACAGCGTTAGCTACTGTATTAAAAACGGGCTTCCCTAAATGCGTTTGACCTCCTTTACCAGGAGTTACACCACCCACTACTTGGGTTCCGTATTCCATCATTTGACCAGCGTGAAAAGAGCCTTCGCTGCCGGTAAAACCTTGTACTATTACTTTTGAATCTTTATTAACTAATACGCTCATAGTGCGGTAAAAATTTGTTCGATTTTTTAATTTAGGTTGCGAAAATAAACCTTTCGATTTTTTATCACACCAATTTTTAAAATAAGTATTCACCATTGTTTTAATTTACAGCTATCAATCGTATGGCTGACGACAATTGGACTTGAATAATACCGCTACTTTTACCCCAGCAAAAAATTCATGAAAACCGTTTTCTTCCTTTTATGTAGTCTTTTCACGGGGCTTGGCTTAGCTCAAGAGGGTATCCCCTATTTGGACTTTACAGCTAAAGCTAGTGGCAATCAGGTGGAAATAAAATGGGTAGTAAAACAAGGTAATACTTGCCGTGATGTAGAGGTTTGGCGTGGAACGGACTCTACCCAACTCACTAATATTTATACTTATGTGGGTATTTGCGGTGATGCCGACTCCAATAGAACTTACCGCTACCATGATTTTTTACCATCAATAGCCACAACGTATTTCTATCAAATAAAAGTAGATTTGGACAAAACGGCTGTACGTAAAATACAACCCAGCCCCAATAGCGGTATTCAAATTCACCCCAATCCGACCACCGATGTGCTAAATATTTATAAAAACCCTAACGAGGTAAATAGCTCGGTTTCTGTTTATAATAGTTTTGGAAAGCAAATAATCCAATTTGGCATTGATGTAAAGCAGCAGCCATTAAATGTAAATGATTGGCCAAGGGGTGTTTATTTTTTTTACAGTACTACTGGTAGTAAAACGGATATTTTTAAAGTACTACTTCAATAATTAGGTTTTTGTTTTTACAGAATCCCAATTTTTTAATTGCCATTGCGCCATTCCTGTTGCTATCAATTGGCCGTCTTCATCCTTAATTTCAACCACGGCATTTACCAAACAAACTCCTTCTTCTTGTAACGGTTTGTTTATATATTTTTCCATCCATTCATCGCTAATTTCAAAGTAGCCGCAAGCTGCTTTTTTAGCTTGATAATGATATTCCATTTCCAGTTTCTTTAAAATAATACGGCAGCGCTTAGGATCTATTTTAGAGATGAGTAAAAACCCCGAACTTATCTCACACAAGGTAGCTAAGGCACAAGCATGCAAACCATTTAAATGATTTTTGTTTCGTTTAACAAATGGTAACCTTACCTTTAGATAATTAATACCAATAGACTGAATAACAAAACGGTGCGGACCATTGAAAGGTACCATTTTGTTGAGAAAATAACTCAATAGCCATCTATAAAACCTAGAGTGCTCGGCCTTTGCCTTAAGCCTTGGTAGATTCATTTTCTAATTGTAATAATCTAATAATATCTTGTTTTAACACACGCGATAAACTCAAAAACAGATACGGACTGTACGATTTAAAAAGCAACGGCCGCTCAAAGAAATTTTCTACAGCTACCGCAAAAAACTCATGCAAATTGCTAGCCCCATATTCTCTAAAAAAATTGGAATTACTTCTCTTCATTTTTTCCATCTCGGTAAGAGCCAAACTTTTAAAATCGCGCCAAGCTTTTCTATCAATAAAGCCTACTTCTTCGTTCTCTATGGCATTTTCCAATTGCAGGGCATGTGCCATCTCGTGTAAGCCCAAATTTTTTCCATCATCAGGATCTTGGTAGCCTTTAGCAAAATTGCGCCACGAAAAAACAATTACACCCCCAGGATGCACTTCTCCTTCATGGTGTTTATTTGTAACTCTAGAGAGATAGGCATCTTGGTACACCAAAATTTTATCAAAATGAACGAAATTTAAATGTCTAAATCCAAAGGTAAGCTGAATGGCCGATGCCGCTATAAGGGTTTTCATTTCATCACTTACATGCGAGTATTCGCGTGGTATAAATTGCTTCTCATTAATAAAGGATTGCACCCTTTTTTCAAACTTAAGCTTGTTTGTTGGGCTTAATTGCTGGTAATATTCAAAATGCTTCTCCAGTTCCTGCTTTACATTTAAGCTTACCGCAAGGTTTTTTAAATTCTTCCTCTCCCTTGTTTGACTTCGCTGGCTATCTAAAAACCACCAGGCCACTGCGCCCAATAATACAATTGCTATTTCCAAAAAGTTGATTTTTGTTAGACTCCGCCAAAATATAATTTTCTGATTTAATGAACTTTCTAAACCTTTCGTATCCGTCTTAATCCACTATATTTACGGCTTCTATAAAAATTGGCAAGCCATCACAATACTTAAGAGTTGCCAAAATACCCTACTATGAAATTTGAATCGTTTGGATTAAGCCCGCAATTGCTAGACGCTTTGGGCTACATGAATTTTGAAAAGGCAACCGCCATTCAAGAAAAAGCCATTCCCGAAATATTAAATAATAAAGATATAATTGGCTGTGCCCAAACAGGAACCGGAAAAACAGCTGCCTTTATTTTACCTATTCTGCATAAAATTGAGCAATCTCCAAAAAGGAAAGGAACCAATACGTTGATTATTGTACCTACCCGAGAATTGGCTCTTCAAATTGATCAACAAGTACAAGGCTTAGCTTATTTTACAGGTGCCACTTGTGCTACCGTTTATGGTGGTGGTGATGGTGTAAGTTGGGAAGCCGAAAGGAAAGCTTTGGAACAAGGATCGGATATTATAATTGCTACGCCCGGAAGGTTGATTTCTCACATAAATAATGGCTATGTTAACTTTAAACAAGTAGAACATTTAATACTGGATGAAGCAGATAGAATGTTGGATATTGGCTTTCATGATGACATCTTAAAGGTGATAAAATTACTACCGGCAAAGCGTCAAAGTCTGTTATTTAGCGCTACAATGGCTCCAAAAATCAGGAAACTGGCTAGAGAGATTCTAACAGACCCCATTGAGGTAAACCTTTCAGTATCAAAACCAGCTGCCGGGGTTACGCAAAATGTATATCTTGTTTTCGACAAACAAAAGAATCCATTGGTGTCTAAAATCCTATCGGACAAGGATAACTTTAAAAGCATTATTATTTTTTGTTCTACCAAGAAAAAGGTGGAGCAATTGGCTCGCATTTTAAAATCTAAAAACTACAGTGTAGAGGGTGTATCCTCTGACTATGAACAAAACTATAGAGAGCAAGTTTTACTTAATTTTAAGTCGCGTAAAACGCGAATTGTAGTGGCCACCGATGTGTTAAGTAGAGGTATAGATATTAAAGATATTAACCTAGTGCTTAACTACGATGTACCGAACGACCCAGAGGATTATGTACATAGAATTGGACGTACCGCTAGAGCGGAAACTAAAGGAATGGCCATTACCTTGGTAAACGAGGATGATATGTACAAGTATCATAGAATTGAGCAAACCATTGAAATTATTAATGAAAAACTAGCGCCCCCAGCTGAATTGGGCCCTGGACCTGAATGGAAAGAGCCTACCAAAGGCAACCGCAGAAAACCAAGTGGGAAAAACTCGGGAAGGAAAAAGTTTTACGGAAAAAAGAAATCAAACAATAAACCAAGACCGCAAGGCAGCAACACCAAAAATTAGTTAGCGATATGACTCGCTCTCCCTATAAAAATGAAGTAGTTGGCATTGGTGCACTGGGAGGCAGTGGCACCCGAGTAATAGCCCAAATACTAAGGGTTTTGGAGTTTAACTTGGGTAAACCGCTAAATGAGTCTTACGATAACCTGATTTTTACGGCCTTATTAAAGCAGCCCAACTGGAAACATCAAGCTACAGCTGATGAAATTGGTAAGCGATTGCATTTGTTTGAAAGATACATGTTGGGCAAATCGCTTGGTTTAGGTGGAAAGTGGCTTTTATCAAGCCTCGCAAAACACCACCCTGATGTTTCGGCTCACTCTTTTAACGGAAATTATTGGCCTCAAAGACAACCCAAGCTTGATGAAAATACAAAATGGGCTTTTAAAGAACCTAATTCTCATTTTTATTTACCCGAATTAAGTCAATACTTTAATAAGCTAAAATATATCTACGTAGAGCGCCATGGTTTGGATATGGCTTTCTCGGAAAACAAGCAGCAGCTTGCTAATTGGAGTAATTCTAAAACAAGTACCCAAAACTTAAACGTACAGCAACTAGACCATTGGATTAACACACATGAACGAGTAACTGTGCAAGGCAAAGAGTTTTTAGGATCAGACTTCTATCTGCTTAATTTTGATCGACTTTGTAAAGAGCCTGAAACTGAGCTAGAATTTCTCCTCTCCTTTTTAGAAATTCCTGGTGATACTCAACTTATTGATAAGTGTGTTAGGCTTATTGAAGCACCCAAAAGTATGGGGCGCTATCAAGCGGAAAATCTTTCAATGTTTAGCAAGAAACAATTAGAAAAAGTGCAGCAATTGGGTTTTTCGGTTTAGCGCTGGTAAAATCATAAAACAGCTTGATTCAATAGGCTAACTCTTCTTATAAGCCTTTACCACCTTAGTTATGGGAATTATATAATAAAATTCTAAGGTAGTACTGCGTCCATTAGATTTACTCAACTTATTGTTCACCTTTATGCCAATAGCCCCCATTTCGTAACTAATACCATAATTTACTCCCCATTCGTCTTCAAACTGAGTAGGATCGTTAATAGCATTTCTTTCAATGCTAGGGTTGCTGGCAAAAAACTGATTGGTATAAGCTGTCGCACTGTCCTTATTATCAAACTGTACATCTCCAACCTTTATACGCGTAACACCCATATGAAAGTTTACACGATTTAGAGGCGTAGTGGTGAAGGGCATTTTACTTACCGAATTGCGCTTGGCTACATTCAAAAATAAACCTGGAATATTTGCCACTCCCTCAAAACTTATCTCGGAAGTACTTACCGTACCACGTACTTTGCTGTTATCAAATTTAGATTTTACTGTAGCGTGCAAATCGTTGGCGTTTTCTACCACCCCCGTTACCAGCTTGCCTTTATCGTAATGAATATCCGCTCCCAAAAAGTTAATACGTCCGGTTACCCCCACTCCTACTGTATTAAAAGGATTATTGGTCCAAGCAGGATGCGCCCAACCTACTCTTGGGGTAATTCCCCAAAAGGGGCCAACATCATTAAAATACTGATTTTGACGGCTATAAGACGTTTGCACCAAACTCCACCCTCCGCCTATTGGCGTACTACTGGTGTGGCTGGTATTAAGGGTACCTGTTTTTACCAATTGCGGATTAAGCAAGGTGTGCAAGGCATCTAACTGAATGCCAATTTCAGGAAAAACATTAAAACCTTCACCAAAGGTATACTCTAAATTAGCACGTGCCGAAACAATTACAAAGGGTAGCTGAAGCTCTAAGGCTGGTGCCACATAAACCGCATGATTGGAGTGCGTATTGGCATAACCTCCTGCCCCGCTTACTTGCAACAAAAGACCTTTTACATCCATATACCTTTTCCCTACGGACCAATTGGTGATGGGCGTATAATAACCCACTGCCACCCTATGGGCGTCTTTATACTTTACATCGCCTTCTTGTTTGCCTCTCCAAAAGTTAGCCGATAGTTCCAAATGCGTCATGTGGTATCTAAAGCCAAAATTATCTTTAACATCATTCCAATGTTGGGTAGGATATATTAGCGAAGGGCCAAAAGCATATTTAGAGAAGCCTGGGTTTACCTCATACCTATTCCATGTTCTATACCACCAGCTTTCTTTTTTAAACTGCTTTTCGAGTTGGGTTTGATAATCGTCAAATTTATTGGTGTTGGTAGAGTCTTTTTGGGCGCTAAGCGAAAAGCTTAGCAACACCAAAAAGGTTCCTATCCTAAAATTAACTTTCATTATTTAAGGCTTATTCTGCTTAAAATAATTTCCTTTTTACGCCCATTGCCCAACGTAACTATAGTATTTTCATTTTCAATATAATACGGATTGTATAAATCTAAACTACCGTTGGGGCTTAAGTTTGCACTTGCTGTTACGGTTTTTGCAGACGGGTCTATTCCGTACATAATTGCGATGCGCATAGCGGCTGCTTGGCCTTTTTGCAAAGAGGTAGCATCACTTTTTACAGCGGGTTGATGGTAGGCTATAAATCGCAGTTCGCCCGCTCCATTTTTAACCACCTCCATATTTCTATTCATCACCCTTTTTTTAGGGAAACCCAATAGGTAGTTCGCTTCAATGTCGCCTTCGCTAGATAGCTGCATTACTTGATTATGCGTACCGTTGGCTTTACTAAATATCACGAGGTCTTTACCATCCTTACTCACAAAATTAGCAGGCTTTAATGAGTGCTGGCTAAACTTACCTATGTACGATTTCAAATCTTTTGGTGCTTCGGTACCCTCCATTGCTACAATGTTACTTAGCAAAGCATTTACCTCTACATTTTTAGAGTAAGCCAACTCGTTACCGCTAATTTTAGCTACAAAAAACCTATCTGCTTTATGTGTACATATCGGTTTATCCGTTCCGTACACAGGTCTAGGAGCGCCCATTCTACCTAGCGGAGGACCTAGTATTTTTAAAGGCCTTGTGGTTCCCATGATTAAAATATCATCCACTTCGCTGTTTTGTACAATTTCCAACGCCATGGTATAACCTGATTCAGGTTGCTCCATGTCAATATTCACATTTTTAACTAAACGGCCGTCTGCACTTATTTGCACATATTTTAAATAGTACTTGTCTGCCAAGCTAAACTTAGCCATTACCTTTTTACTGTAATCAGGCTTTGGAAAATCTTTAATAGTATAAGTTCTAAAAACCACACCCAAGTCGCCATTAGGCAAGCTGGTAGCGCAAATTGGGGCCATCGAATGTTCTAAGTCGAAATTGCTCTTGTAGGCATAGGATAAATCCTTGGCGCGAATAACCATACTGGTATATTTGCTGTAAAATGGCTCCATTTTATAGTTACCTATCATCTGTACATCTCCCACATTTACTTTATAATCTTTCCCCTCCATGCGCACTTGATTGTTGTCTGCCTCTTCCGTTCTATGATGTACATAAAATATTTTTTCGCCAGCATCACCCTTGGGTACCAGTTCTTCTCTAACCACAAATTTACCCAGCGTATAGCGCGGGTATATTGTATAGGCCATATAACCCAGCTGAATCATAGGCTTGCCGGAAACGATGTGTGGGTATATACGCAGTAACTGCTCGCCTTCAGTCGTTCCCGATTTTGCAACAGGCAGGCTGGTTTTATCAACTTCTTTTTCAGTACTACCTTCGTATTTTAAGGTAGCCTTATCAAAGGTGTAGGTTTCTAAATCCAATGATTTTTTAGATTCCTTTAAAAGGTAGGTAAGTTTAATTTTATCATTCTCATCGGTATAATCATAAAGAGAGCCTTTAGCGGCTTTTGATGAAATAACTTGAGAAACCGAGGTTTCTACTTTTTGAGCCTTTAGGCAAAAACTGGTTGCCAAGGCAAGCGCCATTAGCATTACATTTTTAGATTTCATAGCATGGGTTTTTATTGTTGGCTCAAAACTAAGAGCTGTAATACCCAAGCTGGCTACGGCATTTGCCCCATATCAACTAAACAAGCCTAACAAATACGTTGACTTGCGTAGGAATAAATATCTAGTGAGAGCAACGAAACATGATAATAAGTCCTTTAAAAAATGAGAAAGCTCCTATAATATTTACTGGCATTAGTTTAATGCTCTTAGCATTTTCACGAACTTCGCGCTCTTTACAAACCCAAAGCAAAAAGCAATCATGTCTGAAATTCCCCCATGCCCTCAATGTAAATCTGAATACGGTTATTCAACAGGTGGCGATTTATTAATGTGCCCCGAGTGTGGCCATGAGTGGAATCCCACGGAAGTGGAAGAAGACCCCAACGCCTTAATTGTTAAAGATGCCAATGACAACACCCTTGTAGATGGCGATACGGTGGTGGTACTCAAAAACTTGCCGGTAAAAGGTTCTCCTCAACCCGTTAAAGCAGGTACCAAGGTTAAAAACATCCGCCTAAGCGATGGCGACCACAACATTGCCTGTAAAATTGATGGTTTTGGTGCTATGGGCTTAAAATCGGAGTTTGTTAGAAAAGCCTAGACTAGCTTACACAACCGCTAAGCACTTTTAAAGCAATCGTCTCTTATTATTTAGTAAAATAACTCTTTAGTACGCACATAAAGCGTATAAGAAAAATATTATGTTCTCGCTAGGATAAACGTAAAGTTTAGTTACATTTAGATTTCTTTGCTACACTCCAATTTATGAGATTAATACTTTGCGTACTCGCCTTTGCTACAACCTGTTGTCTTCCTGCACAGGATTTTGATATTTCAGACCTTAAACTATGTAATGTTTTAGATAGCGCTAAAAAATGTAATAAGCAATCAAACATAGCTCAAGCCGAAGTTTGGTTAAAAAGGGCCTTACCAATGCTTAAAACCAATGCTTCTAAAGCCGATTGGTTTACCTATAGGTATACAATGGCAACCAATTTATTTAACAAGCATGAAATAGTAAAGGCAAGGGCAGAACTAGACAGTGCCTTACAGATAGCTTTTGACTTGAATGATAGCACTAAACTTTCCAAATGCTACCAATCTATTGCCAATACTTACAGTGTTGAAGCTAATTTTAGAGAGGCTCTTAAACAGTATCAAAAGTCCCTTAGCTACAGTTCTTACGATACCGAAAGTAATTATCACGCCACTTTAATGAATATGACTCATGCGTATATTGGTCTTAACCAGCATGACAAGGCTATAGAAAACCTAACCAAAACCAAAGATTACTTTTTAAAAACAAAAAATTACCGAAGCTTAGCCGTAACCGAAAATAATATAGGTGAGATCTATCGTGAAAATTTCAAGAATTACGAAAAGGCCAAAGCGCATTACTTAAGAGCTATTGCAGCTAATAATCAAGTAGCAGACAAAGCTGGACTAGCCATGAACTACCACAATTTGGCTATTATTTTTTCCTATTATAATCAAATGGACAGCGCCCGATATTATGCAGTGCTATCTAAACAATTGAAAGAAGGCATAGGAGATGAAGGCGGTTTAGCCTCTTCGTACCACTTATTAGCAGGTATTTATAATGATGAAGGTAATCCATCCAAGGCCGAAGAGTATTACCTTAAAGCTTTAGGTATTTGTGAAAACAGAGGAATAGCGAAAGGTGTTTTTTACTGCCATTTAGATTTAGGGCAACTTTATTTCGATAGCGGTGAGTTAGTAAAATCCACAAATCACTATAAGGTTGCTGAAAAAATTGCAGTAAAAAGTGGTGAGTTCACCACCCTATCTAGGGTTTATTCTGGTTTGTATAGTTTAAACAAAAAGAAAGGCAAGGTAGCCATCGCATTAACCTATTTAGAAAAAACCAAGAATATTGACGATAGCATACATTCAACATTAAACAATCAACATTTAGATGAACTAAGAGCTTCTTATGAAGTGGATATGGCCGAGGCCGAAAATGAACTCTTAAAAGAAAAGGAACAATCGCAAAGCCAAGCTTTAAAGGATCAAGAAGAGAAGTTATACCTATCTATTGGCTTTATACTTTTGCTTTTGGCTGGAGGTGTATGGCTTATCAGCCTACTAAGACAGCGTAATCAAGCGCATAAAAATGAAAAAGCCTCTAAAGAATTACTAGCCCAAAAACTGGAAGAGTTACTGCAAAGTGAAGAGCAATTAGCCCAATCCAACTCTCTTAAGGATAAAATTCTTTCGGTAATTGGTCATGACTTACGTAGCCCAATGGTGGCTATTGCCGGATTAATAGATACCATGTCGGCTGTAGAGGTTACCCGCGAAGAGTTGAGCGAGCTATTAGTACACCTTAAAAAAGGTATAGATACTAGCTTGGTTACCTTGCAGGAAGTTTTGGCTTGGTCTAGACTACAAATGAATGAGGAAGGATTAAAAATGGAGGATTTAAATCTACCTGAAATGCTGGATGAAGTATTGGATATTTACGAGCCAAATCTTAGAGCTAAGCGAATTGATTTAAAAACAGAAATTGACGCCAACCTCAAGCTTACAGCGGATAAAAATCAGGTTAAGAGCATTGTAGGCAACCTACTATCCAATGCCATTAAGTTTAGCCCTAAGGATGGAAACATTTTAATAAGTCTTAAAAATGAAAACAACCATATTAGTTTTCATATTAAAGATGAAGGGAAAGGTATATCCGAAACTGTTCTAGCAAACCTAAATTCAAGAGACCAGATTATAACGGTAGAAGGAACGGATGGAGAAGAAGGTTCAGGAATTGGCTTGCGCATTGTAAGCGATTTTGTAAATGCACACAAAGGCAACCTCTACTTTAAAAACAACGAGCAAATTGGTTCTACTGTTACAGTCTCGTTACCCAAACCATCGGCTAACTAGGTAAATCGTACTAAACCGTCCTCTCCTATTTCGCTTAAACTGATGGCGCTTTTGGTGTTTACCAACTCGGGGTTCCAAGGGGCTTTTACCTTTACGTAATTCTCGGTAAAACCGGTGATAAAGCCTTCTTTAAAATTGCCTTCAAAAAGCACTTCCTTATTTTTACCTAACTGACTTTCGTAAAAAGCTCTTCGCTTTTTAACCGAAAGCACACGCAACATTTTACTGCGCTTTTTGCGCAAGCCATAATCCACTACCTCGCCCATTTCGGCAGCTTCTGTATTATCGCGCTCACTGTAGGTAAATACATGTAAGTAACTGATAGGTAAGTCATTTAAGAAGTTATATGTTTCCAAAAAGTCTTCTTCTGTTTCTCCTGGAAAACCGGTAATAACATCCACCCCAATGCAACAGTCAGGTATGAGCTCCTTAATTTTAGTTATGCGCTCGGTATATAACTCCTTACGGTAACGCCTTTTCATCTGACCCAAAATTTTATTCGATCCGCTTTGTAATGGAATGTGAAAATGAGGTACAAAGCGTTTGGCTTGAGCTACAAATTCAATGGTCTCATTTTTAAGTAAGTTTGGCTCAATAGATGAAATTCTAAAACGGTCAATCCCTTCTACTTTGTCAAGAGCCTGAATAAGCTCTAAAAAGGTATGCTCGTGCCTTTTATTGCCAAACTCTCCTTTACCGTAATCGCCAATATTTACACCTGTAAGCACAATTTCTTTAGCGCCTTCGTTTACAATTTTTTGGGCATTACTTATTACATTATTCAGAGTATCGCTTCTAGAAATTCCTCTTGCCAAAGGAATGGTACAATAGGTACACTTGTAATCACAGCCATCTTGTACCTTTAAAAAGGCACGTGTTCTATCCCCTATCGAATAAGAGCTTACATAAAAATCGGCTTCATCAATTTCGCAAGAGTGTACCTCTCCCAAATCATTTTTAGTGAGATCGTTTAAGTAATCTGTAATTTTAAACTTCTCCGTAGCTCCTAGCACCAAATCCACACCATCAATTTGGGCAATTTCGTTTGGTTTTAACTGGGCATAGCAGCCTACAATTGCGGTAAAAGCATCTGGGTTTAAGCGTAAAGCTTGCTTCACCCATTGCTTGCATTCCTTGTCAGCATTATGGGTTACCGAGCAAGTATTAATTACGTATACATCAGCAGGTTCTGTAAAGGCCACCTGCTCAAATCCTTTGTCTTTAAAATCTCTTGCAATAGTGCTCGTTTCCGAAAAATTGAGTTTACAACCCAAAGTGTGAAAGGCCACCTTCTTCCCATTCAAATTCATGCGGCAAAATTAGCAAACAAATAAAGTTAAGTACACCTTGCTAAAGGTTTATTAATAGGGTATGTGTTCTTTCCATTTAATCTGAGTATGTTTACCTTTTGTGTCTAAAAGTTCCATTTTTTATGAACCCATTATTGCAAAAAATAAAACAATGTGCTACTTGTACTGAGCATCTACCTTTAGACCCCAAGCCAGTGGTATCGGCAAGTCCTCAATCTAAAATTTTGATTATTGGCCAAGCACCTGGCATTAGGGTGCACAACAGTGGTATACCATGGAACGACCCAAGCGGCATGCAGTTGCGTAAATGGTTAAATGTAACGGACGAACAGTTTTACGACACGCAGAATATGGCTATAATGCCGATGGGTTTTTGCTACCCCGGCACGGGTAAAACTGGTGATTTACCACCTCGTAAAGAATGTGCTCCACAATGGCACGAAGCTCTACTTGAAAAAATGCCTGAAATACAACTTACGTTACTTATTGGCTTGTATGCTCAAAAATACTATTTGGGTAAAAGCGCCAAAAAAAACCTAACCGAAACCGTTAAAAATTACGAAGAATACCTACCTCAGTTCTTGGTTACCCCACATCCTTCACCACGTAATCGAATCTGGCTGAAACGAAATCCTTGGTTTGAATTGGAAGTAGTACCTCAATTGCAAAACAAAGTAGCTCAATACTTATTATAGCTGTATTTGGGTAAAAAATGACTACTTGTTTTATGTAATTTAAAAGAAACGAGAGTTTAAAGAAGTTACCATTCAAGACAGTAGAAGTTATATTCAAAAACAATAGTGTCCGATAAAAATCTGAGATTCAATTTTACTGGCTTGTAATCCCTAAAAACATTGATATTTTAACACGGT
>CAKZRR010000052.1 GCA_937146805.1 uncultured Owenweeksia sp. | reverse complement strand
AGTTTTTATAACGCTTAACAATGTCTTCTGGGTTGCCCTTGCCCACGGTTAAGTTGCCGCCAATCAGCATAATAATATCGTCTAGGGTTTTGTATTTTGACTTAAGTAGTTTAACTTCACGGCCCCAGCCTTCGGCCTCGCCATTCAACGACGAAATCATCAGTACTTCTGCCCCGGTTTCTACCGCTGCGTCAAAAAACTCTTCTAAATAGGTGTTCACGCCAAGATTAAATACGTCGTAGCCCCGCGCTTGTAGCGAGAGGTCGATTAACCGGTTGGCCACTACGTGAATGTCGTTACCCACCACGCCAGTAATTACTTTCATAAAGCTTTGCTCTAATGCGTTATTTACGCGCTGTTTATCACTTTAATAAGCAGCGTAACAAACCTATGCAGATCATAAGTTTATGTTTATCCATTTGTTCCAATGCTAAACTTCGCGGCCAATCTTGATCAACGAGAAGTATGTATGTCGTTTTTTACCGCAGATATCTGTGACGAGCACGATGGTGAGGTATTTGTACTGGACGCAGGGTACAGAAACTATGGTGGTGCCGACAAGTGCCAAGGTACGGTTGTGACCATAAAATTGGATAAAAACAACTCAGATTTAATCAAATTGCTGCGTGATTGCGACGGTAGCGGCAAAGTGGTGGTAGTTGATGTAGATGCGGCCTATTACGCAGTGGTGGGCGAGAACTTGATGAAATTTGCTCATAACAACAATTACGCAGGCATTGTGATCAACGGTTATGTGCGCGATACCTTTCAAATTCAGGATATTCCGGTGGCGTTATTTGCACTGGGCACCTGCCCTCGTAAGTCTATTCCGGTGACATCTGGCGAGCAGGATGTTGAACTGAGCTTTGGTGGTATTACGGTGAATAGTGGTGATTATTTGTATGCGGATATGGATGGGGTGATTGTTGCTTCTCGGGCTTTGGTTTAGTTCTGGGTTCCGCGGATTCTTGAGGTAATCTAAACTTATACCAAAGCAGCTGTAGGGGTGTTTTATTCTCGCTTAATGGCACTTCCCTGTGCCATCCCGCGCCCGTCCCTGGCGCTATGGCGCTCTAATAAACCCCCCCTACAGCTGCTCTCTAGAATTACGCGCAATTCCGCGAAGCTTAGCCTCACACCCAGACTTTACGTCTAGAAAATTTCGATAAACTTGAGAAGCAGTGGCTGTTAGTTACTTCTGAAACCTTGCCCAGCATGGATGCTGGGCGAGAGCCTACATGGAAGTATCCACGGCGGGTTTCAGAAGTAACTAACAGCTGCTGATTTCGCGAAAGGCTTGGTGCGAGAAATTTGCACTACAAAACCTTAGCAATAGATTGAGCCAAGTAATCCACATTATCCGGCGCTATGGCCGCAACACTAATACGGCTAGAGCCGACAATATAAATACTGTAGTCGTCTTGTAGGCGCTGTACTTGGTCTTTATCGATGCCTAAAAACGAGAACATACCGTTTTGACGCGTAATAAAACTAAAGTCGCGCTCAACACCGTTCTCAATAAGCTTATCAACCAACAAATGACGCATACCGCCAATTCTGTTGCGCATCTCTTCCAGCTCAACATGCCACTGGGCGGTTAGCTCCTCAGAGCTAAGAATCGTCTCAACCACCGCAGCACCGTGTGCAGGCGGCATGGAATAGTTAACACGCACAATCGGCATTAAAACCGAGCTAATGATGTCGATCTCTTCTGGGGTTTTACCAATGATAGAGCAAGCGCCGATACGCTCGCGGTACATG
This sequence comes from uncultured Owenweeksia sp., assembly GCA_937146805.1. Classification (GTDB taxonomy): domain Bacteria; phylum Bacteroidota; class Bacteroidia; order Flavobacteriales; family Schleiferiaceae; genus Owenweeksia. The sequence goes on along the minus strand of CAKZRR010000052.1, from coordinate 76,118 downwards.
CCAAAGTTTTTAGAGCATGAGCTACACAAAATCATTTGCTCAACCGTGTCGGCCATTAACCTAAGGCCGTAGGCGTCTTGCTCTAGGCTTTCACCAAAACCTTGGTAAGCCATATCAATCACAGGCATAAAGCCAACGTCTTTGGCTAGCTCGGCAACTACTTGCCACTGCTCGGGGTTTAAGTCCATGCCGCTAGGGTTGTGGCAGCAAGCGTGTATCAATACTGCATCGCCTTTGGGCACTTCTTTAACGGCAGCTACCATGCCGTCAAAATCTAGGCACTTATTCTCGTAGTCGTAGTACGGATAAGTTTTTACCGTAAGGCCAGCCGCCGTAAATACGCCTTCATGGTTGGCCCATGTAGGATTAGATACCCAAATAGTCGCGCCTGGCGTGCAAGTGTTGATAAATTCGCCGGCAATTCGCAAAGCACCGGTGCCACCAGGGGCTGAGATAGTACGAATGCGGTTCTCGCGAATAACGCGGTGGTCGCCCAAGTTAAGCTCGGCAATCTTCTCGTTAAATAGCGCAGAACCTGCAGAGTTGATGTAGGTTTTGGTCGTTTCGTTGGCTGTGCGGTATTGCTCTGCGGCTTTAACGCAGGCTAATACGGGGGTATCGCCGTTGGCGTCTTTATAAATACCGGGGCCTAGGTCAATTTTATTGGGGTTTAGACCGTAAGTATTAACAATGTCATTTTTAGAGTATTGCGAAACCGTAGCCACACGATTGGCTCTTTTGGCAAACCTTCTAAAATTTTTTAAAAAGTAACCTCTAACTTTTTTCGGGATGTACTCAGGGAAATGTTCAAAGTTTATATCGTGTAAAACTGCTAAAGTTTTAACCTTACTGCGCATCGAAACATAACCATCGGGCGAGAGGAATAAATCGGGTTTATGCTTTTTAAAAATATAAGGCAAACTATACTCAAGCCATAGGTGCCACAATAAAGGATGCCTGGCTTGTGGAGGGGCTACTATGGGCGTAACATTAGAACTTACTACAAAATGGGGTTTGTACGGCCTATCAAAAATAAACAACCACTCCACCTCTGGGTGCTGCACGCATAGGCGTTGCAAAATTTCGTAGGTAAACCAACCAATGCCCTCCAGCCTGTTGGGTAGTAATAAACGAGTATTTACGGCTATTTTCACGGGTCAAATATAGCTTCAATAAATCTTTACCTTTGCGGGTTTTGTAGCTTATGCAAAAGAAATTTGTAAGCAGCCTTTTGTTGTTGCTTTTTCTAAATGTACTTGTAAAACCCTTCTGGATTTTTGGGATTGATCTTGCCGTTCAAAACAGGGTAGGGGCAACGGAGTATGGACTGTATGCTGCCATTTTTAGCTTCAGCATTATTTTTAATATGCTACTGGATTTTGGCCTTACACATTATAACAATCGCACCATAGCTCAATCGCCTGAAAAGGTGGCTCAAAATTTTTCTAAACTCACTTCCTTAAAACTTTTTTTAGGCCTTCTTTATTTTGCTGTTTCAATTGGTATTGGATCTTTTTTGGGCTACACTCATCAAGCATTTTGGTTGCTACTTACATTAAGTAGTTGTCAGTTTTTGGCTTCTATGTTACTCTTTTTGCGTTCGCATTTAGCGGGATTGCATCTTTTTAAAAGTGATGCTTTTTTGAGTGTCCTAGATAAAATTTTGGTGATTGCATTATGCGCCCTGCTTTTGTTTACATCCGTTTTAAACCGTGATTTTACGGTGCTTGATTTTGCTCTAGCGCAACTAATTAGCTTTGTTTTGGCTGTAGTAGTTGGATTTGTAATGGTATGGCAAAAGGCACAGGGTTTCAAGTTTCAGTTTTCGGTAAGTGAGTTCTTCGTTACTTTAAAAAAGAGTGCTCCTTATGCCTTACTCATCTTACTTATGGCTTTGTATATTAGAGTGGACAGCGTAATGCTTGAGCAAATTTCGGGAGCCTTTTATACCGGAGTGTACGCCCAAGCTTATCGTTTGCTGGATGTTGTAAATCAATTGGGTTATTTATTTGCTGTTTTATTGTTGCCCATGTTTTCGGGTATGTTTGCTCGAAATGAAAATGTAAAACCACTTACACAGTTATCATTTGGTTTAATTTATTCGGGTGCAATGGCCATTGCCTGTGCTAGTTTTTTTGTTGCGGAACCTTTTCTTGATTTGCTTTACACCAGCCATGCACGGCTTTCGGCATCAGTATTTAAATGGTTAATGGTGAGTAGTTTGTTTTTTGGTAGCACCTATGTGTTTGGAACTTTGCTTACGGCCAGAGGTAACCTTAAGCAATTGAATATGGTAGCCTTGGCAGGATTTTTAGTAAATGTTGTGCTTAATTTTATTTTAATTCCAGAATACCAGGCAGAAGGAGCTGCAATTGCAACAGTGATTACACAGTTTACCACCGCCTTGGCTCAACTATTAGTGAGTTTTAAATTGCTCCAGTTTAACTTTGGTAGACGCTATTGGTTACAATGGTTAGGATTTACAATATGTTCTTTACTAGCTTCTTGGGTGCTAAGTTTAACTTCGTTGCCTTGGGTTTTATTCGGTATTTTATGCATGCTCGTAATATTGCTACTGGCCTTACTATTTAATATGATAAATACAGCTTCCTTATTACGGATTATACGTTTGCGTTTAAGTAGCCAATAAGCGGCTTTGTTTTTCTATTTTTGCCGCAAATTTTTCATATCACATGCAAAACAAATCTGTTAGCGATACGGCCTTTGATTCCACCAATTTAATAGTTTACATGTACCAATGGCGTAAACCATTGATTTTAGTAACCTTAGTAGCCGCGGTTTTGGCGGGTGTTTTTAGCGCCCCATTTTTTGTGAAACCGATGTATAAATCTACGGTAACGGTATTTCCCGCTACCACAAATTCACCATCAAAAACACTTTTGCCTCAGCAGTTTTCTGGCGGTGGACAGGATATTATGGAGTTTGGTGAGGAGGAGCAGGCAGAGCAATTGCTTCAAATTTTGAATTCGGATGAAATTAGATCTCGAATTGTAGAAAAATTCCACCTTTTGCATCATTACGATATCGACCCGAAAGGGAAGTACGTGCGAACAGAGTTATTTAAAACTTTTAATAGCAATATATCTTTCCGTAGGACGGAATTTATGTCCGTAGAAATTAATGTGCTAGACACAGACCCGGATACTGCTGCGCTTATAGCGAATGATATAAGTGAGTTGCTGGATGAAGTGAAAAATGGTATTCAGCGAGTGAGAGCAAGGCAAGGGCTTAGTATTATTGAGACGGAGTATACTTCACTAAAATCAGAAGTTAAAAATTTCGAGGATTCATTAACCGCTTTACGATTTAAAGGAGTACACGACTATGAAGCGCAATCGGCTGCTTATAGCGATCAATTGGGTACGGCTATTATTGAAAAAGGACCTAATTCCAAAGAGGTTGAGGCCATACAAGAGCGCCTAGATACGTTGGCAAAGTACGGTGGGTCGTACGTTGGTATTAGAGATGAATTGCAGTATTTAAAGGAGGAATTAGTAAAAGTGAAGACCAAATTAGACCAGGCCAAGGTGGATGTTTCGGCTAATTTGCCGGCCTCGTTTACGGTAAATCAAGCTTTTGCGGCAGAGAAGAAATCATATCCTACTAGATGGTTGATAGTGGCATTAAGTGGTCTAGGGGCTTTTGTTTTTACGCTAATTGTAATTTTAGTATTGGATACCATTAGAAATGCTAAAAAACCAAAGGCGGATTAATGGCGATAAAGCCTCCAAATAATAAGCATGTAATTATTGCGGGTATACTTTTTAGTTTGCTAAATGTACTGTTTATAGCTACCGAAAATTTTTGGGGCTTGCTGATACCATTGGGTTTAGCGCTAATTGCCGCCATCGTATTGGCATTGGATAAAGTGCTCCTTTTTTTGGTTTTTGCTACACCTCTTTCTATATTTTACTACAACCCTGATTTGCGATTGGGCTTTACTTTGCCCACCGAGCCTGTATTATTTGGGCTTATGTTACTCTTCTTTTTTCGATTATTATATTATGGTAAGTTTGATCGGAAAGTTGCTTTTCATCCGCTCTCGCTGGTCATCCTTTTTAGTATTTTTTGGATGTTTGTTACTAGCATTTCAAGCCAAATACCTTTTGTAAGTTTTAAATCTGTAATTGGCCGTATTTGGTTTGTATCGGTGTTCTTCTATTTTATGTCGCAACTATTTAAAGATAGAAAACGCATAAAACACTTTTTTTGGTTGTATTTAATACCGCTTACTTTAGTAATAATCTATACCCTATATATTCATGGGCAAAATGGTTTTAGTAAGGATGCATCTACTTGGGTAATGTTTCCTTTTTTTAAGGAACATACAAGCTACGGTGCCATTCTGGCCATGTACCTCCCCATTTCTTTTGGATTAGCTTTTATGGTTAAGCAAAACGTAAATCTAAAAGTGGTGGCCATGGTCATCTTTTTGATTTTAACTGTTGGATTGATTCTATCCTTTACAAGAGCAGCTTGGCTGAGTATTGTAGCGGCTTTAATCGTTGCTTTTTTGGTTCAAATAAAAATACGAAAAGAAGCCTTGGGTGCTATGATAGTGGTTTTACTAGTAGGGGTGTGGTTAAGTTGGGGCTCCATTGTAAAAAAGTTTGAGAAAAACGACCAAGTGAGTAGTGATGACCTAACGGAGCATGTTGAGTCTATTTCCAATGTTTCGTCAGATGCCTCCAACCTAGAGCGTGTTAATAGATGGAAATCAGCCTTTAGAATGTTTGCCGAAAGGCCCTTTTTGGGACACGGCCCAGGTACCTACATGTTTCTTTATGCACCTTACCAAAAGCCGCATGATAAAACCATTATTAGTACCAATGGTGGCGATATGGGAAATGCGCACAGTGAATACATCGGCCCCTTAGCCGAATCGGGTGTGTTAGGTATGCTTAGTATATTAGCGATAGCTTTGGTTACCCTAATTACTGGTGTAAAGGTGTATTATAAAATGCCAGATCCAGAACTTAAAATGATTGCTATGACCACTTTAATGGGATTGGTAACCTATTGGACACACGGCTTTTTAAATAATTTTTTAGAAATGGATAAGGCTTCATGCCCAGTATGGGGTTTCTCCGCTTTACTGGTAGTGTTGGATGTATATTACGGTTCTAGCGCAACAAAAAAAGACCTTAGCGAAAATTAACTAAGGCCCTTCATTATTTAAGATTTCATCTTTTTGAGTACTTCAGGGAGTGCCTTTACCGCATTCATCTCGCGGTACTTTTTCATAGCTTCATCGGCTGGTGAGCCAAAGTATTTTTTACCACCCTCTAATGATTGGCTTATGCCAGATTGAGCATAAAGAACAGCTCCTTCGCCAATAGTTACACCACTGGTTACACCAACTTGCCCCCACATAGTTACATGATCTTCAACCACCACGCAGCCAGCAATACCTACTTGCGAAGCAAATAAGCAATGTTCACCCACTACCGTATCATGACCAATTTGTACGTGGTTGTCAATTTTGGTGCCGTAACCAATGGTAGTGCTGGCCGTTACGCCTCTATCAATGGTGCAGCTAGCGCCAATTTCTACTTTATCTTTTAGGTGTACGTTGCCACTAGATAAAAGCCTGTCATAACCCGTTTCACGCTTTTTGTAATAAAAGGCATCTGCTCCAATAACCGTGTTGGCATGAATCACAACATCATCACCAATTTGAGTGTTATCGTAAATCGAAACATTGCCATGGATGATGCAGTTCTTTCCGATACGAACATTATTTCCAATAAAAACACTGGGTTGAACCACGGTTCCTTGTCCAATACTAGCCGTAGGGGCAATACTGGCCGAAGCCGCTACAAAGGGATTAAAATGTTGAGCTAAATGGTTGAAGTCCCTAAAGGGATCTTCTGAAATTAAAAGTCCTTTGCCTTTTGGAGCCTCCACCTTCTTGTTAATTAAGATGGTTGTGGCAGCCGAATTCAGCGCCTTATCATAATACTTAGGATGATCCACAAAAACTACATCGCCAGCCTGTACTACATGTATCTCGTTAATACCCAATACAGGGTGGTTGGCCTGCCCAACAAATTCGCAGCCTAAAATCTCGGCAATGTTGGCTAATTTTTGTGACTCCTTAAATTTCATATTAGCCTTTAAATCTTTCGCGGTAATCTCCTGTAGCGGTGTCCACAACAATCTTTTCGCCTTCGCTAATAAATAACGGAACTCGCACTTCGGCACCACCTTCAACAGTAGCAGGCTTAAGTGTGTTGGTAGCGGTATCTCCTTTAATTCCGGGCTCGGTATAAGTTATTTCTAATGCTACTTTGGCAGGAAGTTCACAAGTCATTGGGCGATCTTCATCTGCATGAAAAAGCACATTACATTCCATGCCTTCTTTTAAAAACTGTGGAGCATTAATAAGCTCTTTTGCAATAGTGATTTGGTTGAAATCATCCATGTTCATAAAATGAAAGCCTGAAGGATCATTATATAAAAACTGGTAGGTTCGGTTCTCCACTCTAATAACCTCAATTTTGGTGCCTGAAGGGAAGGTGTTATCTAGAACACGTCCCGTTTCTAAATTACGCATTTTGGTACGTACAAAAGCAGGTCCTTTACCTGGTTTTACATGTAAAAATTCAATAATTTGAAAGGGTGCGTGATTAAAGTGGATGCACAATCCATTTTTGATATCTGAGGTTGATGCCATAGCAATCTGTAGTATTAATTTATTTTAAGCTTTGCGCCATTCGTTGGCACTCAGCTGATGTTCGCACTTTTCTATTTCGTTGGGGTCAAAGTTGCTACCTACCAACAAAGTTCTGTTTTCTAAATGGGTTGCCCAAAGTTTTTTAAACCATTCTACCCCTTCAGGATCTAAATTACTGGTTGGCTCGTCCAATAAAACTAAATCGGATTTACTTAAAAAAGCCAGTCCCAATCTAAGCCGTTGCTTCATACCCGAACTGTAATTTCTAATTTCTTTTTGCGCAGCCGGGCTAAGGTAACAGATGTTTAAAAACTGGGCTATTGTTATTCCTTTTTTTAGAGGTCTAAAGCGGGTGTAAAACGCCAAAAATTCCTCAGCTGTAAGTTCTTCAATTAGCTCTAAGTAGGGGCCAGCAAGAGAAACTTTAAAAGGAACTTCATCAGCGGCCAACATGGTATTACCTTGGCGGTGATTAATTTTACCGTAGCTAAGGCTTAATGCTCCATACACTAATTTTATAAGGGTAGATTTCCCACTGCCATTACCTCCCAAAAGGGCATAGGTTTTACCCTCTTCAAATTGAAAATCAAGTCCTTTAATAACTATTTGATTTCCAAAATCTCTTCCTACATTTTGGAGGTTAATTTGCATGGGATTTAATCCAATCTAAAACCTTTCATAATACCTTGTTGCGAACTTCGGATGAATTGAAGTATTTCATCTCGCTCAGCACTTGCACTCATCTCGGTTTCAATAAATTCAAGAGCTTGGCTGGTATTGTATTTTTTCTGAAAAAGGATTCGGTAAATATTCTGAATCTCGTTAATCTTATCGTTGGTAAAACCTCTTCTGCGCAAGCCCACAGAGTTAATACCAGCATAGGAAATAGGTTCTTTAGCCGCTTTCACAAAAGGAGGAACATCTTTTCGTACCAACGAACCACCGCCTACAAAGGCATGTCTGCCAATTTTAGAAAACTGCTGTACCGCACTTAAGCCGCCTACAATAGACCAATCACCCATTTCTACGTGACCTGCTAATAAACAGCCGTTTACGATAATGCAGTTGTCGCCAATGATACAATCATGAGCAATGTGCGAAGTAGCCATAATAAGGCAGTTGCTACCCACTTGGGTTTTACCCAAAGCCTTCGTCCCACGGTTTAAGGTTACGCACTCTCTAATGGTTGTATTATCTCCCACCACAGTAAGGCTGTCTTCGCCCTCAAATTTTAAATCTTGGGGTATAGCCGAAATAACAGCACCTGGAAAGATGCGGCAGTTTTTGCCTATACGAGCCCCCTCCATAATGGTTACGTTGGAGCCAATCCATGTTCCTTCGCCAATTTCTACATTTTTATGAATGGTAGAAAATGGCTCAATAACCACCGTATTTGCAATTTTTGCAGATGGATGAACGTATGCCAGCGGTTGATTCATGTCGCTTGTTTTATATTTTGTGAGACCAAGTTTAAGCTTAGTCTTTATTTTTTTCTTTTACAATTTGAGCCATCATATCAGCTTCGCTAACCAATTTGTCGCCAACAAAGGTTTCACCATGCATTTGTACAATTCCTCTTCGTATGGGTTCGGTTAAAGTACACTTTAACAAAAGTGTATCACCGGGCACCACCTGTTGCTTAAATCGTACGTTATCTAACTTTAAAAAGTAGGTTAGGTAATTTTCAGGATCGGGTACGGTGCTTAGCGCTAATATACCACCAACTTGTGCCATAGCCTCAATTTGTAATACGCCTGGCATTACAGGTGCTCCTGGAAAGTGCCCCACAAAGAAACCCTCATTCATGGTAACTCCCTTTACACCTACCACTTTGTCTTCTGTTTGCTCAATAATTTTATCTACCAATAAAAAAGGCGGGCGGTGTGGTAAAATTTTCATCACGCTGGTAATGTCGTGAACAGGCTTAGTGTTGGGGTCGTAATGCGGTACTTTGGGTTTTTTTGATTGCTCTTTTATAAGTTTTGCCAAAATTTTAGCAAATTCCGTATTGCCTTTGTGGCCTGGTTTGGTGGCTACAATTCTTCCTTTTATGGGCTTGCCGCAAAGTGCTAGGTCACCAATTACATCTAGCAGTTTATGACGAGCCGCTTCATTGGGGTAATGCAGGTCTAGGTTATCTAAAATACCGTTGGCTTTTACGGTAACATTTTCTTTGTCAAAGGCCGTTTTCAGCTTTTCAAATACTTCTGGCGAAGGCTCTTTATCTACATAAACAATAGCGTTGTTTAAATCACCGCCCTTAATAAGACCGTGCTCTAATAAAAACTCTAGCTCATGTAAAAAACTAAAAGTACGAGCATTGGAAATTTTAGATTTAAAATCTCCAATATGATGCAATTTGGCATTTTGACTACCCAATACTTTGGTACCGTAATCTACCATTACATCCAATTGATATTCATCGGCCGGAAGAGCCATCAACTCTATGCCTTCTTCCTCCAACGAAAAGTTGATAGGTTCTCTAATTTCAAAATATTCGCGTTCAGCATTTTGAGTTTCGATACCCGCTTGCTCTAAACATTCTACAAAATGTTTGGCGCTACCATCCATTATAGGAGTTTCGGGTCCGTTTATTTCTATAAGACAATTATCAATAGATAAACCCACCAACGAAGCCATTACATGCTCTACCGTATAAATTACGGCCTCGCCAATTCCAATAGTAGTGCCTCTGTCGGTGCTAATTACGTGTTTGGCTAAAGCCGGAACTTTTGGTTGCCCGTCTAAATCAATCCGTTGAAAAACGTAACCATGATTTGCCGGAGCTGGCTTAAAATTTAGAGTAACAGTGGCGCCTGTATGAAGACCAACGCCTTGCACGCTAACCATTTTTTGTATGGTGTTTTGTTGTGCCATTAATTTATTTTTTTTGAAAAACTTGTTTCTTTAATTCGCTTAGATCATTAGCAATTTGAGCTAATTTTCTAAAGTATACATAAGCCTTTTTGTATTCGCGTACATCAAAGGCGGGTGAACCTTGTACAATTTGACCCTCTTTTAAGTTGGAACCGATACCACTTTGGGCGGCAATTTTTACGTTGTCGCCAATGGTTAGATGGCCTACAATACCTACTTGTCCGCCAATCATACAGTTTTTACCAATTTTGGTTGAACCTGCCACGCCTGTTTGAGCCGCTATTACAGTGTTTTCACCAATTTCAACATTGTGCGCAATTTGAATAAGGTTGTCAATTTTGGCACCTTTTCTAATAATAGTGCTTCCTAGTGTGGCGCGGTCAATGGTGGTGTTTGCCCCTACTTCAACATGATCTTCAATAATTACATTGCCAATTTGCGGCACTTTGTTGTATTGATTTTCACTGTTGGGCGCAAAGCCAAAGCCATCGCCACCTACAATTACACCACTGTGAAGCGTAACCGAGTTGCCAATTTTACATTCTGCATAAATACGAGAACCACTATACAAAAGGCAATCATCACCCAAGGTAGTGTTATCTCCAATATAACAGCCAGGGTATATTTTTGCGTTGTTGCCAATTTTTACATTATCTCCAATAGAACTACCAGCGCCAATATAGGCATCCGCACCAATGGTGGCAGATTCGGAAACGCTAGCTAGTTTATCAATGCCTGTTTTGTTATGACGAAGACTGTTGTACATTTCCAACAATTTGGCAAAGGCCGCATAAGCATCAGCCACTACTATTAGCGTGGCTTCAATGTTGTTTTCGGGTACAAAATCTTTTCCAACAATTACAATGCTGGCCTTGGTTTCGTATATGTATGGGGTGTATTGGGGGTTGGCTAAAAAACTTAAACTTCCGGGCGTTCCTTCCTCAATTTTTGTCAGTGTACTTACTAGCACCTCTTCGTTGCCTCTTACTTCGCCTTCAAGCAGTTCGGCTATTTGTTTTGCACTAAATTCCATTCGGCCAAAAGTAGAAAAATTTTAGCCCCATTTTGCGCTAACTTATAGCCCCTTTGGGTAAAATAAAAAGTGTTTAACTACTGGTTTTGCTAAGGCCGAAATATTGAGTTGATCGGCCGCTAAACTTATATCGGTAAGGGTTCCGTTTTTGTACAATAAATTGATGCTATTAGTGGCAGGATTGTAAGCGTTGTTGCTTACTTTTTCTGAAAAAACTAAGTAACTAACATCTTGGGTACTTAGGTGAAGTTGCTTGGTAGCGGCTTCTCTTTTTTCGGCAATTACTTCTTCGCTCCAGGGTTCATTTTGCATAGATACTTTTAATAATTGTCGGTTTAATAACCTGAGACATAGTTGTCGAAGAACGGCATCGGAATGATGACTCCATTCCTTAATAGCGGCCATCACATCAAAATCATCTAGTTGAGCATAACTATCAATTACGCTGGTGTTTTGATTTTTATAGCTGCCCGAAATAAAAGGTTTTAACACAGCGGGCATCTCCATACGAGATTGGTACATTTCTTTAGCGCGCTGTAAAATTTTGATAAGCAAAAACTCAGCACTTAGCACTGTTTTATGGAGATATACCTGCCAATACATTAACCTACGAGCTACAATAAACTTTTCTACACTGTAAATTCCTTTGGCATCAACCACTAGCGAATCTTCCGCTACGTTGAGCATACTAATTAACCGTTCGGTACTTACTTGCCCCTCACTTACGCCTGTATAAAAACTATCGCGTCTTAAGTAATCCAGCCGGTCCATATCTAGTTGGCTGCTAATAAGCTGGTGGAGGAATTTTTGGGGGTAGGTATTAGTGAAAATTTCGATGGCCATTTTTAATTTACCGTCAAACTGCCTGTTTAAATCCTGCATAAAATCCAGCGAAAGCTGTTCATGATGGATGCCCGGAATAATGCTGTTTTCGAGCGCATGCGAAAACGGGCCATGCCCAATATCGTGTAGTAAAATAGCAATAAGCACAGCTTCTTCTTCGCTGGCACTAATGGCATGACCTTTGGTTCGAAGCACGCGAACGGCTTTTTCCATAAGGTGCATGGCGCCCAAAGCATGATGAAAGCGGGTATGGTAGGCACCAGGGTAAACCAAATAGGTTAATCCAAGTTGCGATATTCTCCGAAGGCGCTGGAAATAAGGATGTTCTAAAAGATCATAAATTAATTCACTAGGAATAGTAATGAAGCCGTAGATTGGGTCGTTAAGAATCTTGAGTTTGTTGGTTTGCTTCAAACCTTATGGCTATAATTGTTAATAGAAAACACCGAATAAAATCACACCAAAAATATGGACAATATTCAAATACTGTGGGTAGATGACGAAATAGACATGCTAAAACCGCATATTTTATTTTTAGAAGGAAAAGGTTACGCTGTAGATACCATAAACAATGGGGCAGAGGCCTTAGAGATGTTGGAGGAGAAGCGTTACGATTTACTGTTTTTGGATGAGAATATGCCAGGCATGGATGGCTTGGAAACTTTAAAACGATTAAAGGAAAGCCAAAGTTCGGTGCCTGTAATAATGATTACCAAAAGCGAGGAGGAGTCGATAATGGAGGATGCCATTGGTTCGCAAATTGCCGATTACTTGATTAAGCCGGTAAATCCCAAGCAAATTTTACTATCTATAAAAAAGAATTTGGACACCCGTAGGTTGGTGAGCGAAAAAACAACCAGCAACTACCAGCAGGAGTTTAGACAGATAGGGATGGAAATGGCCATGGTAAACGATTTTGAAGGTTGGGAGGAACTTTACAAAAAGTTGATTTACTGGGAGCTAGAGCTTGATAAATTAGAGGATGAAGGTTTAAATGATATTTTGCTGGCGCAGAAGAAAGAAGCCAATTCACAATTTTTTAAGTTTATTCAAAAAAATTACGAAGATTGGTTGCATGATGGTGATGAGGCTCCCGTGATGTCACACACCTTATTTAAAAAATGGGTTTTACCCGAAGTAAAGGCGCCTGATAATTTATTGCTTTTGGTGATTGATAACTTGCGTTACGATCAATGGAAAATTATTAAACCAATTATAGAGCAGTACTATAACACCGAAAGAGAGGATAGTTTTTACAGCATTTTGCCCACTGCTACGCAGTACGCTCGTAACGCTATTTTTAGCGGTATGATGCCTTCAGAAATTCAGAAAAGGTTTAAGGATAAGTGGATAAGCGATACTGATGAGGATGGTAAAAATAATTTTGAAAAGGATTTTTTAGCAGATCAAATGCAACGCTTAGGGCAAGGGAGTACCAAGTTTAGCTATCATAAAATCACCAACCACAATGCGGGTAAAAAGTTGGTAGATAATTTACCTAATATTTTGGGCAACCCCTTTAATGTAATTGTCTACAATTTTGTGGATATGCTATCGCATGCTAAAACGGATATGAAGGTAATTAAGGAATTGGCTGATAATGATAAGGCCTATCGCTCGCTTACTTTAAGCTGGTTTAAAAACTCGCCTTTGTTGGAGATGATTAAAATTTTGAGCGCCAAAGGAGTTAAGCTAATAATTACAACCGACCACGGAACAATTAACGTGGGTAGCCCAACCAAGCTGGTGGGAGATAGAAATGTGAATACCAATTTGCGGTATAAAACAGGCCGTAATATGAGCTATCAAAAAAAGGATGTGTATGAGGTAGCCAAGCCGGAGGATATTTATTTACCCAAGGAAAACATTAACTCGGTGTTTTTGTTTGCCAAAGAGGACCTCTTTTTTGCCTATCCTAATAATTTTAATCACTACGTAAAATACTATGTAAATACCTACCAGCATGGCGGTATTTCGTTGGAGGAGGTAATTATTCCATTTGCAGTTTTAAGCCCTAAAAGTTAACCAAGCCGTAATTGCTGCGCTTTTGCCATTTACCTTTGCCGTATGGTTTTCAATTTCAACTTGGCCACATTGGCCAATTTAGAGGAGGTAGCACAGTGGGTGCTCAAAAATGCTGCCCATAAGGTGCTTGTTTTTAATGGAGAAATGGGCGCAGGCAAAACTACCTTAATTAAGGAGATTTGTAAACAATTACAGGTGCAAGATGCGGTAAGTAGCCCTACGTATGCTATTGTAAATGAGTATTGTACTGTAAGGTCGGAAAGGATTTTTCATTTTGATTTTTATAGATTGAATCACGAAAGTGAGGCCTCAGATTTTGGTGTGGAAGAATATTTAGATTCGGAAGATTGGTGTTTGCTTGAATGGGCCGAAAAAATCACTAACTTAATGCCTTCGCAATTTACCGAAATCAATATCGCGCTAAGCGGCCAAGCCCGCAGCTACCAGCTTAAAAACCAAACAATATGAGTAAACCCGGATTTTTGTCTTTTTCATCAACCGAGTTAATGCCGCAAGAGGAAGTGCTGGAGGTACAAGCCTCTAAATCGGAATTAAAAATAGGAATACCCAAAGAGGTTTCGTTTCAAGAAAAGCGGGTGCCGCTTACGCCAGATGGAGTTAGGTTGCTTACGGATCATGGCCACCAAGTGGTGGTAGAAAGCGGTTTGGGTACCGAGGCCAGCTACAGCGATAAGGACTACAGCGATGCCGGAGCTCAAATCGTGTATTCGCCTGAAAAGGTTTTTGAAAGCAATATTATTTTAAAGGTAGAGCCTCCTTCTGAGCGAGAAGTTGGTTTAATGAAACCCAAACAAACTCTTATTTCTGCTTTACAGCTGAAAACGCAAACCGAGCGTTATTTTAAGGATTTGATGGCTAAAAAAGTGACGGCAATCTCTTTTGAAAATATGGAGGATGAAGATGGTATTGTGCCTGTGGTAAGGAGCATGAGCGAGATTGCGGGAAACACTTCGGTACTTATTGCAGCCGAATATTTGAGTAATGCCAATAACGGAAAAGGTTTTATGCTGGGGGGTGTTTCGGGTGTTCCTCCCACGGAGGTGGTAATAATAGGAGCCGGTACCGTAGGGGCTTATGCCGCGCGTACGGCTTTGGGTTTAGGCGCCAACGTAAAGGTTTTTGATAAATCGCTTTCAAAATTGAGACGCTTACAGGGGCTAATTAATAATATGCCAATTTATACCTGCGTAATTCAACCACGTATTTTGGAAAAAGCTTTGATGCGTTGCGATGTGGCCATTGGTGCCATACGATCGGATAGCGGAAGAACACCCTGCGTGGTAAGCGATGATATGGTGAGTAAAATGAAAGCGGGTAGCGTAATTGTAGATGTAAGTATAGACCAAGGGGGTTGTTTTGAAACTTCGGAGCTTACCAGTCACGCCAACCCTATTTTTAATAAATACGATATAGTACATTATTGCGTGCCCAATATTGCCTCAAGGGTTAGCAGAACGGCATCCTTTTCGTTGAGTAATATTTTTACACCTATACTGCTTGCTATTGGCGATGCGGGTGGAGTGGAAGAGGTTTTAGCTAAAAACAAGGGCGTTAGAAAAGGTCTTTACGTTTGCAAAGGAACCTTGGTAAATAAATCTATTGGTGAGTGGTTTAATTTGCCCTTTACCGAGGCCAGCTTGTTGTACGACTAATGTACTTTAGCCAAAAATTATAGTATGCCTATTTGGAGAAGATTACTGGTCTATTTTGTTGGAGTGGTTTTAGGAGTTTTTGCGGTAATGTTTCTGTTTGGAGATAGAACCGATATTCAGTGTACCTATTTTCCAAACGATAGAGTACTTTACGATTTGCGCGGAAAGGAATTGAATCTTACGCCCGAAATTGAATCGGAAATGCAAGCCCTACAGCTGGATACCAATGATATAAACACCATGCTGATTAGTGCTAAGGTAGATTTTGAAAAGAGTAAGCCCAAAAAGAAAGGCTGTAAAACCTATTGGTTGGATTTGAAAAAAGGAACTGAAAAACCTTTTGCAGCCGAATGGAAAAACTGCGATAGCAGCGCCACTATTTTACAAATTATCTCCCTTAAGTAAACCCCTTTTGTGATATCAAATACATTAATAGGGCCGATGGTCATTGCTTTGCTATACACACTATTCTGTCCCTAATTTATTTTGCTTGTTAAATAATTGTTTATTTAAGTGGTTGATAAACTGTATTTTGACCTTTTAACGTTAAGAAAATGCTATTTATCTAAATTTGAAATGAAGGGCTCGTAAATATTCCGTGCTTTGCCTTGTCATTGAAAACAAAATCAAATAGTTAAACACTAAAATTTTAACGTCATGAAAACGATTCCTACTAAACAGCGCTCTAACAATCCTGAGAAAGTAATGGTAATGGTGGTTATTTCGGCCATTATTGTGGTAGCCGCTATTGTTGGCTGGTAAGCCCTAAATTTTGGTGAGGCGGCTTGTTACAAGCCTCTTCTTTTCATTTCTTTCTGAATCAATAACAGCTCGCGGCTTGTTTGCCCTGCGGCCGAAGTATTTTCTTCGGCTCTGCGGATAAGGTAGGGCAAGGTTTTTTTGATGGGGCCAAACGGCAGGTATTTTACCACGTTGTAACCATTTTTGGCTAGGTTAAAAGACAGGTGGTCGCTCATGCCATATAGTTGGCTGAACCATACACGTGAGTCGTTTTTGCTAAAATTGTTTTTGGCGAGTAATTCGCTTAAAACAAGCATGCTTTCTTCGTTGTGGCTACCCGCCACTAAAGCCATGTTGTCTAAATGTTTAATCATCACTTCTAAGCCTGCGTTGTAATCGCTATCGCTGGCTTGTTTGTTGGGTTGTATTGGGTCTTTGTATCCTAGTTCTTCTGCACGTTCACGTTCCTTTTCCATATAGGCACCACGCACTAATTTTAATCCGCAATGCCAATTTTCTTTTTTAGATAGTTGCTGCAATTCTTTGAGGTAACCCAATCTATCCCAACGATACATTTGAAGGGTATTAAAAATACAGGCTTTTTGCTGGTTAAAGGTGCGCATCATATCCAATGCCATCTGGTCAATGGCTGGCTGTATCCAACTTTCTTCGGCATCAATAAGCAGAGCCACTTGGTGTTGTACCGCTGCTTCACAAATGCGTTTTACACGTTCTTTTGTTTTCTCAAATTCCGCTCGCTCTTCTTCGGTTAAATTTTGGTGGGCACTTACTTTTTCCAGTAGGGCAAAGCGACTTAAGCCAGTTACTTTAAAAACAGCAAAGGGCAAGCCTTTGTTTTGCGCGCCAAACTCAATGGTTTCAATAATTTTATGGGTAGTGGCTTCAAAGTCGGTTTCGCTTTTCATGCCTTCTACCGAGTAATCTAAAATGGAGTGTACTGAATAATCCATCATTTTTTGGATGGTATCCTCACAATCATCAATGGTTTCGCCTCCTACAAATTGCTCATACACTGTTTTTTTAACAATACCTTTAATAGGTAAACCCAATTGCAAGGCCACACTGGTTCCCCATTTGCCAAAGGAAACTAGGCGAGCATTACCTACTAATTTAAATAGCCAATAAGCCTTTTTAAGCTGTTGGTTAGTCTTGCTTGCAAAGGCAATTTCGGTATCGTTAAAATTTAGCATAAACAAAAAATATGTTTCCTTTTAAAAAGGACTAGGGCAAGCCTTTTGGTTTTGTTAATTTGGCCAAAGATATTTTTAAAAAAGCAATTGTGCTCACAGAAAAACACCCAACTATTTACTTCGCAGATAAAGCTTTTGAAGCCTTACAAAACCTGCTGGAAACAAACCATTACAGTAAACTTGTTTTTTTGGTAGATGAAAACACCCACGAGTATTGCTTGCCTTATTTTTTACAAAATAGCGGTGAGTTGCCCCCTTGCGAGGTACTAGAGATAGAGGCGGGAGAAGAGAGTAAATCAATGGAGATTGTTTGCCAGCTTTGGGAGGCTTTGGCCGAAATGGAGGTGGATAGAAATGCCTTGATGGTAAATGTGGGGGGTGGAGTAATTACAGATATAGGTGGCTTTTTGGCGGGTACCTATTTACGAGGAATTGATTTTGTAAATGTGCCTACCTCGTTGCTAGCTATGGTAGATGCCTCTAACGGTGGTAAAAATGGCGTAAACTTGGGAGGCTTAAAAAATAGAATTGGTCTGTTTTTAGAACCTACTATGGTTTTGGTGCAACCTCTATTTTTAGAAACATTGCCCAGCAAACAATTAAGGAGTGGCTTTGCCGAAATGCTAAAACACGCTCTAATTGCAGATGCAAATTATTGGAAACAATTACGGCAGATAAAGCCTGAAAAGGGAGTGATATCATTGGAGTTGATTAAAAAGTCGATTGAAATAAAGCAGCAAATTGTTTCGCAAGATTTTAAGGAAGTGGGACTTCGAAAATGCCTCAATTTTGGCCATACGGTTGGCCATGCTATCGAGTCTCTTTCGCACGTGCAAGGTGTGCCATTACTGCATGGCGAAGCGGTGGCTTTGGGAATGATAGCTGAATTGTTTTTATCTAAACATTATGGCCGTTTGCCGGAGGAAGAGTTTTTGGAAGCTACTCAAAGTATAAAAAATCAATATACTGCGGTGCGGTTTACACCGGATATGGAGGCGCTTTTACCGCTAATGCGAAGTGATAAAAAGAATACCGAACAACAAATAAAAATGGCACTGTTAACCCGAATAGGAGCATGCCGAGTAGATATAATGGTGGAAGAAGAGAGGATACTGGAGGCGCTACACTATTTAACAGAACAAACGGCCCTTAAATAGTTTTTCGATTGAAAATAATACGCCTATCACATCCAACTAAAAAAGTAATCGGGAAAATACAGATTCCGGGTAGTAAAAGTGAATCAAATAGGTTGCTGTTTTTGCAGGCTATGTACTTTCCTGAAATGGAGATTTCGGGCTTATCTAATAGCAGAGATACTGCTTTAATGCAGCAATTAATAAACGCAAGCTTGCCTGAGGTAGACATACGAGATGCTGGCACCGCCATGCGCTTTGGTACGGCTTATCTATCCGCGAAAGCGAAAAAAAAATACAGACTAACGGGCAGTAAAAGAATGCAAAAACGACCCATCGGTATTTTGGTGGAGGCTTTGCGAAAAGTAGGGGCGCAAATAGAATATGTTGGAGATGAGGGTTTTCCTCCATTAAATATTACAGGTGGCCGCTTAAAGGGCGGCACGATAAAGATGGATGCCTCGGTGAGTAGCCAGTTTATTAGTGCCCTAATGATGTTGGGGCCGGGTATGTTGCAGCCTTTACACATTAAGCTTAGCGGCACTTTGGTTTCTACGCCTTATTGGCAATTAACGGGACATATAATGCGCAGTTTGGGCTTTAAGGTTTTGTGGGAAGGAGGCGAAATTTGGATTGAAAATGAGGTGCCCAAGTTGACTAAAAATATAAGTGTGGAGCCCGATTGGACAGCGGCTTCGTATTGGTATTTGCAGAGTTTATTGGCGCAAAAAGCTGAGGTATTTTTAACGGGTTTTAAAGAGCATAGCTTACAAGGAGATGCTTTTGTGAGTGATTTGTTTGAGCCTTTGGGAGTACAATCGTTGGGAATGGGAACCGGGTTTAGGTTGCGCGTAAAGCCAGTTTTACCCAAGACAATAGAGGTAAATTTGGTACACAACCCCGATTTAGCCCAAAGCCTAGCGGTGGCCTATGCCGCTAAAAATATAAGAGCAAAAATAACGGGGTTACAAAGTTTAAAAATTAAGGAAACCGACCGATTACATGCCTTAAAAAAAGAGTTAGAAAAAACAGGCGCGCAAATTGAAATTGGACCGGATTTTTTGGGAGTAAAAAAAGGAATTGAAAAAGTAGAGGGCCTTTGTTTTGATACGTATGAGGACCACAGAATGGCCATGTGTTTGGCACCATTGGCTTTGCTAGGATCTATTCAAATTAAAAACCCGGAGGTGGTAAATAAAAGTTACCCTACCTTTTGGGCTGATTTAGAGAAGGTGGGGTTTCATATCTACAGGGAAAGCAATGAAACATGAAGCCGCACATTGGCTTTACAAAATCAAAAAAGTATTAACAGGTGGAACGGATTTCACCGATAAAACTGAAGAAGATTACGATGGTGAATCTCAAACTCAAACAAAAGGATTATGATCACAGCAAAAAAAATCACCTTTCTAGTGCTATTTTGTCTATCATATACGATATGCCAAGCATCTTTTGATAAATACATAGCTGAAATAGAGGATTATTATCACATGCACTGCGAAAATGTAAGTGATATGAAAAATTTTGTAGAAGAAGATCATAGTAAATACAAAGGAGACTTTATTTCAATTGAGAAGTTAACTGTACTTGAAACTAATGCGGTTTTGTGTTTGTCTTATATTTCTGGAACAAATTACTATAACGTGACGGTTCATGAACAGGGAAAGGTTTTTTTAATTGCTAGTGGTTATAAATGGCATTTAAAATTTCATAGTAATGACACTTTATATGTTCAAAGGTTTTTTAAGCTTAGAAAAAACAGAATTGCAATAATCGATTTTTTAGTATCATCGACCGATTCAAGATTGCATTTAGGAAAGGATAATCGCGAGTATCTAGTTTTTGGAACTATTGCTACTGGTAAATTTGTAGTCTACGGGTTTTCTGAATTTGGTGTTTTTATTAAGAAAGGAGAATGGAGGTCTACGAGTAGATTGAGCTATGGAGAGCATATTGCGCTTGTTGGAATTGAACCCAAGTTTTCAAAAATATTTGAGGTCTGGGGGGATAATGTTCCTTAGGTAGTATTTACCATATTTCAAAAGTTACCCTAACTTTTGGGCTAGTTTAGAGAAAGTGGGGTTTGAGATAGAGGCTTTGCATTAAAGGCCAAACAGGGGTGTTGGGCGTATAGAGTTAAAATGATGGTATAATGGTAACATTTTTAAACACGATAAAATAATTTTAGGGTATAGCTATACGCTTCGGCTCCGTAATGCCAGGACGCCCTTTTCTCTGACTCCTAATAAATAAGGCTTTAACGAAAAGAGAATGATTAGTAATAAAGCATTTTTAACTATTTCCCTGCTTGTTTTTATTGGAGGTACATTGTTGTATGCGCAAGATAGCGCCCGGTACGTTGTGAGTGGTAAGGTTGATTCTACCTTAGTATCTTTCATTTCTGATATTAACAAAAAAAAACACTTTAATGTAATAGTGAAGGAGATGGATTTTATAGATTCAAATAATGTATATGGAGTAAATAATGTTACTAAATATAGGTTTGGATCAGATGAGAAGAGAAGGTGGAGGAGATCCAATTATGAAGGCACTTTGTATATTGCGGAACAGAAGGAGGTTGCGCAAGGAAGAGAGTTTGAGATTAATTTTGAACTTTATAGAAAGAAAAAGAAAGACTGGAGTATTGCTGAGGAAGCATTTTGGTTTATGGTGACTTATTCTGAGGATGGAACATTTGTTAGCGTTAAAATCTATGCAAGGGTCCTATCTTTGACGCAAGAATATGACGTGCTTTACGAAGGGGAGCCATAATGATGTAATGTCCTTAGTTGGTGTTTGCCTTATTTTAAGAGCTACCCTAACCTTTGCGCCTCCATCGGTAAGCAGTTTTAAAAAGCATAAAAAAAGCCCGCGCAAAAAAGGCGCAGGCTTTACATTTTATTAGATCTTAAGTCTATAAATCTACAGGGATAGAAATCTTTGTTTGATCCCACATCATTTCTAAGTTTACCTGCTCGGCTTCTCTTATTTGAATGGTAAATTGTTCTACTACTGCATCTAAACCTTGCACAGGTACGGTAATTTTAAGTGCATCATACTCGGCATCTCTAGCGGCTACACCTTCAAAACTTACGCCCCAGCCAGGTACTTTACTATTAAAAATCACCTCCCAGCTTTCGGCTGTGGGTATAGTCCAAATACTGTACTCACCAGCCGCTAATTTTTGTCCTGCTAGTTTTATATCGTCACTCACCTCTATCGTGGTAGGCTCGTTGGCTCCGGTACGCCATACTTGTCCAAAGGGCACTAATTCGCCAAAAATAATGCGTTCTTTTTTATACGGACGGTTGTAAAAAATTTCAATTTCGGTGTCGTTTTTTACAAATTCAAACTCCGATTCGGGGCTTGCCTTTTTGGTGTTGTACTGCATAAATTTAAAGCCACCATAGGCTAAAACTCCCAATCCAATGAGTATTATTAAAATCCACTTTACTGCTTTAGGCATTTTTTTAATTTTAGTTTGTTTCTGCGAATTTAGGGGTTTCTGGGCATTAAATTGTCAGGTAGGCATGGGCGGCCATTTGCTATAGCCTAATGCGTAATTGTATTTTAAGGTCGCTTATTTTGTTTCCTTCAATTTCTTGTAGGCCACTGCTAATTACATCGCGGTCGGTATATCTACTAATCGCATAGCGTACCTGTAAGCTAATAGTACGGTTCATTTTATAAGTGCCCAGTAAGTAAAAACGTGTGCTGTGGCCGTAATAAGCGGGTATGCTAAAGGCGTATAACACGTCTTTTTCGTAGGCGTACATACGGGTGTCATAGCTGTCGGTTTCAATAAAGGCAATGCGCGTGGCAAATTGCAAGGGCAGCTTTTTGAGTTGGTATTTAAAATCTTGCATTAGCGCAAAACCACGATCGTTGGTTTCTTCTTTTTGATAAAAAGAATATTCTAACCTAGAAGCCAAACTAAAGCCACCTTTTAATGAGTAAGAGTGATGTAGCCTTAATTGGGTTTTTCGTTGTGTGGTTAAAGTACGAATGGCGGTTTCATTGTTTCCATTGGTTTCTTGCTCCTCTGTTTTTACTCTAAGGTATGATTTAGCATACCGGCTCCAGTTAAAATCAAGTTGCCCCAAAATATCTTGACCTTTAGAGGGTGCATCAACACCAAACTTAAGCCAGCTAAATTGGTACATATCAATGTATGATTTGAGCAACACTTTTTTGTTGAGCTGCCATTGCAAACCCATGTAAATACCGCTTTCACCGTAGTTGCCGCTTTCGCCAAAAGGCCCATTAAAAATACTTTGGTAATCTTTTTCCATGTTTCGGTACAGCATACTCAAGTAAATTCCATCTGCCGGATTACTTTGTAAACCTACTGTTCCGTATAGTGCGCCATTATCACTGCCAGCCAATTCACCAAAAAAGTTGTTTCGCCCTAAAAGATAATTGGCATCTATAGAGAAGTTGCTGAGTTGTTTTCCGCTAAACCTAAACTGCTGATAGGGCTGTGAGCCAGCTTGTAGTCCGTGTTCTAGCTGGTAGTTTACACCCGTAATTCCCACCGAAAACTGCTGACCTTTAAAATTGGCATTGGCGCCTAGGGTTTGTAATTGGTTGGCATCTTTATCGTCTATTTCGTTTTGGGTTCGGTGCATGCCAGTGGTTTGCAACGAGCTTACTTCGTCAAACTCATCGGTGGTGTCCTTTACTATACGGTTGGCATCAATGGTGTTTTTAGAGTAAAAAGCACTTACATCTAAATGATCAAAAAAGCGATAGGTAGCAGCGGCTCCTCTAAAAAAGCGATTTTCTTCGGAGCCACTAAAAGGTTTAAAGCCACGTGCATACCGTTTTATTTCGGTGCTGCTGGCCGATTTGCCAAAGGCCAAACTGCTCCACAGTGCCAATCCTTGACCAAATTCTACTTGGTAGTCACCCACAATTAATTTTTTGAGCTTACCGTAATTTTGAAGAGCTATATGTCCTGCCCAAAAATCGGCACCAAGGTTTTGATAACTACCACCAAAAGGTTCGCCTGGGTCGTGCTGGGCTACTAAACCAACCGATAGGTATTTGCTGTAATGCCATTTGTAGCGCAAATAATAATTTTGTGGGTTCCCTAAATAACCCTTTCCGCTGGTATCTGTGTAGCCCGCACGATCCTCTAAAACTTGGGCGGCTCTAAAAATAACATCGTGGCGACCATACTTAAGTACATTTTTTAGCTTTAGCTGAGGAGGGCCATTCTCAGTACCAAAGTTTATAAAGGGTGCTATTTTTTCGGCTAAAGCCTGATCAAAACCATGTATGGCAATTAACTCGTACTTAGAGTAAATAAGGCCTGTACTTTTACGATAGGAGAGTAGGCTATTTATTTGAAAAACATTGAGGTAAGGGATTTTTTGAAGCTCCTCGGCATCCGTAAAGTTGAGCGCAATTGGGTTTTGTTTTAGTTGCTCAAGATCTTCAGCCAGTTGGGTTAAATCCGTTTGGTTTTCATCGCTACTTTCGGCAATAGATTCAATCTCATTCTCTAACTCCGAGTTGGGATCTACCTGAGCCTGTATACCAAGCCCAAAAAACAGCAACAAACAAACCCAAGCTTTTTTCATGAATTACAAGTGGTATTGAAATCCAAGATTAGCATTGTTACCCAAAGTTTGGGCGTATTCATAGCTTACATTAAACTGCCAATGATCAAAATCTAAGCCTAGGCCAAAGCTACTGGTCCATGGGTTTATGCCCATGCCTACTCGTAAAAACAGTTGTTTTATAAGGGCGTATTCAACGCCTACAGCATAATGCTCACTAAAATTTTCTTGTTTTTTTACCTCCCCCGTAATAGTCGCTTTCTCATCTACCTCATAGGCAAAACCCAACCGTCCAATTACAGGTAGGCGCTCATCATTATCTTTGTTTTTGTAATTCCCGCTAGGGTTATATACGGCAAATCCAATGTTTAACTTTTTACTGGCTTTGGCCAAAATCCCTAGCTCAAAGGTAACATTGCCCTCATTTCCGCCTTCTTCTACATAATAGCTTTCGTAATTAGCTTGAAAACCAGCCGAAAAACTTTTTCCAAAACCGCGTGACAGGTTTAACCCAAATTTACTTTGGTGGTATAAATCAAAGCCAAAATAGGAGGCGCTAAATCCTATGTTGGCCACTTTCGTGGGATGTACTAGTGCTACGTTAAGCACCGATAGGTCGTTTAGAAAATAGCGATTTTCGTAGCTAATGCCCAGTGAGGTATTGGTTAAATAGGCCAAAGCCGCTTGGTTGTGGTGTGCCGCCCAAACATCTTCTAAAGCTACACTGCTATGCGCTAACCCAGCCGATCGGCCACCTGCTAAGTGACTGTAATTTTGGCTATAACTCACTGAGGACGCTATTAAAAATACTAGGAGCCAGTGTTTCATCATTGCTTGTTGTAAATTGCCATTTTATATGCAACATTTGATTTTGTGAATGTAATCAAAACATCAAATCACTCTTGGCTGGTACTCGTCTTTTTGGGCGGCCTTTTTTTTAGCACTATTGGCCTACAGGCGCAACAATATCCTTTTGTAAAAATTGGTTTGGAACAAGGTATGCTCTCAGCTCGGGTAAACGACTTTTTGCAAGATTCGCGTGGCTATTACTGGCTAGCAACTCAAGGTGCCGGCTTGGTGCGTTACGATGGTTATGAGTTTAGTAACTTCGAGTTTCCGAATGAAGAAATACGACCGCTGGTTTCTAGTTTAGCGGAAGACGGTGACGGGCGTATTTGGGCGTCTTCTGATTATACGCTTATTGCTTATGATGGAGTAGGTTACAATTATTATTATCTGCCCAATACCGAAAGTCGAATTCAGCATATAGCCCTTTCGGGCGAAGGCGATATTTGGGTACATACCGAAAAGAACTTATATCGAAAAGGGAAGAGAGATACGTTAGAAAAAATAGATTTCCCGCTAAGGGGAAAAATAAACAGCCTGGCCTGGTATAAAAAGCAATGGTATGTAGCCACCGATAGCGCGCTTTTTGCTTTTAATAAAGAAATAAAAAAAGGTAATTGGCAAAGTTTGCAGGTGTTTAATAACAAGCTGTGGTTTGGCGGTGGTAGTGGTTTGTGGCGGTTTGATGGTAAAGGTGTTTCACAACAACAAAGTGAAGCGGTGTATCAAATGCACAGTTCGGATAGTACGTTGGCAATGGTAGGTACGCAAGTGCTGGAGTTGTTAAGCAACGATAAAAGTTTGCCGCTGCGTGCCGAAAATGGCTTACCCAAAGAGGAGTTTAACGGCTGCTTTGTGAGCAAAGAAGGGCTGGTGTGGCTGTTTTCAAACAATGGGCTTATAAAACTGGAAAATACGGCAGTGGCCTTTTACGGTAAACAAAATGGTTTGAGAGATGAGGTGTTGGCCGTACATATTGGTGAGCGCAAGCAGTTTTTTGCAGGTTCAGGCAAGGGTTTAAGCGTAGTGAGCGAGAAAGGAATAAGTAATTTTTACGATGAGGATTTTCCGTATGGCGTAATTTTAGGCATAGCTGAGTATGGTGGTAAAACGTGGCTTGGTACCGAAAGTGGCTTGATTCAGTTTAACGGAAAGCAGTTTGCCCAAATGCCACTACCGGCAGCTTTGGGTAGTTTTATTTTTTCGTTACATGGTAATAATGAAGGACTATGGCTTGGTACCGGCAGCGGTATTATTAATTACCGAAACGGGCATTTACAGGATATAAGTAGGAGCGAAGGTTTACCACCTGCTACGGTATATTCGATAAGCGAGGCTACCGACAAAAGCTTGTGGTTTGCTACCTATAGTGGGGGCGTATTTAGAAAAATAGGCAATCAATTTAAGCATCTAAAAAAATGGGGAGGCTTGCGCTTGGATAGTCTCCAGTTTACCAACTTTACTCCTGTAGATTCTACCAGCTTTTGGGCGGCTACGCTCAATGATGAATTGTACTGGATACATAATAATGGCTATAAGGTATTTAGCACGCAACAACTTAAGTATGCCGAAATAAAGTCATTAAAGGTAGATGCCACAGGCCAGCTGTGGATGGGAACCAATAAAGGTTTGTTTACTCTTAGTGTTAATGGCGAATCCTATAGTTTACAACAGGTAAGTGATGCCAATAAGCAAAGCGGTACGGCTTATAGCCCGCTAGCATTGGCCGTTACTGATGATTACGTTTTGGGCGGAACCAATGAGGGTTTGGTGAAAATTAGTAGAGCAGAGCTCGAAAAAGTTAGGCCGCAAACACAGTTGGCCTTAACCAATGTAGAACTGTTTTTTGGAGATGTAAAAAATGTAGCGGAATATGGTAACGGAAGTATTCCGTTTAGCAGGCTGCCCAATGGATTACAGCTGCCGCATAACATGAACTTTATAAGCTTTAAGTTGGCGGGTTTGGGAGCTTATCATACCGATGAATTGGAATATCGTTACAGAATTAAGGGGGGAACTGAAAGTTGGACCTTGGCGGGAAATAGACGAGAAGCTGTTTTTTCAAATTTAAAACCGGGGAGCTATAATTTTGAAGCGCAGGTAAAAAGAAAGTCAGAAACTTGGCCACAAAGCGGTGTAAATTATCTGTTTACTATTCAAAACCCTGTTTATAAAAGGTGGTGGTTTATTACTTTACTTGTTTTAGTTGTTGGGGGTTTAACGGGTGGTTTTATAATTTCTCGTGTTCGTTCAATAAATATGCGCCTCCGTTTACAAAATTCCCTTTTGGATATGGAGCGAAAAGCATTACGCTTGCAAATGAATCCGCATTTCATTTTTAATGCACTAGATTCTATTAGTAGCTTCATTTTTAAAAATGACCCCAAACAAGCGGTACGCTACCTTAATAATTTTGCAAAATTAATGCGACTGACCTTGGAGTCATCCATGGAACATTTGCACCCCGTAGAAACAGAGGTTTCTATTTTAAAAAATTACTTAGAGCTGGAGAAATTACGCTTTAAGGGTAAATTTGAATACGAGATTGAGGTAGATGAGGAGATTGACTATGATGTGGGAATTCCGCCTATGCTGATACAGCCACATGTAGAAAATGCTATTTTACATGGCTTAAAGCCTATGGCCGAAGGCGGCTTTTTAAAAATCAGCTTTTGCTTAGATGAGGAGTTTTTGATTTGCCGCGTTGAAGACAATGGAATAGGCAGGGAAAAAGCAAAGGAGATGCCACAGCGAAAAGACCATAGAAGCATGGCTACCCAAATAAATGAAGATCGTTTACGATTGCTTAAAATATCGATGAACGAAGAGATTGAAATGAAAATTGAAGATTTAAAGGATCCAACAGGAACCCGAGTGGAAATAAAATTACCCGCAGAAAGTATTTAACCGACTAAAGACAAAAACCATGGTAAGAGTTGTAATTGTTGATGACGAAGAAAATTCAAGAGATTCCTTAAAAGGAAAGCTGGGTTTGTTTTGCCCCGATGTAGAGATTGTGGGCGAAGTAGGCACCGTGGCCGATGGCGTATCTGTAATTACAGAGCAAAAGCCCGATGCCTTGTTTTTAGATATAAAATTGGCAGGCGAAAGTGGTTTCGATATTTTAGAGAGCATCCGCGATAACGAAGAGCTGGATCCAGAAATAATTTTTATTACCGCCCATGATGAGTTTGCCATAAAGGCGATTAAGTTCAGTGCCCTTGACTACCTCTTAAAACCCATAGATCCAGAGGATTTGGTGAGGTCAATACGCAAGGTGGAAGAAGGCAGGGGTACACCTAAAGAAACCAATAATATTGATGTATTGGTAGAGAATATTCGTCAAGCCTCTGAAATGCCTAAAAAAATTGTGGTGCCCACTTCAGATGGGATGCATGTTATAAAGCTTTCTGAAATAGTTCGCCTTGAAAGCAGCAGTAATTACACCACCTTTACGCTTACCAGTGGTAAAACCTTGCTGGCATCACGTACTTTAAAGGAGTTTGATGGCATGCTTACCAATTACAACTTTATGCGAATTCACAAATCCCATTTGATTAATATGAACTGCCTAAAACGCTATGTGCAAACGGATGGTGGTTATATTATTTTGGAAGATGGTTCCAAAATTCCAGTTGCCAATCGCAAAAAAGAATTACTACTTAGTACCCTTAAAAATTTATAGATTTTTAGCCGAATCTAATACTTTGTCTCGCATACTCTCTTTATAAGCTTCAATGCGCTTAAGTACCTCCGGTTGTTGGCAGGCTACTATTTGGGCGGCTAAAATACCTGCATTTTTGGCGCCATTAAGTGCTACAGTAGCTACAGGTACGCCCCCGGGCATTTGTAAAATAGAAAGTACAGAGTCCCATCCGTCAATAGAGTTACTAGATTTTACCGGAACCCCAATCACAGGCAAAGGGCTCATACTGGCTGTCATTCCAGGTAAATGAGCTGCACCACCTGCACCGGCAATAATGGTTTTAATACCTCGGTTATGTGCATTTTTGGCGTAATCGTACATTAGGTCTGGTGTGCGATGAGCCGATACAATGTTCATCTCAAAGGCAATACCTAACTCGTTTAAAACATCGGCAGCGGCCTGCATTACGGGTAAATCAGATTTGCTGCCCATTATAATTCCTACTTCGGCACTCATAACTTATTGACTTTTTACTTTAATAGTTTCTTTTACAATTTTAGCCTTTGCCCTGGCTTCTTCAAGGCTAGGAGCAGTAATGGTAATGTGTCCCATTTTTCTAAAAGGACGTGTTTCTGCTTTTCCGTATAAGTGAATGTGCACGCCAGACAATGCCATTATTTTTTCTACACCTTCGTAGCGCACAGGCCCTTCAAAGCCTTCTTCGCCCGTAAGGTTAATCATTACAGAAGGCAATACAATATCGGTGTTGCCTAATGGCAGATTTAATATCGCACGTAGGTGCATATCAAATTGCGAACAATTGTTGCCCTCAATACTTAAATGCCCACTGTTATGCACTCTTGGGGCAATTTCATTAATTAAAACATCACCCGTTGCAGTGTAAAACATCTCTACAGCCAATAAGCCCACATGGTTAAGCTGTTGGCAAATATCTTCGGCAATTTTTTTGGCTTTCGTCTGAATGTTTTGATCTAGAAGTGAAGGGCTAAAAACATATTCCACCAAATTAGCGGTAGGATGAAAATCCATTTCTACCATGGGATAACTGGTAATTTCGCCTTTTTCTGATCGTGCACAAACTACGGCCAACTCCTTTTCAAATGGTATAAGTTCTTCAATAAGGCCTTCGCAATCCGGTAGCGCAGAAAGGTCATTTTCTGTTTTAACAATACTCACCCCTTTGCCATCGTAGCCACCGGTAGCAGCTTTCCATACAAAAGGAAAAGATAGTTTGCTTTTTGCAAGCTCTTGTTCCATTTGGGCTTTTTTGGTAAAGCTAAAAAAGGGTGCAGTAGGGATGTTTTTTTTCTGATAGAAGTTTTTTTGAAGCACTTTATTTTTAATAAGCTCCAAGGTTTCTGGTTTTGGAAAAACTTTTACTCCTTGGTTTTGCAGTTCATGCAGGGCATCGGTATTTACATTTTCAATTTCGATGGTAAGCACGTCACAATCGGTACCAAAATCAAGCACAGTTTGGTAATCGTTTAGCGAACCTTGTACAAATTCATTGCTTCCAATCCGGCATGGAGCACTCCCAGATGGATCCATCACTTTGGTTGTGATGTCGTAACGCCTTGTGTCCGAGAGCAGCATTTTACCTAATTGGCCACCACCTAAAATACCAAGTTTAAATGCCGAGGAGAAGTATAATGGATTAGTCAAGTTGATTAAATAATTTG
The DNA here is from genome assembly GCA_937146805.1 of uncultured Owenweeksia sp. Taxonomy (GTDB): domain Bacteria; phylum Bacteroidota; class Bacteroidia; order Flavobacteriales; family Schleiferiaceae; genus Owenweeksia. Next base: position 46,129 of record CAKZRR010000052.1, on the reverse strand, counting down.
GGTTGTTGTATTTCTTGTACTTCGGCCAGGGGGTGTACCATGTACTCCTTGCCGTTTTGCAAATTTAAGCAGCGGTATCGTTTTCTCGACTTAGGCCCCTTTTTAAATATTTTATTTTTTCCAATGGCAAAATAGGCCAGCTCTTCCAAGCTTTCTACCGTGCATAGTTGTGAGGTTTGTAAGTCGTATTCTTTTAACGCTCTAAACAAGTCTAAATCGGTACAGCTGCTAGCTACGCCTTTGTTAAGGGTTTTTATAAAAACGGATTTTAAATCTTCTGGAAAAATAGCTTTGTTTAAAAAGGGCTCTGCCAAATTGATAAAGCATTGTTGCCACTCGTTGCCGTGCGGTTTTATGTTGCGCCCGTAATTTTTAAAGGCTTTAAGGTGTGCCATTTCATGGATTAGCGTAATCAAAAAAGCATATTTATTTAAATTACAATTAATGCTAATTTTATGCTTTGAGCCATTGGTTGGGAAACGGTAATCGCCAAATTTGGTTTTGCGAGGCTTGGTAATGGTTATTGTAACGGGTTCGCTTTGCAGCAAGCTGGTTACCAGCGGCAGGCTGCTTTCGGGAATATAATTTAGAAGAACAGAGGTGTGATTGCTCAAAATAACTGCAATGATGATTTGCCCGGGCAATTGCATTTTTCAAAGCTACCACAGCCAGTTAATAGTAGCACGGTGGCTAAACTAAGAGCAAAGATTTTCCAGTTGTTTTTAATCATTTTTTAAAATCAAATTTTAAAAAGCCTGAGCTCCAAAATTACTTTTATTTTAGCGAAATGATTGTAAAGGAAGCCATCCATTCTGTGGGTAGTTATTTTATCCTTTTGGGTAAAACATTTAAGAAGCCCGAAAGCTCTAAAGAGTACTGGAAGGCCTTTATGCGCGATTTGGATTATCTCGGTTTAAACAGTGTTTGGATTGTTGCGGTGATATCTCTTTTTGTAGGTGCCATTGTAACTATACAAACGGCTTACAACTTGGATGATCCTCTAATTCCCGACTATTATGTGGCACTGGCTACACGCGAGTCCATTATTCTAGAGTTTTCTCCCACCATGATAAGTTTAATATTGGCCGGTAAGGTAGGGTCTAATATCGCTTCTACCTTAGGAAGTATGAGGGTTTCGGAACAAATTGAGGCGTTAGAGGTGATGGGAGTTAATCCAGCTAGCTATTTAATATTACCAAAAACCATTGCCTTGGTTTTGTTTAACCCTATTCTCATAATTATTAGCATGTTTTTAGGTATTGTGGGCGGCTATTTAGCCGCAGATTATATTGGCGTTGTTGCTCCTGCAGATTTTATCCAAGGTTTACAACTGGAGTTTAACTCGTTTTATGTGGCTTACGCCCTTATTAAAACCATGGTTTTTGCTTTTATTATTGCCACCATTTCGGCCTATTTTGGATTCTATGTAAAAGGAGGAGCGGTACAAGTAGGCATTAATGCAACTAAAGCGGTAGTAACTAGTAGTGTGGCTATAATTGTAGCTAATTATATTTTAACCCAAATTATTTTGAGTTAATGATTGAGGTTAGAGAAATTCATAAAAGCTTTGGAGATCAATCGGTTTTAAAAGGTATCTCAGCAACATTTTTACAAGGCAAAACTAATTTAGTGATTGGGCAATCGGGCTCTGGTAAAACTGTGTTTTTAAAGAGTTTAGTGGGTTTACATGAGGTAGATAAAGGCGAAATTGAATACGATGGTCGTAAGCTGGCAGAAATGGATGATGATGCCAAAAAAGAGCTTCGTACCGAAATGGGGATGGTATTTCAGGGCAATGCTTTGTTTGATTCAATAAGTATTGAGGATAATGTAACCTTTGCTCTAGGAATGTTTGGAAAGATGCCTAAGGATGAAATGTTGGATAGAGCTAATTTTTGTCTTAAGCGGGTTAACTTAGATGGTGTAAATAAAAAGTTTCCGGCTGAATTGAGTGGTGGAATGCAAAAAAGGGTAGCTATTGCTAGAGCTATGGTGTTAAATCCGAAGTATCTTTTTTGCGATGAACCTAATTCGGGCTTAGACCCTAAAACGGCTATTGTAATTGATAGACTGATTCAAGAAATTACCGAAGAATATAATATGACCACCGTGATAAATACCCATGATATGAACTCGGTAATGGAGATTGGAGATCAAATCATCTTTATTAAAGAAGGTAGAAAGGCATGGGAAGGGAGTAGCGAGGATATTTTAACGAGTAGCAATGAGGCTATCAATGATTTTGTTTTTTCTTCGGCTTTGTTCAGAAAGATTAAAGCTAAACTTTAGATAGCTTTGATGTGAATGTTTGTTTCAGCTAAGAAGCTCTAGATAATAGTATTGAAAATAAAAAAAAGGGGTTGTAGCATTGCTACAACCCCTTTTTTTTGGTACAGTCTAAAGTCTTACTGGATAGTAAGCTTAGTAGTATTTGAGAAATTGTCGCTAGATACATTAACAAGGTAAATACCTTTGTTAAGTTCTGAGAAATCTCTGTTTAATGTTTCGTTACCATTGATAGAAACAGTTTCACTGTATACCACTTGGCCAATCATGTTTACTACCTCAATTTGGTAGTTACCACCCTGAGCCAAAGCTAAATTTACGCTACCCGTAGTTGGGTTAGGGTAAATTTTCACATTGTTGTTGGTATTCTCATTCAATTCAAAAGTAGAGTTACCGTGTGCCCATACATCAAAGTATGCGCCTGATCCTCCTTGTGGAGAGTGAGATGTAGGTCTAGTAATATCGTAACGAGAAGTTGATAGTTGCGGGCCTGAAAAACCATTTGAAGGTGTACCTAGAGAAAACTCTTCAAAAAAGTAAGCATTATCATCACTTGATGAAGCAGAACCTGAAGTTAAAACTCTAAAACTGTTCATGGTAGCTGTAGTTGTACCACCAGAGCCTGAAAAGTAAATGGCTCCTGGCAAGAAGGTTTCACCTGATTTGTAACGCACCAAGAAACCAAAAGCCTGACCTGGGTTGATTTTAACAGCAGCCGGCATAGCAAATTTGTGATATACATTGTTGGTGTCATTGGCAACTAACCCCTTTTTCACTGTAATGCTGTTTCCGGCATTTACGTTTCCTTGAAAACCTTGAGCAGGATTACCTGTCCAGTCCATCGCTAAAAAGTTAGCTCTAGTAGGTTGGTTTGTCCAAGTGTTAGCTGGGAAACCCCAGTTATCAACGAAGTTGGCTCCGGCAGGGTCTCCAAAAACAACATCTACGATTAAACTGTCGTTGGCCGAAGTAGGGTTTACCATGTCGTAAATACCCCCAACATAAACCGTGTCGATATAATAGGTATCGCCCGCATCAAACAAATCTTGACCAATCAAAGAGAAGACAGGAGATGTAAGATCAAAGGTAGCACCATAAGCATAACGGCTAATAGGGGCTGGTGTTCCAAAATCTTGGCTTACCGTACTATCTTGAAAAATAGGAGCGATATAGTTGGAAAGCAACGTTCCAAACTGATCTACAGCTACATCTGTGTGGCTCATGCGTTGGCTAATAATACCACCAGCTGCTTTAGCTTTTAGGTTTAGTGCTTGTTTTTTTGCCTGCTCTGCTTGTAGCTTAGCAGTAATTTTAGCTGAGGCGGGAATTCTGCTGTCATTTGATGATTGATTTTGAGCAGCAGCTCCAAACCCTACTAATACTGAAAGGGCTAGTAAAACTTTTTTCATAATGTGTTTTTGTGTTACGTTATTTTAGAATTAAGTTTCACTTAAATGCCAAGCATTCAATTAAAACTCTTCATATTAATTATCTGCAAAGTTAGATATAATTGGTTTAAACAAAAAAAAAATCCCACCAAGGCATGGCCTTAATGGGATTTTAATTTATTCAAAATTTTAAGTCCTACTGAATAGTAAGCTTAATGGTGTTTGAAACGTTGTCTGTTGAAACATTAACAAGATAAATTCCTTTGTTAAGATTAGAGAAATCTCTATTCAATGTTTCGCTAGCGTTAACAGAAACAGTCTCCGTAGATACTACTTGACCAACCATGTTAACTACTTCAATTTGGTAATTACCACCTTGAGTAATAGCTAAATTTATATTGCCGTTAGTTGGGTTAGGGTAAATGTTAACGTTGCTATTTACATTGTTTTCATTCAAACCAACGGTTGAGTTTCCATGTACCCAAACATCAAAAAGAGCACCTTGTGTTCCTTGTGGTGTGTGAGAAATAGGAAATTGCGTATCGTAACGTTCGCTTAATTGTGGGCCGCTCATTCCAAAAGACTTAGTACCTAATGAAAATTCTTCCATAAAGTAGTTGTTGTCATCAGATTGGTTGGCAGGACCCGAAATAGCAACCCTAAAACTGTTCATAGTTGGGGTAGTTGTACCTCCTGAACCAGCAAAGTAAATTGCACCTGGAGAATAAGACTCACCAGATTTGTAGCGTAACAGCATTCCAATCACTTCTCCTGGGCCAACAGTAATAGGTGTTGATGGCCAAAATTTATGGTAAGTTGTATTAGTGTCATTAGCAACTAATGCCTTTTTTAGGGTGATTTTATTTCCCCAAGCAACACTACCAGCAAAACCGTGGTTAGCACTTGCGTTCCACTCCAATGCTAATAAAGGAGCTTGCGTTGGTTGGTTGGTCCACGTTCCTGCAGGAAAAGCATAGGCATCATTAAACATAGAAGCTGTAGGGTCTCCCCATACAATGTCTACGATTAAACTATCACCAGCTGTACTTGAGTTTACATACTCATAAAATCCTGCTGTGTAAATGGTGTCCACCATATAAGTGTCCACATCTGCAAAATAATCTTGACCTAATAAGCTAAATACCGGGGTGCGAATATCAAAAGTAGCACCGAAACCAAAGCCATCAACATTGGCAGGAGTTCCAAAATCTTCCATTACTGTACTGTCCTGAAAAATTGGAGAGATGTAAGTTTGAAGAGAGGTGCCAAACTGATCTACGGCAATGTCGGTATGACTTACACGCTGGCTAACTGGGCCTCCGGCAGCTTTAGCTTTTACGTTTTGCACCTGCTTTTGGGCTTGTGCGTTTTGCAATTTGGCCAAATCTTTGGCTGAAATTGGGTGTAGATTGTCTGAAGCGGCATTTTGCGCCATGGCTCCAAATCCAACAACTACTGATAGGGCTAGTAGAACTTTTTTCATAATTTGTATTAAACGTTAAATTTCTCTTAAAATTAAGAGGGTCAAATTTAACATAACTGGAATGAATCACAAAATTTTTATTGCTACTAGTTGATTATCAGGGTGTTTTATAGTGTTGTATTTACTATTCACGCATAGTAATTGCTTTTTTAAAGGATAGAGGTATTTATTTCTGACTATGCTCTAACTAAAAAAGAGCGACTGCATCTGTGCAATCGCTCTCATAAAAAAAATAGGTTTCAACTCCTATGAATAGGATTCCATCGGTTCGCAAGTACAAATTAAGTTGCGATCTCCATGGGCATCATCTGCTCTACGTGAGCTGGGCCAAAATTTGTTCTCGTGAACATAATCAAGTGGAAATGCCGCTGTTTGTCTGTTATAAGGTAATGTCCATTCATCAGCCGTTAACATACCCATTGTATGGGGTGCATTTTTAAGCGGGTTGTTTTCATGGTCAAAATCTCCATTGGCAATGCCGTCAATCTCGCTACGAATGCTAAGCAACGCTTCACAAAATCGGTCTAGTTCATCCGTGCTTTCGCTTTCGGTAGGCTCAATCATAATAGTACCGGCTACCGGAAACGAAACCGTTGGGGCATGATACCCGTAATCCATCAATCTCTTGGCAATATCCACTACTTCGATTCCACTTTCCTTTTTAAACATACGGCAGTCTACAATCATTTCATGGGCTACACGGTTGTTTTTATTGGTGTACAGAATCTCAAATCTAGATTCTAATTGGCTCTTAATATAATTGGCGTTTAAAATGGCAAACTCGGTAGACTGACGAAGTCCCTTGGCTCCTAGCATTTTTACATAACCATAACTAATAATAAGGATAAGGCCACTACCAAACGGAGCGGCTGATACTGGACTAATGGCACTTGATCCTCCCGTTGATACTAGCGGGTGTCCTGGTAAAAAAGGAGCTAAATGCTTAGCCACACCAATAGGCCCCATTCCTGGCCCGCCACCACCGTGCGGTATGGCAAACGTTTTATGCAAATTAAGATGGCAAACATCAGCGCCAATGTTACCTGGGCTGGTTAGTCCCACCTGGGCATTCATATTGGCACCATCCATATATATTTGGCCGCCATGCTGGTGAATTACACTTGTAATTTCTTTTACCGATTCTTCAAACACCCCGTGGGTGCTTGGGTAAGTGAGCATTAGGGCAGAAAGATTCTCTTGATGCAATTCTGCCTTGGCTTTTAAGTCGGATACATCAATGTTTCCTTTTTCATCGCACTTTACCACTACCACTTTCATCCCAGCCATAATAGCGCTAGCGGGATTAGTCCCGTGTGCCGAACTCGGTATAAGCGTAATGTTTCGATGCCCTTCTCCTCTAGATTGGTGATAGGCTCTAATAGTTAATAAACCAGCGTACTCACCTTGCGCACCTGAGTTAGGTTGCAACGATACTGCATGAAATCCCGTAATTTCACTTAAATCTCTTTCTAGGTCGGCAATCATTTCTGTGTATCCTCCCGTTTGATCGCTTGGCGCAAAAGGATGAATATTGGCAAAAAGAGGCCAGCTTAAAGGAATCATCTCGGTAGCGGCATTTAATTTCATGGTGCAACTTCCCAACGGAATCATAGAATGATTTAGTGAAAGATCCTTGCGTTCTAGCTTTTTCATGTAACGCATCATTTCAGTTTCGCTGTGGTAGCGATTAAAAATGTCTTGCTGCAAAAAGCGGCTGCTCCTTTTTAAATTTTCTGGAAAGGCTTTTACCTCTAGCAATTTTTCCACTTTTTCGGTGCTTAGCTCTTTGGCTTTGGCAAATGCACTTACAATTTCATTAACGTCTCCCACAGTAGTGGTTTCGTTAAGACTAATTCCAATTTCGTGATTGCTGATGTAATTAAAATTCAGCTCACGCTCCAGTGCGATGGATTTTATCAGTTCGGTATTAACGTCTCCTGTTTCAATTTTTAGCGTATCAAAGAAGAACTCGTTTAATTGATCAAAGCCTAATTTTTTTAATGTACTGGCAAGAGTTACAGCCGAATGATGAATTTTTGCGGAGATGTTTAACAAGCCATTTGGGCCATGGTAAACAGCATACATGCCAGCCATTACCGCTAGTAAAACCTGTGCGGTACAAATATTTGAAGTTGCCTTTTCGCGTTTAATGTGTTGCTCACGCGTTTGCAAAGCCATTCGCATAGCAGGGTTACCGTCAATATCTTTGGTTAAACCAATAATACGTCCTGGTATGGCTCTCTTGTATTCTTCTTTGGTAGCAAAGAAAGCAGCATGGGGTCCGCCAAACCCTAAAGGTATTCCCATTCTTTGAGTGGTGCCAACTACAGCATCGGCTCCCCATTCGCCCGGAGGACTTAATAAAACAAGGCTTAAAATATCAGCGGCCACGGCAATTTGTACTTCATGTTCTTTGGCGTTTGCCACAAATTGTGTGTAGTCAAAAACTTCACCTTCGGCTGCAGGGTACTGCAATAAGGCGCCAAAGTATTCCTCGCTAAAAGTAAATTCGCGGTGATCGCCAACCGTAAGTTCTATTCCTAATGGCTCGGCTCGGGTGCGCAGCAGCTCAATGTTTTGTGGTAAGCAGTGCATTGAAACAAAAAACTTGGAAGCATTCGCTTTCTTCTTAGCGCGCGGGCGTGAGGCAAAAAACATGGCCATAGCTTCAGCGGCAGCGGTAGCCTCGTCAAGTAAACTGGCATTGGCAATAGGCAACCCACAAAGGTCGGTAACCATTGTTTGATAGTTCAGCAAGGCTTCTAATCTACCTTGTGCAATTTCGGCTTGGTAAGGCGTGTAGGCCGTGTACCAACCTGGGTTTTCTAATATGTTTCGTTGCACCACACCAGGCAAAATAGTAGGGTGGTAACCTAGCCCTATGTAACTTTTAAATACCTTGTTTTTACGCGCTATGTTTCTAATATGGCCTAAAAATTCGTGCTCACTCATTGCCGGACTCAATTTTAAATCTCCTTCCATGCGGATGTCCGCAGGAATGGTTTCGGCAATTAATTGTTCCATAGATTGGGCGCCAACGGCCTCCAACATTTTTGAATGGTCGGCAGCACGTGGGCCAATATGTCTATAAGCAAATGAATCCGTTGTCATAGCTATGCTTTATTTTTAGATTTTTGAACGGCAAAAGTACATATTACACGGCTTAAAATTTTGTCAAGGCACTAGCAATTTTTTAATTTCATTTTCATCTTTTGAAAGGTTTATCATCCGTTATTAAGATTTTGGTTTACAGCAACATGTGGGTGGGTGTTGCGGTGGCTTCGTTGTGTTACCTTACTATTGGAGTGCATCACGCCAATGCTTTGTATTTTTATGGCTTTGTTGCTTGCACTACTACCTTTTTGTACAATTATATGCGCTTGGTGCAGGCACGCAAGTACGATTTGCGAAACGATTTTAGCTTTAAAGCTTGGATTGTTCGTCATCGAAATGCCGTGTGGTTTTTCACCTTGTTTTTTGGTGCTGCGGCTTTTTATTTTTTACTACAAATTTGGGATTGGCGCTTACCGGTAGTTTTTGCCGTTCCTGCATTAGTCTCGTTAATTTATCCTTTAAGTTTTAAAAAGGCCTTTCATGGTTTTACTTCTCTACGCACTTTTCCAGGATTGAAAATGTTTTTAATTGCGGTGTGCTGGAGCTACGTTAGCACGTTGGTTCCTGTTGTATTGTTTGATAGAATAACTTGGGCACATTGGATTGAATTTGTAATGCGAAGTTTTTTTATTTTGGCTTTGGTGATACCTTTTGATATGCGTGACTTAGCCTATGATGACAGCGAGATGCGTACTATTCCACAAGTTTTAGGTACTTATAAAGCCAAGCAACTGGCTTTGTTTTTTTTATTGATGTATCAAATTTGGATTGTTCTTCGCTATTTTATTTTTGAGGGCAACTTACCGCAGGCACTGGCTCTTTTTATGGCTGTAGAAATAGGCTATTGGCTTATTAGGCAAGTGCACCTAGCTAAACACGAAACCTATTTCTCTTTTTGGATTGAAGGCATCCCGATTTATGGAGCGGGTTTGTATATTATTTTTCAATGGATTTAAATAAGAGGCTTTTCCGCTTTCTTACTTTTATAGGTCGTTTCAATCCTTAACTTCGCCCTCCAGCAATTTTTAGTACAAATATGGAGTATCAATTTACCAAAGAATTTGCCTTAAAGGCAGATGAGTCAGATCCTTTAAAGGAGTTTAGAAAAGAGTTTGTTTTTCCACAGTTTAAAGGAACTAATTGCGTGTATTTTACAGGTAACTCACTTGGGTTACAGGCAAAAAAAGCAAGACAATATGCTAACGAAGAATTTGATGACTGGGGCACCTTTGGTGTAGAAGGACATGTGGAAAGCCGCAGGCCATGGTTGCATTACCATGAGTTTTTTACTGATAGCCTGGCCAAAATTGTAGGCGCTAAAAAAACGGAGGTGGTGGCCATGAATGGTTTAACTACCAATCTTCATTTAATGATGGCTAGTTTTTACAGGCCAGCGGGCAAACGGGTAAAAATAGTGTGTGAGGGTAAAGCCTTTCCTTCTGATCAATATGCTTTGCGCAGTCAGTTGCGGTTTCATGGTTTGGATGCCAGTAACCTTATTGAAATAGAACCCGATCCTATAACAGAGTTGATTAGCGAGGATCAGGTTTTGGAGGTGCTGGATACCCATGCCGATGAGATAGCCTTGGTAATGTTAGGAGGTGTTAACTATTATACCGGACAGCTTTTTAACCTCGAAGCCATCACCCGAAAGGGAAAAGAAATTGGCGCTATGGTAGGTTGGGATTTAGCCCATGCTGCGGGTAATGTAATCTTAAAACTGCACGATTGGGATGTGGATTTTGCCGCTTGGTGCGGATATAAATATTTAAACAGTGGTCCTGGCGGTGTTAGTGGTGTGTTTGTACACGAAAAGCATCATGATAAACCAGAAATACCGCGTTTTGAAGGTTGGTGGGGTCATGATAAAAGAACGCGCTTTGTAATGCCTGAGGATTTTGTGCCGATACCAACGGCAGAGGCTTGGCAATTGAGCAATGCACCCGTTTTTGCTATGGTGCCGCTGTTGGCTAGTTTAGAGCTTTTTGACAAAGCGGGTATGGAAGCGCTTAGAGCCAAATCGGAACGTTTAACGGCTTATTTAGATTTTGTTTTAGCTGAAGTAAAGGCAGCTACAGGCGTGCCCGTTAAATCACTAACGCCTACTAATCCCGTTCAAAGAGGTTCACAAATTTCGGTAGTAGTGCCTAAAGTGGGCAGAAAAGTTTTCGATTATCTTTCTAAAAATGGCGTGATGGCCGATTGGCGTGAGCCAGATGTTATACGAATTGCGCCTGTGCCGATGTACAATAATTTTGAAGATATTTTCCGTTTCGGAGAGCTGATGATTCAAAGTTTAAATGAGATAAAATAAACATGGAAAGTAAAAAGGTAGTAATAGCAGGAGCTGGGCTGGTTGGTTCGCTTTGGGCTTTATATATGGGTAAGCGCGGCCATACTGTAAATGTGTACGAACGCAGACCCGATATGCGAAAAACTCTTATTGATGGCGGCCGCAGTATAAATCTAGCTTTGAGCAATAGAGGTTGGAAAGCTTTGGAAGGAGTTGGGATTGGTGATGAGGTACGAAAAGTAGCCATACCTATGTATAGAAGGGTTATGCATGCCGCTAATGGCGAGTTGAGTCATCAACCTTATGGTAAAGAAGGGGAGGCTATTTACTCGGTTTCAAGAGGTGGTTTAAATGAGCTGCTAATGACCGAAGCCGAGAAGTTGGAAGATGTGAATTTACATTTTAACCAAAAATGTGAAGGCATTGATTTTAAGCTTAATAATGCGCATTTTCGATCGTATGATACCGATGAGAAAACACAGGTTAAAGCCGATTTAATATTTGGTACCGATGGCGCTTTTAGTGCCGTTAGAAGTAGTTTTCAAAAGAGCGATCGTTTTAATTATTCGCAACAATATATTGATCACGGCTACAAAGAATTAAGCATTCCCGCTAATGCGGATGGTAGTCATAAATTGGAACGCGAGGCCCTGCATATTTGGCCACGTGGTAATTTTATGTTGATTGCCTTACCAAACCCAGATGGCACTTTTACCTGCACATTGTTTTTAGCTTTTGAAGGAAAACATGCCTTTGAACATTTAAACACACTTACAAAAGCGCGCCAGTTTTTTGAAACTCATTTTAGCGATGCCTTGGACTTAATGCCTCATTTTGATGCGGAGTGGGAAGAGAACCCTATTTCTTCGTTGGTAATAATTCGTTGTTTTCCGTGGAGTAAAAATGGTAAGGTGGCCTTACTAGGCGATGCTTCTCACGCCATTGTGCCGTTTTACGGACAAGGTATGAATAGCGGTTTTGAGGATTGTACTGTGTTGAGTGAAATGATGGATGCGCATAGTGATGATGATTGGGAGCAACTGTTAAAAGCCTTTGAAACCAAGCGTAAACCAGATGCTGATGCTATTGCCGATTTAGCCATGCGTAACTTTGTAGAGATGCGGGATCTTACAGGAAATGCTGATTTTTTACTTCGTAAAAAGATTGAAAATAACTTTGCTAAAAAACATCCACAAAAGTGGATACCACTTTACAGCATGGTAACGTTTAGCCATCTCCGCTACAGCGATGCACTAAAAGAAGGAGCACGACAGGACGATATTATGGAGCAGGTAATGGCTATGCCGCAAATTGAAACTATTTGGGATAGCGTGGCAGTAGAAGAAAAAATGCTGGAATTACTTGGCTAATAGCGGCAACGTTTTTTAATTATGAAATCTAACAATTGCGAAAGCTAAGTATGTAACTATTGCGTTATATTCGTTTCGCCCATTTTCTCAAAAATAAAGATCATTTTAAAAGCAATTCGCACATACCTAATTTCTAAAACTTCGCAGGCGCTAAAAGGTTTTTTAGTGTTGTTGTTTATAGGCTTAAGTGTTCCTATAAACGGCCAGTTTTTTTATGGCACACGTCAAACGTATGGCAAAAACCGAGTGCAGTTTACAGAGTTTGACTGGGTGTATCACCGTTTTGATAGATACGATGTGCATTTTTATAAGGGCAACGATGCCTTGGCGGCTCAGGTAGCTCGTATGGCCGAAAAGCAATTGGTGAATATGGAAAACCTGCTGGACGAACCAGTGGATGAACGTATTCAGATTTTGGTGTTTAATAATTTAACCGATTTAAAGCAGAGCAATGTTAACGGTAATAGCGAAGATGATTACAATGCTACCGGTATAACCAGGCTTAGCGGACGTAGATTGTTTTTACATTTTAATGGAAATTACGTTGACTTAGAACGAGAACTGCGCGCGGCTATGGCCGAAATTGTACTTAGCAAAATGGTGTACGGCAGCTTTACACAGTCTATTCGTAATTCGGCTTTACTCAACCTCCCCGAGTGGTACACCGAAGGACTTATATCCTATGTTTCTTTTCCGAGAAACGAAGAAATTGATACATGGACTAGAGACACCTATTTTAAGGGAAAGCTCAAAAAAATGAATTCCTTTATGGGAGATGATGCGCGTAGGGCGGGTCACAGTATTTGGAATTATTTGGTGGAGGTGTACGGTAGAAAAGTGCTTAAAAATGTAGTGTACTTGTCTATTGTAAATAGAAATATTGAAAGCGGCTTTTTATATATTTTAGGAAAAGACTTAAACTCAGTAGTACAAGATTGGAATGCTTATTTAAAAGAGAAGTACGAGAGTTACATCCCCGTTAAGGAGCTAGAGGGTAAACCCTTGGTAAAAGCACCTAAAGGTTATGAGATTACACAAATGGCGCGAAGTAGAAATGGTAAGTATTTGGCTTATGTATGTCAACGGTTTTCGCGCTACCAAGTGTTTTTACACGATTTTGAAAAAGGAAAAACCAGAACCATTTTAACGGATGGATATAGAATTGCTCAAAACTCGGATAAGAGTTACCCCGTAATGGCATGGCACCCTAATGGGGAAATACTGGCCATGTTTACAGAGAAAAAAGGAGATAGCTACCTTAATTTTTACCGTACGGATGAGAAGAAATGGCAAGAGAAAACTTTTTACCGTTTTGATAAAGTGCTGTCTTTTGAATACTCCAGAGATGGTAAGCGTTTGGCGGTTTCTGGCATCAAAAAGGGGCAGTCTGATATTTTTATTTACACCGTTCTCAATACTAAAATAGAGCAGCTTACCAACGATACTTATGCAGACCTAAATCCCACTTGGATAGAAAACGACACACGTATTGCCTTTGCTTCTAACAGGCCTAATGCGGTTTTGGCGCCAAAATCTAAAATTACCAAGTTTCCCGAAAAGGACTTAGACCTATTTGTGATGCCCAGCCGTGCATTTGAAGACACCACATACATTTGGCAACTAACTAATACTCCGCTGGTAAACGAAAATAACCCAAGCGGCTATGGAAATGGTTATGTTGCTTTTACAGGTAATTACAACTTTTTAAAAAGCAGAAGGCTGATTAAGATAGATAGCAGTATTGCTTTTGTAGATACCGCCACGCATTACGAATACAATTTTTCGGAGTATAAACTGGACGAGTTTAACCGCGATTTAATTAAGAGTGAGTACAATGCCGCTAGTAAACAGGTATTGGATTTGGTGTTCTACAAAGGCCGCCATAATTTGTTTGTTCACCCTTATCGGGATGTGGCCGATTTGGAGCGAGTAGATGTGCCTAGTATTCCTAATTTAGTCGGGAAGGAGCCAGGCGATACGGCTAATAAAAATAGCCATACCAGTAATCAAACGTTGTATTACCCAGGAAGCAATCCCAACGATTTTGAAATAGATATTTACGATTACCAGTTTGAAGGCAAGCCAAAAAAAGCGCCCAAATCGGATCCGGAATTACAAGATATTTTGCCAAAAAGAACCGTTGAGGTGGCCAATGAAGAGGAGGAAGAGCTCGAAATTCCACCTAAGCGAAATGCGATAATTTCCTTTTACAGAGATGATTTTACAGTGGGTTTTGATAACGTTTTTGACAACAACCAATACCAGTCGTACACCGGTTTTGTAAGTTCTGATTTATTGAACTCGGGTTTTAATATGAATTTAAAGCTGGGCGTTATGGACCTAATGCATGATTACCGTGTTACAGCTGGTTTTCGTTCGGGTTTTCAACCATTAGAAGGAACCTCTTTAGTGCCTAATTCGGAGTTTATTTTAGCGGTTAGTAATTTAAAAGAAAGGTTAGATAAGCACTATATATTTTCGAGGCGAAGTAAGGTAGAGATATTTAGTAATGAGAATTACAGACGGGTTATCACCAACGATTTTAATGTAAAAGGATCTTACCCATTTAACCCAGTAGCCTCGCTTAGAGGAAGTGTGGGTTATCGTATAGATCAATTTGTGCAATTGAGTAGAGGGACCAACAGTTTAGAGGAACCCAACAGCTTTAAAGATTACCTAGTGGCGCGTGGTTCGTTTGTATATGATAATACTCGAAAGTTAGGTCTTAATCAAAATGTAGGTTTACGCTATAAGGTTTTTGGGGAGTATTATCGCAATCTCTATAAAAGTGAAACAGGCTTATATACCGCGGGTTTTGATGCTAGAAATTATACAAGGGTACACCGTAATATTATTTGGGCCAATAGATTGGCAGCCGGAACCTCTTGGGGAGCCGAAAAACTGATTTACATAATGGGCGGGGTTGATAATGACTTTTCGCCTACCTTAGACCCTACCACGCCCATGGCGGATAACAATTATATATTTCAAACGCTGGCGACCAATATGCGCGGCTTTTACCAAAATGTGCGTAACGGAAATAGCTTTGCCGTTTTTAACAGCGAATTGCGTGTTCCTGTTTTTAGTTACCTGTTGAATAAGCCCATTCGAAATGATTTTATACGCAATTTAATGGCCGTAGGTTTTGTGGATGCGGGTACCGCTTGGAACGGCCCAAGTCCTTACGATAAAGAAAATGCCATCAATACCCGAACCATTCCTTTTGGTCCTGGAAACAGTAATGCCAAAGTGGTGCTGGATAGTAAAAAGGATCCTATTGTAGTGAGCTATGGAGTGGGAGCTCACTTTAGATTGTTTGGCTATTACATCCGTATGGATTGGGCCTGGCCAGTAGAAGATGGTATTGTGCTGCCCAATGAGTTTAGTGTAAGCTTAGGGCTTGATTTTTAATTTGGCTATTTCACTCTTTCGCCCAATTTTTTGAGAAATAACATCCTTTTCCAAATCCCAACCGCGGGCGGGCGAGTAAGCACGGGCATAATATATTATTTGAAGGTGCAGTTTGTTCCAAAGGTTTTCAGGAAAAATGCGCTTGGCATCTCTCTCAGTTTGCACCACCGATTTACCGTTACTTAAACCCCATCTAAACATTAATCTATGAATGTGTGTATCTACCGGAAAGGCAGGTACATTAAAGGCTTGGCTCATAACCACCGAAGCTGTTTTATGGCCAACGGCTGGTAGGCTTTCCAACGCCTCAAAACTAGCGGGTACCTGTCCTTCGTATTTTTCAATCAAAATTTCGGACAAACCTCTAATACCTTTTGATTTCATGGGGGTTAAGCCACAAGGGCGGATAATCTCAGCAATTTGCTCTACGCTAAGTTTTACCATTTCCTCAGGGGTATCTGCTTTCGCAAAAAGCAAAGGCGTTATTTTATTAACCCGCGCATCGGTACATTGTGCCGAAAGTAATACCGCAATAAGTAGGGTGTACGTGCTGCTATGGTTTAACGGAATAGGCACTTCTGGAAAGAATAGTTCCAATTGCTCTATTACATAGTCTACTTTTTCTTGTTTGGTCATTTTGGTGGTAGAAGGAGTTCTTTTTTTGGATTGTGGTTCTTAAGGCGGATAGGAGTAATTTAAATGGTGTAAGGTTTTGTTTGACGCAGAGGCGCGGGACTTTCGTAGAATATTTTTGTTCACCGAGGAGAACTTTAACTAGGAAGAATCAAGCCTAGTTTATGTACTTTCCGTCTCATGTTTTCTTAGGTTTTGTTGGTATTAGTGTTTTTTATTTTTTTTACTCTTCAACTTTCCATTTGACTTCTCGCTTATTTCTAAATCAAGCACCCTAAATTGAGCGTTCAAGTCGTTAGTTAGTTGATTTAACATGCTTTCATAAGGTGGTTGCTTTCGTTTTCCAAATGCTCCATTATAGTTCAATGTTAAGCTTATAACTGTGTCTTGCTTTGAAGTCCAATATTTGAAGTAGTGGTAGGGGTTTCCAAAGTATCCAAGCGTATCAGTCTCATAGTACTTTTTATCGGTCATTAGCTCGTAATCTTCAGATAGATTTATGATTACATTTTCAATTTTTTTTCGTGTCTCGTTAGTTTTAGCGTTGTTTCTGATTTTATATTCAGCAACATATTTTGTCGAATAGAAACAAGATGTCATTCCTGTCGTCAAAGCGACAAGTGCAAGTATTTTCAGGAAAGTTTCAATTTGTGGTTTCATTTTACATTGCTGTCAACTAGGGGATAACGGGAATTTCGGTTATATCCTCTATATATTTTTTCGTCTAATGTGCTCTTTATTAGGTTGACATGGCCTTTACTTGCTCTTCTGTAAATTTCGGTAGTCTTAGTACTCGAGTGTCCCAGAAGTAGTTGTATATCTATTATCAGTTTCGTTTTCCAGCAAGTGGGCAGCAAAACTATTGACTTAAACCATCAAACGTGTTGATAGGGTTTTCTAAACACTTGTTATAAGCTTTCGGCACTGTATTACTTGCCATGTTGTCCTTCAAAGAGCCATTTTTTGGTGTATACGCTTTGTAATACTCCCGCAATAAAACTAAGCCATTTTTTAATGATAAAGTAATTCGTTCTTTTTTTTGCAGATGTTGTGTGGTAGGCTCTCCCAAAAATGGTACAATTTAAAATTAGAGCTTTCTAACCTTAAAAGTTTTATAATAATGATCGTGTGCAATGCTAATGTAATAGAGCCCCGCTGCTTTGGGAAGATTGATTTGGCTGTACTTATTTCCCGTATTTACTTTTCTAATTATTTTTTCTCCTAGTGTGTTATATACATCAATGGTTATCTCTGTTGCCGTTTGTTCAAATTCAATAGTTACACTTCCGTTGGTAGGGTTTGGAAATAGTGTGGGATCAGTGGGAATGGAAACTTCGTTTAATAGAATATCATTTACCAAAAAGCAGGCAGAAGTATCGGTGCAACCATTTTTACTCACTACTACAGCATAACCTCCGTTTACATTGGGTTCAAATAGAGCCTGAGTAGCACTGGTAATTGGGATGTTGTTATTGCTGCAGTCAATCCACTGATAAGTGGCGTTTGTGGCTTGTGCTGTAAATTTATTTTTAACTCGAGTTACAGCGGTATTTACAGTTTTAATAGCGAGGTTTAGTTTTAGTAAAGTATCGCAAGTGCCTATATGTGAAATGGTAAATGTGGCGTTGGTATCATTACTGGTGTAAGTGTTGCCATCTATCCAAGTGTATGTATTACAAGCCACAATACTATCGGTAATGACAACGGGGTAGCAGGGAGTGTTTTTGTAAAGATAGGCCAGCATTTGTCCTGAGTTGTTTAATCCTGTTACTAGTAAATCTTGATTTTGACTACCGCTAAAACCAGCCATAACCGAAGCACTGAAATAAACACCCCGCAAAATGGAGGCCTGTAAGGTGAAATTACCGCTGTCGTTTTTGTACACTAATGATTGGCGTTTTTCATTATTGTTTAGCCCACTAATTATCAAATCTATATCTCCATCACCTTCTAAGTCGCGGGCGTTTAGGGTACCCAACTGTAAACCGGTTAAGGAGTTGTTGAGATCTTTGGTATAGTTGCCACTGCCGTTGTTTAAGTATATGGTGCATTCATTTTGAGCACTGGTTTCGCCTGTGTATACGATGTCCATATCAGTATCTCCATCTACATCTGCGAAAGCCATAGCACCATACCTAACACCGGTAAAGGGCTGACCAGTAACCAGTGTAAAGTTTCCCAAACTATCGTTTAAATAGAGATTTGCAACATAAGTATTTGAGCCACTTTGGCCTGTCATAAAAAGATCCAAGTCGTTGTCTCCATCTACATCTGCGAAGGCAACCGAACCATTTTCTACATTGGGAAATGGCACGGAGGCCACATTGCTAAAGGTGCCACTACCATTGTTGGTGTATAGTTTGGTAAAGCGTTGGTTTACTAAATTGCGTCCAGACATAAACAGGTCTAAATCATTATCTCCATCAATATCGGCAAAGGCCAAGGCGCTTCTTTGTACGCCTTGAAATGTAGAACTGGTGCTTAGGCTAAAACTGCCCGTTCCGTTGTTTAGGTAAAGTTCGGCAAAGCCTAAGCCGGCCGAGTTCCTTCCCGTATGCATTAGGTCCAAATCATTATCCCCATCTACATCAGCAAATACCGAAGTGCCTGTGCTGGTAGCTTTAAAAATAGTATCGGCCGAAGGGCTAAAAATACCAGCACCGTTGTTTAGGTAGAGGGTGGCGGTGGGGTTTAAGTGAACGTCTAAGCCCGTTGCAAAAACATCTATGTCTTGGTCTCCATCTACATCTCCGGCTGTAAGGGTGCCTGAGTAAACACCCTTAAAAACATGGCCTCCGGCTTGGTAAAAGTTTCCTGAGCTATCGTTGAGGTACATTTTGGCATTAAAAATATTCCCCACTTTTTCGCCTGCCAAAAAGAGATCTACATCGCTATCAGCATCAATATCTATAAGCTGAGCATCACCAAACTGTGCGCCATCCATGGGTATATTGGAGGCCTCTGTAAAGGTGCTATCGCCATTGCTAAAGTACAGGTGTGCGGCATTGTAGCCTACAGACGGGGTTCCAGAAATAAACAAATCCTCAAAACCATCATTGTTAATATCGGCTGTGGCAACTTGCCCTCTGCGCACGGGGTTAAAACTGGTAGAGTCTATCAAACTAAAAATACCACTACCGTTGTTGGCGTAAAGTTTAGCTTGTTCGTTTTGAGCAAGATCTTCACCGGTAATGAGCAAGTCTAAGGTTTGATTATTATCAAAATCTAAAAAGGCGATGGCGCTTTCTTCAACTGCGGTAAAGGGGGAGTTTGGCTGTAGCGTAAAGGTGCCTGTGCCGTTGTTTAAGTAAAGGTTCGAAATATTTTGTCCTGCCGAAACGATGTCTCCAGTAATCATCACATCCATATCGGTGTCAGCATCTACATCTGCAAAAGCTATAGAGCTGTAACGTACTCCCGTAAAAGGGGTGGTGGCATCTAAGGTAAATGAGCCCGAGCCGTTATTTTTATATAAGGCACACTCAAATTGGTTTAGGTTGTTTTGCCCTGTTAGAATCAAATCTTGATCGTTATCTCCATCCACATCTGCAAAGGCTATAGAGCCATTATCTACAGCTGGAAAAGTGGTGTTGGCGGCAAGCGAAAAAATACCGCTTCCATTGTTTAGGTAAAGCTCACTTTTGCGAAGAGAGTTGCTGTCTTTACCGCTGCAAAAAAGGTCTTGGTCTCCATCATTATCTACATCTGCAAAAGCCAAGGCGCTATTAGTAAGCGGTGTGGTGGTATGGTTGCTAAGTAAGGTATAGTTACCCAATCCATTATTTACATATAGTTTAGAGAAGTATGTAAAATCATTGCTCCTACCCATAATTAGCAGATCGGGCAAAGTATCTCCATTAATATCAGCTAAGGCCGAAGCGCCATTTTCTACCCCTTCAAAGGGGTTTTCAATTTGGGCAGCTGGCAGCAGCGGGTAGCTTTTAGTAAAGTTAATAGATTGGCCGTGTGCTTGGCCAATAATAGATACTAAAGTAAAGAGGAGCCATGCTTGTTTCATGAGGTAAATAATAGTATTTGGATAGCAATGGGAATAATTAAAAAATCAAATTTACAATTTGTGTAGCGGTGGTTAAAATGTCTTAAGAGTTACTTATCCGACCATACCGCCAGCTCGTTTCCGGCTGGGTCTATAAAGTGAAATCTACGTCCACCCGGAAATGAAAAGATGTCTTCTGAAATTTTTCCCTGCGCCTTCATCACCGCTTCTTTTGCTGTTTTGAGGTTGCTATGATACAGTACTACCAACACACCATTTACAATCTCATCATCCGTTTTTTCAAAACCACCTTCTAGTCCACTATTTGAGAAGGCCACATAGGTGGGGCCGTAATCGGTAAATTCCCAATTAAACACTGTTTGGTAAAAGGATTTAACTTTAGCCAAGTTGGGTGCTTTAAATTCAACGTAGTTTATGTGATTGTCCATTATACGTATTGATGATTTATGTGCTCATAATAAAATGGTTACAGGAATTATTTGAAGCACATGAAGTCTTAAATTTCTAATTTCTTTTTTTTAGGAAACGTCCGTCTAAACTGCGTTTCAAAGCAGTTTAGGAGTTAGTTATAGCCAGTTTTTTATTCCATGAGATCCTCTTGACAATATATGGTTTTGCTGCCGTCACCCAGTATCTTGAATCTTCTCCTTTTCAGGATTAGGAGGTTTGCGTTTATACATGTAGTATATCCAGTACTTTCATGGTAATAACCACATGTATCTCTTTCTGCAATATCTTCAAGGTAAAACTTACAGTCGCTGCTTAGGGTGAATTCGTAGCAAGGAAAGCTCTGGCTTAATGAATCAATTTTATTGTAGGCTTTCTTCCTCTGGTTCATGTTGTACTTTTGGATGATATATTCTGTGCTATCATACTTTTTACAGCTAAGTATTCCTAAGGTGTCCGATTGTTCAAAATATGCCACATTTGCCACAACTGATTCACCATTGTCTTGTCCTATGCAGAAGTTTGAGGTGAATAGAGTAGTTAAAATAATTATGATTCCTTTCATTTCAATTGACGGTAATTATGATACAAGCCAACTTAAAACATATATCCTGCGGTAATGCCTATGCCCGGTATCATATCTCCTTCCCATTCCAAATAGGTTTCCTGGTCATAGTTCGTATATTTTGAATAAGCAAAATAAGCCCCAGCCGAAAAACGGTAATACCATTTGGGATCTTTGCTACGGATAAGGGTGTAGTTTATATTTGGATAAAGAAGTACGTCAACAAAATCATTAATATATCCATCTGCCGTAAAGGGACTAATAGAAAAATTGGAAACTTCACATCCTACGCCAAACTTATTCATACGATAATGGAGTCCTAAATGCATAATAGTATTAGAAGTTCCTAGCAAACCAATACCAAACCGAGGCATGAGATAATGTTCTTTTTCCTTGTTAACCGGAATGTCGAATTCAGCGTTTAAGGCTGCGCCTAAAAAATTAGCTCCACCAACTTGAAAGTCTATTTTGGCTTGGGCCGAAATCTTAAAGGTCGAAAAAGCTATCAGCACTAAAATGAGTATTTTTTTCATAAGTATAGGTTTTGGTTAAAATTAAGAAGAAGTGTTTGAAAATCAGATAGCTAATATACTAAACGAGAAGGAGTATTCCGAAAGGTGATTCATTAGCCATTTATGGGCTTAAGGTTCTACCTGTTATACTATCTCTCCATAATTTTGACGAAAAGTCATATTTAATTTGGGCCATCACTTTAGTTATTCTTGATTAGTTTATTTGAGTGGTTTCTTTAAACTTTCACGAATAAAACCTCATATTTAAGATTACCATCTTGAAGAGAGTATTTCATCTCTCTTTTCTTAATAAGCTCAATATCAAATGGTTTATAGTAATGGCTTCGGTGAAACGGGCCGGTAGAGTCTGTTTTGTATTCAACACCCAAAAACATTTTATCCTTACTTCTTTCACCCCAATGCCCAAATAACATTTCAGAGCCGTTTATTTTTACTTCATACAGGTTATGAAATGGATTATCCGAATCATTATCGTTGGGTTCGAATCTATATCCTTTGATATTACTATAGGTAACATATTGAGTGGAGTCAACTCCATTAACCTTAAACAAGGAAACCTTCCAAGTGCCTTCAATTCTCCTTTCAAATTTTGATTTTTCGCAAGAGAGAAAGGAAACTAATAGAATTAAAAAGAGAAGAGATTTTTTAATAAAGATCAACATTTTTAATTTTCAGTTTTGTGAGGTTTAATAATTCTAGACAAAGAGGCTTGATTGCTCCTCCAGACCACCTATCAACAACATGATATTCTCCATCTATTAAAACTTCCAGAATCCATCGTGCGCCATCAATTCCTATAAGACCATCTGCTGTTGTAGGGACATTGAAGAAATCTAAAGATTCGATATTTTCTTTGATTATTTCAAGTTCTTCGGAACTAAGTTTTCTTGATTTACTCTTAATAATTTTTTCTTCATTGCCCATTTTCCAATAAATGATAGACACGTCTGTGTTTGTTTCAACTCTTATTACAATTGGATGATTAAATGACCTTAGCCATGTAAACCTGTAAATTGTTTTTGGAATTGTATCATAAATTATAGGCTCTTTAAGTGTCGATAGATATTTGGAATACCATTTGAGGCTAGATTGCGCATCCTCTATACCGGATCGCGAGAGTAATTCTAAATCATTACCATAGAAAACATTATAACCATAATCCGTTTCCCAGTCTTCTTTTAAATTGGCAAATGGAAGTAACGGAAAATACGAATTGCGGTCTGGGTAATGAGAATATTTCGTTTGATTTATTGAGTCGTTTAAGTAATTCGAAAGTTGGATTAACGGTGTTTTAAGGAAACCTTTATACCAACCTTCCATTTGGCAAAGATTGCTCAGGAATTTAATAGAAATAGTTGCTCGATCTATTGAATTTGAATCAATGAAATAATCATAGCTTAAGAGACCTAGTAAATAGTTAACTTCTTCATTAGTTTTATCTAAAGAATAGGCAAGTTTTAAATATGTAATTTTTTCACTTGTTGTTAGTCCTTCATAATTAGAAAATTCTACTCTGAGTAGGTAAGGAGTTATGTTTTCGGGATTTTTATCAATCATTGTTACCCAAAAAAAAGAGATGGAGTCATAAAGGTCTTCTTCATAATACAATGTGAGTAAACCATCAATTGCAGTTTTATTGAACTTATCCATTTCAAGAAGTTCAAGCGCCTTAACTTTTAAAGTGTTCCAATCTTCATACAATACAGAAGAACCTATGTTTGACTCTAATTCCTCTATTGTTTGAGCATAACTGCTTATAGAAAAAATGAAAAAGATTATCAAGAAAAAAATTTTCATCGGAGTCTATGATTTTAGCCATTGTGTCTGTTGCACAAAATATTAATAATCCAAAACTAGTCAAATCAATTGAACACAGCGTTAATTACAATCAGAGGTTTATATATTGAAATAGCATCTAAATGGCGTTCGGTTCTACGAAGAGATGTTTTGCTAATCAATGGCTGACCTGGGATTAATCAAAGAATCATTTTTTTATATACACGCTTTGCAAAACTCCCTCTGTAAAACTAAGCGATTTTTTATTAGTAAAGTAATTCGTTCTTTTTTTGTTGTGGGCAGTTATCTGGAGTTATTTTTTGCACTTGTTGTGTTGTCAATAAAAAACAATCCATCAAACTGACAAGGCACCACTAGCCTTCCCCAATACCCGTAGTCTATACTCACATGGTTTGCAAATCGTAGGGGTAAGGGTTTGTTTAGCCAATCGATGGATCGCGGTAAGCTGAGATATAAATTCTCACATTTTTTTTCTTGAGCAATCTGATGCAACGCCTCTTCTAAAGATCCAACGGGGCTTGGAAATAATGGAGCCTGTATTTGTACTTGATAAGCGTAAGTCTTAAAAGCCAAATAATTACCTTGGTAAGTAGCTAGCCCAAAACTTTTATAATTATTCTTATATTTTTTAGATAGGAAGGAGCCCATTGTAACGCCATTATTTAAATTTGTAAAAATGCCATCGTGATCACCTCGACTCACATGACTATCATGAGCCCAAACTATCATCTTTTTGTTGGGATGTATTTTTTCAAAATACCAAGATATATTTTCAGCCATGGCCTCATCCCGGTATAGGGCACTACCGAAACTGTAAATCTCTTTAAAATACTGTTGAACAATATTTGCGTATTGAACTCCATATTCAATTTGTGTTTTTTCAGCGTTTGATGTTGCGGTTTGCAGCCATTTTTCTTTGTTGGCTAGAAGAGTAGTATAAATACTTTCAGATTTATCAATCCAACTCATCCTCACCAAAGTGTCTTGTATCATATAATGGCGCGCTCCTACTTCCCTTAATTCTTTTAGTTCCAGCTCCGTTTTTTCAAAATACAAAGAGTCTTGTCTTTTAATGAAATATAGTAAGCTGTCTATTGGTCGAGTAACCTCTTGAATATCCACTCCAACAAAATAAATCAAATCATCAGCATGGGCTTGGTTATAGTTTCTTATCCATTGAATCATCTTGTGAACTTCTGCTGTATTCCAAGTTGCAAAAATCCCTTTTATGGCTTCTCGCAATGTCCCAGTCCCGTTTGTAACAAAGGCGTTTATGTCCTCCCCAGCCATAAAGTGATCTTCCAGAACAAACAC
The DNA here is from genome assembly GCA_937146805.1 of uncultured Owenweeksia sp. Lineage (GTDB taxonomy): Bacteria > Bacteroidota > Bacteroidia > Flavobacteriales > Schleiferiaceae > Owenweeksia. Next base: position 21,477 of record CAKZRR010000052.1, on the reverse strand, counting down.
TCTAAAGCCCAGTTCGGTTACCGCGTATTGTAATAATTTGTGCTTTAAACTAAAAAACTCACTGGTTCCATGTGTGGATTCTCCTAAGCCCACAATTTTGCTGTCTCCAACGGCATCTTTAAAAAAGGACAAATCTTTGGAAGGAATAGGATTAGTACCTATAGCAGGTAGCGGGGAGTTAAAGGAATGTACATGATTGGACAGCCAATCTATATTTTTATTTGAAAATGCTTCAGCAGCGTTCAACTGCTTCACTGTTTTATTTTCAATGCTTAGCGTAAAGTCGTCATACCAAACCTCTCCTAATCCATCTTGATGTAGGTTTAAGCTAAATTGAGTTACAGATTCAGGCACTTTTAAAGTAATGGTGACCTTTTGCCAGTTAAATGTTCCTGATAGTTTTCGGCTATGTAACTCTCCAAACGAAAACTCCTCCGTTTCTTTTGTTAAGAGGGTATATCTAACCGAAATACCAGTGGATGCTACTGCTTTTTTAGTTTTTACAAAGCCCGAAATGGTAATTTCCTTTCCAGTCAATTCATACACTTCAAAACTATAAGCCAATGATTGATTGTTGCAAGGGGATTCTTGATCTCTGCATTTTGAATGCAGACTGTAGTTTCCTGTTTTAACCGTTGTGCTGTCCATTTCAAAATGGGAGCCCCATGTTAGTGAAGACCAACCCCAAGGCCTCTTAGCGCCCTCCACACTTTTCCTTTCAAAATCTAAGTTTAAAGGTTGCTGCGCTAATAACCCACATGGGAGGAGGGTCAACAAAATGATGAATTTTAGGAGCTTGTTCATTTTTAGGAAATGACTTGGTTGAGCTATTTGTCTTGATGTTACTGTTTAGTTTTTACGATATAAGTGGCGTTACCAAATTTATGGTATGTTCCTTTGCTCCCAATATAATCCTCAACGGTAATGGTGTTATCCGCTGTATAGCGATAAACGGTCTTGCCCATTTCAGTTTCAGGGTTTCCCCAATTAATAATCATTTCTTTATCTTTTATATTTCCTTTTAAAGGGAAGGATACCCCTCTGCTGTCAAACCAATATCCAATGACTACCGTGTCATTTTCTATTTTATAAAAGGCGGTTGCCATAAATACAATATCTTCTTTGCCCTCTAATTTTCGCGAGTTTTGAAATTCTAGTTTTATAAATTGACTTTGCAATGCGTGTTCCCATTTCATGGTGAATGTTGCTTTGGCTCCCATTAACATTCCTTCTCCATCCCAATTATTATTGATGAGAGCGGATAGAATAGATTGCTCAGAATTTTTGTTTGAATCACCTTGCGCCTTGAGCAGCAGGGATGTAAATACCAGAACTATAATTGAAATGCATTTTTTCATTTGTTGATGATTATCAGATTGTTAATGGAAAGATTGCTAAGCGTATTTAGCTTATATATTAATTTTTGATTAGGTGTTATTTGGCTGCAGAGGTGTCTAATCCAATTTCAAAAGTATTGCCACCAAGATGAGAGGGGTGAACGTTTAGACTGCCGTGATGTTTGTCGATAATTAACTTTACATAGTACAACCCAATGCCTTGCCCTTTTACTTTAGTGCCCGGTGCCCGATAAAATTTTTCAAAAATGCTGGAAAGTTGCTGACTGTCTATTTTAGTGCAGTTATCAGCAAATTGCAAAATTGCTTTTCCGTTTTGCAGCGATAGGTTTACTTCAATGAGGGGTGCTTTTTCTGAAAACTTTATGGCATTATCAAGCAAGTTGTAAACTACATTGATGATGTGTGTTTCATCAGCTTCTACTATTATCTCATTGCGCTCTATTTTTAGCGTGAGCTTACCCTTTAGCAACGCTATACGATGCTGAAAAGAGTCCACCACATTGCATAGTAGAGTATCCAGGTTTATCTTTTCAAAACGTAGCGGTATTTTATCTTGTTCAATCTGAATATAATCCATTAATAAGGACGTATTCTCCGCTAGTATTTTGTTTTCCTGCTCAATTATCCTCAAATATTTGAGAGAGTCATCGGGTGTATTACTTTGTTTTTCAAGTAAAGATTGTACCGCTAGCTGAACGTTAGAAATGGGTGTATTCATTTCATGCGAAAGACTGTGCATCATATCTTTTTGAAAATCGGCCACCATTTTTTCTTTCCGCCAAGCTCGTAGCCAATAGAGTATTACTATTATCCCAATAACCATAATTAATACGGTGGCAAGTAAAAACGGAACAAGTGAAATAAGAACCTGTTTGTAAGGCGGTTGAGAGTAAATTTCGAGGCGATACGGCTCAGCAAATTCAATTTTATTATCAAACAAGTCAATGCTCAAAATTTGATCCTTATTGGATTGAACTCCATGTGTGTAAACCAATCTGTTGCTTGCTACATGATTTATGGAGTAGCCAATTTCTTCCTCGCCAAGAGGTAAAAAGAGGAGATTGCTTTTAACTATTTTTTTAAGACTTTTTTGGTAGCCAACACGTATTCCATTTATGGTGTCCACTATGGATCCCTCTCGGTATTCCTTGGCAAAATCACGAATGTCCGATTTCTGTAAGCTTTCAACGGAGATACTATCTATTAAGTAGTCAAACTTCATTTCTACTTGTACTCGTACCGGAATTTGGTAGTTGAAAACATACTTTGGGTAGGTAAAAGTTGAATCTCCGCTTTTTAGCAAATAATTCTCCAAGGTGTCCGTCTCATTTCCGTCTCGTTTTTTAACTACCGAGAGAAAATCAGAATCCATAATATCGGTTTGGGTGTTAAGCTTAAAACAGTAGAAATCGTCTTCCACCTCTTTTTTAATTCTAAAAGCCGCTTGTTCAAGGTTCTCTTCAATTTGTTGATTGCGCGTTGCCATAGATTCGTAAATCCAAAATGCTTGAACGGCAAAAAGCCCGAGGAGAGCCAGCAACATTAAAAAAAATGGTGTGCGCTTATTTTTGAGCATTTTCAAAGGTACGTTTATGACTTATCGGTGAAAAACTCTCGAAGGGAATTAAGTATATTTTAAGTTTTGGTACGCCTATTTAGGGTAAGCACTTACTGTGCAGTTTTAGGCTGTTGATTTGCTAGGCGGACGTAATTACGGTTCTTGATTTCAAGTTACGGTTCGTAATAATCAGTAATTCAGGTGTATGTGTGCAGTTTTGTTTTTGAATGTTCCAAGATATTTTGAATGGAAACGAAAACTCATTTAAATTCTGAATTAGTCTCCGCAAGGGTTTCATTATTATGCGATGAGTTACTAACTACTTCATTTTAAGGATTTATTAAGAAATGTTTTCAGCCTTTCACTATGCCGCTGGCTAGTTTGGCTGAAACTTAAAATTCAAATAAAATGAAAAGAATTACTCAATTATTTATGACAATGACGCTAGTCATTTGTTTTACTGTGGCAAAAGGCCAAGTCAATTACACTGATTTTAGTCCTGATTTGACCTTTCAAGTTGCTACGGGCGCCTTTGGCAATTTCCCAGTTGATTTTGATGGTGACAATATTGATGATGCCAAGTTTGATTACTATAATTATCCATCTTTTGGTATCTGGAATATTGGTCTTAGACCCATAGATACCAACAATCCTAAAGTAGAATTGCTCTATGATAACTCAGTAAATGCAAGCCCGATTGGAGATTTTTATGTGAAAATGCTCAGCGCTAGCGATCCCATTAACCAGTCTGGTAACTATTCGTCAACCTACCCTCAACTGGGCGATATCTATAATCAGAATTTTTTAGGAGCAGGAGCCAAGTATATCGGGTATAGATTAATTATTGCACCCGGTACCTATAAGTATGGCTGGATGCTGGTAGAGCTTTCTGGCTCAGGGGCGATGACTCTTACTATTAAAGAGCTAGGCTATGAAAATACGAATAACACGGCCGTAAAGGCAGGTGAGGGCGGAACTGTGGGAATTAGCGACTTGAAATTAGAGGGCTTACAAATTGATTTTTATCCCAACCCTACAAAAGATTATTTAAATATAACTACACAGGATAAAAGTGTCAATGGCGCTAAGGCAAGTGTTTACACAATTGAGGGAAAGTTGATTAGTGAGTTTGACTACCAAAATTTTCCAATGGAAATTGACTTAACCAGATTAAACGCTGGGGTTTATTTTTTAGAAGTTGCAGGTCAAAAAACAATGACCACCAAGAAATTCATTAAGTATTAACAGGGGATGGATGGTAAAGAATGTGGGTGGTTTAAAAGCCACCTACATTCTTACTTTAAAGGCTTCATTTTGTAGCCTAAACCGTGTGTGTTTTCAATCTCAAAAACCAAAAAGGGTTTTATGATTTTACGGATGCGATTAAGATATACATCAAAGGAGCGAGAGGTGTAAGTATTGGAAACGCCCCAAACTTTTTCTAAAAGTAAGTCTCGTGAAACGGTGCGATCAAATTGCTCCACAAATACAGCCATTATCTTTGATTCGGTTGGAGTTAATAAAACTTCATGGGATTTAGATTTTACAGTATTTTCCCTAAAATCAAAATGAACACCTTTGATATTGTAAAACTTCGAAGCCTCCTTTTGGGGCTTGTTTCTTCGTAACACCGCTTCTAAGCGTAACTCCAATTCCTCATAATAAAAGGGTTTTGAAACATAATCATCGCACCCAGTTTTAAAGCCTTTTACTCTGTCTTCCAGTAAGTTTCGTGCAGTGAGTAAAACAACAGGCAAATTTTTGTAACGAGATTTGATGAACTCGGTAAGTTCTAGGCCATCCTTTTTGGGCATCATAATATCAAGCAATGCTATATCAAAAGTATGCGTATTTAAGGCTATAACTGCCTGTTGTCCATCTAAGGCATGTGTAACCTTATAACCACTTTGCTGTAAATTTTGCTTAAGCATAAATGCCGTGTTGGCGTCATCTTCTGCCAGCAATACCTTTGCCTTTAACTTGTGGCTATTGTTAGAATTCAAGTGCGGCATTTCGAATATTTGCTGTTGGGTCATTTTGGTGGTGGCGGGATTTCTCTTTTCGTGATTGTTAGTAGCGTAAATTTAAGATGCATTTTTAGAACTTAAAATAGGCCTTTATTTTTCGGTGGGATATCGTAGGTCAAAATTTCTCCCACTGGTTTAACTAAATGTATAAAAGCGAGAAACCAATTGGCCTAATAGCCTCTCTCTTTCACCTGTTTTTTTAAGCCCATTTAGCCAATCCCATTTTTGCCCGCAAAACCTAAGGCTAAAAAACAGAAGCCCGTTAAGGGTTTCTGTTAAATCTATTGTTTTGCGCTGGACGGGGTTGTAAACCGGCTACCGTTGTTGTATGCTTACTTTGGCTGAGTCATCCAAATCACTTGAGTTTAATTCTTCTCCATTTCCAGTGAACAATAACCTTTAGAAAAATGGGGAGAAATAATATGAATTTGGTAAAAAGTGAATTCATATTATTTCTTTAAAATTTTAAAACTTTGTGGTTCTTGAGTTGTGGTCTCTATTTGTAGAAAGTAAAGTCCTGGGCTTCCTGGAATCATGAGTTCGAATTCTAGAATATTCTCTTTTGATCCGCTTAAAATTGTTTGTCCGATACTATTTCTCAGCCTATAAGAGAAACTATTTTTCAAGTCAGAAAAATAAATCGTAACAATTTCTTTTGTTGGATTGGGGTAAATCTGCAAGCCAACATTTTTCGTAAACTCATTTAAACTAACATCAGTTACAAAATAACAAGCGGAAGTATCGGTACAGTTTGTATCTGTAAGCTGTACAGCATATGAACCATTTACTAATGGTGTAAATTGTTGCTGTGTGGCTCCATTAATCGGTGCATGTCCATTGTTGCAATCCAGCCATTGGTAATTTACCCCTGCAAGGTTGGCCGCTATTTCACTTCCCGCTTTTGAAATTGAAGTGTCCATAGTGACAATGTCTAAAGTTAGCTCTACCACTGAATCGCAGCCAACTTTGCTTTTTAGTTGGGCAAGATATTTACCTCCTTGTGAATAAATAACGCTATCCGCACTCCACCTGAAGTTGTTACAAGCTTTAATGATTTGCTGTACTGTGGTATCTCTTTCAATCTGTAAATTCAGATAAATGGCGGAGTCGCAGTTAGTTGAAGTCAATATATTCTGAATATAGACACCACTTTTTGTATAACTTTTATTGGAAATCGGCCAGAGGTAGTTATTACATGTTGTTACATTGATGAACGAGGAGACGGTTGTGCACCCACTATATTTGATTAAATAAGCATCACCAAAAAGTCCACTAGTTGGAAGGGTGCTCTTAAAACCACCCGAGAGTACTAAGGGTTGTCGATTACGGTGAGTAGCTGTTCCGCAGAGATAACTATTTCCTTTTGAATCAACAGCACATCCGTGGCCGATTTCTTCAGAACCAGAACCAAAATAAGTTGCCCAAATCCTTTGACCTCTTTTATTAAGCTTAGCAATAAAACCATCATCCTGACCAAAAGGAATGAAGCCAGGTAAGTTTTGAGGACCTCCCGAAGCCAAATTATTTTGACTATCCGTAGTTCCTGAAATAAAAATTGCATTTTTTCCAATCGCCATGATCTTAGGAGGTGAATAAAACCCTGGTGCCCCTTCGTCCCCATTACCTCCAAAATAGGTGCACCATTCTAGCACTCCAGAAGACCAATATTTTGATACAAATACGTCACGTATACCTTCAATCGTATCCTTAAACCCTTTATGTGAAAAGAACGATTGAAAGCCAACTATACCAGCAACAAACACATGGCTGCTGTCATCTACAGAACATGATAAACCAAAATCAAGCCCTGCGCCTCCAATATAGGTAGACCATTCTATTAGTCCATTTTGATCATATTTTACGAGAAAGCCATCATATGATCCCCCGATTGAATCCTGATAGGCTAATGAGTCAATATTATTTAGGCTATTTGTTTTACCGGTTAAGTACACATTTAAGGCTGTGTCCACGGCAACATCATAGCCTTGGTCAGTACCAGATCCACCAAAGTAGTTTGCCCATTGCAATGTGCCTAAACTGTTAAACTTCACTAAAAAAGCATCCCAAGCGCCACCAAAAGAACCTTGTCCAGTTCCAGGTGTGGTGTTCAGACCACCAGAAGTTTCTCCACACAAATAAACATTGCCGTTCTTGTCTGTTGAACAGCCGTAACCTCGATCATACCCTGTACTGCCATAATAAGTCCCCCATAATCTCAGTCCAGCACTATTAAACTTTACTAAAAAAGCATCTAAATTGCTTCCTGCTAATGCTTGGTGCCCACCAACACCCATTCCTGTTGGGCTTTCAGTCCTACCAGCCACATATACATTCCCTGAATCATCTGTTGTACATACATATCCGTTGTCAACCCCAGATCCTCCATAGTAAGTTCCCCAAAGCCTAGATCCTGTGCTATCAAATTTCACCAAAAACACATCAGACGATCCGTTAATAGTATTCTGATGCCCCCCTGAAGAAATGGAAGTGGTGCTGTAAGTAAACCCGGTTAAATAAACATTGTCATTAAGGTCTGTTGCACAATCCTTGCCTTCTTCTCTATCAATGCTTCCATAGTATGTACCCCATGATATTACGGGGTCAATTCTTAATGACTGGTCTAAATATTTTTCAACGTTAAAAGTTACTACTGATTGATTTAAACAAAAACTACTTTGAACTGGTTTAGTGCCCGCAAAGCTAATCGGTGCTTGTTCATGTATATAACCGAGCGGAGTTTCAACAAAAAGGCTACCATCTTCTTTTATTTTTATATCAGAAGCCCCATTAAACTTTAATTTTATCTGCGATGGGTCTGCTCCGGGATGAACGAGGAAATCATATTTTAAATTTTTTAAATTTCTGTAAAAGATCCAATCAATTCCAGGGTAAACTTCTTTTAAAATAACTTTTCTAAAACTCTGAACTCCTGTAATTCCTTTAGGACAGTGGGGTAGATAAAAGTTTTCGTAATACCCTAAAACATCTTCACAGATAAGTTTTGGACTCGGATTGGCTCCTATTAATTCAATATCAACGCGATAAGTTTCGAATCGTAGATCTTCAATTCTCTCTTTTTCAAAAAGATTATCTTCGGTTAGTTCTTCGTCCAAAAGATCTTGGTTAAGGGGTCTTGAAAACTGATAATGAAACCCCGTTTTTCCGATAAAAACCTTCATGCCCTGGTTCTCAGTTGTAAAGAGGATATCTGACCTTGTATTTCCTTCTGAATCAACTACCTGACCTTTATTCTCCAGCAAACCAAAACTGGAAAGTCCATTGAGTTCATGTTCTGATGATTGCGCGTTTAATGCAGTAAATGATAATAGAGTGAGAGCCAAAAATAATTTCATAGTATGTAAGGATAGTTGCGTGATTAAGCAACTAACTTAACAAAAGTGGAACGAACCAGAGGAAAATCCGCAGGATTTTCCGAGTAGGCAAGAACCAAGCAATTATTTTTACATAGTGTGTCTGTTGCACAACGATGTTAATAAGCCAAAACTAACTAAATCAATTGAAAAGTTATACTTCGTATCTTGAGGTATGCCAGGCAAAAAAATCCCGTACTGAGCCTGTCGAGGTGATTATCAAGAAGAGTTGTTTTTAAGCTTTCAATTTTTGGATTAGGAGAGCAGGAAAACGCCTAGCTATGCGCAGTGCGGGATTGAAAAGCGATAGTTTTCAATCTGGCACGGTTGCTAGCCAAAGCTGTGGTTTAAGTTAATTTTCATTTTATAAACGCAAAAGCACAGCTTTGGCGGAATAGGGGAACAGACCTTTCGGTTATTCCTTCAGCCCGCATTGCGTATAGGTGTTGTTGTGTGCTTTTTTATTACCTATCCATCCATCGCTTAAAAGATGCTGCCTTATCTTTTCCGATAATAATATCTTCTGCGTGTAAAGGTTTTATTTCCAGTTTTAATTTCCCATTAAAGTAGGAATGGACTCTTTTAATAGCTTCAATATTCACTATGAATTGACGATTAATTTTAAAGAAATTATCAGGATGCAATTGTTCTTTTAAGTTTTCGAGGGAAAAATTAACTGGATATTCTCTCTTTTCGAAAGTAACGGCAAAAGTAATGCCTTGCGTGCTGTAAAAGATTGCAATGTCCTCAATGGGCAAATGAAAAAATGATTCAATGGAATGTATAACAAAGCGTTTGCGGTACTCTGTTTTTTGACTTGAAATCAGAGAAGCTAATTCAGTGAAATCTATGCTAGTATTTTGCTCTTGAACAAATGTCTTGTTGTATGCATGGAATTTTTGAAATGCAGTTTCTAGCTCATCCTTTTCAATCGGTTTTAATAAATAGTCCAAGCTATTCACTTTAAAAGCCTGTATGGCGTATTCATCATAAGCCGTAGTGAAAATAATCATACTATCTACTTTCACCTGTTTGAAAATATCAAAGCTTATTCCATCTGAAAGTTGAATATCTAACAAAACAATATCTGGATGAGGGTTTTTATTAAGCCATTCTACAGATGATTGGACACTATTTAAACAGTCCAAGACATCTATTTCTATATTAAGCTCCTCCAAAGTTTCCTTTAATAATCGTTGAGCAGGAAGTTCGTCTTCTAGAATCAATACTTTTATAGCCATATTATTTACCAATTAAAGGAATGGTTACTTCGAAATAAATTTCAGTTTCTCGGTAAGAAAAACCATTTGTATTCAATAAGTTAAATCGCTCTTTTAGGTTAGACAAACCTGTATTGGTTGATTCTACACTATTTATTTTTTGAAGATTGTTTTTTACAATTAGATTGTTTTCGCCCTTAGAGGTAATAGAAATGGATAAAACATTTTCTTCATTCACTACATTGTGCTTAATAGCATTTTCAATTAAAATTTGGAGTGTTAATGGAGGTAACATCAATTGTTTTACATCCTCTGAAATGTTAACGGAATAGTCTAAAGCATTGCCTATCCTGACTTTGTGTAAATAGATGAAAGAATTTATAAACTCTAGCTCTTTGCTCAAACTAATCAAGTCGTGATTTTTGCTTTGTAAAACGTAGCGATAAACTTTAGAAAGCCTTCGAGTAAAATCTACAGCTGTATTTGGGTCGTGTTTGATTTCTGAGATAAGGACGTTTAAGCTGTTAAATAAGAAGTGAGGGTTAACCTGATTTTGCAAAACACGGTAATCTGCTTTGAGCTTTTCTTGTTTATAATGCTCAACATCTAGTAAATGTTTTTGTGACTTTTTGAAGAAGTTGACAGCTATTGAAACAGCGTTAAACACGAGTAAAAACACAACAGCTGAAATGAATATGAATACGGAAGCTGGTGGGTAGGCAAAAGACATTCCGTTAATGATGTACCAAATACCAAAAGGAAAAACGATTGTTGGGATTGTCCATACAAAGAGAAAACCTAATTGTATGATTAGTCTCTTTTTTAAGTTTTTTGACCAACTGATTTTTGTATTTATGTATTTTGAGAAGTAAAAATTGCCTTCTGTATTCAAGTTGAAAAGGAGGATATACAAGAAGATAAATAGCCCCCTATTTGTAGCAATGGAATGAAATTCAGTATCAGTGTGTCGAGCAAAACCAACGAGCATCAGAGTTAGTATGGCGTAGAGCGATACTAATACTATACGAAGTACTATTTCCCCGATTTTCTTAATCATTCTATTGCTAAGTTAATCTCTTTGAGGAAGAACTATCGAAAAACCTATATTTATAAATGGTTCAGCTTTAGAATCAAACGTTGTTACATTGAGATTGTCGTCTACCAAACGATATATGCGGTTTGTACTAATTCCTGTATGTAATTCAAAACGAAATATTTTTCTTGGTTGATACATTGCTATTAAACCAATGTTCGCTCTAGAATAATTGAGTTTATTAATTTTAGAGAAATCACTGCTAATATTAAAATTGGCACCATTTGTAATGAACTTCACCCCTAGTTTCAAATTGTTTTTTGGTAGCATTGAATAAGTGTAAACACAACTTGCTGGTAAAAGTGCGTTTACTGTATGTTTTTTGTTTTTATAGAAAAAACTAAATGTAGGAACTACAATTGGAGATCCCCATCGTGTACTATGTGCTATTCCACCACCTAGCTTTATTTTATCATTCATTTTTTTAGTGACTAATACAGCCCCTTGTAATACAAAATCATCTATACTGAGTTTTTCTTCGAAATCAGATGCTAAAGTAGGCTGTAGATTAACTACAAATGTCCAATCCTTTTTCCATTGATGAAGAAGGGTTGCTTGGTAGTAAAATACCTCCATTTTTTTGTCATATTTATTTGAAGGTGCTCCTAAAAAATTATACATCGTTGCATTGACAGAACCATATCCAATTCCATTGATTAGAATTGTACTGTCATTTTTCAGTTTTTTGGGAATGTTTATTAAAAAGCCAAATTCATTAAAGGATGTTTTTTCGCCATTGTTACCTTTTTTTATTTCCGATTGTGGGTAGTAGGCATACTTTAAACCACCAAGCTTGAAATCTTGTCCATTAACGTTGGTAACAAAGAGCAATACGCATAAGCCTATCACTCCTTGTGTCCACCCAACTATTGGTTTTATAACTACTGCTTTTTCCATTCCATAGTTTTGCTGAAAAAGCCAACTGATATTTCGATCTCCAGTATATTTCCTTTAGGCGTAAACTCGGCATCATACCACTCGTCACGTTTTGGCGCATACACTTGTCCTTTCCAATTACCTTTTTTGTCTTGTTTAAGGTCTTTGATCATTAGTGAACCTGCTTTGGCTTTAGGATTTTCTGAGGAAATGATTTTACCAGAATACGAACTCCCTTCTTGAGCTATTTTTATAACAGTGTTTTCTTTTCCTGCTATCCAGTTTCCTGCAACATTTGATTGAGCTGAACTGGCAAAGCTGAATAGACCAAATGCTAGTAATACGATTACAATTCTTAAATTTTTCATTTTTTCTCTTTTATAAATTTGTTGAACTTGGATTATGTTGTTTTTGGTATTCCAACCATTTTTTAAATTGTTTTGCCGTCAAAACACTTTTGAACGCTTCATTCAAAACTTTTTCGTGTTTTGATATTTCATATCTAATTGGCGGAATGATTTCTTTTATCTTATTTTTCACTCCATTCATTTGGCTTCTGTCTCTATTTTGCACAGCGATTTTTACATTTCTATCAAACTCTTTTTCTAAATCTTTCAAGGTTTGAGTATGTAAGAACAAGAGGTTATTTATTTCACTGTTGTAGGTCACGATATGATTTGAAACTTCATTAATTATAGAACCTTCAGTGATTTTCTGTTTTTTAATTCCTCTTAAATTTTTCTCAAGAATAACGTGATTCAATTCCCTTTTCAGGAATAAGTTGGTGAACTCGAATTTTCTGCTCTGAGGTCGAAACCGATAGGATGAGCTTAAACTAATTTTTCTTCTTTTACCATCACTTTGTAGAGCACAGGTACGATCACCAAAATCAGCATTGTCGAAAGTGATAACCCTCCAATAATGACCCAACCTAAAGGTCCCCAAAACAAACCTCCTTGAAGCGTTAGTGGAAGCAAACCGCCAATGGTTGTAACCGATGTAATTAGTATTGGGGTAAATCGAAGATGACCAGCTTGAACTAGAGCTTCGTTTATGCTTTTACCGAGTTTTCTTTCTTCGTTGGTAAAGTCGATGAAAATAATAGCATCGTTAATGGCAATACCAATTAAAGCAATAGCCCCAATAAATGCGGTGAATGAGAAATCGAAACCTGAAATAAATAGTGCGTAAAAAGAGCCAATGAGTGCAAAAGGAATAGAAGTAAAGATTATAAAAGGCTGGATAAAAGATCCAAATTGCAATACCAGAATGGCAAAAATCACGAGCATGGCAATAACAGCGGCTGCACCCAGTCCTCCAAACGATTTGTTCTTTTTAGCAGATTCTCCCGCAACTTTAAATTCTACTCCCAAAGGCATTTTATAGGCCTCAATCTCAGCTTCAATTTCTTTGGTTACTTCTGCTGTGTTGTATCCTGTGGCAACACTACTCCCTATAATGGCACTACGACTTAGGTTGTAATGACTTATTTTATTTGGGGTTTCCACAAATTCTATGCGCGCCAATTGACTCAAAGGAATAGCTTCACCTAAAAGCGATTTGATGTAGATTTTATCGAAATCCTCAATTTTAGGTTTTCCTTCCAGTGGTAAGCTTAGTAGGATATCGTATTCTTTGCCGTCTTCTGCATTAAAGGTAGATACAACAGTACCGCTCATGGCTGTTCTAATGTTTCTGTCTATAGTAGAAACAGGTACACCAAGTAGCGAAGCTTTATCTTTGTTAATGACCACATGCAAATCGGTGCGCATACCATCCAATTCATTTTCAACATTTATAATACCCGGATGCTTTTTCATGATGGCTTCAACATCATCTGCTGCTTGTATTAACTGGGTTATGTTGTCTCCACTTAGAATAACTTCAATAGGATATTGAATAACCTGTCCGGCTTGGAATTCTTTTATGACTATTTCCGCTTTAGCATAATCTTTAAACTGCTTGCGTAAACGGATTACAAACTGTTCAAACTCCTCAAGGTCGTATTCATGCAACTCCACAAAAATCTCGGTGTAATTAATGGCATTGTCTTTCGGGAAAAGGTTAAAGTGAATTTTAGGATTGCCATTTCCTATGTTAGTTGCATATTGTTTTATCTCGGGAAGTGTATCTAATGCACTCTGAATATAGTGTGCTACTTTTTCTGTTTCTGCAATGGTTTTGTTTTGCGGCAGGGTTGCCTGTATCATTAACATGGGCTTTTCTGCTTTTGGAAAAAAACTTGAACCCACAAAGAGTTGAAAAACAACTAAGGCCGAAATGAATAGTAGAAAAGCTCCTGAAAGTATGGTTTTAGTATGGGATAGGGCATATTGCAAAATCTTGTCATACGGACCTAAAATGAATTTATTTAAAGACCTCTGAACACCATTTTCTTTGTGTACACTGCCCTTTTTCCGTTTAAGTAAAATAGACATTAGTAAGGGGGAAACCGTTAGTGCAATAAAAACGGATACAGTCAATGTGGCTACCACTGTAACAGGCATACTTTTAATAAAATCTCCTGCTGCATCTGGTATCATAGCAATAGGAATAAATGCTGCCAACGTGGTAAGTGTAGAACTAATGATGGGGTAAGCTACTTGCGATGTGCCTTTTATGGCGGCTTGCATACTGCTCATGCCTTGTTTTAAATATCGCTCTGTGTTTTCTACCACAACAATGGAGTTGTCTACCAAAAGTCCTAAGGCAATAACCAGTGCTGCAATAGAAACACTCTGCAAGCCAAATCCGGCTAACTCTACAAATCCTAAACCGATTAGTATAGAGGAAGGGATAGCCACCATGATAACCATGCTAGATCTAAAACCAATCACTAACATGATGACAAGACCTACCAAGAAAATTCCTTGTAAAAGATTGCTGATAAAGCCATTTACACTTTTCTCTACGTTTACCCCTTGGTTGTGTACATAATGTAGTTGGATGTTTTCGGGTAGCTCAGCTTTGTAACCCTCGATAACAAGTTTAGCGTCATCGATGATGTCTAAAACGTTGGTTCCTTTTTTTTGCTCAGCGGTTAGAAATATCGAACGAGCTCCGTTAAAGTTGGCCAGGTATTTATTTTCTTCATAGTCTATTTCTACTGTCGCAACATCTTTCATATATATCAGTTGACCATCTGCTGCGCCTACAACGGTGTTTTTAATATCGTCTAAAGATTCATAAGAGCCGCTGGTTTTTATATTAAAGGTGTTTTCGCCCATTACAACTTCTCCTCCCGGAATGTTCTGATTATTGGCTTTTATCCCGTTTTCAATATCTGTTACGCCAATACCCATGTTCACCATTTTACTGGAGTTCATCTGTATTCTAATTTGTTGCTCAGGAAGGGCAACAATATCTACGGTTTTTATACCTCCTACCTGTTCTAGCTTTTTCTCTAAGCTTTCTGCCCAAATGCGCATTTCGCTATAGGGCATTACTTCAGAACTAAGAGCTAATTGTAGAATTTTAGTATCGGTGGTTGTCTTTTTACGGAAGGTGATGTCTTTTAACCCGTTGGGTAATTCTGACTTTACTTCATTTACTTGTTGAACTACATCATCGTATTTATCGTCAAAATTGTAGTTGCCATAATCGAAGCTCACGTTAATAAATGCAAACCCACTTCCGGAAATAGACTTAATTTCTGAAATATCCTCCAGTCCATTAATTTTCTCTTCCATGGGGTTCACCACCAGTTCTTCCATGTCGCTAGGCGATGCACCAAGATAGGTGACCACTACGATAGCTCCGGGTTGTGCGGCTGGTGGATCTTCTGTACGTGGCATGGTTAAAAAGGAATTTAACCCCCAGATCAATGCTACCACAAATACAATCAGAACAAACTGGAAATTGCTAATTGAAAACTTCGGTAAACTAGTCATGGTGTTTGTGGTTTATAGGATTAGACTTTACCGCTACAGAATCACCTTTTAGTTTACCAAGTCCTTCTACAACAATGTTGTCTCCTTTAGTAAGGCCACTCGATATAAGTAACTTATCGTTCAATATTCTTTCAAATCGAACTACTTGCTTTATGGCAATTTCGTTTTTAACCAAATAAACGGTACCTGTCTTTCTATTGGCATTTACCAGACTCTCTATGGGCAGGTCTATCCATTCATCCACCTTTGATGATGTGATAATTGCAGTGCCGATAAAACCAGGCATTAACTTATTGTCTGAATCATCTATAAGAATCTTCATTTCGTAGGTTCCCGTGGTTGGACTTGCCATTCCTTCGATCTCTATTATCCGACCGTAAAAATTGGTTCCGTGCCAGGCGTCAAAATTGATGATGGCTTTGTCTTGTTCATTAATTTTGGTGGCGTCTACATCTGAGATATTTACCATCAACACTTTACCCTGGTCTTCTGCGCCAAAAATTATTATTGGGTTTCCAGCTCCTGTAATCTCATTTTCTTTCACAAGAATTTTTTGAATAATTCCGTTGGCCGGAGCAATAATTTTAGACTGGTTTAAATTGAATTTAGCTGCCTGTAGATCATGTTCGGCACTCTTCAAATAGCTTTCTGCATTTTCAAGTTGTTCCAATGTTGCAACACTGTCGGTATAGAGGGATTTTGTCCGGGCATAATCTCTTTTTGCTTTGTTCAGTGCAATTTCAGCCTGAGAAGTTTTTGCCTCAATTTCATCTAGCTTCACAGAGGCCAAAACTTTTCCCGATTTTACTTTTTGTCCCTCTTTAACATACACTTCTTCAACAATACCAGCGGTTTTAAAAGACATTTTATACTCGTTTTTATAAACCAGCCTTCCTGTTGTTCGTACTTCTTCAGAATATGTAATGGTGTTTACCGTTGTAGTGGTTACACTAATTGGAGCGCCAAGCGCAGTGGTCTTGTGTTCATCGGTTGTTTCAGAGCAACTGATTGCTATAATGCTCGAAACGAGCATTAGTGTGCTATTAAAAAATCTATTCATCTTTTTAATGGAGTATTTAGAATTGGTAGCTAGAGGTTAAGCGTTCTAATTTTATTTCTTCTAGTAGATAACCATATTGAGCTATAATCAAGGTGTTTTCAGCGTCTAGCTTATTGTTTAATGCATTGGAATATTCGAGGTAGTTTACCATGCCTTGTTGGTATTTTTTCTCTACTAAATCGTAGGACTTCTTGTAGTTCTTTAGCTCGTCTTGTGCGAGTTCTATGCCCTGCATTGCGGTTTGAATAGAGTAATAAGCTTCTATTACCTCAAGCTGCACCTGACGTTCTACTTCTTGCTTTTTATTTTCGGTAATGCTACGTTCTATTTTTGCCTGGTTAACCTTTGATTTTCGTTGACCAGATGTAAACAAATCCCACTTCAAGTTAAATCCAATCGAGGCAAAATCGCCTTCGTTGTTAAACTCATAATCCGACCCTTGAAAACCATATTGTGCCCCCACATTTATTTGCGGTAAGCCCATTCCTTGCTCTAGCCTAATGGTGTTAGTTTGTATTTCCAGATATTCATCAAGTTGTTTTAGTTCTTCTCGGTTCGTTACGGAGGCCATTTTAAGGTCTTCAAGATTGTAACTTAGAATATTTAGCTGTAAGGTTTGATCAACTATAATTTCTGTGTTTAACTCCCGGTTTAATAAATAGTTGAACCAGGCAATAGCCAGGTAATTGTTCTTATTGGCCTCTACTAGAAATTTCTCTATTTGCTTTACTTGCGCTTCTGCTGAGTATACCTCGTCTATGGTAATCTTGTCGTTTTTGTAGAGGCTTTGTCTATTTTTTAAGTTTTGATTTACCGCGGTAAGTGTATTGGTATACAGTAGCCGTGATTGTTGTGCTTGTAAATACTTTACATATGCCTCCTTCACTTCCTTAACCAACTCTCTCTTGTAGATCTCTACATTGATCTTATCTACTTCGGTAAAACCTTCTTTTATTTTATGGTTTTGAATAATTGAGTTATTAAAAATGGGCATGGTAGCCACAAGCTTTGTTTCCTGATCTGGACTTCTAATAAAGTTGAGCTCGGTGTTTTGAACTTCAGGATACTTGGGAGCACCCGGGTTTAACGTTTCGTTTATCTGGTTAAGATTGTTGTATGCAGGATTAAGAAGGTCTCCGGTGGGAATACTCATTGTTCTTCCGCCTTCTGCCAACGAATAGCGCGCTTCGAATGATACGCTAGGTAAATACATCCGCTTAGCCTCCTTGAGCGCTTCCAAACTTTTTTGGTACGAGTATTCTTTTTGCTTTAGAGCTAAATTACTGTCTAGTGCAATTTGAATATAGGAGTCCAGTGTATGGTTCTGGCTATATGCAGAAATACTATATAAATAATAAAATAAGAATATTATAGATCGCTTTATCACCTTGATTGAAATTTAAATTCAATGCAAGACTAGAGCGATCTTATTTCTTATTTATAGATTAATTGATGAAGTCGAAATTGAGAGACTGAAGTCGAAAAGAAGGGGCTGGAAAAAGTGTGGAATTTATGTTTTGGTCAATATAGGACAGGTTCATTGTCGAAATTGCACACAACGACCCGGCTATGCGTAGTGCGGGATTTGAAAAGCGGAGTTTTCAAATTTGCACGTAGCCAAGAGTTTATATTTTGTTTTTAATTTATTCATTTTAAACACCAAATTAAAGTATTGGCGAACTTCATTAAATGCACTGACCTTTCGTTTAGCAGAAAACCCGTATTACGTATAGCCATTGTTGGCAACTGTTATTCTTTTTTACAGGTGCAGTTTGCTTCATTGAGTTCAATTATTTTTAATTGATTAGAACTATTAATATCGTTTGAATCTAAATCAACTTGCATTGTTCTATCTAAGTCAAATTCAAATTCCCAAATTGTATTCTGGTCTGTTTCATCGTTAAAACAGTTCATAAAATATCTATTCCCGTATTCTTTGTGAATTGACCTTATTCGGTCTTCTGTTTCGTCAATAGCCGTTATCAATGAATCAGATTTTAGGTCAAACACAGCATAACCACTAAGGTCAGAATCAAAGATTGTAAATAGTAATTCGGCTTCTTCGTCAATATAGTTTTCTCCGCCAATTATATTAAATATTTGACCATTTTCATTAATTACTATTGTCCGCCCGTCATAATCTCCGTGTTTTGTCAGTATGATGTGATTATTA
The DNA here is from genome assembly GCA_937146805.1 of uncultured Owenweeksia sp. Classification (GTDB taxonomy): domain Bacteria; phylum Bacteroidota; class Bacteroidia; order Flavobacteriales; family Schleiferiaceae; genus Owenweeksia. The sequence continues at coordinate 2,851 of CAKZRR010000052.1, read as the reverse complement.
ATTATTATTGGATTTGTCAGCCCGTAGCTACCACCAACAGCTTCCATATATTTAAAAATTAAAGAGTCAACCGTCTTGTTGTTTTTTGTAGAGATAATTTTTGAATGACACGAGAAATCAAAGTTGTCTTTAGGTGGTGTCTTTTGAATTATTGAAACAGTAATGTCTTTTAGAGATATAGATTCAGTTGTTATGTTTCCATCAGTGAAGTCAATATTCTTTGAAACTGATTCTTGCTCAACTTGCTTTACTTCTGATTCAATAATAGAATCTTCAATAATTTCTTTTCCGCCTTCTTTCACTTCAGTTTTACAACTAAATAGCATAAAGGTTAAAGCGGATAATATTGCCAATTTTTTCAGTTTCATTTTTTCATTTTTGTTAAAATGTCAAAGATTTGATTTCCTAAGTTTTCACCTTCTTGTCCTACAAAATCATCCCAAGCACAAGTTGGTGCAAACCAAAAGTAAAACTCATTTATTTGTGAATCGTCACCATTTTTATATTCTTTAATTGCTGTTTTTAAGTCTTGATGAAATTCTTCTGCTGATAAATGTTTTCCTGAATATCCGCCAGAATAATGTGATGCCATTTTTTCCGCCTTTACAAGTAATTTGATTAGTCTTTCTTTCGTGGGTTTAAAAATATTAATGGCTTTAATTTTTTTCCAAGCAATTAATATTAAAACTGTCAGGATGAAAAATATTATCGGGGAATTAAAATTCATTTTTTAATAGTTGCCAACGTTTTGAATATGGTGCGTTTGGCATTTAAACGCTCCAAATTTTCAATTTACCACTATGTTTCTTAATTGCTATCATCTTCAATTTTAGCACTATCTGCCAAATGCACTATATTTTTTGTTAGCAATAGTATTTTATGTTTCTTATCTACAGTCTAATCAAATTTCATCTCTAAGTATCTTTTCAAAATGGATCCGCAATGTTGGATTTTTTGGTTCGAGAACTTCTGCACCGTATTTTGCTAATTCGTAAGCTTTTTCTTTATCTCCTAGTATTAATTTAATTCTTGCCAACTGCATACATATCCTAGATGAAGTTCCCATCCATGTATTCTCTCTTAGATATTCTGGTAATTCAGTCTGATTAATTGTGCTTAAAGATTCAAAAGGTTCGGGGAACTTAGTAAAGTTTCCAAAAAAATCGATAGCCTTCGTTTCAATTAAATTAGCAATAGCACTTAACGTTTCATTTATTTCTTCAGGGGTTTCTCCATTATCAAAGTTCCGATTCCCATTATCCTGCATAAGATCTTTTCTAATGAAGCAATCTATAGTCTTAATATTTTTAATATCGATTTTATTTTCACAAGAATCTGGTAAAAAAACTAAATGTACACCTAGTTCAATCCAACATTCGCCACCGTATTTGTCTTGAAATACCTGAATTGTGTGTATGTATCTATCAGTTGTTCTTCTAAAATTTGCACCTGAGCCTTTAAAACCTAGAGCTCTAATTCGAGGAGATAATATTTCTTTCGAAAATTGAAAAAACTCTTTTGATTTGTAATTTCTATTAATTTGTTTGTCAATAAGTTTATCCCTGTCATCATTAGATAACTTGTCTTTGGATAACCATCTTTTAAATGAATCAAACATCGTATTTATATTATTGCTAACGGTTTGGTATAAGAATAGTTGCGGGTTTGCGTGCGAGGAATTTCCGAAGGAAATTCAGACGTAGCAAACACGCAACTACCTTTGATTAAGCACTAAACCGCAATTATTTTTATACATCTTAAGTTGCGAATGGTTAATTTTAACATATTATCAGAAAGAACAAAAGAGAGGAGTAAGATTAAGATATACGTAGAAGCTAGGACTTCGTCAACATAGGTAATCCCCTCTCTTTTACTACGCTAATTTCGTACAGTTGTTTGAGACATTAGATCTCGTTTTTAAGTAGTTGAAACCTACGTAGCTGGTTCTTTCCAAAAAAGAAATACGTTATGGATAAAAGTACAAATTATTACGGCATCGACATCAGTAAGGATGTATTTGATGTGGTAGATTCTCAAGGTGCTTATCACCAATTTTTAAACAGCTATAAAGGCTTTAAACAGTTGTTAAAAGCACTAGGGTCTAATGCACATTGTGTAATGGAGGCTACAGGCTATTATCATTATAAGCTAGCTTATTTTTTGGTAGATCAGCAGATCAAAGTATCGGTAGAAAATCCGCTTTCGGTAAAGCGTTTTATTCAAATGCGATTATCAAAAATTAAGACGGATAAGAGCGATGCAAAAATGATATGTGCCTACGCCCAGCAAGCCAATTTAAAACTTTGGCAAGGGGATAGCGCGGTACAACAAGAGTGCTTGCAAATTACCCGGTTGTTATCGCTGTATAATAAGCAGAGTACGGCTTTAAAGAACAAAATACATGGCGAGCAGGTGTTAGGCGAGCCGAGTAAATTGGTTTTAAAATCATTGAAAAAGAGCTTAAAGCAGGTTAGATTAGAGATAAAAACATTGGAAGAAAGTTTACACGATTTAGTAAAAAAAGAGCATCAACAGCTGCTTACATTGCTAGAGAGCATCCCAGGCATGGGTAGAAAAACATCTATAATGTTGATTGTATTAACGGATGGTTTTGCGCGTTTTCAATCTGCCAAACAGCTTTGTTCTTTTGCGGGTTTAACGCCCATTATACGGCAATCGGGTAGCAGTGTAAAAGGCAGGCCGCGTATTAGCAAAGTGGGTAACCAAAAATTACGAAACTTACTATTTATGTGCAGCTTTACGGCCTGCCAATGTGTAAGCTCCCCATTTTTAGTACGGTTTAAAATTATACAATTAATTTATTATTCAAATCTTGTTGGCCGCAGTGAAG
>CAKZRR010000051.1 GCA_937146805.1 uncultured Owenweeksia sp. | reverse complement strand
TTAGTGTACCTCCTTAGTTTTTGGAACTCGTAGCATAAGTACAAAACCAATAATAAAGAACACACTGAGGGCTAGTATGCTCATTTTCATGCTGCCCGTAATTTGTACTAACCAACCATAAATAAGGGTGCCCAATACAATGGCCACTTTTTCGGCTACATCGTAAAAACTAAAAAAACTGGCATGCGATTGTGTTTCGGGCAACAGCTTAGAGTAGGTACTACGGCTTACCGATTGTATGCCACCCATAACTAAACCTACAATGGCACCCAAGGCGTAAAACTTGTATTCTACCCAAGGGTCGGTTTTACTAAGTGTGTAAGCACCAACACATAGTAATACCCATATACCAATGCTAATTTTTAAGGCTATTAAATTGCCCTTTTTGCGAGCTATCCGTGCAAAGAGATGGGCGCCTGCTATGGCCACAAATTGAATCAGTAGTATGGTTACGATAAGTTTGGAGGAATCTAAGCCCAGCTCTTCACTGCCAAATAAGCTAGCCAATAAAAGAACCGTTTGCACGCCTATGCTAAAAAAGAAAAAGCTGCCTAAAAATTTACCTAGTGATTTATGTTCTGATAACTGGCGATAAACCTTGCGCAGTTCTTGGTATCCTTTCCAAATATAACGCTCTTGCGGCTTTTTGTGATAAGGGTTGTTGGGCAGGTAGCGCAAGGTATAGGTGGCAAAACCCATCCACCAAGCACCTACCAGTAAAAAGCTAAAGCGCGTAGCGCTTCCCGAGTTTTCAAAACCAAAAGTTTCGGGCATTTGTACCAACACCAAAACTACAATCAGTAAAATAGAAGAACCAATATAACCCAACGAAAAACCTTTGGCGCTCAGCGCATCTTGTTCTTCGGGTGGTGCTATTTCGGGTAAAAAGGAGTTGTAAAAAACAATGCTGCTCCAAAAGCCTATACTGGCTAAAATGCTAGCTACCAGTCCGTAAACTAAATTAGGCCCTGTAAAAAAATACAGCGAAGCACAACTGACGGAACCTAAATAACAGAAAAAACGCAAAAAGTTTTTCTTCTTCCCGTTTGAATCCGCAATCCCCGAAAGTAGGGGAGACAGCAGCGCCACCACCAAAAATGAAAAGGACAACGAATAACTATACAGCGCATTGTTGTTGAGTGTAAACCCAAACAAGTTCACATCTGAACTTGCTTCGGAAGACGTTACCGCATTATAATAAATGGGGAAAATAGCCGAGGCAATTACTAAGGAATATACCGAGTTGGCCCAATCGTAAAACGCCCAAGCATTCTTTATCTTTTTTGTCATCCTTTATTTTTGGTGAGCCAACACAACAGGACTTTATTCGCTACTTTCTGCTGTGTTTTCGGCACCTTCACCTGCATCTGTTTCAGGTTGAGGTTCGTTAGCTTTCGCTATTTCTCTAATTTTAATAGTTACCATTTTAAGCTGCTCTTTAAGCTGCTCAATTTGCTCTTTTTGGCGATTTATGTTCTTGTTAGCTTCTTTTAATAGCGGACTGTTGGGGCTGCTACTGCTAAAAAAGCTCATATTGGTTTCCAATTGGTTTAGCTCACGGGTAGCCTCATCCATTTGGTTGCGAATGGCTTGTCGCTCGCGGGTTAAAGCTCGGTCGTTACCGCCACTGCTAAGGCCGTCCATTTTGTTTTCAAAACGAATGCGTTGCGATTCCTTACGATCTAAGTCCACGGCTTTAAATTGGGCGTCCAACGCTTTGTTGAAGTCCGATTCAATGCCCATTTTATCTCTAGGTACCATACCAATGCTCTTCCATTGGCCTATCATTTTCTTCAATTCCTTTACCGTTTCTGCTTGCTTTTCCTTTTCAGGCTTTAAAGCCTTTAAGGTTTCTAGCAAGGCTACTTTGGCATCGTAGTTCCCCACAAAAGAAGCGTCTCTATCTTTGTTGTGGGCGGTAAGTCTATCAAAAAAGTGATTACAAGCGCCTCTAAACTGTTTCCAAATTTTATCCGATTCCGATTTTGGAACATGCCCAATTTTTTTCCAATCGGCTTGTAGCTTTTTGTATTGGTTGGTGGTGTTTTTCCAGTCGTCACTTTCCTTTAAACCTTCGGCCGCTTCTACCAGTGCTCTTTTTTTGCCTAGATTATCGTGGTGCTGCTTTTTCTGCGCTTTGTAATAATCGTTTTTTAGATGATTAAAGTTGCGCAAAGAGGCTCTGAACTCATCCCAAATAGCATCGTTATCGGGGTGATGAATTCTACCTATCTTGCGAAAAGCCTCCCTAAAGGTCTCCATCTGTTTAATGCCATCTTGCCATTTTTGGTGGCTGTTTATTTGGCTTACATCATAAGCTTTTACTTCGGCAATTAAGGCGCGCTTTTTTTCTATTAACTCGGTAGCCTTTTCTCTAAGTTCTTCAAAATGAGCCTCACGCTTATCGTGTAATGTTTTAGTTACCTCACTAAATTTCTCCCAAAGGGGCTCGCGTAACTCGCGCTCTACAGGGCCAATGTTTTTCCATTGTTTGTGTAAGCCTTGTAACGTTTTAAAGGCATCCGAGATACGTTCAATCTCCGCCAAAGCTTCTGCCTTTACAATTAAGGCTTCTTTGGCTTCTTTATTTTTCTTGAAATCTAAATCGCGTAGCTCCTTATTAATTTTTATAAACTCATAAAAATTCTCCACATGGTGATGGTAGGTGCGCCAAAGGTCGTTAGAGTCGTTGCGTGGCACCGGCCCAGTATTGCGCCATTCTTGTTGTAAGGCGTTAAACTCTTTAAACGTATCGCCAATAGACTCATCCTTGGTAACAATTTCCTTAATTTTTTCAATCAAGGCCAGCTTAATACGCAGGTTGTTTTCTAAGGTGTCTTGCAGCTCTTTATAATGCTTTTGTCTGCGATTACGATAATCACTAAAAATGCTTCTAAATTTTTCACGAAGCGGTTGTATGTACTCAAAGTCCATCTCCACACCGCCTTGTTCAATAAAGGCATCTAGCTGACTTTTTCGTTCATCGTTTAGCTGTTTTAACAGGCTTTTACGAATCTCATCAAAATGATTTTTTAACTTTTGGATAGGTTCACTTTTTAGCAATTTCTCCGCCTCAGCCACCAAAGCTTCTCCTTCGTAATGCGAATAATCGGGTAGTACTAATTCGTGAACTTCATGCTCATCATGCTCATCTTCATCCGAGTGTACCTCTGCCGTATCATCTTCTGCCTCCATCTCCTCATCTGTTGCGTCCACTTCTGTTGCGCTTTCTACTTCCGCTTTCGCGGGATGTACTTTAGGGGTTTCAGAGCTTTCGGCTACTTCGTCAGTAGTTTCGTTGTTTACAGCTGCACTCTCGTTAGAAACAGCGGGTGTGCTGTTTTCGTTTTTTTCGTTCTCTTCCTTATTCGGAAGCATATCTTGTCCACTATCCATTGTAATTGCTTTGTTGCAAAGTTATCATTCATTCCAAATTTCAAAGGCTCTTTCTGCTTGAATTAACAGCATTTGTTCGCCATTTTTAATTTGCGCCCCGGCCAGCTTTGCTTTTTGTAGCAAAAGGGTTTCGGAGGGGTTGTAAATAAGGTCATAAATTAAATGCTTTTTACTGAGCTTTTCGGTGTTTACCGCAGGCATTTCATTTAATTGGGGGAAGCTCCCTAAAGGGGTGGTATTTATTACCAAAAAAGTACCGTTTAAGCGCTCGTTGGCCTCGGCATAACTAAGGCAATTTGTGGCAGGTTGTCGGCTGCAAATACTAAAAGAGATTCCTAGTTTTTTAAGACTATAGGCCACAGCTTTGGCAGCACCACCATTTCCTAATATAAGTGCCTCTCGATGCCACGGTTTTAACAATGGTCGCAAGCTTTCGGTAAAACCAATCCAATCGGTGTTGTGGCCAATTAGTTTTCCATTTTTAGAGGCTATTGTATTTACGGCTTGTATTTCCTTTGCCTCTTTACTAAGTGCATCTAAAAAAGGGAGGATACTTTTTTTATAAGGGATGGTAACATTCAACCCTTGGTAAAGCGGGTTTTGCGCACGCCATTTTGGGAACAAGTCTATACTTTCCAATTCTATATTGTGGTAGCTATATCCACCCAGCGAAAGCTGCAAAAACTTAGCATTAAAATATTTTTGAGAAAAGGAATGACTCAATGTTTTTCCGATTAAACCAAGTTTCATAAACCTATATTTTTATCGGATGCGTACATAATCGTTTAGTCGGTGGCGTTGTTTTTGGCTCCAAAGTGGCTCATCAAAAGCACCAAAGCAAAACCAAAAATTATGCAGCCAATAGCAATGCCTACTTGGGCTTGATTTCCGTATAAAAAGTTATCGCTTAAATCGCTAAAAGTGCTAGGTAATACGCTTTTAGAAAAGGCCACTTTTTCTTCGCCATGATCGTTTATAGAGGTGCTAAGCACTTGCTGCCAAGGCCACACTTTGTTAAGGGAGCCCAGCATTAAGCCCGTTAAAAATGCCAAGGTTACATTTTTAAAATTTTTAAAGGCCCAGGTAAGTACCCTTGAAAAGCTAAGCAAGCCCGTAAGACAACCTACCGCAAAAACTACAATTACCATAATACCTGATAAATCACCTGATAATAAGTCTTTTACTTTAGGAATGATGTAGGTGTACATGCCTAATAAAAGTAGAATAAAACTACCTGATAATCCGGGCAATAGTAGTGCTGAAATAGCCACGGCTCCACAAATAAATACAAACCAAAGGGCTTCGTTTCCAGAGCTAGGCACCGCTACCGTAACGTAATATACTAAGCCAGTTCCTAGCACCAGCGCTACTACATTGGTAATGTTCCATTGGCTAATATCTTTACCAATTACCAAACAGGAGGCTAGGATAAGCCCAAAGAAGAAGGACCAAATACCGATGGGTTGATTTTCGAGCAACCAGGTAATGGCAAAAACACCTACTACAATACCCGCGCCCATACCGCCAATGAGTAGAGCTAAAAAGTTGCCGTCTATTTTGGTCCAGGCGTCTTTAATTTTTCCCTTAAAAATAAGCTGCAGTAGGTTTAAGTCAATGGCCTTTATGGATAGCAGCAAACGTTCGTAAATACCGGTTATAAAAGCAATGGTGCCACCCGATACGCCTGGTACTACCTCGGCCATACCCATAGCCATGCCTTTTAAAATAAGAGAAACTGATGCCATTTTTTACGGTTTTGTTGGCCGCAAAGAAACTAAAATAAACAGGAAGGGCAGCGGATGGAGTTAAATTGAATACAGGCGAAAAGTTAATAAAGGATGCTGGGCTTGAAAGTTTAAAAGCACAAAATTATTAGGTAGTTTTGGACTTTTATTTTTTACAATACACCTCCGTTATATGCCAGCTATTGGTAAATTTCTAAAACGATTTTTTATAGGATCGTTTTTGTTTCTGGTAATTTTTGCGATTTGTTTTTTGTGGGCGATTCAGGTAGATACACCTGCTATTTCGGATGTTTCGCCAGGAGTTTTGAATGCACAGGTAAACAAGGAGATGGATGTCCGTTTTATGAACAACTCATGGTACCGTAAAAATGAGTTCGGGATTTTTGAAATGTACATTGAAGGCAGCCCGTTTGAAAGGGGCTTGGTTTATGGCAAATTGGCCAAAAAAGAAATAGAACTACAGGAGGACTATTTTGTAACGCAGATAGAGCGATTAGTGCCTTCTTCCGTTTTTCGTTTTTTCTTGAAGTTTTTTGTGGGCTGGTTTAATAGAAATATGGACGAGCATATTCCGGAGGAGTATCTTAGGGAAATATATGGTGTTTCTAAGTCGTTTTCAGATAAATACACACACATTGCCCCCGCCTATTACCGTATTTTAAATTATCATGCGGCTCATGATATTGGGCATGCTCTACAAGATTTAAGCTTAGTGGGTTGTACCTCTTTTGCGGTATGGGATAGCGCTAGTGCAGATGGAGATCTGCTAATTGGTAGAAATTTTGATTTTTATATGGGAGCGGATTTTAGCCAGGATAAAGTGCTCAGCTTTATAAAGCCAGATAGTGGATATGCTTTTGCAAGCTATTCGTGGGCAGGTTTAATGGGGGTTGTTTCAGGGATGAATGAGCATGGTTTAACTGTAACTATCAACGCATCAAAATCGGTGGTGCCCACCAGCGCCAAAATGCCTATTTCTATTTTGGCAAGAAGGATTTTGCAGTATGCCACCACTATTAATGAGGCCTATGCGATTGCTAAGGAGAGTGATATTTTTGTTTCGGAATCGTTGCTGATAGGTTCGGGAAAGGAAAATAAGGCAGCTATTATTGAGAAATCGCCCGGTAAAACAGGAATTTATGAAGTGGAGTCATCCAGCTTAAGCTGCTCAAACCACTATCAAAGTAGCACTTTTAGCAACGAAGAATCCAATAAGGAGAACCTGGAAAATTCGGACTCTAAGCAACGCTTAAAAAGAATGGAGGAATTGGTGAATGGCAACAAGAAAATGACTGTGCTGCAGGCCGTTGCTGTTTTGCGAGATATGAAGGGCGTGAATAATCAAGATATTGGATTGGGAAATACCTTGGCGATTAATCAATTATTGGCCCATCATGGAATAGTTTTTAAACCTGCTGAGAAAAAAATGTGGGTTTCTACAAATCCCTATCAGTTAGGTGCCTTTGTTTGTTACGATTTAGACTCAGTTTTTGACGATAGAACCAGTGCTGCCAAAAGAATAGTACCAATCCATATGGCCAGTCAAACAATAAAAGCAGACCCGTTTTTAAATAGTACGGAGTATCAAAAATTTGAACATTACAACGCTGTTAAATGGTCTATTGTTGATTTTACGCTAACAGGCGCACCACTCGAATTATCGGATGAAGAAATAGGGCATTTTATAAATTCAAATCCCAATTTGTACTTAACATATCAGTTGGTTGGTAATTATTATTTTGAGAAAGGTGAGTCAGCCAAAGCAGCTGAAGCTTATCAACAAGCATTAACCAAAGTAGTGGCCTCAAAGGCTGAGGAACAACAGATTAGAGATAGATTGCAAGAATGCCTAGAAAGCAAATAGAAGAAGTTATTTTAAGTGAGGCGCTGCTATTGCAGCTGAAGTATGCGCATACTAATTCGCCTTTTTACCGCCAAAAGTTGGGAAAAGGTTTTACGGTGGCTAGCCTAAAAACGACAGGCGATTTTGCCGAACTTCCTTTTACCACAAAAGATGATATAGCAAAGGACAACTGGAGCTTTTTGGCGGTAGATAGAAACGAAGTGTTGGATTTTGCCAGTACATCAGGAACTTTGGGTAAAGCGGTAGCAAATTTTTTAACGGAATCGGATTTGCAACGATTGGCGATCAACGAAAAAGGTTCTTTTCAAATCGGGGGATGCAGCAATACCGATACCATTCAACTTACCACTACCATGGACAAGCAGTTTATGGCAGGTTTGGCTTATCACTATGGTGCTAGAGCTTTAGGGGCTTCTTTTATTAGAACGGGTCCGGGTGTTTTGGCTATGCAATGGAAAAACATTTTAGATTTTAAACCTACGGTCCTAATTGCCGTTCCTTCGTTTGTCCCTATGCTTATTAAATATGCCCAGTCCAACGGGATTTCTATTAATGATTGTTCGGTGCAAAAAATAATCTGCATTGGAGAACCGGTATGGAACAAGGAGATGAAATTGGGCGCCATTGCAAAGCAAATAAAAGAGCAATGGAATGTGGAGCTAATCTCTACGTATGCTTGCACCGAAATGGCTACAGCTTTTACGGCTTGCTCCGAGTTTTCTGGTGTGCATTCACAGCAACACCTTATTTATACGGAGGTGGTAAATGAAAAAGGACAGCAGGTTAAAAATGGAGAAATTGGAGAGGTGGTTGTAACACCCTTGGGAGTACAAGGTATGCCACTTATTCGTTTTAAAACAGGCGATTTATGTCAATATTTTGAGGATAAATGTAACTGTAATAGAGAGGGTTTACGCTTAGGCCCTGTTTTAGGGAGGCAGCAGCAAATGTTGAAAATAAAAGGGACAACACTTTTTCCTAACATGGTTTTTGATGTTTTGAACGGAATAAAAGCCGTGAAAAGTTTTTATTTGGAAATAGATACGGATGACTTGGCAAATGATACCCTGCGTATTTTTTGTCATTGTTCTGAAAAAGAACAAGTAGAGATAAAGCAGAGATTGCAAGCGGGTTTACGCGTTAGCCCCGAAGTTGTTTTTGTAGATAGAGATTTTATCTATAACAAGCGGTTTGCCAATCAAAGTAGAAAGCCCATTCTAATAAAAGATCTTAGAAAAAAGTGATCCTTACTTTTTACGTGTAAAATGCAAAACGACCCAAGATAATAGCGTGGTTACGAGTCCTATGATTACGGCTAGTACTATGGCTCCCCAAGCATAAATCACAAAATTGGTATGAATCGTTTCGAGGGTAATTTCACTTATTTTTGGTAATACAACCTGAGGAGTGCCCAGTAGCCATTGGCCTGTTTTATAGCTGGCCACAACTATTAGAGGAATCATAGGAGGTATGCTGATATGGGCTGCAGTCACAAACAAAACTTTATTAAGTTTAGTAGCAATACTAAATGGAATACCTATTAGAAGTTGAAATCCCCAAATAGGAACTATCCCAAAGAAAAAACCAAAACCGATTGAAAGAGCTTTTTTTAAATTGCTTTCATCTGCTTTTACAGCTTCTTTCCAAATTAACTTAAAAATGTTTTTACTAAAAAGGCGCTTGGGCAAATACCACAGAAGTGTTAAAAAGACTAGGTAAGTATTTAGTACGCTAATTCTAAAAAAATCAACACCGGGCCTAAAATGAGAAACTCGTTCTTCGGGGTCGTATTTAACTTTAATAGGTACGCTATGCACCTTGGCACCTTTCCAGGCTAGTTTTACTATAACTTCAATTTCTAGTTCAAACTTACTGGTGTAGAGTTTAATATTTTTAAGATACTTGAGCGGATAACATCTGAACCCAGTTTGCGTATCGGGTAGTTTTATACCAGTTTCTAGGTAATACCAAAAGTTAGAAAACTTGTTTCCAAATGAGCTTTTTGTTGGGGCTCCTTCTTCCTTGAGCTTACGAGCACCCATAATCAACGAATGAGGGCTTTGTTGTATCTTTTCAACAAAGCAAGACACATCTTCGGGGAAATGCTGTCCATCTGAATCTAACGTAATTAAGTGTTGATAGTTTTGGGCTAATGCAAATTCAAAGGCGGCCCTAAGCGCCATTCCTTTTCCTTTGTTTTTTGGAAAGGTGATGAGATTAATTTTTTGAGCGTAACTACTTAGTATGTTGGCACTGTTATCAGTGCAGCCATCGTTTATTAGCAAAATGGGATAGCCAAGTGCCAGTGTTTTATCTAATACTCTAGCCAGCGTATTTCCATTATTATAAGTGGGTATGGCAATTAATATCCCTAAGGGGTTACTCGCTAAGTTCTCCACTTATTTTGAAAAATTTTTGATTCTCAAAGTGCGCAGTGCATTTAAAATTTTGACCAATTTCACTTTCGGATAGAGTAACTTCTAAGGTTAACTCTGGCACTTCATTGGGATTTACCACGGCTAAAAATTTGATTTGCCTCGCGGTCTTTAATGCCAGTTTCTTGTCAAGATGTGCACTAACTATCTCTGTTACCATTTGTACCAAACAAACTCCTGGAGCAATGGGCTGATTGGGGAAGTGACCACGGTAAACATCTGCTCTTGGGTTTAAGGTTATTTGAGCCTCAAAACTAGCTAAATGTTGCTTGGTGATTTTCTGTAATTTGTAAAAGTCGTTCAAGTAGAGGGACTTAAATTAGTAAGTTGCAAATGTACGTTTCGCCTTTTATGAGACATACTTACCGTTTCAATTTTTTCATTTTTATAGAAAAATGACAAAGACTTTTTCTTTCCATTAAAAAAACCAAGTTGCCATACTTGGCTAGGACGATACTTTTCATCTAGATCCACCTCAAACTTTTTTGAGTTATTTTTAAATAGATAGTCATCCTTAAAGTGCGCATTATGGAGTATGGCCAAAAAGGTTAAAGAGAGATCTTTCTCTAACTGTTTTAAAAGCATCTTTTTGTTCATTACCTCCGGTATAAAATGAATTTCCATATTTCCGTCTATCCATTCAAGGTCAAGAAGTGTTCCTCCCATACCACTCGCTATTGATACCCTAAAGTTACCTTGATCTACAAATTTTACGGCCATGGTGCCAGCCACCGAAAGTTCACCCCAATTAAAGCTGGTTTTAAAAAATGAAGATTTTTCTAAAAGATAGGGATGGTTAATGTTGGAGTTTTGGGCGTGGGCGCAAAAACTTAAGCTAGCCCATGCTGCTACCACCCAAATGAGTTTATAGCTTTTTAAAAAGGAGCGCTTCAATGGGTTGATTTATTTCAATGTTTTCAAAAATTATCTCCGTGCTGTCTTTGGCACCGTCTATCAACAGTAACTTATTAATATGCCCCTTGTGCTTATTTACATAAATGTTTATTTCGGCCATAAAGTCTTTAATATCATTGCCCTTAGGGGTTAGCTTAAGTTGAAGTTCATTTTCATTTTCATAAAATTGAGTGGTGTATTTTGGGTCGTTAACAATACTGCCATTCACACAACCCATAATGGTTTCCTTAATGGTTTTAAACAAAACGTTGGCGTTGGCCGAGTACTCTTTTGTTTGGCCGTCCTCACTAATTTTAATAAGTCCATCGCTAACTATTAAAATATATTTAATGGGGGTTTGATATTCCCAACGAAGATTTTCCTGTTGTTGATAGTAAAACTTCCCTTCCGAAATTAAAGGTTTATCCATAAAGCTAAAGTGCTTATGTTGGATAAAGTCGCAGGCTAAGCTTTGATTTTTTGTGTTTATTTCTTGAAAAATTGTAAGCGCTTGGGCGGGATTTTTACAGGGAGTTAAATTTTGGGATAGGCCTAAGTGGGGGATAAGGAAAACACTCAGCCAAATATATTTAAGCATGTACGTTATTTTGAGATAATGTATCAATAGGGACAATTTCGATGCCACGTTTAGCACAGGTGTTGAGCAAAGCATTTACCACTTTATTGCTATGTGGCATGGTATCATGAAAAAGTATAATGGCTCGCCCCTCCAATTTACTTTTAACACGTTCCCAAAGCTTTTTGGGTTCTTTAATTTTGGTGTCAAGGCTTCTTAGGTTCCAGCCAACAGTTTGTAATTCACTTTGTTTTAAAGCTCTTGAAACTTGCGGATTCGTTACGCCAAAAGGAGGTCTAAACAGATGAGGTTTAACGCCTGTTACTTTGGCAATGCTTTCTTGTGTTTGGCTAATTTCTTTTTTTATTTTTTTGGTACTCATCCATCCCCATGATGTAGAGTGGCTGTAGCTATGGTTGCCTATAGTGTGTCCTTTTTCAACAATAAGTTTGGCTATTTCTGGATGTGCCTCTACCTGGCTACCAATGCAAAAAAAGGTGGCCTTGGCATTGTGTTTATCTAATATTTCTAAAATTTCGGGTGTATTGGTGTGTGGTCCATCATCAAAGGTAATGGCAATTTGCTTTTCGTTTTTTAACTTAGAAATGGTAGGTGTAAAAAACTGACTTTTAATAGTGCTAGAGCCCCAAGCCAGTAAAATAAGATACAAGAATACCAGGCTTATGAGCATCCATATCTCAGCCATTTGAAAATAATACAAGGCTATGCCTGCCACAAAAAGAAGTACAAAAAGAACGCGAAGGGGTTTAAATTTTAACATTTTCCAGGGTTATTACGCTTTTATAAAATCCAAATTTATTTAGAATCAAAACAGACCCAACCGCTGCTGGGGCATTTGCCAAAAGGTTTTGAAAAGCGAGCAATGCTAGGTGACATGCAAAGGCCGTGGCCGTATAGTATTCTCCGCAGTACTCTTTAAAATTAAGTACATTGGAGTTACTGTTCAAGTCAAATCCACCATTTAGTATCCAATCAAAACTTTCTGTGTTAATTTGATTACGGTCTAAAAATACACTTTCCGATTCGTTTTTACTAGAAGTGTCTAAATAAGTTAATTCGGCTATGGTGCTAGGTTGGTGTTTTGACCCTACTTTAAAGAAGTTAGCTCCCTCACCAATAAATGGCTTATTAACAGAAAGTTTAGAAGATAAATGATCAAGTAAAACTTCTAATTGCATGGTGTTTTCATCTACGGCTCCTACAAGTAAGGATGACGGTGGCTGTAATTCGCATTGCATTTGTGCATCTTCTAAAGCTTTTTCAAAAGAAATAGCGCCTTGCACAAAAGTCATATTGTAAGCTTTGTTTTTCTGCTGTAGAGCAATTTGGCCGGCCAGCGAGTTGTGGGTTGATTGCATAAAGGCCGTAGGTGATAAGGTTCCTTCCTTTTGCTCAATGGTATCACTAAGAAAGCGTTCGGTATCGTTAATGCATCCCAAGCCAGTACCTACAATAATACCTTGTGTTTGTTCATTTTCCTCCGTTAAACTTGCGGCACAGTAACTGCCCATTTTTACGGGTTTATTCATGCGCCTTAAGCTTGCTGGCTTAAGTTTTTGGCTATACTGGGGTTCTATTAAGGGGTTAAGTTCATTAGATAGCTTGAGTAAACTAAGTTTTTTGTTGGCACTAGGTGATTGATGCGAAATGCTGGAAGAACCCTCAAAAAAAAGTGGCATAGTGTGTTTAGATTTGGGGTTTAGAAAAAACTAATGAAGTACAATTTCCTCCAAATCCAAAGGAGTTTGAAAGCACATGATCTATCGCGCTTGACGCAACTGAACTGATGGGAGACGCCACATTTTGGGTGAGTGAATTTTGGCAATTTAAGTTGGGAAACAGTACTTGATGTTGAATAGCAAGCAGGCTGTAAACAGCTTCTACGGCACCGGCAGCGCCCAGTGTGTGACCAGTAAATGATTTGGTGCTGCTAAAAGGAGGTGTTTTTTTACCAAAAACTCTTTGTAATGCAGCCCATTCCGAGGCATCGTTGTTTTTGGTACCTGTGCCATGGGCATTTATGTAATCAATATTATTTGGATGTAAACTAGCATGGGCAAGGGCTTGTTTCATGGCTAAAAAGGCACCATCACCTTGGGCAGATGAGGCGGTTTGATGATAGGCATCATTTGTGTTGGCGTAGCCAGTAAGCATTGCTTTTACAGGATGATTATGAGCTTTAGCATCAGCTAGGTTTTCAAGTACTAAAAAGGCAGCTGCTTCTCCTAAGTTTAACCCTGCTCGGTTTTCGGAAAAGGGTTTGCACCATTCCTTATCTAAAATCATAAGTGAGTTAAAACCATTGGCGGTAAAAAAAGTTAAAGGATCAACACCTCCTACTATTACTCTATTTAATCTTTTGGTTTTTAGCAGGTTGGATCCTAGGATAAAAGCGTTGGCAGCCGAAGAGCAGGCTGTGCTAATGGTGTTGATATAATCAAAGTTGCCAAAATACTGACTCATTTTAAGGGTAGTATCGCCACAATCATGCGTTAAAAGAGCTTCAATATTTTTAAGATTATTTTGCTGTTGCCACTCTTTAAAAAAGGCTTCACTCAGGTCCATTCCTCCATTGGTCGTTCCTGATATTAAACCTGTATTTTCAATTTTTGGCAACCCCTCGATGGATTCTTTTATTGCCTTAATTCCTAAAAGGCTTGAACGGCTTATGCTTTGATTGCCGCTAATGCCAAGCTCTTCTTTTAGCTTGCTGTTGGATAAACTAACTTCGCCAAAGGCATGGGAGTTTTTAAGACGACTGTCTAGATGCACCGCTTTTTTTATACCCGTTTTTTGCAGTTTTAAGGCAGCAAAATTTTCGGCAACATTGTTTCCTATAGCCGAAACAATACCCATGCCTGTAATGGCAATTTCCATCCTTACTTGGTGTTTTCTCTAATATAGTTTGCCATCGTATTTATGCTGGTAAAAATTTTACCACCCTCTTCGGGGTTAGCCACTTTTAAGCCATATTCTTTTTCCAATAATACAATCAACTCTAAGGCATCAATTGAATCTAGCCCCAAGCCATCTCCAAATATAGGATCGTCATTTCCAAAGTCTTCTACTCCAACTTCTTCAAGATTAAGTTGTGTTATGATTTGTGTTTTTAGTTTTTCTTCTAAATTTTCCATGGTCTGTTGAGCTCTAAATTAGCGCTTGTAAATGTTTTTTAGTGGCTTGCACGGTGCCTGTTTTGTTTAATAAAAACAAATGGCAGTTTGGTTTCTCCTCAATAGAGTCAATCCAACCTAAGAGGCACATTTTATGCTGCGTAGTACTTAAAAGTATTGTAGCTTGTTTTAGTAGTTTTTCAATATCGAAGTTTTCAAAAATATAGAAATTAGTTTCGCTGTAGAGCTTATGGCGGATGCAAATTTCACCAAGCACTATATTGGGTAGTGTATATACAAAATTGGCCGGGCTGGCTTGATTTTCACTAAAATTTAAAATATGTGTTTGGTCGCTTTGTAAGCTAGATTGAGCATTGGCAAATAGCAAAGCAATTTCATGGCTTTCAATACTTTCTATAAGGTTGTCTTCCTTTAAAATTATTTCGCTGGCTAGTAAGCCCATTTGACATAAGGTATCCATTTTATGAAACTTTGGGTACTGGAGTTTCTGCTGCTGGTATATTTTTTTTAGGAAATCGGTTGAATGATAAGGCAGGAGGGTTTTTCCGTTAAGGCGAAATCCTTTAGCATCAATTTGGGCAAATGACTGTAGGTATAAGCTATCCATTTTTACTAAAAATTACAGCAGCATTGGTTCCTCCAAATCCCGATCCTGTTTTAAGTATGGTTTGAATATCTCGTGAACGTGTTTGGGTGATAACCTCTAAAGATTGACTTGTGCCTTGTTTTTTAAAACCTAGGCTGGTAAGTAAAGTGTTGTTTTCCATGCACTTTAAGGCTATGGCAGATTCAATTAGACCAGCGGCTCCTAAGGTGTGTCCAAGATATGCTTTAAAACTGTTTAGTGGTGTGTTCTGGAGCTGTAATCGGTTAAATGCAATAGCCTCCATTTCATCATTGTACTGGGTTGCCGTGCCATGGGCATTAATATAATCTATGCTTTGGGGTTGTAAGTTGGCTTCTTGTAGGGTCAGTTTTGTGGCTCGGTATAAGCCTTCACCGGTGCGTGATGGGCCAGAGATGTGGTTTGCATCATTTACGCATGCACCTCCCAGATACTTAGCCGTTGCTTTTTTAAAAATACCTGCATTTGAGCTCATCCAAATACAAGCTGCAGCTTCACCTAAGTTTATACCCTTTCTATCTGAATCGTATGGTCGACAAACTTGTTCATCGGTGGCAAAAAAAGAAAGAAAGCCACTTAAAGTAAATTTGCTTACTAAATCAGCTCCTATCACCAATACGTTTTGTGCTTGTTTACTTTTTAGTGATCTAGCGCCATTAATTATTCCAGAAATACCGCTTACACAAGCATTTGAAATAATGAGTGGCGTATGTGCTAGTTTGTAATGATTTTTTACAAAATTACCCAAAGTATATAAGCCGGCCTCGTTGCTGTTTTTGGTGCTAAGCTTATTAATTTCTCCTTTGGTGCTGCAAATAACCACTTGTGTATTTGAGTCGGTGAGTAACTTGGGTTGGGTGAGTTTAAGAAGGCTGTCGTCAATGCTTCTGCAAAGCATCGTTTTTAGTTTGCTCATTGGCGACTCATAACCCGGAGGCATTATAGCGAGCGAATGATCTCCCGGTAAATCGAAACAATTTTCACTTGTCTTAATTCCAGATTTACCAAAACACATTTGTTCAAAAATCACTTCTAAATTATCTCCCAAAGGGCAAATAGCTGCAGTGGCTCCGGCAAATACATCCATTTAGCTAAGTCCTTTTAACTTTTTCCAATTTTGATAAAAATCGGGGTTATTAAGTATCAACTGCCCCTTAATATCGGTGAACACCTGAATGGTTTTACCTGTTACTAAAGTTTTTTCGGTATGTGCATTATAAATGCGATAATGATGAATGATTTTGGCAGCAAGGCAAGATTCTAAACGAGTTTCGATAACTCCTGTGTCTCCATATCTAAGTGGCCACTTAAAGTCGAGTTCGGTATGTACAATAGGTGTTAAAAACCCTAAATCGTATAATTTTAAATAATCTAAATCGTGCTGTAAGCCAAAAGCTTCTCTGCCATCTTCAAAATACTTTAGGTAGTTGCCATGCCAAACTACACGCATGCTATCCACTTCGCTAAAGCGAACTTTAAACTCAGTAAAGGCCTTTAAATCTTTCATTCGGCCGAACTGATTACAATTTTCATTTCGCATTGAGCCACTTCTTGTCCCTCACAAAATACTTCACCCTTAATTAGAGTTACGCCAAAAATTTCGTTTAATATGCTTACGGTAGTGGTTAGTAGGGTACCAACCTTAGGTGTTGTTTTAATAGAGAGTTTTGAGATTGCACCAATAAACCCTACTGGTGGCTCCTTTTGAGATTCGTTTTGGCTGGCTAGGTAACCCATTCTAAGAGCGGCTGTTTGCGCAATATTCTCAATTAATCCAGGTGCCTGTAATTCGCCACCCTCACAAAATATATTAGAGGTCTCCACAGTAAAGCTAGATACCGTAGTAGTTTCTGTGTTTTTCAACAGTTCATTAACCATTACAATAGGTTGCTTTTGCGGTATATACTGTTCTATTTCTTGTTTGTTAATGAGTGCCATCTGTTTAACTCCAAAAGGGATAAAAATTGTACCATTGGTGTGGATATTTAGACACCATTGTTTGTAGGGAAGCAAGGTAAGAAGCAAAAATTGTATCTGCGGAGTTTTGACCAACTAAAGGTGTACTGCAGTAAAAATTATAGAAGCCCGTTTCTTGTTTTAGGCCATATACAAAAGCTACTGGTAGCTCAAGTTTTGCCGCCATACTAAAAGGGCCTAGGGGAAATGAGGCCTTTTTATTCAAAAAGCTAGCCTCAATAGTTTTGCTGCCAGGTAAAAACCGATCACCATGAATGCAGATGAGCTCTTTGTTTTGAGCTGCTTGGTGAATTTTAAACACATGAGACATGTCTGATTTCATAGGTATAATATTAAAGCTCCGACTACCAATAGCTTTATTCATCACCTTTTTAATAGCCTCTGTTTCACCATCAAGCAGTACAATGTTTATTTTAGCATCTAGCCTTTTAAGTAAACTGCCAGCTACTTCCCAATTACCTATATGGGCGCTAATTAAAAAACCACCCGAATTGTTTTTAACTAGGTTTTGTAAGTTATCACCGCCTTGGTGAATTACTTTTGGAGGAGACGTACTATTGGATAATAGCGCGATTTTATCGATTAAAACCTTACCCATGTTTAGATAAAGCTTAAAGCGCGAGGTTTTAATGTGACTAGTGTGGAATTGCGTAAGGTTGTTAAAATATTGCTTTATAGCATTATTAGAGGCCTTTGAAAAAAAGTAGTAATACGTAACAACAGGATACAAAAGAAGGTAAGCAGGCCTTAAACCTAAGTTTTTAATAATTACAATAAAAAATTTGTAACCTGCCGGTGTTCCTTTGCTTTGGCCTTTCCAATTAGCCATTTAGGCGTTTGTTTACAAAATCGTAGAAATGTTGGAATGTTTCAATTCCTACAAAATCTTCGCCTGTAACTTTAAAGCCAAAATTACTTTCAATAATTACAACTAAATCCACATAGTCCAAGCTATCAAGGTCTAAGGTGTCTTTTAGGTTGGCATCTGGAGTAATAAGGTTGGCTTCAACCTCAAATTCTTCAACCAAAAACTCATTGATGGTTTCGATGATTTTTTCTTTGGTCATCGTTTTTTCCATGCGGCATTAATTTTTAAATTTCTTAATAATAAGGGATGAATTGGTGCCGCCAAACCCAAAAGAGTTTGATAGAAAACAGTTTAAGTTAGTTTCGGTTGTTTCCGTGGCAATGTTCAACTTGGCCGAATCTTCATCCGGATTGGCAAAATTAATATTTGGCGCGACAAAATCATTATTCATCATTAAAAGTGTGTACACTATTTCACTAGCGCCTGCCATCCAGCACTCATGGCCCGTCATTGATTTTGTTGAACTTATTAATGGGCGGTGCTCTCCAAATACTTGATCCAGTGCTCTGGCCTCAAAGGTATCTCCAACTTGGGTTGAGGTAGCATGGGCATTAATATAGTCAATTGTTTTGGCATCAAGTTGTGCTTGCTTTAACGCCATATTTAGAGCACGTACTTGCCCGTCTAAATTGGGGTTGGAAATATGTTCACCGTTGGAAGAAAAGCCATATCCCACTAATTCACCTAAAATGGGTGCTCCTCTTTTTTGGGCCGATTCTAACGATTCTAATATTACAGTAGCCGCGCCACCACTTGGAATTAGGCCGTCTCGATCTCTGTCAAAGGGGCGTGAAGCTTGCTGAGGCTCATTTTCGCGAATAGAAAAAGCTCCTAAGCCATCAAAGCTCCCAAAGGCATAAGGGTTTACCTCTTGGGCCCCTCCGCAAATAATGCGATCCTGCATACCCGATTTAATAAAGTGAAATCCTAAACCAATGCTGTGCGAGCCACTAGCACAAGCCGCGCTTATGGTAAAGTTTATTCCTTTAAGCTTAAAAATGGTAGAAAGATTCATGCTTACCGTACAGTTCATGGATTGGAATATGGATCCTGAACCCAGTAAAGTGGTGTCTTTTTTTTCTCTTATTAAATCGATGGCCTGCATAACGGCTTTGGCAGAGCTATCGTTTCCAAATAAAATTCCGGTTTCATTTTTTTCGAGAAAATCGGTGTCTAACTTGGCCTGTTCAAGAGCCTGTAAAGTAGCTTCGTAAGCGTAAATGGCTTCTTCAGAAAGACCCACACGGTCTCGTCTTCCTAATTTACCCTTTAAGTTTGGTAGAGTTACGCTGCCCGTTAATCCAGATCTAAACCCGAAAGTTTTACGATCTTGGTCAAGAACAATTCCACTTTTGCCTTGGTATAAGGAGTCTGTTACTTCGTCAACTGAGTTGCCTAGACAAGAATGGATGCCAATACCTGTTATTACTACTCTTTGATTCATAGATTTAGGAGTAAATTCCACCGTTAATATTAATTACCTCGCCCGTAATGTAGCTTGCTTTTTTAGAGGCTAAAAAACTTACCAAGTCAGCTACTTCTTCCGGGTTTCCAAATCGGTTCATTGGTACCAATTTTTTAAGTTCCTTCTCGTCTAGATCTTTGGTCATATCTGTACTAATAAAACCGGGTGCTACAGCATTAACCGTAATGTTTCGCTTTGCTACCTCTTGGGCAAGCGCCTTGGTTGCACCAATTACGCCTGCTTTTGCGGCCGAATAATTTACTTGGCCGGGTGTGCCTTTTAATCCAGATAACGAAACCAAATTGATGATACGGCCATAGCGCTGGCGAACCATTTTTGTTATCAATAACCTGCTCAGGTTGTAAAAACCACCAAGGCTGGTATTAAGTACGGTGTTCCAGTCGTTATTTTCCATAAAAACAAACAAACCGTCTTTGGTAACGCCTGCATTGTTTACCAGTACTTCAATTTTGCTATCGGTGTTATTCTTTTGCCACTCTTCTAGGGCATTTTCGGCCTCGTCAAAGCTGGCTACGTTAAAGGGTAACAAGTCTCCAGTTCCGCCTTTGCTTTTAATCTCGGCTAAGCAGCTTGCTGCGGCATCTCTATTTGAGGCATAATTAATCAGTACATGGTAGCCTAAGTCTGTGGCTAGTTTGAGGCAAATTTCTCGTCCTATACCGCGTGATCCTCCGGTAACAAGTGCGCAAGATTGAATTGACATAGCTAGTTGAGTTTAATGTGATTTTTTAATCCTGATATTTCTGAGGATAAGGGTCTGTCGTCTAAAATAGGTTTTACCAAGGTTCGTATTTCTTTATAAAACTCTTTGGCCGTTGTGCTTAAACCTTCTTGCGAAGGCAGACAATCTATAGCTTGTGCTACCGCAATACTTTCAATGGCTATTACCTCAAAAGTGTTGTCTAAAACATTTTTAAAAATGGAGGCAGCATTAGTACCCATGCTTACAATGTCTTGATTATCGTTGTTATTCGAAATAGAATGCACAGACATTGGAAAAGAGAGGGATTGATTTTCGGCTGCTGTACTGGTAGCGGTAAACTGTATGCCTTGAATACCAAAGTTAAACCCAAGTTTGCCCATATTTAGGAAAGGAGGAAAGCGGTCGTTTAGCTTGTCGTTGAGTAAATAGTTTAGCTGACGTTCGCTAAGCATTCCTAGTTTGGTAATACCAATTTTTAGCTTATCCATGGCATAACTCACATAGTCTCCATGAAAATTTCCTCCGTGATAAACATTTTGCTTTTCAACATCAATAATGGGGTTGTCGTTGGCTGAGTTTATCTCATTTTCTAAAATTGTTTTGGTCTCCGTCCATTCATCTAATATAGGACCCAAAATTTGGGGAATACATCTAAACGAATAATACTCCTGTACCTTTTCTCTATTTGGGATAGAGGATTCGTTTTCTGAATTTTTAAAAAGATGTTCTTCTCTTTTTTTAATTCGAAGGCTATCCTTTAGGGCTTTGCGCATATTGCGAGCAACAGTTTGTTGGCCAGGGTGTTTTTTGCTGGCGTTTAAGGGCTCAGAAAATGAATCATCATAAGACTCTACCAGCTCGTTAATAATAGCCCCGAGTTTAGTGGACCACTCAAGTAGCTTTTGCGCATCTATAAGGTTTATCATGCCAATACCACTCATGCATGAAGTGCCGTTTATCAATGCCAAGCCATCTCTTAGTTTTAGCTCTAATGGAGCTATTTCCAATTCTTTTAATACTTCTTCTACGGGTTCAATCTTACCTTTATACCAGCATGTGCCTTCTCCAATTAATCCTAATGCTAAGTGCGCTAACTGTACCAAGTCACCACTTGCACCAACGCCTCCATGCGTAGGTATTATGGGGTAAATTTCATTTTGAATATAGGTTTCAAGTTGTTTTACCACATCTATACTTACACCTGAAAACCCTAAGCACAAGGTGTTAACTCTGCATAGCATTACGGCTTTGGTATAGCTAGGGTTTAGCGGTGCGCCTTGTCCGCTAGCATGGCTTCGAATAAGATTGTATTGCAATTGAACCTGGTCGGTTTCGGCAATTTTGTATTGTGCCATTGGCCCAAAACCAGTGTTAATCCCATAAATAATTTTGTCTTTTGCAAAATTCTCTAAAAATTTATGAGAAGCTCTAACACTTTCTAGGCTTTGATCATTGATTTTAAAAGTCTTGGTTCCTTTGATGTAGGAATCGAAGTCGCTTAACAACATAGATTTATAGAATAGTTTGCGGTGTTTTACCTAAAGTATGGTAACCTGCAAACATAACCTAAATAGGTTAATTTACCTACAGCATTGCTGCTTTGAGCCAGTAATGATTAGCAACAATAATTAACCCTGCAAATATGCAGGTGAGTCTGCCAATTACTATTGGTTATATAGTAGTTTTGCGTTAGAAGCAATTGCCTGTAGGGCGCTTGTATGTTGTCAATAATTAGCTAGTTGATTTGCGTGATTTTTTTATAAAAAGCCCAAAGTTGCTTTTGGGTGTTATGCTAGGGTTGTGGGTATTTTTTTTGTTTTTCGCAACGCAGTTAAAAATAGATCAAGATGTAAACAAGGCCTTTCCTAAGGACGCTAAACTAGCGGAATACCAAAATTTTTTCAAAAAATCACCTCTCGCCAGTAAGATTGTTTTTGCTGTAGGTAATTCTAATGAGTATCCATCCGATTCGGTGAAAAGTGGTATTAAAGAGCTAGGTGTTTTATTGGAGGGGATTACCGATAGCTTAGTTAAAGAGGTGGTTTGGCAATTTAGCGCAGACCAACAACTTAATTCCTTTCAATATTTTTACGATTATTTACCACACTATTTGCCAGTTGATCAGCAAAAAAAGTTTTTTGATCAATTAGACTCTACGTACGTAAATCAAGCTATAGAGCGAGGGATACGTAGCTTGCAATCACCTGAAGGCTATGCTTTAAAAGACTGGATATTACGAGACCCGGCTGGATTAATGGGGCAAGTTTTAAAGCCAATTGGAGCTTTGAGCGAAGCAGCCGAATTTAATTGGGAGGAAAATCGTCTTTATACCAAAGATAACTCCCACGGAATTTTGTTTTTAGATTTAGCGTTTTCAACGGCTGACACAGAGAAGAGTGCTCAGTTGGTTCAAGAAATAGAAAAGACAATAAGCCATTTTGGAGATAAGCATAGCGGACTGCGAGTACATGTGTTTGGAGGAGCCTTGATGGCTCATAAAAATGGAGAGGTTATTAAAAGTGATACGCGGCTTACCCTCTCATTGGCGGGCTTGGGCATTTTAGTACTCCTCTTATGGTATTATAAAAAATGGTCTATGCCCATATGGTTTGTGCTTCCATCGGTGTTTGGCTTTTCTTTTTCGCTTGGAATAATTTACCTTTTAAAGGGAGATATTTCTATTTTATCCATTGGTGCGGGTTCCATTGTAATGGGTATTATGCTGGATTATGCCTTTCATTTTTTTACACACTTTAAGCACAGTAAATCCGTTTCAAAAACAAAAGAAGGAATAAGTCATGCTTTGGCCATTAGCTGCTTAACCACGGTTTTAGCTTTTTTAAGTTTACTGTTTTTAAAATCTGAAGTACTTACAGATTTTGGGCTGTTTGCTGCCTTATCTCTAATAGGTGCTCTATTATTTGTACTGTTTGGCTTACCTCCGCTTCTCACTATTTTTAAAGTTACTTTTAAAACTAATGAGTTAGATAATAACAATCCTAGAGCCTTACCAGCTGTTTTATCAAAAAAAAGAATTGTGTTTACCTTGGCTTCCATCACCATAGTAATGGCCTTTTTTGCACCCTCGGTACAATTTGAAAATGACCTGCGAAAAATAAACTACGAAGATGAATTTTTGACAAAGGCTGAAAAGGTGATTACCGCTTCGGATGGGCAAAATAAAACGGTGTATTTAGTAAGTAAGGGTAATACGTTTAATGAAGCTTTAAAAAATGTAAATGCTCTAAGTTTCCGGTTAAGTAGGTATGTGCAAAAAGATCAGATAAATGACTTTGTCTCTTTGTCAAATATCTTTGTTACCAAAGATGAAGCAGCGACTAGAGCCGCTTATTGGAAACAAAGAGCTCAAGAAAAACACTTAAATTGGAGTCACCTTTTTGATAAAGAAGGTGAAAGTTTTGGTTTTAAAAATGGGAGTTTTTCCTCCTTTGTCAATTTACTCGAAAATGAGCCTAAGGCCTATGAAGCACCTGATAGTATGTTGCTTTTTACGGGCTCATTTAAAAACTTTATTAGTCAATCAAGCCAAGGTTTCGAGCTTATATCCATTGTGAATTTACCAGCAGATAGTGTTTTTGCTGTGCAAGAACTATTGGCCGACCTGCCGGTGCTTTTAGTGGATAAAAGCTTGATGGCAAATAGCTTAATGGAAGTAGTGAGTGATAATTTTAATCTTTTATTGGCGCTTAGTTCGGGTTTGGTTTTTTTGGTGTTGCTTATTAATTATGGTAGAATAGAGTTGGCTTTACTCACCTTTTTACCAATGGTGATTAGTTGGATATGGATACTAGGCATTTGCTCCATTTTTGATATTAAATTCAACTTTGTAAACGTAATGGTAACCACCTTTGTGTTTGGTCTTGGAGATGATTTTTGCATTTTTATGTCTGATGGCCTTTTGAGTAAATATAAGTGGGGTAAAAATAAAATTAGATCCTACCAAAGTGCTATTATTCTTTCTGTTACTACCACGGTTATAGGTACAGGTGTTCTAATTTTTGCCAAGCACCCAGCTTTGCAATCTATAGCACTTTTGTCTGTAATTGGTATGGTATGTATAGCCTTGGTATCCATTTTGTTGCAGCCAATAATGTTTCATTTCGCGGTAACAAAGCGTGCTCATAAAAAAATAGCCCCACTAAGTTTGTATGTGCTTGTAGCAAGCACTATTGCTTTTGGTTATTTCGCTCTAGGGTCTATTATACTTACCACTTTATTGCCCTTGTTTTGGCTTTTCCCCGCCCCACGCAGGTCTAAAAGGCCTCTTATAGTTTGGATACTGAGTAGGTTTGCAAAAACAGTGGTATACTTGATGCCCAACGTGCGCAAACAAATAGTAAACCCCAATAAGGAAACCTTTAAAGAACCCGCTGTTATTATAGCCAATCACCAATCGTTTGTAGATATATTGGCTTTGTTAATGTTGCACCCCAAAATTATTATTTTAACCAATGAGTGGGTTTGGAACTCACCTTTATTTGGTTGGTTAGTGCGCTATGCTGGGTTTCCTACCTCGGTAAAAAATGTAGAAGAAAACATGGTGTTAATGCAAGAGGCGGTAGCCGATGGTTTTAGCGTGGCTATTTTTCCTGAGGGTACTAGGTCGGTAAGTGGCAAAATTGCTCGATTTCATAAGGGTGCTTTTTTAGCAGCCGAAAAGCTGAAATTGAACATTTTACCTGTAATTCTGCACGGTTTTAATGATACCATTAAGAAAAACGATTATACCTTACAGAGTGGCCATACCACCATTAAAATATTGGATAGAGTAAAAGCTACAGATGAGGAGTTTGGTACAAACTATTCGGAAAGAACAAAGTTGATTTCTAAGTATTTTAAGGCAAACTTTAACGAGCTTAGAGATAAAAAGGAGTGTGCCGCTTACTTTAAAAAGAGATTAATAGCTAGTTACATTTATAAAGGTCCTGTATTGGAGTGGTACTTGAAAATTAAGCTTAGGTTAGAAAATAACTTTGAAACTTTTCATGAACATTGCCCTAAAGGAGGTCTTATTTATGACTTAGGTTGTGGCTACGGTTACCTTACCTTAATGTTGCACTTAACAGGTTCACAAAGGCAGCTTGTAGCGTGGGATTATGACCTTAAGAAAATACAAGTTGCTCAAAATAATTACCTTAAAGGTGACAACACTTTGTTTGCACAGGAGGACTTAAACGTATCATTACCAAAAGCAGCAAGTACCTATATTATTAAAGATACGCTGCACTATTTGCCATCAAAACGCCAAGAGGAGGTATTGCATCATTGCATGAAAATGGCCTTGCCAAGCGGAAGAATACTTCTGCGAGATGGATTTATCAATACGAATCAACATCATGTAACCGAAAGAACCGAAAGATGGTCAACCAAAATGTTGAAATTTAATAAAAGTGAACATCAGCTTACTTTTTTAAGTTTGGATAAATTGCAGCAGATTGCAAATGAAAATAATTGGAAACTAAAGAGATTAGATAGCAATAGGGCAAGTAGTAATCAAACCTATTTATTAGAACAAAAATAAAGTATGGGTAAGCAGGTATATGATTTTGTAATTGTAGGAAGCGGATTAGGTGGATTACAATGTGCTTATATTTTGGCAGATGAAGGTTACTCAGTTTGTGTTCTAGAAAAGAATCATCAAATAGGAGGGAACTTGCAAGTGTTTAGTCGCGATAAAGTGATTTTTGATACAGGCGTACATTATATAGGAGGGCTAGATAAAGGGCAAAATTTGCATCAAATTTTTAAGTACTTCAACCTGATGGATAAGTTACATCTATTAAAAATGGATGAAGATAGATTTGATGTAATCTCTTTTTACGATGACCCAAATGAGTATTGGTTTGCCCAAGGGTATGAAAAATTTGCAGCTACATTAAAACGGCAGTTTGCTGATGAACACGCTGCTATTGATGCCTATTGTGCCAAAATGAAAGAGGTGTGCTTGCGGTTTCCGATGTATAACCTAAACTTTGAAGAGAGTAATTACCTTGAGGATGATAGCTTAACGGTGGGCGCTAAAGAGTATATTGATAGTTTAACAAGTAATGAAAAACTTGCTGCGGTGTTGGCAGGAAACAATGTGCTATATGCCGGAGAAGCGGATAAAACACCATTGTATGTACATGCTTTAGTTATTAATACTTACATAGAAAGTAGTTATCGTTGCGTAGATGGTGGATCACAAATAGCTAAGTATTTATCCAAGCAAGTACACGAAATGGGGGGGGTAGTGTTAAAGCGCAAAGATGTAGTTTCATTTGAAATGGTAGAGGGTAATATTGATGCAGCTGTTACCTCTGAAGGCGAAAAGTATTACGGCAAAAATTTTATTTCAAATGCGCATCCAAGTAGTACACTTAAACTGTTGCCCTCGGGTTCCATTCGTAAATCGTACTTCAACAGAATTTCAAAGTTGGAAAATACCGTTTCTACTTTTGTTACACATGTGGTGTGCAAGCCTAATTCTTTCAAGTATCGAAATCATAACTATTACGTGCATAAAGATATGGACTCCGTTTGGGGAGCGGTTGAAACCAAAGATTTTGATTTGTGGCCAGAAGGATACATGTTGAGCACCCCGGCTCATAAGAACCAAGGTGAATACGCTAAAGGTGTAATACTTTTAACCTATATGAGTATAGATGAAATGAAACCTTGGTTGGAGACCTTTAATACGGTGGCGAAAAATGGAGATAGAGGAGAAGCTTATGAAGCTTTTAAAAAAATGAAGGAAGAGAAATTGCTAAAAATAGCGGCAAAAAAGTTCCCTGAATTGAACGATTGTATTCAATCTGTGCACAGTAGTACACCACTCACTTTTAGAGATTATATTGGTAATTTGGATGGTTCTTTGTATGGAGTGGTAAAGGATAAAAATTCGCCATTACGAAGCTTTATTACCCCCAAAACTAAGGTGCCGAATTTATACTTTACAGGGCAAAATATAAACTTACATGGTATTTTGGGGGTTAGTATTAGTGCCTTGGTAACTTGTTCTGAGTTTATGGATAAAAAGTATTTAATAGATAAAATTAATAATGCCTAATTACCAAGAAGAGTGTGAGGTTTTAATAATAGGTGCTGGCCCTGCTGGTACTTTGGCCGCTGCTAAATTACTACGACTAGGGCATGATGTAACTATTTTAGAAAGAAGTAGCTTCCCAAGGTTTGTAATAGGTGAGAGCTTATTGCCTAGGTGCCAAGATCTGTTGGCCGAAACAGATTTGTTATCTGCCGTTAATAAGTCAAATTTTCAAATTAAAAATGGAGCTGTTTTTGCCAGTGATAACGAAGAATGTCATTTTGATTTTTCGGAAAGATATAGTGAAGGAGCAGATTTTGCGTGGCAGGTAGAGCGATCAAAGTTTGATAAAGTATTGGCAGATGAGGTGGCTAAAAAAGGAGCACAAGTACAGTATAGATGTACGGTGAAAAATGTTGATTTTTTAGAAGGGCATCAAATTGTACAGTATGAAAACAATGAAGGTAAACAGTTAAGTGTTAAAAGTAAGTATGTGATTGATGCCAGTGGCTTTGGCCGCGTTTTGCCTCGAATGCTTAATTTAGATAAACCATCAATCCATCCGCCTAGGGCGGCCGTTTTTGCCCACGCTGAGGTGTTTGATGGAGAGTATAGAAAGGATAGTATTGAGGTGTTTTGTTTGTCAAATGATTCTTGGTGTTGGTTAATTCCTCTTTCTAAAAGTAAATTGTCAATAGGAGTAGTTGGAGCGATCAATGATTTGGCAGACTTACCTGGAGATGCGGAAGAGAAACTGAGGTCGCAGATTGATGAAAATAAAACCTTACGTACTAAAGTTGGTAACTACAGGTTTGTAAGCCCCGTTAACGAGATTAAGGGTTATGCCATTGGCGTAAAGCAGTTTTATGGTAGGGGCTATGTGCTTACAGGAAACAGCACAGAATTTATTGATCCAATTTTTTCTTCGGGAGTAACATTGGCTATGGAATCTGGCGTACAAGCTGCTAAGTTGGTGAGTAGTACTTTAAACAATATTGAAGTAAACTGGGAGAAAGACTATGTAGAGTATATCCAACGAGGTGTGTCTGTATTTAGCTCTTACATCAAAGCTTGGTATTCAGGAGAGCTGCCTCAAATTTTCTTTGCTAGCCATCAACTAGAACAATTTAAGAAGCAAATTTGTTCGGTATTGGCGGGTTATGTTTGGGATACAACCAATCCAATGGTAACTAAGCATGAAAAGATACTTAGTACTTTATCAAAAGTAATTAAGATACAACAATCCGAGGATTAAGACCTATCAACATTATATTAAACCCTGTGCAATAATGGCATCCTGCAAGAGCGTTTCTTTTTGCAATTTTGGAAATAGCTCAAAAAAGAAAAATCGTCTATCGGCATCAAGACTCAAACCTTTCTTAAAGTAAATTACGGCCTCGTCTTTTTCGTCTAGTTTATAAAGGTAGCCAGCAATTCGGTAGTTCATATCGGCTGAGGTAGGGTTGGCTTGAATGCCTTGGTAAAGTGTGCTCATTCCTAGCTCAAACTCACACAAATCAAAGAGAAGTTCGGCATAGTCAATAAATACATTGGCTTCTACAAAACCCAGTTCAATCAATTTGCTGTAAAAACCTTCAGCCTCATTAAGCATCCCAGCTCTTTTATACACTTCGGCAGCCGTAAAAAGGTAATCGGTATTTTCTGGACTAATTTCAACGGCTTTATCAATATAGTGAATGGCTTCTTGCCAAGCTTTTTGCTCATCTTTTAGTAAGGCCAGCTCGTAAAAAGCTTCGTCCAGCATGGGATCTTCGTTTACCGCTTTAAGCAAATAGCTAAGCGCTTTATGCGGCTTAAAGAGATTGACATAGCAAATACCTACTTTGTAAAAAGTATAGCCTGTATCGCCTTCAAAATCTAAACTAGAAAGGTAGGTCTCAACGGCTTCCTGATATCTAAAAGTGCGTTCGTAAATGCGGCCTTTCTCAAAATATGCTGCTAAAAAGTAGTCATCAATAGCTAGGCAAAAATCCATTGCGTTTAAAGCCGAATCGTAATTTTTGTCTTTAGAATAAAAAGTACCAACATGGTACCATGCACTTTCGTTGTAGGGGTCTAAATCAATTATTTTGTTGAAAAACTGAATGGCTTCCTTATTTTTTTCGAGCATATCAAAACAAAGTGCCGCATTAAAAGCAGCCACTTCATTACTGGCATCGTTTTCCAAAATAAGTCTGTGGTATTTCAAGGCTAAATCAAAATTTCTAACCATTTGATATTCGTTGGCCAGCATGGCCCAAGTATCTTCGGGATATTTGCTTAGTTGTAAGGCCTTTTTAAAATAGCTAATAGCTAAAGTGTGTTTGCCTTTTTTGCTGTAAATATGGCCATAGCACATATACACTTCCGAGTTGTTCGGGTCTAAATCTGATATTTTTCGTAAACAAATTTCTGCCTTGTCTATTCTATTAACGGAAGCGTAAGCTTCGGCTAATTGCAATAAAAGGTCACTATTTTGTGGATGAAGCTTGTTGGCAAGCTCTAGAGACTTCACCATCATTTTAAAATCACTTTTTACAAAAAAGTGATCTGCCAAGTTTTCAAATTCAGCTACATCAAAAAACCATTCCTGATTGCTAGAAATCATCTGTTGAAACCTAGAAACCACTTCTTTGCGATTTT
This sequence comes from uncultured Owenweeksia sp., assembly GCA_937146805.1. GTDB lineage: Bacteria > Bacteroidota > Bacteroidia > Flavobacteriales > Schleiferiaceae > Owenweeksia. Next base: position 6,349 of record CAKZRR010000051.1, on the reverse strand, counting down.
CAAATTCTCCGTTTTCATCGTTTTCTAACATGGCAACAAGTTTTACCTAAATTATTTAATAGTAACGTGGCAAATTCTGCGCCATGTACCCTATTTTTCACAAATTAATTAACAAAAGGTTTTTACTTTATTGGCAGGGTCTCTTTTCTATCTTTGCCAGCATTGCTTAAAATCAAGAAAAAATACTGAATGACACTTATAAAATCGATATCAGGAATACGTGGAACCATAGGTGGTAAGGTTGCTGACAACCTGACACCATTAGACGCTGTGAAGTTTGCAGCCGCATACGGAACTTGGCTAAAAGGGGAATATGGTAGCCAATGCACGGTGGTTTTAGGTCGCGATGCCCGCCCATCAGGTCCTATGATTCAAGCTTTGGTGCAGAATACCTTAATAGGTTTAGGAATTAATGTTTTAGATGCGGGTTTGTCAACTACGCCTACTGTAGAGATGGCGGTGGTTTTTGAAGAGGCTCAAGGTGGAATTATATTAACGGCATCGCATAACCCAGTACAATGGAATGCTCTTAAGCTATTAAACCATAAAGGTGAATTTTTGAATGCTGCTGAAGGTCAAAAAATATTAGACTTGGCTGCGGCCGATAACTTCACGTTTGCGGAAGTAGCTGATTTAGGTTCGGTAAAAACGTTGAGCGATGCTTTAGAAAAACATGTGGATGCTATTTTAGCTTTGCCCTACATTGATGTGGAGGCTATTACCAAGGCCAATTTTAGGGTGGCGGTAGATGCTGTTAATTCGAGTGGTGGAATAGCTATTCCGTATGTACTAAAGCGATTAGGCGTAAGCCAAATAGAAAAGATTTATTGTGAGCCCAATGGGCAGTTTCCACATAACCCCGAGCCATTGGAAGAGCATTTATCGGAAATCATGAAAACGGTAAGTGAAAAGTCATGTGATTTAGGTGTGGTGGTTGACCCTGATGTAGATAGATTAGCCTTGATATCAGAAGATGGAAAAATGTTTGGCGAAGAATATACCTTGGTGGCTTGTGCCGATTATTTACTTCCTAAAAAACCAGGCGCTGTGGTGAGTAATTTATCCAGCAGTCGTGCTTTGCGCGATTTGGCTCAACAAAACGGACAATCGTATTTTGCCAGTGCCGTGGGCGAGGTAAATGTGGTAACTACCATGAAAGAGGAGCAAGCTGTTTTGGGAGGTGAAGGAAATGGAGGCGTTATTTTACCCGACTTACATTACGGCCGCGATTCGCTGGTAGGGGTGGCTCTGGTGCTTTCGCATTTAGCAACCTGTGGTAAAAAAATGAGTGAGTTAAGAGCATCGTACCCACAATACTTTATGGCTAAGAATAAAATTCAGCTTAGTGCGGGAATGGATGTGGATGGACTATTAAAACAAGCAGAGGCTAAATTTAGCCACGAGAATATTTCTACTATTGATGGCGTGAAAATAGATTTTGCGGATGAATGGGTACACTTACGAAAATCGAATACCGAACCGATTATTAGAGTGTACACTGAGGCAAAATCGCCCGATAGGGCTACCGAGCTGGGTAATGAGTTTGTAAACTTATTTAACCAAATGGCGGCTAACCTACAAGATTAATATAGCGGCAATTAAATACTTTTGCCAGCCCTAACAATGTTTTGAAATGAGTGATTCAAAAAAAATAATGAAAGTGTATTTAGATAATGCCGCTACTACGCCTTTGCGTGAAGAGGTTAAAGAATACATGATAGAAGCCATTAATGGTCCTTACGGTAATCCATCTTCTACCCATCAATTTGGAAGAACCTCCAAGGGTATTTTGGAAGGTGCTCGTAAATACATTGCCGAAAGTTTAAACTGCTCGCCTATGGAGATTGTTTTTACGGCAGGTGGTACCGAAGCCGATAATACAGCGCTTAATTGTGCTGTAAGAGATTTAGGCGTAACTCGAATTATTACTTCCCCTTTAGAGCACCATGCGGTATTGCATACGGCTGAGGCAGTGGGGAGCTGTTTTGATGTAAAGGTAGAGCTGGTAAATTTGCTGGATAAAGGTGAGATAGATTACAACCATTTAGAGAGTTTATTGAAGGATGGTGAGCCCACTTTGGTAACCTTAATGCATGCCAATAATGAGGTAGGTAACTTTTTAGATTTAAAAAGGGTGGGGGATATGTGTAAGACATATTCTGCTTATTTTCATACGGATACGGTTCAAACCATGGGGCATCATGTCTTGGATTTACAAGAGCTAAATATTGATTTTTTAGCGGCTTCGGCCCATAAGTTTTACGGCCCTAAGGGGGTGGGCTTTATGTATGTAAACAGCGGCTTAAAGCAAGCACCGTTTATTAACGGAGGTTCGCAAGAAAGAGGTAAACGCGGTGGTACCGAAAACTTACTGGGTATAGCAGGTATGCATAAGGCTTTGCAACTTTCTATCGAAAGTATGGAAGAAGAGAATAACCGTATTGTAGCTTTAAAAGAGTATTTTATTGGTCGCTTAAAAAACGAAATGGAAGGGGTGTATTTTAATGGCTTAAGTGCGGATTTAGATCGTAGCCTTTGTACTGTGTTAAGCGTAAGTTTACCCAGTTTGCCTAGTGGCGGAATGCATTTATTTAGTTTAGATATGAACGGAATTGCCGCCAGTGGTGGCAGTGCCTGTTCCAGCGGTAGTAGTAAAGGTTCGCATGTTATTAGTGCAATCGATCCTGAAAATACAGATCCTATTGTTCGTTTTTCTATTGGAAAGAACAATACCCAAGAGGAGCTGGATTATGTGATGGATGTATTAAAAGAATTGCAAGCACAGCAAGCGGTAACTTTATAAGTTGCTGCTTGCTTTTGCAAGTGCTACGTATTTTAGGTTTTTATTCCTTCTCTTTCAATTCACCAGTTTTGGCACTGTAACCAAACAAGCCTTTTTCACGAATTAAATTATCTACAAAAGCAGGGAGTGCATACTCCCAGCCTTTTTCGCCATTGCGTATTTTACGCAGAATATCGCGCGAAAATATTTGTAAAATTTCTGGATCGTAATCCTCAATATCAATAATCCTTCGGTTAGATATCAAAAAGTCATACAAAGGTTTAAACCTTGGATGAATTTTGATGCTGGTAGAATCTTCAATTTTACTTTCGGTGGTAGGTTGAGAGGGATATACATATAGCTTTAAATCAGTAGAGTATAAAATACCAAAGGCTTCTAAAATGCCCCCTTTTAAACTACGGTAGTACTTGCCATCAAAAAGCTCTAAGAGGTTGGTAACGCCCATAATAAGCCCCATACGCTCTTCGGTGTACCTCGAAAAATATTCTACCAGCTTGTAATACTCTTGGTGGTTAGATATTAATACGGTTTGTCCTAATGAACATAAAATTTCGGCTCTATCTAAAAAGTCTTGCTCGTCAATTTCCCCTTCCGATTTTAGGTTATTTAATGTAATTTCAAACAGCACCACCAGCTTTTCACGATCTACCTTTCGCTCTTTAATAAAGTTACTGTAGCCGGTTTTAATCATATCCAAGTTTACCTTGGTTGCGGGCCTAAAACTTCCACGCAAAGCCAAAATATTCTTTTTGTAAAGCAAAGCTGCTGGTAAAATATTTTTCCCTTCTGGGCCAAAAATCACCGCATCCGTCATGCCGTTTTTAATAAGCTGTAAAGACATTAGTCGGTTATCCACCGCTTCAAAGGCAGGGCCTTCAAAGTGTACCATGTCTATCTCTATTTTGTACTTGGCAATGTTGTCGTACAGCGAGCGTAGTAACTCCTCAGGGTTGTTGCGGATATGAAAACAACCGTAAATAAGGTTTACTCCTAAAATACCAATAGTTTCCTGTTGTAAATAAGCCTCTTCTTCTTTCATTCTAATGTGAAAAATCACATCATTCGGTTCCTCTTTTGGGTCCAACTGAAAACGAAGTCCCATCCAGCCGTGGCCTTTAAATTTTTTGGTAAAATTGATGGTAGCAACCGTATCTGAAAAGGCAAAATAGCAACGGTTGGGATTCTTTTTTCTACTTAAACGTTGCTCAATTAAATGATACTCATGCTCAATCATCTTGCGTAAGCGCGATTCTGTAACATAGCGTCCATCTTCCTCTGTACCGTAAATGGCATCGCTAAAGTCTTTATCGTAAGCACTCATTGTTTTAGCAATGGTGCCCGAGGCTCCACCCGTTCTAAAAAAATGACGAACCACTTCTTGCCCTGCGCCTATCTCGGCAAAGGTTCCGTAAATGTTTTCGTTGAGGTTTATTTTTAAAGCCTTTTGGCTGGTAGAAAGTATAATACGTTCCATGACTGGGTACTAGGGTTATTTCTGAGTAATATTACAAGAAACTCAGGCAAAGTTCTTTTTTTAACGTAATTTTTTGGCCTTTTTAAGAGAAAATATTTTGATGAAATTCACTTTTTTAGGAACAGGCACTTCACAGGGAATTCCAGTAATTGGTTGTACTTGTGTAGTATGCCAATCTAATAGTAGCTACGATGCGCGTTTGCGTTCCTCCTTATTGGTGCAATCAAGCACTACCACTATTGCCATAGATGCTGGGCCTGACTTTAGGCAGCAGATGTTACGAGAAGGAGTTATCAAGCTAGATGGCATAGTTTTTACCCACGAACATCAAGACCATACAGCGGGACTGGATGATGTGCGCGCCTTTAACTTTTTGAATAAAAAGCCAGTAGATTTATACGCTAACGACCGTGTGCAGGCCAGGCTTAAACAGCAATATGCCTATATATTTGATAATGCCGATTATCCGGGAATACCCCAGATTAGGTTGTTTGATTTGACCACGAAGCCCTTTGTAATAGGAGATATTGAGATTAGCCCTATTAAGGCCATGCACGGGCAACTGCCTATTTTTGGTTTTAGGATAGGTGATTTTACCTATATCACAGATGCCAATTATATTGATGAAGAAAATCAGAATAAAATAAGGGGAAGTGAATATTTGGTGCTCAACGCCTTGCGAAAGGAAAGCCATCATTCTCATTTTTCGTTGCAAGAGGCCATTAAGCTTTCGCAGGAGTTAGGGGTAGCCCAAACCTTTTTTACCCATGTTAGCCACCAAATGGGTTTGCACAAAAAAGTGGTGTTGGATTTACCCAAAGGAATTAGTTTGGCCTACGATGGTTTAAGGGTGGAGGTGTAATGCTGCGAATCGGCTTTTTGAAAAAGAAATGACGTCTAAGGAATTTTACTTTTCATTTTTTCAACTTCAACCACCCATCTATATTTACTGCCTGAAAGAGGGTTCTTTTTTTGCTTTTTGCCATCCAACTTTCGTTTCAGCCAAACATAATACCTCTCATATATTAATGCATAATCCTCTTGAGATAAGACATAATATTTATCACAATCTTTCTTGGTTAACTCAATTTTGGAAAAGGCTTCTCTTTGTTTTAAATTAATTGGATTGACCTGTGTAAAATGAAGGTAGAACAAGACTAAATATTGAACGGGTTCTTCCGCGCAGTAACTGGTAAACGGAAATACTCTTGGGGACACCATGCAGTTACTTCTGTATATCTCATTTGCGTTAGGGTCTAGAACTCTAATAATTGGTAAAAGACAAGCCTTTGTTGACTCCCGTTCCGCACTTTTCAATAGGTCAGCAAGTTCCTTAAACTTACTGCTATTCTGTATTTTATAATCTCCATTCAAATCAACTTGCCTAAAAAAATCACGAAGTTTGGGGTCATCTAAAATCCTGTAATCAGCGTTAAGATTAGAATCAAGGCAGGCATTGATAACTTTTAAATTTCTCAGGTAATGAGTCAAACTATCCTCTACCTCGTTTACTTGAGAATAAACTGTTAATGGCAATATAATAGCTATGAAGAAGACTAATTTTATTCTTTTCATTTTCACTGTTTATTTTCTAGTTAGAGGTTAAAGCCTAGCAATTTCATTGCAGCTACTTTAGCTTCTATAAATATTTTAACCTCCATCGAAGGAATCAATTATGTGCTGTTTTCTCTATTCACGAAGCAAACTTTCAGTCCGCTAATTAAAATATCATGGATTTAACACCTCTTCCAAAGTACCTTTTTGTATAACGAACTATTGCCTGTTCGTCAATTTAGGTTGGTTGGTTTTCGGACTAATGTAAAAACTATAGACTTTAAGCCAAAGTTTAGACACGGTTTTTAGACCCAATAACTAGGTGTAATCATTAAAAACCTTTTAAAATTTCCTCATATTCTTCAAATCGATGTTCACGGATGGGCCTAAGGTAGGGTTCGGTTGAAAAATAGAGCATTAGGCAAGGTGAAATGTTTTTGTACTTTTCGAGGTATTCAAACTTTACCAGCTCGTTATTGGTAATGCGTTGTTTTATTCGGTTGTGATAGGAGTACAAG
>CAKZRR010000050.1 GCA_937146805.1 uncultured Owenweeksia sp. | reverse complement strand
CATGGCCTCATAATCGGCAATGGCCTCGGCAATAAAATCGCTTTTTGCTTGTCTCATTTGGCAAAGGTATTGTTTAGGCTAGTAATAGCGAAAAGGTGAAGCCTATTGATTTGTTCATATTTAGTTTTGTAGTTTTACATTAGGCTTTGTACTTTTAATAAGCTCTTAAATCCATGATAAATGAATAAAATCATAACCCCTCTTGTTGCCTTTACTCTTTTTACAACTGGTCTTAATGCCCAAACTCTTAAAAATGGCCTAAAAGCGCATTACCCTTTTAATAATAACCTCAACGATATAACCACATCAGGCAATCACCTGGCTGTAAATGGTAGTGTAAGCCCTTATGAATTTGTTTCCCAAAACGATTCTGCACTCACTTTTAATGGCGTTGATCGGCTTACATCTACTTCCGTTTTTGACGCCTCCTCGTTCACCGAAATGGCTATTTCTGTATGGATAAAAACCTCCACCATTACACCATCTGTAGACCAATTAATATTGCAAGGCGCCAATATTGGGTTTAGCATGGGCATAAATCCCAGTACAGGCAAGCTTTTTGCCTCTTTTGATGGTTCAACAGCAGGTTCTCATATTACTACAAATGCGGTTACAGATGGCAACTGGCATAATATTGTAGCGCAATCTAACGGCAGTACCACCAGTGTTTACGTTGATGGCCTTTTCGATGGAAGCGTTGTTGAAAGTTTGTTTCCGGCAAGCGGTGGCTCGGACAACAAAATTTTTGTTGGCGCATCTACCTTCAATACTAGGGGGTTTACTGGCGCAATTAACGAGATTAGGATTTACAATCGTATACTTACAGCCAACGAAATAGATACCCTATTTCAAAAATCGCTGTCCGTAGTGGATGCTCCCGTAAACCAATCAGCTAGTTTCACAATCTTCCCCAACCCCTCCACAAATGGTCATTTTTCGCTTATCGCAGATGTTCTTTTCAATAATTCCTCCATCGAAATTATTGATTTAACAGGGCGACTAGTATGGCAAAATGTATTGCACACAAACAAAGAAACCCAAATAAATGCAGGGCTAAAGCCTGGAGTTTACCTTATTAGTATTACCTCTAACGGGGTTGTTAAAGCTACCCAAAAACTAGTGGTGCAGTAGGGCTTTTTTGTTATACTGCTGATATAAGTGCTTCTGCCTAAGGCTTTTCTTAAAATCCTTAGGCAGCTGTGTTTAGTGTCCAATCTTTCTTATCTCACCCTAGGCACCACATATAAACTATCTAACTAAAAGAATGCCCTCTTCTCCTTCCTCATTGTACGCAACAATGGGCTACAACGGTAGCCATCTCCGTTTTCTAGGAAAACAATATTTTGAACTTAAAATGTTTATTTACTCCAAGTGTTTATCTTTTGTATCTTCATCGCGAAGATGGAAAGCAAGGATGTCGTGCAACTGGTTGTGGAACCGTAACGTTTGGCTTTATTTAGATGCAGGTAACCATAGAGTGAACTACGGAATCTACATAAAAAGAGAATTGAAGGATAGGGCCTCTCAGAAAGGTTTTCATAAGGCCCTTTGGAATATTTTCATGTTTCCTTTCACAGCGGTTTTGAACTTTATCAATTACCGAAAATGGATTCACCTTTTAAATATATTAGGAATTGAAGAAAATGAACTAGGTAAGCGAATTGCTATTTCTATTATAAAAGAAAAGGTATCAGTTCTAAATACATTCAAAAAATATGGCGAAACTCAACCTAATTTGGGAATGAATGAAGGGTATATTATTGAGAAAGATGCCCTTATCATTTTTCCTTTGCACAAACCTAAGACTCCGCATCACTTCTATACTGAAATTCAAGAACCTTTAATTATTAGTTTTTCAAAATCTAAACATCCGTTTCAAACACTTTGGAAAACGCCAACCCTTACCAAAATTGAAAATATAGAATTAAGTGCTGATTGGACGACCATAATGTTAAAAGGTGAGCTATTTGACAACAACATTGAATTAAGAATAAATAAAGAAATAACAGCTGCAAAAACTGTGTGAAAATGTATTAATCGCATTTTACACTTAACGTGCCTCTAAAAAAACTTCCTCCCTTCCTCAGCCATTTTCCGTAGCAGTGGGCTACAACGGTAGCGGTCCTCGTGATATTCGTTATACATACCATCCAGCGCATCCACACACTTTTGAATGCCTATTTCATCGGCCCAAGCCAATAAACCTTTTGGGTAGTTCACGCCTTTGGTCATGGCCAAGTCAATATCTTTAGCCGAAGCGATATTCAAAAACAAAGCATCAGCCGCTTCGTTGATCAACATCATCAAAATACGGTTCTTGATTTTTTCTCCTAAAGCGGCATCTTTATTCGGCTCGGCTTTTTCCGCACCTTCCGCATAATCATAAAAACCTTTCCCAGATTTGCGACCTAACCAACCTGCTTCTACCAAGCGTTTTTGGGTAAAGTTGGGTCGGTAGCGTGGATCAAAATAAAAGGCGGTAAACACACTTTCGGTTACGGCATAGTTTACGTCATGGCCTATAAAATCCATTAAGGTAAATGGCCCCATGCGAAAGCCACCGAGTTCGGTCATAGCCCAGTCAATGGTAGCGAAATCTGCTAAACCTTCTTCATATATACGCACGGCTTCGCCATAAAAAGGGCGCGCCACACGGTTTACAATAAAACCCGGAGTGTCTTTAGTCTGCACCGTTACTTTGCCCCAACTATCAATAATGTCTTTGGCTTTTTGGGTGGTTTCTGCCGAAGTGCTCACTGCGGGTATAATCTCTACCAAAGGCATTAAAGGTGCGGGGTTGAAAAAGTGAATACCAATAACGCGGTCCGCCTTTTTTACAGAAGCTCCTATACTGGCGATAGAAAGTGAGGAGGTGTTGGAAGCGAGAATGGTGTTGTCACCGCAAAGCCCTTCCATCTGAGCAAACACCTTTTTCTTGATGTCCATATTTTCGATAATAGCTTCTATAACCAAGTCGCTTCCTGAGATATCTGCCATAGAAGTGGAATACCTAATTCGGTTTAGAATTTCCTTGTCTTCTCCTTCTTGCAGTCTTTGCTTTTCTACTAATCGAGCCAATATTTTTACATGACCTGCCTTTGCATTATCTACTGCTTGTTGGGATGTGTCTACTAAAACAACCTCATTTCCATTTTGAGCTGCCACTTGAGCAATCCCCGACCCCATTGAGCCCGAACCTATAATTGATACTTTCATTATTAGTTAAATTGTTAATTGGTGGATTTGTTAATTGGTTTCGCCACTCTTCCGTTTTTTGAGATACGAAATATATCCATTTAATAAAGCCAATATTGTTTCATGTTGCTTCCCATACTTTTCAAACTCATCCTTTTCGATATACTCACATTCCCAAGCAACCATAAGATGATCCAAAGATTCTTCTAACGAACCTCTTGCAATTCGGCAATACTGAATATTTTCTTGATAGTGAAACCTACCGTGGCCTTCAGCAATTGCAGCACATATTCCTCTAGAACTTCGAATGAGTTGATCGATTAACCTATACTTTTCCTCGGCCGGAAACTTCTTCACTAATTCAAAACACATCTGTCTAAAAATGCGCGCCTCCTTCCAGCAGTTTAAATCCTTAAAGGTTTTCATCTATGTCTGGTTTGTGAATTCGTTAAATAGTTAATTGGTTAACTCTTGGATTGGTTGGGTGGTTAACTAGTGAAGAAAGACTTACTACGAATCACTAAACCCACTATTAAAAACTCTACTAATTAACTAATCCACTTCTCAACAAATTTACTCCCCTTTAAATTCAGGTCTACGTTTCTCCAAAAATGCCTTAGTGCCCTCCGCATAGTCATAGCTTTTGCCGCACTCGGTTTGATATTTATCTTCTAAAGCCAGTTGTTCTTGTAGGGTGTTTAACGAAGATGCTTTCAGCAGCTTTTTAGTGTCTACCAAAGCCTTCGTAGGCATAACGGCCAAGGTCTTTGCAATCTTCATCGATTCTTCCGCAAAGCTGTTATCTGCAAAAACTTTATAAATCATTCCCATACGCTCCGCATCCGTGGCTGAAACTTTATCGCCTAGCATCATTAATGCCGAGGCTTTTTGGAAACCAATTAAGCGTGGTAAAGTATAGGTGCCGCCACTATCAGGAATCAAACCAATTTTAGAAAATGCCTGTATAAAACTAGCCGATTCGGTGGCTACACAGATATCTGCTGCCAAAGCAATGTTGGCTCCCGCACCTGCTGCTACGCCATTTACCGCAGCTACTACTGGTTTGTTCAAATTTGTAATAGCTTCTATAATAGGATTGTAATGCTCGGTTACTATTTTGCTCAGCTCTGGGCCATTGGGGTCGGTGGCTTCTGCTAAATCCTGACCCGCACAAAAGGCCTTTCCGTTTCCGGTAAGGTACACGCAACGAATACTCGAATCCGTATCGGCTTGCTTAAGTTGGGCTTGCAGGGCCATGGCCATTTCGCGCACAAAGCTGTTGTATTTATCGGGGCGGTTAAGGGTTATTTTTAAAACACCTCCTTCTTGTTGGCTGCTTATATATTGAGACATGATTTCGTTTTGCCCCAAAAGTAAAAAGAAAGTTGAGGGTGCTTCTTCAAATAAAAAAGACTTTGCAACCGTTTCTTAAAATATTACTGACTTCTATCTCTTTTCTTCAACCATCTACTTAACAAACCAACCCATGAGAAACCTTCTTTCACTATTAGCTGTCTTCTTTCTGGGACCACTTTATTTGGCCGCCCAAATTACTATTACCGCTGCCGACTTCAGGTTTTACAAACGAGATTCCATCGAGGAAGTTCATTGCGATACCACTGGTGTTTTAGCTCCTTCTTCAGGCGCTAACATGACTTGGGATTTCTCTGGCCTCACAACTTCAAGCTCCTTTACAACCACTACAAGTCCTCATGTTTCCTCATATAACTCAGCAAGCAATTTTCCATCTTCAAACATAGTTAATGTAAGGCTGGGTGTTGAGTACTACTATAAAATCAGCCCTTCTTCTCTCAAAGCGCTTGGAAACTTTGATAAAACTAAGGGAGGCCTCAATGGCGCTTACCAGGTTTATTCTAATCCACAAAAAATATTACAATTTCCTAGTACATACGGTGACACCTTTTCTGACTCCTTAATAATAAACTCTTTATCCGGGCTCCCTATTGGGCAAAAACAACACCTGAGCTGTACCATTATCGGTTACGGTAAATTAGTTCTCCCCAAAGGTGTATATAACGATGTATTGCTGAAAGAAACAATAACCGTAACTGATTTTTACCCTAACTCCAATGTAAAAGGGGAGGTTGTCGCGTATCAGTTTTATGCAAAAAATTACAATTGGCCACTCTTTCAATATCGGATTTGGAGAACTCACGAAAATGGCATAAAACTAACCAGCGGAAAATATGTTATCCAACACATACAGCACACCAATATAAGTATTGATGAGTTTTTTGATGATGACCTCCTTGTGGAAGCCTACCCTATACCTACAAGAGATAACTTAAATATTAAAGGTATAGAATCACCTACGGCTTTTACGTTGCTAAACTCTATTGGAGCTATTGTCCTTCAAGGTGAACTTACTGAAGAGGCTGCTGTTATCGACTTATTCGAGCTCCCACAGGGTTCCTACTTTTTAAAGCTAAATTTAAAAAGCCGCATTCAAACCCTAAAAATCATTAGGCAATAGTAGAATGAAAATAATGAGATCAGCAAAACTTTACCTCCGCTCCTGAACCAATTTCTTTACTTCTCCTAACTGCCAGTCTCTGTATATTATTTTACCATTTGGATCGATCAAAACTATTGTGGGGAAACTATTTACATTATACAGCCGCACCATTTCTCCGCTACTGTTGGCCTCCCATGCATGAAGCCAATCCATTCCATGCTCCTCAACTAGAGTGTCAAAAGCTTCGCGTTTTGATTTAACCGCAATGGATACTATTTCGAAGGGCTCTCCTTTTAATTCTTCATGTAGTTTTACCAAGTCTGGAATTCCACCCACACAGGGTCGGCACCATGTACCCCAAAAATCTAGTATTACATACTTCCCTTGAAAATCAATCAGCTTCATTTCCTTCCCTGAGTCCATAACCGCAAACTCAAAATCGGGAGCATAAAACCCAACAGTCGGACTGATGCTATCCCTTGCAAGGTCTACCTTCTCTAGCACAAGCTCCATACTAGCTCTATCAAAATAATCGATTTCATACCAGTCTCCAAAGTAGTTTACCCGATCGCCACGTTTAGCTTTTTCCTCTTCTCGAGTTTTGGTTTCATTGTTTAACCCACTCACCGTAAACCTACTAAAGTCAACCTTAGATGCTGATACAATGAAAGTCTCACCTCCAAAAACACCTTCTGCATATACGGGAAAATTGTAAGCCAGATATTTTCCATGCTTTTCTGTTTCATTACAGAACACCATAAAAGGAACGCTATCTCTCAAAGTCGTATTATTTACAAATAATTCATACTGCATATAAGGCACTTTCTTAATGACGGATTCTAAACGATTGATTACAACACCCTTTAAAGGCTCGTGTTTTTTTTCATCGGCAAAGTCACCATCAGCGTCTGTGTCCACCATGTACTCCACTTTGCCATTACCTTTATCGCGGTAAATTAAAGTACTAAAACAAGCTATTGGATCCGCAGAATATTGATTGTTTATTGTGTCAATACCCCTTTTTTCAAGGAGAAATGTAAACGTTGAATCGGTAATATTCCCTTGTTTGTAATTCTGAAATACGAATTGATTTCTTTGAAACAGGACTTCTTTTCGGTAATACTCATTCCAATCTTCCGGAATTCCAATTAGCCTGGTGGTTGATGTTTCCCATGAGTTCGGGTTTAGTTGCTTAAAGAAGGCAAAGGCCCAGCCTCCCGGATAACCTGCTCTTCCAGATTTCAACTCAGTTTTTACTCTTACGGTTTCTTCTTGTGCTTGAAGTGTAAATGCTGAAACAAGAATTGTAAAAATTAGGAGCTTTTTCATGGAATTGCTTTTTCGTAATACATTTCTCAAATTTATTAAAAATAAAAGAGGAGAGCTGCTAAACTAAATGCTCAATTAGAAATTATTAATGCCACCTTGCTTGTGGCCTGTTAATCCAAAAAGAAAACGTTAAGCGGAAGCTGGGTAGCCAAATGCTGCGCATCTTTTTTGGCTATCTTAATTACGGAGGTTATTTGATTTTCTTCGGATTCCGCGGTTAGCTGTACACGGTCTTTTTCGTTTTCATATTGAAAAATAAAGCCTAAGGTAAATGGGCTCTCTAGCTTAACCGACCGACCTCTGAAATATTTGTAATCAGCTTCATAGGATATTTCCTTTTCGCTAATAATCCACTTTTCAAAACCAAAAAGGTTCCAGCAAATGGTACGCACCAAAAAGCGCGCTATTAGACCAAAAACTAACAAACCAAATACAAAGCCGATATGTGGGCCATTACCATATATCAAACCAAAAAAAACTCCAATTAAAGGTAAAATTACAACCCCAGTTAACGCTACCACCAAACAAGCTATAATAAACTTGGGTACTTTTTTTACTTTGAAAGTTACCTCAACGGGAGGGCCTGGTTTTATGTTAATTACCTCCATTTATTTATCCTTTCCGTTTTGCCTTGAAACTCTGACGCCAACGATTGAATTCTTGATTTAAGAAGTAATTTTCTTCCCTCTATGGTTCTTGTGTATATAAGTTCGCAATCTCCAACAAACTTGCCCCATTGTTTTTTAAAGTACTCTGCATGCTGTTTTTTACGCCCTATTATATCTGGTACTGAGTGATAATCTTTTTGAGCGAGCAGATTCAGAAAAAAGCTTTTACGAACCATTAAATATCTTGGGCTTTCTACAGGGCCAACAACCTCTTGCAACGACTTAATAAAAATCGATTTCTCGTAGGTTGTTCCGCCTTCTAGGTGACAGTAAATAGCTCCGCTCTTATCTATAGCCGAATCGACCTTAAGTTCTTCGAGGCTTGTATGAATGGCTCCCACTTTTACTAATGATACCAATAGTGACTCTCCCACATTGTGTATATCCTTTGATATATCTCTGTATTTTACATAAGCTCTAAATGTTTTAAACGCCAAGCGGCCAAACAGCAATACTCCCACCGCGCCCGCACCCAGAAACCAGATCTGCACATCCTCTTTGCTACGGATATGACGGGCTCCTCTACCAAAAACTTGTAGAACTTCAAGTGCATAACTAATTAGACCGGAACCAAGTGCTCCTAGTAAATACTTGATGGTTCGATTGTAATAAAAAGACTTTACTTCCTTATAATTTCTATTATCCGGAAACGGTACTTTAATCTCTTCTATTAGTGTGTCGCCACTTTCTAAAGCTTTCTGCCACATTTCTTTAAGCTTACTCCTTTCCGCAGAAGCATTTAACATAGTATCGTTAACCTTACTAACATCACTAACTGTTGATATTCTAGCTCGGAGGTTCAAACGACCTATCCCATTTTCAATACTATCTTCATCGTGAAACGATACACCAACAAAAGCCTTGAATCGTCTTTGCAATAACTGCAGATCATCTCCACCATCAGCGGTTTTTGGATCTATACACACCAAATGCCAAATATTACCTGTTTTTTCAAGATTTTGCCTGTCGGCTCTAATAGCCCGTCCCCTCATTTGGTTAGACAATACATAGGAGCCCACAAAGCTGGCAAGAACAAGAGCGTTTATTGAAGGGGCATCCCACCCTTCACCAAGTAAGGATTTGGTGCCAATAAGTACCTCTATATGGCCCCCTTCAAAAATTTGAGTGATGATATGAACAATGTCGTGCTTCAGCTTACTATTTATACTTACCTCCAAAAATTCGCTATCAAAAGACAAAGCCGTTGCCGCTATTTTTTCTACCCCATAAGTTGCCGCTATGCTTTTAAAATTCGATAAGGCCGAAACAGGAATAATAGTCAAAGAACCTGTTAAAACCCCAATTTTTAATTGCTTTTTGTTAGTTCTGCGTAACTTTTCAAATATTGGCATCACACCTATTTTGTCCAGTTCCAGTTCATTTTTAGGGCCGTTTACCAAATATTCTTTTCGAATATAATCGGTAAGTATTACCATTCGTAAATCCTTCCCTAACTGACTCCGTTCAAAATCAACAATCTGATTAATGCTTTTAAGTTTACTAATACTTGAACCTAAAAATGCGTTGATTTTTCGATTGTATCTAAAATTTACAGAGCGCCTCTCCATTGCTCCGTTTCTCTTAAGTTTATTTATGAGTTTTTCCTGGTGGTCTTTATATTTTCCAAAACTTTCCTGATCGAGATACAAATAAAAAGTTAACAGTATTTCAATCCATTCAAAACTAAGTTCAGGAACCAAAAAGTTTTTGTCACCTATTATTTCTAAATGCCCTTGAGTAATTTCTTTACCCGCTGCTTTCAAAAAAACTAGTGTTGCCGAGTAGTATTCTAGATTGTTGTAAATCCAGTCCAACTGCTCCTTTGGAGTTGAAAAAATTGGATGTTTTTCGAGGGCTTCTATTAAAGCTTTATCCTTTTTGATATCATCAAACAAGGTTTGAATTCGCTCTCGGTATGTTTCAATCCTACACGCTTCTTCCTTGGTTGGACGAGAGAAATAAACATAATCCTGATGTGGACAAAGATCTCCTTCTACCACAAGTTCCGGCACGGATATCTCCGCATCAACTGGGCCATTTAATTCGATATAGCGTTGCCATTCTGCATATGACACATCATAAGGCGGAGTGGCTGTAAGCCCAACTACCGTGGCATTTAAAGCCGCTTTTACCTCCGTTAAAGACTGCCACCACGCATTTTTTAGGTGATGTGCTTCATCTACTACTATAGTTCCAATATTTTGAGCTTTTAACAGCTCAATAATTTCTTTAGTTTTTGTTCTACCTTCAATTTTGATTTCTCCTTCATCCTCTTCCTCCAACTCTTCATTTATACTAACCCCTGTACAAGCTGCATGCAACGATTGATAAGTTGCGACTGTTAAAAATTTTGGGTTTTTTATATCCCGCGAAATCCAATCTGGTCTTTTTTCTACTTGTAAAAAAAGATCGCAAAACCGCTGTATCCATTGATTTCTGATAGATAGAGTTGGCGCAAAAATTAGAGTGGGTTTATTGAGCCTAATAGCCACTTCCAATCCCAAAATCGTTTTTCCTGAACCCGGAGGTGCAATAATATGAAGGTGATTATCCGCAAGGTGCTCATTCAGCTCATCTAGCACACGCTTTTGATACTTTCTCCAATTGTACTTAAAAGTTATATCTGTTGGAAAATTGATCATCTGAGTTTAGCGTTGCTCTATTTCTTAAACTAATAAAGCCACAATATAGTGGCTCTGCTGTTATAAAACCCTAACCCTCACAAACACTTAAAATAATCAAAAGGCTCTAAACAGTCTTCGCACTTATACAGCGATTTACAGGCGGTAGATCCAAACTGGCTTACCATTTGCGTGTTACGCGATTGGCAATACGGGCAGGTTACTTTTTTGGCTTCACCAAACAATACGGATTTATCTGCCGAGCTTCCTTCAGGTGGAGCGATACCAAATTTTCGCAATTTTTCTTTGCCTTCTTCGGTCATCCAATCGGTTGTCCAAGGAGGTGATAAAATCGTCTCTACTACTGCGTTGTCAATTCCTTGGGCCTGTAGTTCTTTAAGAATATTTTCTTCAATTTCCTTCATCGCGGGGCAACCACTATAGGTAGGCGTAATTTTAATAAGCGTTTGTTCTCCCGTTAAAACTACCTCGCGCACTATGCCTAAATCCAATACCGATAGGGCCGGAATTTCGGGATCGGGAACGGAAACTAACATTTCCCAAATTTCCTTTTCGCTGTACTGTTTCATGGTATGGCCAAATAAATAGGTTCTTCAAAAGGCAAAATAATCCGGCCTTTTCCTTTTATTTCCAAGCTAAGGCTGTCCTCTTGCTTTTTATGTTTTTGCAGCGCACTTTTTAAATCACAAATGTCCATAATAGAATCTGCCGAAAGCCCATTAATGCTGTTAACAGTATCGCCCACTTCCAGCGGCAGCGAATACGAACTACCCATCGTGGTGGCAACCAATACTACCTGTCCCTTTTTGTGATACAAGCCTGCACTGTAACCTTTTACCTCAGCCGCTGACTTGCTTTGTGGTTTTAAAATGTACTCACTATTATCCGTGTTTATCACCAACTCATACCGTTTAAGGTAACCCATACCCACGGTAGCGGGGTACTTTATTTTTTTTTGAAGACGTATTTGAGTGGGTTCTTCCAGCTTTTCATCTCCATTATAAATTGGAAAAGCTTCTTTGGTTTCAATTACCGTATCGGGTTTGGCCAAACCGCCCACCGATATGGAGGTAGAGCCCAAAATAAACTTTGCCTCTTCGCCTTGTAGAGCGGTTTTAAAATCGCGCATTCGTAATTTCATAGCTGCACTCATTCCTAAATCTACTCTGCAATTTACTTCGATGCCTTTTATACGCAAAGGCAATCCTGCTCTATTGTTGCTGTAATAAATAGCCGGAATTTTTTGCCCGTCTAATTCAAAAGGTTCGGTAGAAATACGCAGCTTTTTTGCCTTAAAATTGAAATGCCAATTGGCTTTATTTATTATGGAAGCGCCAATAACGCCATCTACCGAATAGCAAGGAAAAAACACTTTGGTATCTATTTGATAGGCCTTTGTTTTTTTAAAATGAAATCCGGCAATTTCAATATCCCTTACTTTTCCTTTGGCCAAACTTACCTTTTGGTTGTTGGCATCGGTGGCTCCACTTTGCCCCTTAAACTTAAGCTGGCATTTCTTCATAAACGCAGCGTCCATTCCGCTTGACGAAAAACCATTGTCTATCAAAAAATTGCCTTCTACTCCGTTTACGCGGGCTCTAATAAACACCAAGCCCTCGTCCATCCAAATACTATCGCTTACCACTTTTTCGGCTGGCTTTTCCAAGTATCCTTTGCCAAAGTAACTGTGCCCACAGGCACCTAATACCAGTGTCAAACAAACCATAATTACCCTTGAAAAATTTCTCATACTATTAAGGAACTAAGGTTATTTGAAGTTGCCTGTTACCCGGCACGGCAAAACAGCTGGGCACCACCGAATTCGCGCCCACCGACAAATGTTCTAACGTAGAGGAGTTACACAAACCCTCCGGCACATTTACATCGGTGCCGCAGTAAGCTATGTTCAAGCTTAGTATTTTGGGTAACCTTTCCAGCCCTTCGGGTAGCTTTTTCAAGCGATTTCTTGATAGGTCTAAAATCTCTAGTTGATCCAAAAACTCAATCCCAAAAGGAAGCTCCTCTAACTGATTATAGGAAAGACGTAAAAATTTTAAATTGGGCAAAGAAAACACCTCTTGTGGTATGGTTTTTAAGTTGTTATGGCTCAAATCTAATCTTTCCAAATTTCGCATATCACCAATAAAACCGGGTAAGCTATCCAACTGGTTGTAAGGTAACAACAGCACCTTTAGCTTGGTAAGTTTGGTTAACTCTTTGGGCAAATACTGCAAATTATTGCCGCCTACGCTGAGGTACTCTAAACTGTCCAGTTCCCCAATTTGGGCGTCCAGTTCTTGTAGGTTGCACTTAAATAATTTAAGCTCTTTAAGTTGTGTGAGGCGGGCCAAACCTTGAGGCAACTGCCCTAATTTTTGTTTGCTCAAATTCAGCTTTTCTACTCCGTAAGGTTCGGATAAAGCCTTTTCAAAGTTTTTGTGTTTTATACCACAGGTACTAAGCATTAACAGCAAAAAAATGGCACTTGCAATGGTCGCTATACCTTGCTTTTTTACCACTTAGCTTCTGGATACGTTCTAGGTAACGATTGCATTTCAGCCAATAAAAAGCCCAAACTCTCTGTGTGGTCTCCTTGTTTACCTCCCGTTTGTGCCCAAGTTTCGGCAGGCATTTGCAAAGTAGCCATGGCCAATACTTGCGCCACTTTTTCTTCCCAAAGCGCATGTATTTCGGTTAGGTTTACCCCTATGCCCTTTTCCAACATTAGCTCATCCACGGCATCGGCCACAAACATTTCGTTGGCCCATTCCCAAAGGCTGTCCACGGCCTCTTGTATTCGTTTATGACTTTCATCGGTGCCATCGCCTAAGCGTATTACCCACTCGGCACTCCACTGGGCGTGGTAAGTAACTTCTTTAATCGCTTTTTGCGCTATAGCGCGAAGGGTTTCATCCTCACTTTGAAGCAAAGCTGTGTATTGAAAGTAGTTGAAAGTATCAAACAAAAACTGACGTGCTATGGTCTTTCCCCAGTCGCCATTTTCCAGCTCCAGCAACAATAAATTTCTAAATTCACCCTCTTGTCTAAAAAAGGCCAACGCATCTTCGGTGCTGCCTTCTCCCTTTAGTTGGGCTGCGTATTGCAGCAACATTCGGGCTTGACCCAATTGATCTAAAGCCATATTAGAAAGGGCAATGTCTTGCTCCAAAATAGGGCCATGGCCACACCATTCGGTCAATCGTTGACCTAAAATTAACGCGTTATCGCCTAGCCTAAGGGTATATTGTACTAATTCGTTTTGCATTTTTTAGTTATTGTTTGATTTGAGAAAAAGTCAACTAGCAACACTTCACAAACCATGAACTTTTAACATTAAACTTTTAATCGCCCTTACATTACATATGGCCTATTTCGTCTGGTATATCGTAAAAGGTAGGGTGGCGGTACACCTTGTCATCAGCGGGCGTAAATAGCGGCTCGCTTTCATCTGGGTTAGATGCCGTAATTTCATCTGATGGTACTACCCAAATATTAATTCCTTCACTTCTGCGTGTATATACATCGCGGGCATTTTTAATGGCCATTTCGGCATCAGGGGCATGTAAGCTGCCTACGTGCTTATGACTCAGCCCGTTACGCGAACGAATAAATACTTCCCAAATTTTCCAGTTGTCTTTGTTGCTCATTTCTATTTTTTTAGGCGGCTCCTTTCTGTTTCCTTTTTCTATCGGCTTGCTTTTGGGCATAGGCATTAGCTGCTTCTCTAACCCACTCTCCTTCATCATGTGCCTTGTTTCGGGCAGCCAACCTTTGTTTATTACACTTACCACGGCCTTTAATCACGTTGTAAAATTCCTCCCAATTTATTTCTCCGTGGTCGTGATGTCCGCGTTCTTCGTTCCACTTTAGGTCTTTATCAGGAATGGTTAAGTTTAGGTAATCGGCCTGCGGAATTGTTTTATCAATAAACTCTTGTCGTAACTCGTCATTAGACTTTCGCTTTATTTTCCATTTCATGCTTTGTGCCGAGTTGGGCGACAAATCATCGGTTGGGCCAAACATCATTAACGAAGGCCACCACCATCTGTTTAATGCATCCTGCGCCATTTGCTTTTGCTCGGGTGTTCCTTTGGCCAGGCTCATCATTATTTCATAACCTTGGCGTTGATGAAAGCTTTCTTCCTTGCAAATTTTAACCATTGCGCGGGCATAAGGCCCATAAGAAGTACGGCATAACATTACCTGATTGGCAATAGCCGCGCCATCAACCAACCAACCAATCGCGCCAATATCGGCCCAAGTGGGGGTAGGATAATTAAATATACTGCTGTATTTGGCTTTTCCACTCAATAGGTCTTCCACCAAGTTTTGGCGATCGGCTCCCAACGTTTCGGCAGCCGAATAAAGATATAATCCGTGACCTGCTTCATCCTGAACCTTTGCCAATAAGGCTACTTTACGTCTTAAAGAAGGCGCGCGCGTTATCCAATTGGCCTCTGGCAACATGCCAACCACCTCCGAATGGCCATGCTGACTTATTTGTCTAATTAACGTTTTGCGATAGGCCTCCGGCATCCAATGCTTAGGCTCTACCTTGTTTTCGCCATCAACGTAGGCCTGAAATCTTTCTTCAAAGCTAAGTTCCTTTGTCATGTACCTTTTCTATTTATTATAGCTTACAAAGATAAGGAGCTAATGTTACACTTGACCGCTCCAAATCAACCTCCCTCTAATTTAGAATTGATTTGCCCTACTTCTTCGGGATTTGGCGGCTATATTTGCATAAATTTTACAAAAACAGAAAGCCGCATGCTTAACTTTTTTAAGAAAAAACAGGAGCCCAAATCATCTTTGCTAAAAGAAGAAAAAAGCAGCACGCGCAGCCGCTTTAATACACTACGTGTACAAGATATTACGCGCGAAACTGCCAACAGTGTTTCGGTAGCTTTTGCCGTTCCCGAAAACTTGAGCAACGATTATAAATTTACGCCTGGTCAATATTTAACATTAGAGCATGAAATTAAAGGCGAAAAAGTAAGACGGTCTTACTCTTTGTGCTCCAGTCCATTAGAGGGTGAGTTACGGGTAGCTATTAAGCGCGTAGAAGATGGAAAATTCTCTGGCTTTGCTAACGAAAGCCTTACGGTAGGTACCGAAATGCAAGTAATGACACCTGATGGAAAGTTTACTGCCAACCCAAATGTCGCTAACAAAAAGAACTATGTAGGTTTTGCAGCCGGTTCTGGAATTACTCCTGTGTTTTCTATTTTAAAATCTTTGTTGGAGGTAGAAACCGAAAGCACCTTTACCTTGTTTTATGGTAATAAAACTACCCAGTCGGTTATTTTTAGAGATGCCTTGGATGCACTCAAAAATAAATACATGAACCGTTTGGAGATTCACCATGTTTTAAGTCGAGAAGACCAAGGCAGTGATTGGCTAAAGGGACATATTAACTCTGAAAAGATTAGGCATTTTTCTAAAACCTTTTTTAAGCCCGCTGAAGTGGCCGATTATTTTATTTGCGGCCCCGAAAGCATGATTAATAATGTAAACGAAACCTTGCTAGAGCTTGGTGTTGATAAGGGAACCATCCACTATGAGTTGTTTACCTCGCCTTCGCAAAAAATGGCGCATAAAACCACGGTTAATGCTGATAAAAGTTCGGAAAAACTACAAAGTGAGGTAACCGTAATTTTAGATGGAGACGAAACCCATTTTAAGGTAGCCTCAAACGGGTTTAGCATTTTAGATGCCGCCTTAGAAGCCGGTGCCGATGTGCCTTACGCTTGTAAAGGTGCTGTTTGCTGTACTTGTAGAGCTAAGGTGTTGGAAGGCTCGGTTGAAATGGATATGAACTATGCCTTAGAAGATGATGAGGTAGAAGATGGGTTTGTACTAACTTGCCAAAGCCACCCTACAAGCGAAAAGGTAATCGTAAGCTTTGACGAGTAATTTCCGAATTTAATCAGTCACCATATCTACATGCCAAACTCCAAAATCGGGGTAGGGCTCACTAATAGTTTTAAAACCAAAACTCTTGTAAAACTCTTCAAGATAGGTTTGAGCTTGCACTTTAATGGTTTGGCCTTTATGCTGCTCTTTCGCTTTTTGTAAAGTGTAGTCAAACAGCTTGTTTCCCAGGTTATTCCCTCGCTCGTCTTTAACCACGGCCACCCTGCCTATACTGGGTAAATCATATACCGTGCCTGCAGGTAATATTCTGGCGTAGGCCACCAGTTTGCCGTTTAAAGTACCTAATACATGCAAAGCTTCTTGATCAAAATCATCACATTCCGCATAAGCGCAGTCTTGCTCCACCACAAAAATATCGGTGCGCAGTTTTAAAATTTCATATAACGCTGTTGCCGATAAATCGCTAAAGGATTGTGTTTCTAATTTCATGGATACTTTATGCTTATTTAACCTACCGCAATATTATAACTAACTGATAAAAAAAGCCCCCAGTAAACTAAATTACTGAGGACTGCGCTATTTAAAAAAAGAGGTTCGTTTACAATACCCAACCAATGGTGATTGAGGCCATTTGGTAATCGGGCCCCTTGCCTTCCTTAAAGTAATTGTTTAAATCGTACTTGGCGGTAATTTTAAAGCTATCAAAGCCTACTTGCGCCATTAAACCGTAGCGAAATTGTTGTGTAAAAAAGTCATCTTTTACTTTTTCTTCTACATGATTAAAGTTAGCCGTTTCATACTCCAATAAGCGCTTAGCGTTTAAACGTACTCCTACATATCCTCCAACACCAACAGTAAAAGATTCGTCCATATCACCTACTTCGCTAAAATCTAATTGAAACATAATGGGAATATTAAAATAGGCAATTTTATATTTCGAACTTCCTATTTTATTCACGGTATCTTCTCTAAAAACTATGTTACTATCGGTAGGCATCATTACATTTTCATCAATTAACTTAAAATCGTGAAAACTAAACTCACCCCCATATCTAAAGTAAAACTTGCTATACGGTGATCCTATACGTTGTTTACCGCCAAAACCAATGTTCCATTCGTTAGAGCGAAAAAAGTTCAGCTCTTGCGGACCATCATTTATAAAATCACTCCCTCCAGCTAACATGGTATTAAAACCTAAACTCCAGTCCGTGTAGCCCTCATGGCTGCTAATCTTTTTGTTCTCATCACTTGGCCCATCATTTTCAGTAGTGTCGTTCTCTTCTTCGGTATTAAAGCGGAGGGCGAATGGTTCGTCCCCGTCCTTACCTTCTTTTATTTCAATTCCTTTATCGCTAATAATTATACGAGATCCCGCCTCTGTGCTATCTTCATCATTAGCTGGTGCTGGAGGTAAAGGGGGTAATGGCGGTAAGGGTGGCACATTAAAGTTTCCCTGTTCGGCCTGCGCCTCGTATTGCTCTTCCCAAGCTTCCATTTGCATTTCGTACTGTTCTTCCCAAGCTTCCATTCTGGCCGATTGTGCCTCGCCCCAGCTTTCCATTACCTCTGCCAGCATTTCTACATTCTCTTCGGTACGCTCCTCAATCATTTCGCGCATTTCTTCAGCCTGCTCGGCACTAATATCACCTTCCGTTTCGGCCTTGGCCACTTTAGCAAGTAGCGCTTTTCTTTCGGTCTGTATTTTTACACTATAGCGTGTAATTTCTTCAATCATTCCGTTTAAATCTAACTCCGATAACTGCGCTAAATCTCCTGATTCAATCACCACTTTAGAGCCATCAATTACAATCTCTACTTCTTCTGTTTTAGTGGTAGGCTGTGCCCAAGCCGCTAAACTAACTGCCGCTAATACTGCGGATGCTACTAACTTTTTCATACTTATTGTTTAATATTTTTTAGACTTATTTCTTTGACCTCTTTCTGTTTTATTAAGCTACTTTTCTTCTTTCGCTTCGTTGTACTTCTTTTCAAAATCAGCTGCCCACTCCTCCATGGTTTTAGCAAATTCTACAGCCCATTCTTCCATGTGTTTCTCTACCTCCTTGGCTGTAGCCTCTGCTTCAGGTTGTTTTTCTTCTGCCCAAGCTTCCATCTTTTCTGCCCAAGCCTCCATTTTGGCGGCATACTGTTCGCTTTCGCGCGAAATTTTTTCCTGTAAATCAGCTACTTCTTCATCGCTTAAATCTTCCTTTTCGGCTGTAGTCTCTACCACTTTATTTTTAAGCTTATTCAATAGCTCCATCGTAGATTCTGTTATTTCATCCAGCGATTTTTCCAGTTCTGCCATTTTCTGTTTGTTGGTGGCTGCGCTATCCGATTGCTGCGCAAAAGCAGCACCGCTACACATTAAGGCCAAGCAAAGGCTCATTAGTATCTTTTTCATTTTAATCGGTTTTAGTTGTTGAATAATTTTTTAGGCGAAATTTCTATGCGCGGCTTACCTGTTTTTGGTAACTCCAAAGGTTTTCCGCTACGCACATTATTTATCTGACTATTGGCATAAGCATATAGTTTTTCTTTGAAGGCTTTCTTTTCTTCCTCTGGTTGTGCTTGCTCAAAAGCCCTTACCGTATTAGGGTTTTTTAACTTGAATTTTAAGCGTACCACAAAATCATCTGGTACGTTTTCTAATACCACATCTGCCGTGGCTATATCGTTGTCTCCTTCTTGCTCTGCTAGCTTATTTTCATCTACTACTGGCACCTCCTTGCTTACAGCCGCCCCATCATTGTTTACCAAAATGGGCATTTTATTAGGCAACTGCTGGCGCAAAATGGGTACTTGTTTTTTTGTTGTCTTTGTTTTAGGTTTTACCTCTTTATTTTGAGTTTTTCCTTTTTCAGTTTTGCTAGCTGGTTTTACCTCTTTCTTCTTTTTAGTTTCTGGCCCAGTACGCAACACCGTATTTTCATCAAACTTCAGTTCATCCAGGCCACTGGTATTAAAAAACGTTAAACTGCTAAGGCTCATAAAAAGCGTGAGTACCGCTACGCGCAATAAATACCAACCTGCTTTTTTGGAGTTTCCACCATTATTAGCGGCCTCAATTTTATCCCACACCGCTGCCGATGGCTTGGTGCTGTGCTCCGAAACTCCTTTTTTAAAATACTCGTCTATGGGGTGTTTCTTGCTCATTGTTCTTTGTATAAAAGTTCGTTTTCGCCTAATTGCTTTTGCAACATTTTGCGTGCTTTGCTTAGCTGTGATTTAGAGGTGTTCTCTGAAATTCCCAGCATTTCTCCTATCTCCTTATGCGTGTAGCCCTCGATACCATAAAGGTTAAAAACGGTACGGTAGCCGGTAGGTAAACCACTTACCATTTGCATTAGGTGCTCGGCATCATTTTGTTCATCTACATCCGCATGGCTTATTTCGCTTAAGTTTTCCTCGTCTGCCTCCACAAAAAGGTTTTTTTGATAACGGATAAAGTTTAATGATTCATTTACCACAATTCTTCTTATCCATCCGCCTAAAGCGCCCTCTCCGCTGTATTGGTCAATTTTGGCAAACACTTTAATAAATGCATTCGAAATTACTTCTTCGCCATCCTCTACACTGCGCACATAGCGCCTGCTTACACTCAACATTTGCCCCGCATACTTATCGTACAACTCACGCTGTGCTGCTGCATTGCCTTTACGGCACTGCTTGGCTAAGCGTTGATCGGTTGTAGGTAAGCGGAACAGTTTTGCCATGGTTTGATAAATAGCTTGTTACCTTAATGACAAGCACCGCACAAAGATAGGTTGCCTGATGCTAAAATTTATTTTAATTTTTTTCTTATTTAACTGATATTCAGACACAAAAAAACCCGAGCTGCTTAGCACAACTCGGGTAGTAACAATAAAATAAGCACTAAACACTTTCCAAATATCTCTGAGAAGAGGACTTTTAGAAAGCAAAAATACCCGGACCTAAACCTTAGGGGTACACCTAGCCCGTCTAGGTATTTACTTTTATGTTTTAGTTTTAAGTCCTTTTGCTACTTGCCTAATAGACGTTTTAAAACCAAATGGTTGCCTTTTTTAAACAAAAAACCCGCCCAAGCGTGCCTTGGGTGGGTTCTGAATCTAAGAGCAAAGTATTCCTTAATCGCTTACTATAACTTTATAGCTCGCCTTATTCGTTTTTAAAATATATACACCCGCACTCAAGCTGTTCAAATCAATTTGAGCTTCTTCATTTTGCTTTACGCTAAACTCTTGTACCAAAAAACCTGTGCTATTAAACAATTGAAAATATAAATCAGCCGCTTCTCCATTTTTGATATTTAGTACCTCTTTAGCGGGGTTTGGATAGACTTGTAAATTTATCTTTGGTGTTGCGGTTTCTTTATTTGATAACCACTTTACAATAGCCGTTTTAGCATGGTTAGTATGAACAGCTGGCTGGTAATCAAAATAAATCTCGGCATCATTATCTATAATCGCGCCTTCAGGAAGCGTGTTATCTACGCCAATAGTAAAGTCAACATAACCCTGACTTCCTATTTGGTTAGCTCCGCTATCGGGTAGCAGTATATTATTAAAAGTCCAAACCAAAATGTTACCATCCACCACCTTAAAATCATAAGTATGGCTAGCATCATTAATACTTAACTCCTCTACTTTTAAATAACTTTCCAGGGTATCTGCTATAACCACTGTGTATGCCGTATCTGTACCTGTATTTTGAAAACGTATATGATAGTCTAATGAGGACAAACCTATAAGTGAAGAATCTAAACTCGGTGTTTTATCATTTGGATCGCAAGCTGCAACAACCTTAAGTCTTAAAGTATCATAATTGTTAGTAATGTTTTGATCGCTAATGCCTGCGCTAACTGCAGTATAATACTCAATATAACTTCCAATTGGGTTTTGATTGCGGTTTATCTTAAACTGTAAAGTCACCTCAAACTCTTCGCGCTCTGCTATACTAGGAAAAGAATAGGTGTAGACATTACCGCTAACACCAGATACCACAGGAATACTGTTTACCAGTGTAACGGTTGAAGGAGTGGTAAGTGTGAGTGTAACTGGAACATTTACATCTGTTCCTGGGTTTTTTACTTTCAACTTATAATACTCTGTAAAACCTTGTCGCGCCCTATTACCTCGGTAGGCCTTAATGCTCGACTCAATGTCTAAAGTACCATCATGCTTAAGCACAAAATCTTTTTGGATTGATTGGTTTGCGACTATTACAGTGGTACCTGCTACTATACAATCTGGTACTAAGTATTTATTTAAAGCAACATACGATTTGCCTTGAGCAAAGGTGTAGGTGCCCGGGCTTAAACCCACTTGGTAGTCTCCATAAAAATCTGAGCTAAAATTTAATGGAGCGCCTGAAGTTCAACTTATTCTCATCATGCGTGTCGGCTCATCCACACTCGCTTCATAAGTACAGTTACCATTGTTGTCCACAAACGTTTTTCCATGCATCATTCCGTAGGAGGGGCTGCCTTTAAAGACATGCCTGTAGTCCAAGCCGTTTACTTTGCCTGTGTCAGAAAAAACTCCGTACAATAGGTTGTTTGCATTAGTGACTGCTCGAACCAGTTTAGGGGCACCTAAAACTTGTACAACTGAAGTCCCGTCAAAAAGATATAAACTTTGGTTTCCCCAGCGTTGGGCCATATAGATATTGCCATTTTGCTCGGCAACAGAGTTTGCCGAAACACTTGAAATAAAATGAGCTGTGTCATTTCTTATTTCATACAAGCCTCCAGATTCACTGCTGTACACCTTATTATTATACTGAAAAACTAAATGCCCATAAGACCATGCCGTAGGTGGGTTGTGTGCTATGGCAGGGTGCACCCAGTTGGTTCCTCCGGCCAATTTTTTAACCTGAACCGTATCGCTAGAAGAGTAACCCCCCAATTGCCCTGAAATCCAAATTTCATTATTTATAATACTAATGTTTTGGATACTATCCGTTTGGTCTAATGGCGGGTAAGTAGATATTGAGCTCCCATTGTAACCTACTAAGTTTTTTGCCAAGGAAGTGCCTTCGGTAAACGACCCTCCACATAGCAATACACCGTTGTGTACTTCAAGGCTGTTAACTGCTCCCGATAGGTTCGAAAATATAGGCACCCAGTTAGTTCCATCAAACTTATATACGTTTGCTCCGGTAATGTAATTTCTAGCGGCTACATACAAATCATTGTTATACACTTCAATATCCAAAATAGTGCTGTATTTAATCTTTGGATATTGATGCCAAGCCAGGCCATCCCAACGTTCAACTATGCTATTATTGGTGCTGCTATTTTCGTAGCCTACGTAA
Organism: uncultured Owenweeksia sp.; assembly: GCA_937146805.1. Lineage (GTDB taxonomy): Bacteria > Bacteroidota > Bacteroidia > Flavobacteriales > Schleiferiaceae > Owenweeksia. The sequence continues at coordinate 18,431 of CAKZRR010000050.1, read as the reverse complement.
ACCTCCCCATTAACTGTTATGGCCTTTTCGCCAAATGTGTAACTTGAAGAAGTGCTTAGGCCATTTCCAACTTTTTGAAATACTTGTCCAAAACTAGTGATGCTTAATATGGACGCCATGATAACGACCCCCATTTTTTTTCTTAATGATGTTTTCATCTTTTATTTATTTAGGATTGAATAGCATAATTAGGCTTTTAATTTTTAAAAAACACGTTATTTCCTACGCAATTAGTTTCCGTAAACTCAATGGGGCTAGCCATTCGTTATCAACCGTTAACACGTTGATTTATTGATTTTTAAATAACGAAGTTCCTTTCCTCAAAACTGCCCTATTGCTAAACTTGATTCTGCGTTGGGCTCCGTAAACTCAATAAGACATAATTCATAGTTTTTCCGCCTTTCTTCTAATTTATAGGCACAAAAAAAACCACCCAGGTACTACCCAAGTGGATTTTGAATTGAGGAGGAAAAATTTTTAATTGCTTACTATAACCTTATAACTCGCTTTATTCGTTTTTAAAATATATACACCCGCACTTAAGCTGTTCAAATCAATTTGGGCTTTTCGGTTTTGCTTTACGCTAAACTCTTGTACCAACAAACCTGTGCTATTAAACAATTGAAAATATAAATCAGCCGCTTCTCCATTTCTAATATTCAATACCTCTTTAGCGGGGTTTGGATAAATGTGTACATCCCAGTTTTCAATCTCGGGTAACGATATCCATTGTACCACAGCTGTTTTAGCTTTGGGCGTTGGCACCGGTGGTTGGTAATCAAAATAAATATCCGCATCGTTTTCAATAGTATCGCCTATTGCCACACTGGGGTTAATGCCTGCCGAAAACCGTACATAACCCTGACTACCTGCATAATCAGCTCCGCTATCGGGCAGCATAATGTTATCAAACTCCCATATTAGTATGTTTCCTTTTACCGAAAAACTGTACGGGTGACTGGCCGAGTTGATAAATATTTTGTTTACCGGTAAACTCCAGTCCAGCGTATCTACCACTGTTACCTTATGGGCGGTATCGGTGCCCATATTTTGAAAATTTATTTGATAATCTACCCGCTTGGTGCTGGGTAAAACTCGAGTGGCGCTAACTTGCTTATCGTTGGGGTCGTAAGCACCAACAACGGTTTGAATTAGCTTGTCTGCATTGTCTTGAGGATATACATCGTTAATGCTGTCTACATGCGCGGTAAAACACAAGCTATCTCCTAAAGAAAACGGTATAAAGGCTCTTAACCAAATATTAAAATACATTCTTTCGCCCGATTTTATTTGCCCAATATTCCAACTGGCTGTACCCGCAACACTTGAAGTTGCTGAAGGCGAAAGCCTTATTAAGCTCATGTTAGGATTGTAGTTAAAGTTTAAGGTAACGTTTTGCTGAGTAGTACTTCCTACATTTTCTAAAACAACCTGATACGGTTGATGAAACCCATAAAGCGAGCGCCAACCCATATGGCTTACTAACGAAACAGACAAGTCGTCTACCTGCCTTAAAGAGAATGGAATTTCTACAAGAGTTTTCGCACCAGCAGTTATAGTAAAACTATTGAGCACGTTGCATGTTCTAAATAAATGACGCCCCCAAGCTGAAAAAGAATAGATTGAATCAATAGTATAAGTTCCTGCTTTTAGTTGTATTACTTGATTGGGGGAGCTGGTAAGTACAACTTGTCCATTGTTTAAACTAACAAATAGATTCACCAAAGTGTCTCCTGAGTCCAATTGGCAGTCTTGATTTTTATCCCAAAACAGGTCTAAATCAAGCGAACCTAAGTTACTTGCTCGTGTCCAAATCATATGAATAGACCTTAGCCCATCCCCCATGGCCAAAACCCTATTTTGATAACCAACAAAGGATACTATTTTTGATGGAGAACCCGCAAAAACAATAATAGAGTTACCATCAAATGCTTTAATGTTGGTTGAACTCGTTGAGTAAGATCTATAACCTTCGCCAAAATAGGCGGTGTCATTTTTAACAAATGCCTCATACTTTACATGCCTAAAAAAATCCAAGCTCAACGGAAAAGTAGCCACAGGAATAATAGAATCATTTAACAGTTCACCAACTCCATTGGTGTCCACCACGTACATTTTTCCTTTTAACTCAAAGATCGTTTTCGTTCCTCCAGAATAAAGCGGGGGAACAGTTGCCGGTAAGTAACGAGCCGCATCGGACCAATTGTTTCCATCGTACTTAATCAAACCAGGCAGTCTATTTGTCTGTAATGGCAAACTATGTTTGGTTGCAACATATAAGTCCGTCCCTTTCACATATAGATCTAACACATCCGAAGCTGCAGGCAATGACGTAAAACTCCCAACAACCTGACCATTATAAGATTGCACACCGATATTCCGTCCTCCCGCTAAAAGTAACAGCCCATTGTAAACTTCCATGTCCATTAAATCACTTCCGGTCGCGCTCCACACCATGGTCCAAATTTTACCATCAAGCCTCCAAAGTTTTCTAAAGCTTAAATAATACAAGCTTCCTTGATAACGAATTAGTTTTACGGGCCCATTATTATCAGATATAGATGGCATTGTAGTCCAGCTAAATCCATTATAGTATCGAAACTCTATTCCAGCGCTTGTTTTGTAAGCTACTGTAAGTTTATTTCCTTCTTCCAAACCAACTGACCCTTCTATTGAGGAAATTCTAGTGCCCGGAGGTGCGCTACGCCATTGCACCCAGGTTTGGGCACTTAAAGTAGTTAGTGATAAGGCGAACAGGGTTAACATTACTAATCGTTTCATCTTTTTTGTTTTTTTTAGGGTGGTTATTCTTTATTTCAATTTTACAATAGCCGATAGGTTCAGTGAAAAGTCGGCTGGTTTCCAAACCATCGATTCGTTTTTTAGTAAATCTTGATACGCTCTGCGGTAAGCGGGTTCTAAGGCCAAGTAAAAATTAGAACTCAGCTGGTACCTCAAACCCAATCGCAACTGCAACGAGTTGCTTACTTTGTTAAAGGCCAACTTATCGGTGTTTTCCAGCTCTAGGCTAGTAGGGTCTATTTCGTAACCCGATTGATGCACTAAAAAACTAATATTGTTAATCGCCTCACCGGTTATCGTCCATTTAGGCGCTACGGGTTGCTCGTAGTACAAGCTTATTGGCAGGGTTAAAAAGCTGTACATATTGCTACTACTTTCTTGCCTTAACTCACCTTGGCTAGCGGGTATATAACCCAATATGCCACCTGTTGCCGAGTCAATTACGGGTATATCGCTAAACTCAAAGTTGTAATTATTGGTGGTTACCAATTCACGATAAGTAAAACCTGCGCTTAGCCTTAAATTTTTATACACTCTGTATTTCAGCTCAAAACCAGCATCAATTCCCCAGCCTGGTTTTAAGGCATCATTAGTAGCCTCATTAAACTGCTTATGCGTTTGCTCCGCTTTATTTTTATACTCCAAGTTGGGCAGGTTGTAGGTACTCCCCATGTAAAAGCGCAGTTCCAGCCGTCCATCATCTTTAGCTTTTTGGCTGGGTTTTTCAATAGTACTGTCTCCCGTGTAACCTGTTTCTAGTGCGTTGCGCAAAGCCCAAGGTGGTAAAACACTATCCAAGCTTGGGGCCTTACTCGCCAATAACAGCAACTCTAAAGCATCAAGCTTACTACCAAGGGTTTCTCCGCTTTCGCGGGATGTATTCGCGTCTTCACCATTCAATCCGTTTTCCAACAAATCATTCTGCGCACCTAGCGGGTAGTTAGTTGTGTTTACTGTTAAACGTTTGCTGCTTTCTGTGCTCGTTGTTTCTTCCTTAAACTCATTAATACTTCCTTTTTCTTCGTTGTAAATCTCCTTCTCGCTTTCCGTATGGCTGGTCTCCGCTACCACCGAGCTGCCTATCGGTTTTTCCTGTTGTCTTTTAGGTGCTTGCTTAGGCATCTTCTCGTGGTTCGCATTTTCAATACCGCCTTGGTTTACCTCCATTTTTACACCCAATTGCATTGGGTTCCACAACCCAAAACCTAAGCCTATTGCTATAAAAAGCAGCAATAGCAGTAGGCCGCGCTTCCACTTTCCTCCCCCTTTTTGGGTGTTTAGCATCGCGTCCATCTGCTCCCAAGCGGCCGGGCTCAAGGGTTCTTTCGCACCCTTTATCTCCTCTTGTATGTTTTTCCAGTCTTTCACAGGTTATTTATGTTTTTCAGCTTTTCGCGAAGTAATTTTTTGGCTCTAGCCAATTGGCTTCTACTATTGCTTTCTGTTGTTCCTAGTTTTGTACTTGCTTCTTTGTGGGTGTAGCCTTCAATTTCTATTAAATTAAATACCATTCTATATCCATCGGGCAAGGCCTCTATTATTGCCATCAAGTGTTTTAGCTCATGGCTGCTTTCAACTTCGGGCACCTGTTGCCTAAAACGGCTTTCGGCTACCTCGTCTGGTTCATAATGTATTTTCCTCTTCTGGTTTTCGTTAAGGCACTCATTCACCATTATTTTGCGTATCCAGCCTTCCAAACTCCCTTCATCCTTGTAGGTATCTAGTTTGGTAAAAACCTTTAAAAAACCTTTGTTAAGTATCTCTTCGGCCAACTGTTTTTCAAACAAATACCGCAAGCACACCATTTTCATAACTGGCCCAAAGTGCTCGTAAAACAACCGCTGTGCTTTTCGGTCGCTTTGCAAACAACCTTTCAGCAGTTCTTGTACATATGGTTTTTCTTTAGTGTTCAATCTTGGCAGAGTTCATATAGTAAGACAAGTGAAAAATACAATTCGCTGCATTGCAAGAAAATTATTTCACTTTGTAGCCGCTAATTAATAAATACTTATTGTAGAAATTAGGGGCTAATAAGCAAACGGTTGCTTTTCGTTATACCTTAGCCAACTTATGAGTAAACCACGAAAAAGAAAAAGCAGCGGTATGCGCCTAAACAAGGTGCAAAAAGACATACTCCGCTCACTAAAAAAAGATGCCCTAAAAAGCTTTAACTATAAACAAGTAGCCGCTAGGCTAAACCTCAACGATGCCAACGCAAAAAACATGGTGTTGCTGGGCTTACAAAGATTAAAACAAGAAGACAAAATAGACGAAGTAGCGCGTGGAAAATACCGCTACAAACACTTTGAGCACTACGTAGAAGGCCGTGTAGATATGACCCAAAAAGGGTCTGCATACGTGCTGGTAGAAGGTTTAGATGAAGATGTTTACATCGCGCCAAGCGGAATAAACCATGCGCTTGATGGTGACTTAGTAAATGTGCTTTTATACGCTCAGCGCAAAAACCGTAAGCCCGAAGGTGAAATTGCAGAAATACTAGAACGCGCGCGAACTGAATTTGTGGGCACCATTGAATTTGCCAAGAATAAAAACTTTGCTTTTTTAGTTCCGGATAGCAAAAAAATGGCGGTAGATATTTTTATACCCGAATCGCAGTTAAAAGGAGTGAAACATGGCGAAAAGGCCTTAGTTCAAATTAACGATTGGCCCGAAAATGCCAGTAGCCCTTTTGGAGAGGTGCTGGAAGTATTAGGTAAACCCGGAGAGCATGATGTAGAAATACACTCTATATTGGCCGAGTATGGCTTGCCGCGTAAATTTACGGCTGACGTAGAAGGCGAGGCCGAAGCGGTTGTTGAAACTATTTCGGAAAGTGAAATTGCCAAACGTAGAGACTTTAGAAAAACCCTCACCTTTACTATTGATCCGCATGATGCCAAAGATTTTGATGATGCTTTATCGCTTCAAAAACTCGACAATGGTAATTGGGAGGTAGGTATTCATATTGCCGATGTAACCCATTATGTAACTGAAAATAGTTTGCTAGAAGAGGAAGCCTTAAAACGCGCTGCCTCCGTTTATTTGGTTGATAGGGTGGTGCCCATGCTGCCTGAAAAACTATCTAATAAAGTTTGCTCCCTACGCCCTCACGAAGAAAAACTCACCTTTTCGGCTGTGTTTGAAATTACCGAAAAAGCAGAGGTGGTAAACGAATGGTTTGGACGCACGGTAATTTACTCGGATCATAGGTTTACCTACGAACAAGCGCAAACTGTAATAGAAACAGGCGAAGGCACCCTAGCCGAAGAAGTAAACACCCTTAATAACCTAGCCCTTATTCTGCGAAAGCAGCGACTAAAAAATGGGGCTTTAGCTTTTGACAAAGTAGAAGTGAAGTTTGAGCTAAACGAAGCAATGGAGCCAACGGGGGTGTATTTTAAACAAAGTAAAGAAGCCAACCATCTTATTGAAGAATTTATGCTGCTAGCCAACAAAAGTGTAGCACAGTTTATTGGTCGTAAAACGGATGGCAGCCCCAGCGATAAAACTTTTGTGTACCGTATTCATGATGAGCCAAAGTCGGATAGAATTAGCGATTTAAGCAATTTTGTAAAGCAATTTGGCTACAATGTAAACACACAAAACCGTAAAGGCTTAACCAAAAGTTTAAATGACTTATTGAGCCAAGTAAAAGGTAAAGGCGAGGCCAATATGATAGAAACCCTCACCATTAGGTCGATGGCCAAAGCCGTGTACAGCACACAAAATATTGGGCATTATGGATTGGCATTTGATTATTACAGCCACTTTACTTCGCCCATACGTAGGTACCCCGATATGATGGTACACAGGTTATTACAGCATTATTTAGATGGTGGAAAACCGGTAAATCAAATTAGCTACGAAGAACTTTGTGAACACTGTTCAGACAGAGAAAAAGTAGCCACCGAAGCAGAGCGTGATTCTATTAAATACATGCAGGTACGTTTTCTAGAGGACCATATTGGTGAAACTTTTGAAGGCGTAATTTCGGGCGTAATTGAGTGGGGTGTATTTGTAGAGCTTACCAATAATAAGTGTGAGGGCATGATTCGCATTCGTGATTTTAAAGACGACTACTACATTTTTGACGAAAAAAACTACGCCATTGTGGGCGAACGAAACCGCAAAACATTTAGGCTGGGTGACTCCATTTTGATAACCGTAAAAAATGCGGATATCGATAAAAAACAATTGGATTTTGTTCCTGCCTGAAAAACTGTAATTTTACACTAAACGCTTTACCAAAACAACACACGGGCTATGAATAAAAAATCCTTAGAAACGCTAGTACTCATTTTAGGTTTATTGATAATTGGCACGGCCATATTTTTCATTTTTATTCAGCCTAAAACCATGAGCTCCATATTTGTAACCAACCTAATTATTTCGGGTGGGTTTTTAATTTATGTGCTGTATTCCATTATGGCTACCAATAATTTGAATAAAGATATTCGTAATTTGGAAAAGCATATCGATTCCTTAAAAGGCGATATTCAGGAAAAAAATACGGCAATTGAACAAAAAGACAAACAAATTGGCGATCAAAACAGGCGATTAGACAAAAATGATAAAGACCTAAAAGCAGCCACCCAAAGCATTAAAGGTTTGGAGAAGGAATTATCCGATTTACGTGCTCAAGCAAAGGAGGATTAAAAAACATTAATCCCTTTATAAAATATAAAAGCCGTCTCAAATAAATTTTTGAGACGGCTTTTAGTTTTTTGGAACGGATCCATTTTATTACTCCTTAACCTCTTCTTCTTCCACACGAGGCCAAACATTGTTCTTCCGGTTTAAATCCGTGGTTTCGTTTAAAACATCCAACTCAACCTTTTCTATTTCATCAAAGTTTATCTCAATAACCAATTGGTGGCTCGGGTGCGTCCATGGCCACGAAGCAGCAACTGGTTGTATTGTTTCATCATTTGGCGTTCCAAACATGCTGCTTAAGGAAACATAATACTGCTGTACACTACCATTTTTTAAACTCACCTTTACACGCACAGGCATGGGCATTTCACCCACTCTTTCTAAGTTTATTAAAGTAGCTGACGGCCCTGAGCCTTCAACACCTGCTATAGCATAGTCAATTGTTTGAACAGTATTTAGCCAGAAGTTAAGATACCAATCCAGCTGCACACCGCTTACATCCTCCATAACTTTTACAAAGTCCCATGGGTTTGGGTGTTTAAACTTCCAAGTATTAAAATACGTGAGCATACCTTTATTAAACGTTTTGGTGCCTAAAATGTAACGAAGCTGGCCTAAAAACAATTCTCCTCTGGAGTAAGCCGAAATACTGTAGGTACGGTTTCTAGAGAAATAATCAGCCGGTGTGGATAAGGGTTCCATTTCCTTTTTAGCGGCTAAAAAAGCATGTCCTCTAGCAGCTCCCAAATGAGGGTTCTGTGCAGGGGTTCCTTTCATCTCATTTAATACCTCATGCTCCGCAAAAGAGGTAAAACCTTCATCCATCCAAGGGTATTGATTTTCGTTGCTGGCCAACACACCATAAAACCAGTTATGAGCTGCCTCATGAACCATTACGCCAATTAAGCCATCCATTTTTCCGCTGCCTTTTAGCATGGTGCACATGGGGTACTCCATGCCGCCATCGCCACCTTGTATAACCGAAAATTGCGAATAAGGGTAGGTTCCAAATTTACTATTCATCAGCTCAAAAAACCGATTGGTAAACTCAGGTAAGCGGCTCCAGGTGCTATCGTACTTTGGTAAATAGTAAAAATTTAACTCTAAATCGTTAGGGCCTTTTGTTTGTACGCGTTTGTATTCGGTACTGGCGCCCCAAGCAAAGTCGTGCACGTTTTCGGCCACAAATCGCCACTCTCGCAAACCTTTCTTGCTCTTTTGTAAGTCAAAGTGCTTTAAACCACCCTCTTCTTTTGTTTGTACCCAATTAGCCTCATCATACTGCATGGTGCCTGTACCACCAAGCTTGTAACGATAATCAATAGATATGTTTACATCAAACTTTCCAAAGTCGGCCAAAAACTCACGCGCAACATATGGGTCCGGGTGCCAACCATCTTTATCATAAGCCGCCATTTTTGGGTACCACTGCGTCATCGTGTATTCTACCCCTTCGGCATTATCGCGGCCACTTCTTCTAATTTGTTTGGGCACTTGGCTCTCAAACTGCATTTTAAAAGTAGCAGTAGCACCGGGTAAAATAGGCTCGTTTAATTTTACCTGAAGTAAAGTTTGCTCCACCTTATACTGCGTACCTTGACCATTGCAGGTAAGTGCTAAAATTTTATGGTAACCCATTTCTTTAGGTTTCAATTCTGCTATACGGTTGCCTACTCTTTTATCAGGGTCGGGTACGTTTTGAGAACGCACGTCCATCATACTTCCTGGCTGAAAAGCATTAAAGTACAAATGATAGAAAACTTGATGCAGCGTGTCAGGCGAATTATTAGTATATACCAAAGTTTGATCTCCCGTAAACTGATGTTTTTTAACATCAAAGTCTATTTGCATGGTATAATCTACCTGCTGTTGCCAGTATCCACTTGGGTTTTGAGCCAATAAGCTCATCGGCAAAAGTGCCAGTATTAATTTTTTCATTTGATTTATTGATTTCGTTAGGCGAAAATAGGGTTTTGCTTTCAGCAGAAATAGCTGGCTTACAATTTTGATTTTATTGTGCTTTTTAAAATACGGCTTTCGGTTGATGCCGTCATGTGCGCCTTCATTAAAACCACTCTAGCCGAATAGCCAAATCACTTGCTGCCCGCATGCGCTAAAATATCGTTGTAAATTTTATACTCTCCTTTTAATAGTTCCTTGAGGTGTTGTTTTTCTTTTGGGTTTATTTCGGGCTTTAAGCTATTTACATTTCTTTTTTCGTAGCTGTAATTTTTCCAGCCCAAAAGACTTCCTACTTTTTTAATGTCTGCATCAAAATACTCTTGCCTGCCCGCAAAAAAGTATTCATCTGGGCTCAATGCCTCCAAACTTCTTTCAAAAGTTCTTACCGTAGGCTGAAACTCTTTCATCTCAGCAAACTCTAACAAGCTTGGCTGCAAGGCCTCAAAAGCCTCATGCCGCTTATCTATATGGTGGCCCTCCCTTTTCCAAAAATAATAGGTCGAAATTATTCTTTCTACTGGATCTCTGGTCCATGTAATGATCTTAGCGTCAGGATAGTACTCTTTCCATTTTTTATGTGCCATGATATGGCCATATACCGCCTTTACAAAAGGTCTATTGCATCTATATTTTAAACCATTGTTCCACTGGTGACGGTCCTCAACTCGGTGTATATGCTTTAAGCCATAGCCGTAATTGTTTTTCAGTATTTCGTGAATTGTGCTGCCCGCAGTTTTGGGAATGTGTATTGCTATTAGCGCGGGTTTTAAGGTAAAGCTGAGCATTGTTATTTCCTATTTTGTTGCTTTTGAATCTGTCTGTTCTATCGATTGCAAAATGGTGCGATCCAATATCTTGTTGCTTTCTTTAATGTCATGCGCTTCCACTCTTGCGCTCCTGTTATATCCAAATGCCGCTCGTTTTATCTTTTTCTCTGTTTTATAATATTCTTCAGAACGATACCAATAATGATTTATCCTTAAGGGTTCGTGTACACACTTTCTTTGTTTTATAGGAAGAGGTGTTTTATCTGAATAGTAAAACTTAGCACCTCTTTTTACTACTGGTAAATGCGGCCCTCTAAAAAAGCAAGACACGTTGGCCAAATATACTATCGGTTTAAAAATGGTGCTTCCCACGTGCTCTTTTGGAGCCCTGTAAACAAGCTGCTCTATCATGGTTTTTTGTTTACTCAGCTCCTTTACATTAGAGGTGCCAAACATGAGCCAGTTTACAACCACCGCCCCTACCTTTTTACCTGTAAAGCCACTTAAAATACGAGGCACGTCTATCTTATCTAAACCAAATAAATACTCATCAATATCTAAAAAGGCTACCCAACAATGTGCTCCTAATTCCTTTTTAATATGATCAATGCCTCTGTTAAACTCTTTAGACTGAATGGAAACACTCATCCCTTTTGAAGCTGTATTTTTAAGTACTACCAGCCCTTGCTTAATATAGGGGTTAAGCACTTCTTTAAAATTATCGCTGCTAAAGTTATTATAGAGATAAAACTTTTTTACGCCTTGCGAAACGTGAAAATCCAACCATTCCTTTAGGTAGACCGCTTCGTTTTTGAATACCGAGCAAATTACCAGGGGTGCCTTATTACTTTCTACTGGTTGGCTGCGCGCTAATTTTCCTAGTAAAACCCGCAACTTATAGTTTACTGCAACTACTGGTCTAAACTTTTTCAAGACAATTTATTGTTAACCACTAGCAATGCTTTCTGTACACCAGCCAATTGGTTATCTAAAAAATGCAGGCTGTAAGGCTGGCCTTTAAAAACATCTTCAAAAAACTTTCTGCTTACATGGGTTTCACCGTAGTCTTCCAGCTTTAAACTATCCGAAACAAACGAAAACATTTCATCTTCTGATTGCTGGTAATACCTAAAAACCGATTCTTTTGAGTTTTCCTCTTTATAGGTCAGTACCAATCCCCCGGAAGGGTTTAAACTATTTGCAAGCTTTAATAACCAAGGCACAAACGTTTTTTGAGGCAAATGTGTAAACACCGATAGGCACAAAATCAAATCAACTTTAGTGTTCGGGAAACTTTCCGGGTTTGTACCGTGTTTTATGGTTTGGTAATTCAAGCTCTTTTCTTGAAAGTTCATCGCTTCATCCTTCACATCGGTTACTACCACCTTAGTTTCTGCAAAAAACGAATCAAAAAACCTAGAGACTCTACCATACCCACTTCCAAAATCTAAAAGCGTTTGATGCTTTAATTGGTGTTTTTTAACAATTTTCTTTAAATTTTGAGCTGTTTTATACCCTATCTGAAAATAGGTTAACAGAGCGCTTACAGGATCATTGCTATGGTGGTAAAGATGAAAGGCAAACATCAAATCGTTTTTGTGAATAGGTACTTTAACGTCTATTGCCCTCTTACCAACATCTTGTTCCAGCTTTCCAATCGCTTTCTTCAGGATCACCTTATCAATACTTAGTACCTCGGTTGCGGTTACATTATTTAATGCGGCTAGGTAATCTAACCTTTGATTTAAGCTTACAATACCTAACTTAAGCTTAATAAACTCTTTAATTTTTTTAAGCATTCCTTTATTCTCGTCTTATCAATATCTTTTACAATCCTCTAAAACACCTCATTAAAACTAAAAGTGTCTTTTAACCTTACCCCTTTTTCGGTTTGTTGTAACGTGCATATTTCAGTATTAGCATCATGCTCTAAAAAAAGAAAATACTCCTTTATCACGGCCTCTTTTAAAAAACGGTCTTTTTCACTAAGTGTTATCAGTGGTCTTGTATCGTAACCCATTACATACGCTAAAGGTATGTGCCCGGTTGATGGAAGTAAATCTGCCATAAAAACCATTGTTTTACCTTGATAGTTAATTATGGGGCACATTTGCGCATCGGTATGGCCACTTACGGTAAGTACATCAAAACCCAATTCAGTTTTAAATACGCCATCCTCTTCAGGCACATCTACAAAGTTTAATTGTCCGCTTTCTTCTATCGGTAAAATATTCTCTTTTAAAAAGGACGCTTTTTCCCTAGCATTGGGTTCGGTTGCCCATTTCCAATGACGTTTATTACTCCAAAATTTGGCGTTTTTAAAAGCGGGTTCATAAATCTTTTTTTTGTCATTCCATTCTATAGCGCCTCCACAATGATCAAAATGTAGATGCGTTAAAAACACATCCGTAATATCATTTTTGCTAAAACCCGCCTTGTGCAAGCTGCTCTCTAAACTTACATTTCCATGTAAATAGTAATGACTAAAAAATTTATCGCTTTGTTTATTACCTATTCCCGTATCAATTAAGGTTAGTTTATCTCCGTCTTCTATAAGCATACAGCGCATGGACCAATCACATAAATTATTGGCATCGGCCGGGTTGGTTCGTTGCCACAACGATTTGGGTACAACTCCAAACATAGCGCCTCCATCTAACTTAAAATTTCCTGTTTCTATGGTGTGTATCTTCATTCTAAATTTTAGTTGTTACGCTCAAAATTAACGTAATTTGATTATCAAAATTTATCTTTCTATGCGAGGACTTAACTTTACTTTGTTAGCTAGTTTTTCAGTGTTCTTTATGGCTTGTACCAACTCTGGTAGCAACGCTTCCGCGGTAAGCAAGAAGAGCTTAGCAACAGATAGTTTAAGTTACTCGATAGAACTTACAAGCAAAGAACTGCCTTGTGAACCTGTTAAAGAAAACCCTTGTTTAGAGCTTAGTGTTTCCTTGTTATCTATTAACGCAGGTACAGATAGTGAATCGCAACGAAAAATTAATAGAGTACTTTTTAAGCAAGCTACCGAGTTGGATAACCCCAACAGCATGCCTCCAAAAAACATACACGAATTTATTGCTGAGTGGACCGAGGAATACCAGCAACTACAAATAGATGAAGCAGACTTTGATCAACAATGGTACTGCCACCACAGCTTTGAAGTGTATAAAAACGCACCGCAACTTTTTGGTGTTACTTTTCACTCTAACTCCTATACCGGTGGTAACCACCCCAATGTTTATTTGCGTCATTTCAATTTTTCTCCGCAAACAGGAGCCGTTTATAAATTGCATCAACTATTTACTAAAGAAGGTTTTAAGGCCTTTCTAAAAATCGCTGAAAAGCAGTTTAGAAAACAATTTGAGCTAAGCGCTACCGCTAGTTTAGAAAGTAACAATTTTTGGTTTCCTTCCAATACCTTCCGGCTGCCAGCAAACTTTAAAATAAACAAGCATCAACTCGGTTTAGTTTATCAAGTATATGAGGTGGCGCCTTATACCACAGGCGCTATTGAGTTGTCCTTTTCTATTGATGACCTATCTCCTTTACTGCATTCTGATTTTTTATTTTTACAAAGCACTCCTTAATGTTAGTCAAACAATTTATACTCTTTCTTCTTCTTGTAAACGCCATTTCTTTATCTGCTCAAAAATGGCACTCTCATGATTTTACTAGTAGTTATCATCATAATTTAAGCTATGAATTAAGTAAAAGTAAAAAGAACCTCAATAAAATGGTCTTGCTTTTACAAGATTTTGAAGACAGTCTTTCTTTAAAGCAATTATCACTTTGTAAACAATTACATAAGTACCACTATCAAATTTTAATTGTTGCCAAACCAGGCGAAAATTTGTTTCAACAACAGGCCTTTGACTCCAAGCAAAATAGAGTTAATGATATATTGGATGTATTGGAACACCTTAAAAATAAATGGAGTACGGAGTTGGTTATTATAGGTTTTGGCGAAGGTGCTTATTTGGTTCCTGAACTGGCTACACAATCACAAGCAACGGTATCTTTTGCTATTAATGGTGGTCCTTATTCTCCTTTGCAGGAGTATATTAATATGAGTAAAACAGATACTTTAAGTACTCATTATCAATACTTATTTAGACAAAAAGCGTGTCATAATCCCACTGAGTTTAAGCAGCTTTTAACCACCTTAAAAAATGAGCCTCATGGGCAAATTTTAACTCCTGCTTATAACAGGTATTGGCTTAGTTATTTTAATGATCCTTTATACACGGATGTTGGTAACCACATTGCCGTGCCCATTCACTTTATTCAAAGCGAAAACTATTGGTTAAAATCGGATGAAAGTGACGCCTTTTTTAGAAATTACCTTAAAATATTCCCCGAGTTACATCAAAGCACTATGCGTGGAAATGGATCTTTTAATGAAAAAGCAGAACAGCAATTATTACTGCTCGAAATAGTACCCTATCTTAACAAGCGTTAATTTTTTCCACTCTTCTTTGATGACGTCCTCCTTCAAACTCTGTATCACAAAAAGTATTCACAATTTCCAAGGCTTCCTCTTCTGACAAAAACCTTGCTGGTATTGCCAGTACATTAGCATTATTATGCAGGCGTGCTAAAGAGGCTATTTCAGTTTTCCAGCATAAAGCAGAGCGCACCCCTTGGTGTTTATTAACGGTCATATTAATACCATTACCACTTCCGCAAATAACAATACCCATATCTACTTTTCCTTCTTTAACATCGGTTGCCACCGGATGGGCAAAATCAGGATAATCAACACTCTCTCCTGTATCTGTTCCGTAATTTGCTCTGGGTTATCAACCACAGTAGCGGGAAGTGAAAACATTCTCGTTATCTTATCGCTGCTAATAGATTCGTTCGCTTCGTCAAACGCAGAAAAGATCAGATGTTCTTCGGTTTCTGCACTTTTTACAGAAAGTTTTGTTAGTTGCAAATAACCTGTTCTGCCAACGAGTGGTTCGACCATAGCTGCTGTTGCAGGATGATTGTTGTAATCAAAATCAATTTTAGCGTAAGGAAGGCTAGTTGATTTACTTGCCTCGATTATGGATCTCGCTAAAGGGTGGTTTGGTCGGTATATGTGAGCATCTTCTACTGGTCGATTATCTGGTGACCCCATTCGGTAGTGGCCTAATGGAATGCTTTTCTCATGGGCAGACCCACTAAACGGAAGACTGTCTAAATTGAAATCAAAATTATCATTGTTAAAGTTAGCAAAGTCCTGCAGGTGTCGTTGTGTGACTTTATATAGCATCTCTTCGTGCTTATTTAGGTAGGCTTTACTTTTCTCAAGGTTGACGCGTAATTTGTCATGCACTTCTGCATCAAAGTTTTCTAAGAGCTTTTGTCGAGTTTCATCCATCGCCGTTGTAATTTGATCCTCCATCTCCGTTTGTAAGAGATCAAACTGAGTATTGATTTCGTCAGTCGTTCGACAGGCCTGGTAGATGCCCATAATTCGCTGTTCAAAATCGACACCGCTTTCAATAGAGCCTAACACCTCATCGCTTGCACCAAAGACGCCATCGAACAGTGAGAATTTTTGTGAAAGCAGCTCATAGACTCTTTGGTCGGCTGCATCTGTCTCGCTTAGCAAATTGACCGCTACTACCTCATCTAGTGGGCCGTACCGATGACACCGGCCAATGCGCTGCTCTATGCGTTGGGGATTCCACGGCAGATCGTAGTTCACTACTAAGGAGCAAAATTGCATGTTAACACCTTCAGCCGCCGCCTCAGTTGCAATCATTATTTTGGCTTCATTCCTGAAGTAATCGATGAGCGCAGAACGCATATCCGCTGTGCGAGATCCTGAGAATTTATTAGTGCCAACATGCTTTTCTTTCCACGCAGCATAAATTAGACGTGACTTTTCATCATTATTCGATCCATTAAAGAGTACTAGTTGATCGTTGTAACCATTGGCTTGAAGCAATTTAACTAGATAATCTTGAGTCCTTCGTGACTCAGTGAAAATCAGAGCTTTGTTTGCAGCACCTAGTTCTGTTGTTTTTTTGAAACCAACCCTGAGAGCCTCTAGCAGCGAAAGACCTTTTGCATTCTCTGTTATTGAAGTGGCTAGGTCTCGAAAAGATGTAAGCTGCAGGATTTCATCTTTGATTGCGTCAATATCATCTGAAGTTAGTGGTTCTGGTAATTCTTCATCGTCATCAAGGCCATACTCGTCTCTCAACTCTGCAATAAATTCACCTTCTTCACTGTTGAAATCAGCGTAATAGTCTTCGAGGCGATCATTTTTGGTGAGCATCCGCTCAAGCTTTTTAGTTAATGTCTCTAGTGCCCCGGCAATTGCGAATGTAGACGATGCCAGTAGCTTTCTTAAAACTAGCGTCATTAGTTTTCTTTGTGCGGTCGGAAGCGCTTGAAGGTTTGGGCTTTGTAGGTAGTCTGATACGTTGTCGTAAAGTAATTGCTCGTCTGAGGTCGGATAAAACTCCTGTGTGATTGGTATACGATTTGTGTATTTTATGTATTCAAGAACTTGTCTTCGCAGTGTTCTATGCGCAATCGGCTTTAGGCGTTCGCGGAGTTGAGCATATACGGCTGGTGTGGTTATTCGTGCGTATTGCGCTCTAAAACTTTTAGCGTCACTAAATGCATATTCATCAATAAAACTAACCAATCCGTAGAGTTCCATCAGTGAATTTTGGAGAGGCGTTGCTGTTAGTAGTACCTTTGGTGAATTACTTAATGCTGTACGAATTTTCTTAGCAATTTTATTCGATTTTTTATAGACGTTTCGCAGCCGATGAGCTTCGTCAATGATTACCAAGTCCCAAGGCACTAACATTATCTCTTCAGCCTTATTAGCTGCAAAATGCAGAGAGGCAATTACAATTTCGTCTTGTTCAAATGGATTGGATGCTCCTGCCTTCTTAGCCGCGTTGAACGGTTTTGCCTCAAGGATTATCGAGGGAAGAAAGAATTTATCAAGAAGTTCTTGGTTCCATTGCTTTCTTAAGCTTGTTGGCGAAATGATTAATATTTTTCTTTTCCCTTCTGCCCATTTTTGTGAAAGCACGAGCCCAGCTTCGATAGTTTTTCCTAAGCCGACTTCATCTGCGAGTATTGCACCACTAGAAAGTGGAGATTTAAATGCAAATAGAGCAGCTTCAATTTGGTGCGGATTGAGGTCAACCTGCGCATCGAATAATGCTCCAGTTAATTTCTCTAAGCTGGATGACGGGCATTGTTTAGTTAGCTCATGTGCAAAATATTGGGCTTGATATGCGGTAATACTATGCTTCATGACAGCTAACGCCCTTTGTTTGTTTGTGAATCCATTTTTGGATGTCTGCCTTTTGAAAACGCCAACTCCCGCCGACCTTAAAGCCAGGAATTTTTCCTTCAGCCGCTAACCTGTATGCTGTCTTTTCAGCTAGCTTTAAGTACTCAGCAACTTCTTTTAAGGTCAGGATTTCATCGTTCATCCAAACATAGTATCTAATCATCGCATGAGAAAATAGAGGGAATTTAAGGAATTTTACTGAGTATCAAATATGCCCTAACTCGGCCAAGCTTTGACTCTCATTATTTGCAACTACGATATGATCTAAAGCACGAATCCCTAGAAGGTTCATTGCTGAAACAAGAGTTTCAGTTAAAGCGATATCTGCATTGCTAGGGTCTGTTATCCCTGATGGATGGTTATGAGCAAAGATGACTGCCGCTGCATTGTGATGGAGAGCCCGTTTAGCAACTTCTCTCGGGTAAACAGATGCTTGATCAATAGTGCCTGTAAACAGCTCTTCAAATGCGATGACTCTATGCTTGCTATCAAGAAATAATGTTGCAAATACCTCATGTTCATAGTGCCCAATTTTAGCGTTTAAAAGCTCTACAGAAGCTTGCGGTGAAGTTATTGCGGTACCTCGTATGAATCGTGATGCGATAATCTTTCGGGCGAAAGCAATAATGTCTTGTTCTGATACTGACTCTGAAACGGAATAGAATCCTTCTATCTCAGTACATTTGAATAGTTCGTTGTTAGCCATCGTTTTAATCTCACGTTTATGAATTGATGGCACTCGTGAGAGGCGAGCTAGCAGAGTACTTTGACGGCAAAATCGAGTAACGATTTTCGTGCTTGGCCTTCTAATTTCTATGTGTTGCCTAGGATGTTATCTTGAAATTCATTTTGTGAGATTTGATGGTTAACGATTTTCAAGAGGACGAGTAATTTGGTCTATGAGTTATCCGATTCAGACATAAGAAATGTTT
>CAKZRR010000049.1 GCA_937146805.1 uncultured Owenweeksia sp. | reverse complement strand
GGTAGAGAAGTAGGTGAGTGGTTGAGTAATGATAAGCGTATTCCCCTTGTGTCTGCCACGGGTTCTACTCGTATGGGTAAGCAAGTAGGTGAGGCTGTAGCCAAACGTCTTGGAAATTCATTATTAGAATTAGGAGGAAACAACGCCATCATTATTACCGAAAATGCAGATTTAGAAGCTACATTGGTAGGAGCTGTATTTGGGGCTGTGGGTACAGCAGGTCAGCGTTGTACTTCTACTCGTAGACTGATTGTGCACAGCAGCAAGTATGATGAGGTAAAAGAGAAAATGACAAAGGCTTATGGCCAGTTGAAAATTGGTGATCCCTTGGATATAGCCAACCATGTAGGGCCTTTAATTGATAAGGATGCTACCGAAATGTACCTTTCGGCTATTGAGAAAGCTAAAGCTGAAGGCGGAAACTTTATAGTAGAAGGAGAAGTATTATCAGGAGCTGGTTACGAAAGCGGATGTTATGTTAAGCCCTGTATTGCTGAGGTGAAGAATGAATATGAGATTGTATGTAATGAAACTTTTGCACCGATTTTATACTTGATAAAGTACGATACTTTGGACGAGGCTATTGAAATGCAGAATGCGGTTCCTCAGGGTCTCTCTTCTGCAATAATGACTACCAATATGCGTGAGGCAGAATTATTCCTTTCGGCAGCCGGTAGCGATTGTGGTATTGCCAATGTAAATATTGGTACTAGCGGAGCAGAGATAGGTGGCGCCTTTGGTGGCGAAAAAGAAACGGGTGGTGGCCGCGAAAGTGGTTCTGACGCTTGGAAAGCCTATATGCGCAGGCAAACAAATACTATTAACTATTCTACGGGTGTGCCACTAGCGCAAGGAATCAAGTTTGATTTATAGAAAGAAGTTTTAGACGATGTAAAGGGTGGCCAATTGGCTGCCCTTTTTTTTGTGGAATGTATTTATAACTCCCACCCAAAACCCGTGGTAAAGACATAATCCACCTCTTTTCCAGCGGTAGCAGGTTGGTTATCATAGTTCAATGTAAAGCCTGCCCTGA
>CAKZRR010000048.1 GCA_937146805.1 uncultured Owenweeksia sp. | reverse complement strand
TAGACTCTTGCCCAAAACCTAGTTGATTTAAATCAACTAGGTTTTTATCCGTGTTGCATTTATGACTTGAACTTACAAATACTTAAGACAATCAAAAAAACTATTTATCTAAAAGTACTTATATTTGTACTTAATTAAGAACTTTAAGAAAAAGACTCATGATAGCAGCCAATTTTTCTGAATTTAGAAACGAGCTAAAAAAATACCTAGATAGCGTAGAAGATGACAATGAAACGCTTATAGTTAAACGTAAAACGGGTAAAGGCACCGTAATGATTTCACTGGACGAGTACAACTCACTAATGGAAACTATGCACTTATTAAGCTCTAAGAAAAATGCCAATCGCTTGTACGAATCCATTGAGCAAATGAAAAAGGGTGCCAAAATTCAACCTAAACTGGATGACTTAGGATGATTTTATCCTTTTCTAATAATGCTTGGGAAGACTACCTCTACTGGCAAAAGATTGACAAAAAAATCCTTAAAAAAATCAACACCTTATTAAAGGAAGTTCAAAGAACCCCATTTGAAGGAAGCGGAAAACCTGAAAGCCTAAAACACGATTTAGCGGAGCTTTGGTCGCGTAGAATTGATAGTGAGCACCGTCTTGTTTATCAAGTAAACAAAAATGAAGTTTTGATATTTTCCTGTCGTTTTCACTACGATTAACAAATTGGAATAAGACACAACAGCCTTAGTCATAACCTCAAAATTACACAGATAAATTGTTGCCAATAAAAGCAGCGCTGGCAGCTGTTGCTTTCGCAATTTCGGTTAGCTTTGAGGCGATTTCTTTTTTTATTTTAGCATGAGCGATACCAACATTGTAGAACTTAAAGATGTAGCCATTTACCAAAAAGATCATCTCGTTTTAAACGATGTGAATTTAGAGGTACAAGAAGGCCAGTTTATCTATTTGATAGGCCAAACCGGAAGTGGCAAATCGAGTTTACTTAAAACCCTTTACGGAGATTTACCCTTAAAAACAGGCAATGCCCAAATTTGTGGCTTCGATTTAAACAAACTGATTGAGCAAGAAATTCCATTTTTACGTAGGAAAATGGGAATTGTTTTTCAAGATTTTCAATTGCTTACCGATAGAAATGTACACGACAACTTGCTTTTTGTTTTAAAAGCTACGGGCTGGAAAGAAAAAGACAAAATGACTGCGAAAATTAATGATGTGCTTCAAAAAGTAGGAATGAACACCAAAGGTTTTAAAATGCCTTTTGAACTTTCAGGAGGTGAACAACAACGTATAGCCATTGCCCGTGCCCTATTAAATGATCCCAAGCTAATTTTGGCCGATGAGCCTACCGGAAACTTAGATCCTGGTACTTCTGAAGAGATTATGATGTTGCTAAGTGAAATTAGCAAAGGTGGACAAGCCATACTAATGGCTACACACGATTACTCGTTGATTTTAAAATTCCCGAACCAAACCCTAAAGTGCGAAGACGGCAAAGTATTTATGGCCGTGCAGCGCAGTCTATAGCCATTAAATCAACTGTGTTGCCCACTTTAAGCGTTTGCATACCTGTTTACAATCACAATGTTTCGCAGCTAATGCGGGATTTATTAGCGCAACAAAAAGAAGGTCAATTACCCGTTGATTTTTGGATATTTGAAGATGGGTCTACAGCTGCCAATGCAAAAAATAACGAATGGCTAAGAAATGAGCCTCTTGTAAATTACACGCACTTAGCCAAAAACAATGGCCGATCGGCTATTAGAAATACCTTGGCAAGGGCTGCTTCGGCCAGTTATTTGCTTTTTTTAGATGACGATAGCTTGCCTGTAAACCATCACTTTTTAAAAGATTATTGCGAGCAACTTACTAATGGTGAAGTGATTTGTGGCGGACGCCAATACGAAGTTTCACAACCTAGTGATCACTACAGTTTACACTGGAAATATGGCACTACGATGGAAAGTAAATCGGCTGAAACAAGAAATGAAAATCCTTACCTCTCCTTTCATAGCAACAATTTTTTGGTAAAAAAAGAACTGCTGCTAGCCATGCCCTTTGATGACCAATTAAAACAATACGGCCACGAAGACACATTATTTGGTGTGAATTTAAACCGCAACAAAATATCGATTAAGCACATCCATAATCCTGTTTGGCATAAACGGTTAGAGAGTAATAAAGATTTTTTAAACAAAACAGAGAGGGCGCTTGAGAACTTAAGACGTTTACAATTACAGGAGGATTCCTTTTTTGAAGAACATGTTAACCTTTTGATGCAGTTTAACCGGCTTACTAGATGGCAATTAAAAGGTATCTATAGTGTTGGTTTTCGGCTTTTTAAAGCGAGACTTCAGAAGTATTTACTAAAAAGTAAACAGCCCAACCTACTCTGTTTTAACCTTTATAAACTAGGTTGTTTTATAGAACTCAACTAAGCGAGTCAAACATCGTTTTCCAAACCAGCTGCTCGGTTTCCCAGTTATTTTCTTTTGCCGCCTTTTGCAAATTCGTTTTATAATAAAACTGTTCCTTAGCAAGCACTTTTTCAACCGACTGAGCAATATGCTCCGGCTTATGGCTCTCTATTAATTCGCCAATTTGGTATTGCTCTACCACCTTCTTTACTTCCACTACAGTGGAAGTAACAACCGGCAAACCGCACTTTATATAATCAAACAATTTATTGGGCAAACTGTATTGGTAATTAGGACTCAAAGGTTTATCCAGCGAAAGCCCACAATTGGCATTTAAAGTATATTGTAACAAGGCAAAATACGGCTGCTTGGGAACAAAAATCACTCTGCTTGTTAAACCTTCGGCCTCAGCCATGGTTTTTAAACCAGCTACGGCATCTCCATCACCTACAATTAGTAGTTTTACTTTTTCTGGTAAAAAATTCAAAGCCAACAGAGCTTCTTCCATGCCCCTATCTACATTTATTCCGGCACCTTGGTTTATCAATAAAAAATCATCTGGAGGAAGCCCAAGAGCTTTTCGGCTACTGATGGGGCTTGGTAAGTTTGCATCCGAAATATTACGCACCACTTTTATCCGCATACCATACGCCTGCTCGTATAACCTAGCAATGCTTTGATTTACAGTAACTACGTGTTTTAATTTCGGAAATACAAATCGCTCTAAACGTGTCCACACCCATTTAACTACCGCACGGTTTTGAATTTCGGGCACTCCTGTAAAATACTCATGCGAATCATAAATTAAAGGTTTACCTCTAAGCTTAGAAACCAAAAAGTTAGGTAGCAAGGTATCCAAATCATTGGCCAAATACACATCAAAAGGATGACGAAGCAGGTAAAAAAACAAACGTAAATTGTAGTTGGCGTAAAATAAAAAACCTCTAGTAAAAGCCAGTTTAAAGCGCTTATGCGAATAGTCCTTTTTAAACTCTAAACTATTGGGCAACAGCCTTCCCACGAAGGTGGGCTGCATACCCATTTCCTGCAAAACGCCTATGGTGCGCATTACCCTTTGGTCGGTTACCAAATCATTAGTTACTGTTACTACTACCTTCTTCATACTTTTGCGGCTCCAAAGTAAAGTCATTTTGAAGCAACAGGTAAAAAATATTAGCATTGAAGATTATAATTACGATTTGCCCGATTCGCAAATAGCAAAACACCCTGTAAACCCCCGTCACAGCTCTAAATTATTGGTTTATAAAAATGGTAACCTACACAGCGATAGCTACTGGAATGTGGACGAACACCTACCTAAAGACTGCACTTTGCTGTTTAATGAAACTCGAGTGGTGCAGGCTCGGCTTATTTTTCAAAAAAATGAAAACACGTTTATAGAGGTGTTTTGTTTAGAACCATTGGCAGGAATGGATATTCAGCAAGCCATGCAAAGCCAAGGTAACCTAGAGTTTAAATGCTTGGTGGGCGGAGCCCGAAAGTGGAAAAGCACACCATTATTTTTAACCACCCAGAGCGGAACTATTTTAACGGCTGAAAAAGGAGAAAATGAAAACGGCACTTTTACCATTGCTTTTAGTTGGAATAGCGATCAAACGTTTGCAGATATATTGGAGGAAGCCGGTAAAACACCCTTACCACCCTACTTAAATAGACAAGCTACTGCGGAGGATAAAACTACTTATCAAACACTTTTTGCAAAGGAAAATGGCAGCGTTGCAGCGCCTACTTCTGGCTTGCATTTTAGCACACCCTTATTAGAGAAATTAAGGGCAAAAAACTTTGAGCAAAAACACCTCACTTTGCATGTAGGTGCAGGCACCTTTAAACCGGTAAGTACTGCCACCATTGAGGAGCATGATATGCATGCTGAAGAGTTTAGCGTGGACTTAAAGCTATTAGACAAATTAACGAATAACCCTACTGTAAAAATAATAGCAGTGGGCACCACCTCCATGCGAGCTTTAGAGAGTTTATACTGGCTAGGGGTTTTGGCATTTGAGAGTAAACTAAATCCTAATCATTTATACGTAGATCAATGGGAACCCTATCAACAAAGAAATACAGTTAGTACGCATGATGCGTTATTCGCATTAAAAGAGTGGTTTGTCAGTAAAAAATCTAATTTTGTGCAAGCCAAAACAAGTTTGATTATCGCTCCTGGATACCACCATAAAATATGTAATGGATTGCTTACTAATTTTCATCAACCCAAAAGTACGCTTCTCTTATTAGTGGCTTCTTTAATAGGTGATGACTGGAAAAAAATGTATCAATTTGCATTGGCCAACCAATACCGTTTTTTAAGTTATGGAGACGGTTGTTTAATACTTAAAAATGACCAATAAAAGCCTACTTCAAGCCCTCTTAATACTGCTTGGTTTTAGCTTGCAGGCCCAGCAATTTATCCTTACCGATATAGGTAAGCTAAAACACAGTATTGATGAGTGCAGCGGTTTAGCCGTATTACCCTCTGGCAATATTGCCATGATAAACGATAGCGGCAATGATCCAGAATTGTTCATCTGCGATTTTTCGGGAAAAATTGTGAAAAAAATTGATTTACCAAAAGTAGAGAACATTGATTGGGAGGACCTATCCTATGCCAATGGCTACCTTTATATTGGAGATATTGGCAACAATAAAAACAAACGAGAAAACTTGAGTATTTACAAATACAAAGTGCGCGAGAACGATGAAGTGAAGTTGGAAGGTATTATTAGCTTTTCCTATCAAAATCAAATTGAATTTCCTCCAGCCGATGTTTCTAAAAATTTTGATGCCGAAGCCCTAATTACGGTAGGCGACTCATTATTCATTTTCACCAAAAACAGAACCAAACCGTTTAGCGGGTACACCTATGTTTATGGTATGTCTAACCAACCAGGCAGCTATACCCTTAGCCCGCTTGATAGCTTTAAAACTGGCATTGGCGAACGAGATTATTACTGGGTAAGCGGAGCTGCCTATCAAAGCAGCAGCAATACTTTGGTACTATTGGGCTATGATAAGGTTTGGTTTTTTTACGATTTTAAAGGAACTGATTTTTTTGGCGGAGCGCATAAAGTATTTCAAATGAAAAATTTGATGCAAAAGGAATCTATTGACTTTGTAAATGAAAACACCTTGATTATTACCGATGAGGAAAACAGCTACGGAGGGGGATTAATTTACCAAGCGCACTTTAGTTTAAAACCAGCCAACCAGCCAATAAACGTTAAGAACAAAACAATAGAGGATACATTAACCTTTAACTATCACCAAAAGCTTATGCAGCCACTACTTTGGGAAATTTTTAATACCGAAGGAGGCAGCATGGCCGTGGGAAACTTTAAAAGTACTGATACATCGGGAACCTACCAGATAGACGTTTCGAAATTACCACCTGGAGGCTATATTTTACACCTTATTTTTAACGGACAAAGCAAAGCCTACAAACTAAAAAAATTAATGCTGCTTAAGCCTTACTAAGAATTAAGAATGGAACCGCTGTCGCCATTAAAATTCTAGCTACTTTCACACTTCCATTTTTGATTTAAATGATTGAAAAAACACCTTACCATTTCGAGAAAAACTATATCTCCATCCCCGATAAAGAGGAAATTGTTTCCTTTTTAAAGGAAGAGAAAGGGTTGGATTTTAGTGGTTATTCAGAAGCTTCGGTTAGACGAAGGGTGTCTAAAATACTCAGCGATTTACGTTTGGAAAACGTGCAAGAGTATATTACGTATTTACGTAATGACTCAAGTGCTGTTAAAGGTTTTATAGAAAGGTTTACGGTGAATGTAACCGAAATGTTTCGTGATCCTCAGTTTTACAAAACCATGCTAATTGATGTTCTTCCAACCTTGCAGAAATTAGAGAAAATATCGGTTTGGAGCGCTGGCTGTAGCAGTGGTGAAGAGCTACTATCCTTGGCTATCTTGTTTAAAGAAAATGGTCTCTTAGAACGAACCACATTTTTAGGAAGTGACCTTTCTCCGAAAGTATTAGAACAAGCTAAAACAGGCAGCTACAAAGAGCGAAATCTAGCGACTTACGAAAAGCCCTATTTCGATTCGGGTGGAAAACACAAACTTGGCGATTACTACAGCACGTATGGAACCGATGGTGTTTTTGATAAAGATTTACGGGCCAATTTTCGCTTTGAAAAGTTCAATTTAGTAACGGATATACAAACCCAACAATTTGATTTGGTAGTTTGTAGAAATGTATTGATTTATTTTAACAGTCAATTGCAAAACAGTGTATTTAAAAGCCTTAATATCAGCTTAAAGCCTGGAGGTTTTTTAGCGGTTGGAAGCAAGGAGTCTGTTATTTTTTATGAAGATAAAGGCAGCTATATAGAAGTTAAACCCGAATCAAAAATTTATCAAAAAAACCAATAACATAGTAGCTATAGGTACCAGTGCCGGAGGGATTACTGCTTTGAAAGAAATTTTCAAAAACTTAAATCCTACCATAGGCTGCGCTATTTTAGTGGTTATTCATCGCATGAAAAATGTGGAGAGTAAGCTAGAAGAGGTATTGCAGCACCACTGCCCTATTAAAATTACCGAAGCAAACGATAAAGAATCGGTATTAGAAAACAGTATTTATATTGCTCCTAGCAACTACCATGTTTTAATTGAACGAGATGGCCGTTTCTCACTATCTGTTAGTGAAATAGTAAATTTTAGCCGCCCCTCTATTGATGTTAGTTTTTTTAGCTTGGCCGAAAGCTACGGTGCAAATGCGGCAGGTATTGTGTTAACCGGTGCTAATAAGGACGGTAGTGATGGTTTGATGATCTTAGAGAAAATGGGAGCTAAAGTCATTGTCCAAAATATAGAAGAAGCACAAGTAAAGGTAATGCCGCAAGCCGCTTTAGAAAAAGTTACAACGGCTAAAGAGCTTAACCTCAAAGAAATTGCCCAATATATCAATCGCGAATATGCTGAAAACTAGTTTAAGCTTACTATTAACCTTAGTGTTAAGTAACCTTTGGAGTCAGAGCAGCGAGCAAACATTTAGAGCCGCGTTTTACAACGTAGAAAACCTTTTTGACCCAAGCAATGACTCGTTAAAAAACGATGATGAGTTTACACCCGATGGCATGCGAAACTGGAGTACCTACCGCTACTGGGAAAAAACAAACCGAATGGCTAAAGCTATTTTAAGTATTGGTGAAGGAAGTCCTCCAGCCTTGATAGGCTTAGCCGAAATTGAAAACAGAAAGGTGCTAAATGATTTATGTCAATCTAAAGTATTGTCTAAATTCAAGTACCAAATAATACATTTTGAATCGGATGATTGGCGCGGAATTGATGTAGCCATGCTGTACGATCCTAGCCAATTCAGTTTGCTTTTCTCTAAAAAAATAAAAATAAAAAGCCCCAATGATGCAGATTTTGCTACCCGCGATTTGCTATACGTAAAAGGTACAGTGGGCAGTTCAAAACAAGAACTACATTTGGTTATTTGCCACTGGCCAAGCCGCTATGGTGGCCAAGCGCAATCCGAACCTAAACGTATACTAGCGGCCCAACATGTAAAAGCATGGAGCGACTCCCTACTACTCCGTAACCCTAAAAATGCTCTGCTAATAATGGGCGATTTAAATGATGAGTGGGACAACATTAGCATTAGAGATACTTTGGGTGCTAAACCGTTTTTAGATAACGAGCTGGCTTTGGGTGGCTTAACCAATTTAATGGCCAATCTCAATCCTCAAGAGGGTTCGCATCGTTACCGAGGTGTTTGGAGTTACCTCGATCAAATTATTGTCTCGCAACAGCTGCTAAACACCACAGGTTTACGAATTAAGCAACAACAGGCACATATTTGCAGGCATCCCTATTTGCTTGAAACAGATGAAAAATATCCGGGTCAAAAACCCTATCGCAGCTTTATTGGCATGCGGTACAACGGAGGCTTTAGCGACCATTTACCCGTTTTTGTTGACCTAATTTACTAACCCTATTCGTACTGTAAGTAGCAACCCGCTTTAGAACTCGTTAATAAACAGCGGGTAAGCTTATAACATTATAAACTTTTGTAGCGTTTATTTTATGCTATTTTTGTGGCACCTATAAAAATTAGATAGTATTATGAAGAAGCTTTGTTTCCTATTTGTTGGTCTAGCCTTTTTGGCTTCCTGTGACGAAGACGATGATAAAAACTCAGGACCCTACACTACCGATAGTTTGGTATTAAAGGCTGAAAAAAATGCTTTGTTAATGCAAGGTTATAATTTCAACCTAAATGTTTCGGTAGGTTTTGATATTGCCCGCCATGTAATGGAGGATGTGTATGGTAGAAACCTAAATCATGTTTCCTTTTTAGATCAAGGGGCAGGTAATTTTTACTACGATAAGGTAGATACCATTTTGAATAACTTTCAAACTCCCACTTTTCCTTATTTCTATTTGAATGGCCTATCTAGTAACATTGGTACTTTGCAATTAGAAATTGAAGACGCCATTACAGGCAGACCATTAGCCTCTGTAGCTAACGTTGTAAGCAGTAATGATACCGCTTGGGTGGTTGATTGTAAAGTGAAATTTTTTATGGATACTTTGAGTTCAGGCATTTTTATAGAAACCTATATGTTAGCAGACATTCAAGCTGCCAATTACGACCCACTAGAAGACCTTCGTTTTACAGAATTGCCGGGCTTTGTAGCGAATGATGATTTTTCGAGCAAATGGGCCGCCAGTATTCCAAATATCGATACTACTAAATCGATTTTTAACCAAGGAGAGACCGTAGTACATCGATACATAGCACAAGCCAATTTTAACACCAGTAGTGCTTGGGGAACCTCTATGGGCGAGTATTCACCATTTGGTGGTGAGTTTGCTAATGGCGATGTTTATGGAACCAGACACACTCCTATTCGTCACCATTTTTTAAAGCCAAAAGCAGGTGAGTTTGACTATAACCGTAAAGTAAGATTCTTAACCGTAGTTTGGATTTTAAATCCGTTTAGCAACAGTATGGAATACGTAAACAGTTATATGAACAATAGCACGTATTAAAGCCTTACACATTGTAATTTTAAACCCCTTTGGTACTAGGTATCAAAGGGGTTTTGCTTTTACGGTAAATTGAAAAAAAACTAAGAACACCATTCTTCTGCCCTCCACTTTTGTTTTGCGTTTTATTCCTAGATTTACACAGTACTGCTTCGGTTAAACCTAGATATGAGTGATCATAGTTTCCAATATGGTTACCCCCTAAATGCGCAATCTTCTGTTTCATGAAAAAAATTGTCTTAATTACAACCATTTTTGTTTTTGTCTCTTGTTTTACAAAACCTGAACTGAATATTTCGCCTGAACAAACAGTTATCTGGCCGAGTAAAATTGACACTCTTCCTCGAGGTATTTTGGTAACACATTCTCCAAAAGAGATATTTGCAACACCAAACACAAAAGATCCTGAAAAACACGGGAAATACCAACTAAAGCACTCTACCACGATAGAGACAATTAAGGAAGATCTTGAAATAATTGAATTTGGTGGATACTTCCTAATAAATGGCGAATGGGTTTTTAAAACCATTTATGATAGACCCTTAAATAATGAGGAATTTTCAAAATGGTATGATTGTACAAATGGTGTTTTAAGGAAGGGTGAAAAATACACCGATAAAAACAATTGGATGGCTAAGTCCAATCATTTAAATCAGGTGTCATATAGAGGGTTGTGGTACTATATCGGCAAAAATAAAGGTGGTAAGCTATTTACTGGTGCATCGGAAATAACAGGTCATCTTAAAATGAAATAAACAAATTGTAAAAACCTGTAAGTTCAAGTAAGATAGGACCTATTGGCAAGTAGTTAAGCTGTAAGATTTGATTGACTTCCTATCAATCTGATTTTTTAAGAGTCAATTAAAAGAATCAAAAAAAAACACCCGCTTTAGCATAGCCAAAGCGGGTGTTTTTTGATAAAAATATTTAAAGCTTTATACGTCTATGTTGGCGTATTTGGCGTTCTTTTCAATAAATTCTCTACGGGGTGGTACATCATCTCCCATTAGCATAGAAAATACGCGGTCGGCCTCAGCAGCACTGTCAATGGTTACTTGGCGCATGGTGCGTTTTTCGGGATCCATAGTGGTTTCCCAAAGTTGTTCGGCATTCATCTCTCCTAAACCCTTGTAGCGTTGTATACCTACACCCGATTTGTTTTCGCCACCAAAATCTGCTACCAAACGATCGCGCTGGTCATCATTCCAAGCGTATTCACTTTTGGCGCCTTTTTTAACTTGGTATAAGGGTGGTGCCGCAATGTATATGTAACCGTTCTCAATCAATTCTTTCATGTATCTAAAAAAGAAGGTAAGAATAAGTGTGGCAATGTGACTACCATCTACATCCGCATCACACATAATCACCACTTTGTGGTAGCGCAACTTGGTCATATTTAAAGCCTTGCTATCCTCTTCGGTACCCACGCTTACGCCTAAGGCGGTAAACATATTCTTGATTTCTTCGTTTTCAAAAACCTTGTGTTGCATGGCTTTTTCTACGTTCAAAATCTTTCCACGTAAAGGCAAAATAGCTTGGAAATTACGGTCGCGGCCTTGCTTGGCGGTTCCACCTGCCGAATCTCCCTCTACTAGGTAAATTTCACAAACGGCTGGATCTGTTTCTGAGCAATCGGAAAGTTTACCGGGCAAGCCACTGCCGCCCATTACCGTTTTACGCTGCACCATTTCGCGCGCCTTTTTGGCGGCTACACGTGCTTTGGCAGCTAGTATTACTTTTTGAACAATGGTTTTGGCGGCATTGGGGTTTTCCTCCAAAAAGTTGGTAAGCATTTCGCCTACCAATTGGTCTACAGCACCCGATACCTCACTGTTACCCAGCTTGGTTTTGGTTTGCCCCTCAAATTGGGGCTCCATTACCTTTACCGAAATAACGGCCGTTAAGCCTTCTCTAAAGTCATCTCCCGATACTTCTACCTTTTCCTTGGCCAGCATACCGCTTTCATCGGCATACTTTTTAAGCGTACGGGTAAGCGCTCTTCTAAAACCCGCTAAGTGGGTACCTCCTTCGTGGGTATTAATATTATTTACATACGAGTGTAAATTCTCATTATATGAGTTGTTATAGTGCATGGCCACCTCTACCGGGGTGTTGTTCTTCTCGCCTTCCATGTGAATTACCTCCGGCATCAAAGTTTCGCGACTTTGATCTATAAACTCCACAAACTCCTTTAAACCACGTTCACTGTAAAAGATATCGGCTTTATCCGAGCCATCTTCTTCTTGCTCACGTTTATCGGTAAGACTAATGCGAATACCTTTATTTAGAAAAGACAATTCGCGCATACGCGCCTCTAAAATGGAGTAGTGATATACGGTTTCTTGAAAAATATCCGCATCTGGTTTAAAAGTAACCACGGTACCACGGTAATCTGAAGTGCCAATTTCTTTAACAGGATACTGGGGCACGCCAATTTTAAACTCTTGCATGTAGTGCTTGCCATTTTTATGCACCTCTGCTTTAAGATCCATAGAGAGAGCGTTAACACACGACACCCCTACTCCGTGCAAACCACCCGAAACTTTGTACGAGTCTTTATCAAATTTACCACCAGCATGCAGCACGGTCATAACCACTTCTAATGCCGATCGGCCTTCTTTTTCATGAATCTCTACTGGAATACCTCTACCGTCATCCTTTACAGTAATAGAGTTGTCTTCATTTATGGTAACATCAATGTTTTTACAGTGCCCTGCGAGGGCCTCATCAATGGAGTTATCTACTACTTCGTACACCAGGTGGTGCAAACCTTTTAGGCCTACATCTCCAATGTACATGGAAGGTCGTTTTCTAACGGCCTCTAATCCTTCGAGTACTTGTATACTACTGGCTTCGTACTCTTTAGGTATATCACTCATATTCTTTGCGTTAGGTAATTTTATTAACCTAACAAATTTAACCTAAAAACCACAAATTCAATGCGCGAAAACGGCCTATTATCAAGGGTTTTCCACATTTTTTTTAACATCTGCCAAAGACCTCAAAAGCAGAAAACCCAAACCATGGTAAACCAGTGGTTTGGGTTTTTTAAAGCTCTGTTAAAAGGTTTTACTTTTCAAGATCTTTCAATAATAGCTCTACCGCTTTTTTCAATTGCTCATCTATTTGCTTGGCGCGATAATCGGGGCTATTGTGAATTAAGACATCCGGCACCGCAGGGCCGTTTTCCATATTGGTGCCATCGGCTTTTACATACCAACCTCTAAAGGGCAAACGCACAAAAGAGCCATCCAATAATCCGGTGCCACTGGTAGAAATTACCGCTCCAAAAGTGGGCTGCCCAACCAAAGTACCTAGGCCTAAATTTTTATAGGCATGCGAAAAGATCTCGGCATTGGAATAACTACTCTCGTTACACAGGGCAATCGAAGGAGCTGTCCAAGCGGTAAGCGGTAAACGCTCACTGTATGGGTAGTAATCTTTAAACTGTGCATGATTTTTTTCCAAGTTATCGGTGGCACCACGCGGTACTGTGTAAGCATGTTGCTTTACATTTAAAACAGCCATTAGATAATCGGTAGTCCAACCACCGCCATTAAAGCGTACATCTATTACAATACCCTCCTTACCATAACCACTGGCCATTAACTCACGCTCAAAGCGCTCAAAGCTGGGCATGTTCATTCCACGTATGTGGATATAACCTAAGCGCCCATCTGAATACTCGGTTACCAAACGTTGACGCTCGGCTACCCATTCCTCGTACAACAAGGTGCCCAAGGTGGTGGTGGTACGTACAATTACATCTCTACTTTTACCATCGTTGCCTTTTACGCTTAGCCAAATTTCGTTTCCGCTCTCTCCTTCCAACAATTCGTAAAAATTGGTACCCGTTTCTATGGGTTTGTCATTTACCGAAACAATTACATCTCCTACTTTAAGCGCATTATTGCCCTTACCTGCTGGCGAGTTAAGCACTATATGCTTTACCTCTACCCCCTTTGCTACCGGGCTAACTTCTATGCCTAGTTTACCCGTTCTTTCGCGCTGTGTTTCTTCTGGGTTACCTCCATACATACCTAAGTGGCTGGCATTTAGCCTTCCCAGCATCCAGCTAAAAATAAGACGAAAATCTTGTGCGGTACTGGCAGCCATAGCCCAAGGCTTGTATTGTGCTTTTAAAGCGTTCCAATCGTTTCCATGAAAATTAGGATCGTAAAAGCGTTGATTCAAGGCCATCCAACCTTCTTCAAAAACATAATCGCGCTCCAGGGCGTGGTTAATATGCATGGTAGCCAAAAACGGCATGCCCGTGGTTTTTCCTTTGCCATCTACTTTTACCAAACCTCCTCTGCGCATGGCGTAAAAGTCTTTACCCGCAGGATCGGCACTAAAGGCATACAAACCTTGCCCCCCTTTGGTAAGCTGTTCAATTTTACTTCCGTCCCACTTTACTTTATACCAATCGGTGCTTTTGGCGGTAATTGGCCTAGCACTAAAGTAAAAAGTCTCGCCATCAGCCGATATAATAAGGCTTCCTTCATTACCTCCCAAAGAAGTAACCTGCATCAAACGGTCGTGAATATTGTCTAAATCAATTTCAATTATTTCCTCTTCCGGCTCTTTGTCCTTTGCTTCGTCTTTCTTTTTCTCTTTAGCATCTGCCTTTGGTTTTTCGGGCTCATCGTAATACGAACCGTCTTTCCAGTCTTCTTTCGTTTTCTCCCAATCGCTGTGGCGCAACCAAGCAAACCAAATATTACTATCGCCTCCGGCTCCGCGATTAGATACAAAGCCTAGCTTGCTGCCATCGGCACTCCAATAAGGGCTGTAATCACCTTTGGGGTGCATACTCACGTTTACCGGATCACCATCTATTGGGTGAATAAAAATTTCGTTATTAAAAGTTAAATCCTGCTGCGAGTACGCTAAGTTGCGGCTATCAGGACTCCAAACCACCCCTCTTGGCAGCGACCATGAATCTGCCATCACTCTTTCCTTACTAAGCTTTCCGCTCTCCAAAATATCGGCTACTATCAATTCTCGGTTATCGCGTGTAAACGCTATTTTTTTACCATTAGGAGATAACAATAAACCATTGTCATTCCACTTGTTTTTTACCAAAGGGCTAAGCGTATGGCGCAAAGCCTTGGCTAAAGAGCTTGTTTTAGGATCGTTAGAAACCACCTTGTAAATATTTTTCACCCCATCACGATCTGAAACCAACAATAAGGTAGTATCGTTTAACCAAGCCACAGACCCATCTCTAAAAGCGTGGTTGGATAGGTTTATACTTTTGGTTTTTTCTTTGTCTAACTCTTTTACAAACACCTCACCACGCACCACAAAGGCAAGCTCCTTGCCATTAGGCGAAACCTCGTATTCATTTAAACTACTAGAGTAGGTTTTCTTTTCTATCGGGTCAAAACGGTAATCTGCCTTAATGTTAATATCCAGTTTTCTACCATTTCCATCGCTTAGGTTTAACGTAAAAAGATCCATACCTCTTTCGTACA
Organism: uncultured Owenweeksia sp.; assembly: GCA_937146805.1. Lineage (GTDB taxonomy): Bacteria > Bacteroidota > Bacteroidia > Flavobacteriales > Schleiferiaceae > Owenweeksia. Next base: position 2,935 of record CAKZRR010000048.1, on the reverse strand, counting down.
CAATGGTTTGCTGGGCCATATCAAAATAACGAATACCATGACCTTTTAAGTTGGTTACTGCCGTTTTGGCTTTACCCGAAACGGTTTGCTTGTAGATATTGTAGTAACCTGTTTCGCCACTCAAAAAGTACAGTTCATTATCACTGTTCCAGCGTGGCAATAGGTCGTTGTATGTATTATTGGTAAGCTGCGTGTAGGTTTTGCTTTCGGTATGGTAAATCCAAATTTCTAAATCCGATGGTCCTTTGTAGTTTTCGCGGGTAACGCGACAAGCACCCCTAACAAAAGCTACCATTTTACCGTTGGGAGACACGGTAGCCATTTCGCCCAAAGCATTTAACCAGCGGCTGGGTGTACCCCCCATGGCCGAAACTTGATGAATTTCTTCATCCCATTCCAACTGTCGGTAGGCACGTACTGTGCTAAATACCAGGTTGTTTTTAGCGCTCCAATCGCTTAAAACATCATTTGATGAATGATAGGTAATACGATCTAAGTTTCCGCCATCGGCATCCATCACAAACAAATCATTATTACCGTGGCGCTCACTATTAAAGGCCAGCTGTTTACCATTGGGGCTAAACACAGGGTTGCTTTCGTAGGCCTGGTGCAGCGTTAACCTTTCGGGTTTACTGCCGCTTAAGGGCATGGTCCATATATCGCCCTGAAACGAAAAAGCAATGGTTTTGGCATCTGGACTAAGAGCTGGTGTACGGTACACGCCCGTTTGCGCAAAAGAAGTAACTCCTAAAGCACTAAGCGCTAGGCTTAAAATTTGGTTTTTTGTAAACATAATGGTTTTTTGAAGCTTGCAAATTAAGCCAAATGGCCATGCCAACCATAATAGGGCACGGTTAATTATTAGTTAAAAGCAGGTGGTTTTGTTAATAGATTTTAGGGTTGAACCTGATTTGGAATAAGCAGAAACCACGTACATTGAGAACCTCCTTGTATATCTATAATACATTTTGCACATGCACTATATTTGGAGCAGTATAAAGGAGATATAAACGTAACTGAGTTACGTTTACTAACCTCTTGTGCTTAATTAGACCAAAGCTCGGTAACTGCTTTGAAATTGAAACAAAATATATAATCGAAATATGACAAAGACTATATTGATAATTCTAGTTTTAACAATTAACCTCAATTCTTTTGGGCAAAAACAATATGACAAGTTAGGTAAAGATGTATGTAATTGCTTAGAAAAAAATAGCTCGAAAAAGGATAGTATTCAACTTGTCAATTTTTGTATTGAGAAAGAGTTGATTAATAATGCTAATGAACTAAAAGAGATTGAAGGAGTTGAGTCTATTAAGGATTTGGATACTAAAAAAATCGGATGGACTATTACAGCTTACTTGACGAAGGAGTGTGATTATTTTAAAAAACAATACTTAAGTAAAATGATGCCACCTGTTGAGAAACGTGAGGAAATTGTATATGATGGATGCCAAGATTATTTTACAGGGGAATTTTATTACCTAACCCCAAATAGGATTAAAGGACAATTGGATTCCGTCCAAGTAATAATCGCAAATGATTCATATACTGAGTTGACAAATAATGGATTAAATACAACAAATTTGGAAATTACTTGGATTAAGGATTGTCAATTTATATTAAAATTCCTTCATAGTGACGATGCAACTAAATCAGCTTTTAGTAAACCAGGAGACAAATATGAATACAGGGTAATTGATATCAAAGGCGATACTATTACACTTGAAGTAATGTTCAATGGACAACCATATTATTTCGACATGACTAAAAAATAACTATGCCCAACAATGTGTCATACGTAATGGCGGGGGAAGTAGTAAATATCAAGGTTTGTAGCTCGCATCAACACCATCTCGGTTTGATAGTGATGAGCTCCGAAATCTGCCACTACGCATACACTCAACGTTGTAGGGCATTAAAGAACTAAAGTGGAAGAACTAGAATATCAGATTGGAAATGCTAAAGAGTTTTCTAATAAAGAAATTGCAGCTTTTAAGAAAATTGTTCTTGAAGCAGGCGAAGTAAGCTCAGCAACATTTGACGGCTTAATATCTAAAAACCCAGTTTTATTATTCTATCCAGAGACAGAAAATATTGAAGCAGTTGGTGCTCTCAAAATACCCAATGACTCTTATAAGAAAAGAGTTTTTGAAAAATCCGAAGCGGATGTAAATAGAGCCAAATATGAATATGAACTTGGCTGGATTGTTTGTTTAAGTGAAGAAAAGGGAATAGGCCAAAAAATAACCGAAGCTCTAGCAATATATAAACCAAACCAGTATGCAACTGTCAGAAAAGAGAACGTAAAAATGAATCATATCATTCAAAAATTTGGTTTCAAACAAGTGGGGAAATCATATAATTCTAACAGAGGTGACTATGAAAATAATCTCTATGTAAAAGATGATGCTAATGAAAAGTAGATTTATGAAGTTGGAAGTAATTTGGAAAGATGATGATATGTTTGAACTTCAAATTTCTGTTGATAATGGAAGGTACTCTGGCCGAACCGAAGTTTATGACACCAAGGACTCTTTACTCCAATTTGCTAAAAGTTTAGAAGGTTTTCCAAACGGCAAAGAGAATCTAACTCATAGATGTGGTGAGAAGGATAGCTATGCATATTTTGAAATGAAGTTTTATCAAATAGGCTTAACTGAAATCGTAGGATTACAAATTTCGCTCGAAGAAAATGTTGCAACAGAATACCGAGAAGAAGAAAAGGATAAATTGAAAATGGAACTGGTTGTTGAACCGAACGCAATTGATAAATTTCAGAAAGAGCTAATAGAATTGGCTAAAACTGAAAAAGGAGTTGCTGAAGTTATTGGAATTGAAAAGCACACAAATAACATAAAATGAACTACCCCGAGGCAGAGCCATAGGGGTATCAAAAGTCACAGCAACCTTAACTGACCCGAATGCAGCCTTT
>CAKZRR010000047.1 GCA_937146805.1 uncultured Owenweeksia sp. | reverse complement strand
CCAAAACTCTAAGTTATTGGTAACACCACCAGGCCCTTGTGCCTTGGCACCTAGGCTTATAATTAAAAAGGCTACAAATAGTATAATATGGAAAAACTTGATTTTCACGATTAGTTTTTCTTGATTTTTAAGTTCATGGTTTTGTTACTAAACTTTACTGTTCGGGCTTTTGCTACCATTTCAAACTGTACGTCCGCCTCGCGGCTTGATATTACATTTACCGATACATTGTTTTGGCTTAAAACCCAATTACCATCCTCTTTGCCGCTAATTACGCGCACTTTCCAATTTCCCGGAAGCAGATTTCTGAAGCTAAAATTACCTTCGTTATCGGTATAGGTTAAGTGTTCTTGACTTCCGTTTGATATTTTGACTACACGCAAGGGTATTTTTTCGCCTTCGTTGGCAGCACGTTGATCTTGAACAAAGTTTATTTTACCTTTAATACTACCACCGCGCACTACCTCAATGGTAATATTGTTGGTTTCTTTCGGAAACATTTCAATTTCAACAGGTGATTCAGTTTTGGTAACCAATCCCATACCCAATGTGCCGTGGTCTATATGCAAATAGTGAATACCCACAGGAAGGTTGTTTACTAAAAAGTTGCCGTACTCATCGGTAATAACCGATTGACCAGCTATGTTTAAAATTACACCGGCAGCATCTCTAGGGTTATCGGCTTTAAGCACACCGTTAAGGGCGTATAAGTCGTTCTTTTTAGAGATGGGTGTGTTAAGACTGTAGGTATAGCGAGCGTTTACATAAAAGTCGGTACGGTTTACAGTATTTCTAATTAAAGCATGAGAGGTTTTTACCGAAAAGCGATGTGCCTTAAATCGTGAGCTAACTTCTAAATCTAATAAAGTACGGTCTGAGTTGTATTCATCCAATAAATAATTGTTTCGGTACGAGCCTGTTATACGTAGATTTTTAAGAGCCTGATAACTAACCAAACCACCATATAGAACATATTCTTTTTGTTCTCTGTCGTAACGGTTGGTGTATAAGTACTGACCAAAGCCACCTACGCGTAACTTGGTGCCAATGGTTTTTTCTAAACGACCACGCACGCTACGAGTTTTACCGGTGTTATCTTCTGTGGTTAAAAGTAAGTTTTCGGTATCGCCAAACTCACCGTTTATTTGAGATGTCCAACCTTTTTTACGATACTGTAGCATGTAACGCATGGTGTTTTCGCGATAGTTAAACTTCTTGTCTTCAAAGCGATCTTCTTTGCTACGATGAATGTAACTTACTTGTAGTTGCAAGGCGGTAGTTGGAAAAACAGATAAGCCTAAATTTTGATTGAGGGAATAAGGTGCCGTGGTAAAAATGGTGTCTTGAGCAGGATTAGCCGCGTTGTAATACAGTCCAGCATTGGCACCCCAATATCTTCTTCGGTAATTAAAGCTGGTATTTGAAAATACAGAGTTGGTATAATAACCAGGGTAATTGGCATCGGCATAAAGTGAATGAGAACGGTATTGTAATTTTTTGATATTACCTTCTAGCTGTAAGCTTCCTGCTTGTCCACTCTTGCCATATTTTTGTCCACCAGATAATTCAGCAATTACTTTGTGGTGCTTTAGATTAAGCTCACTTTTTACACTTGCCAGAGATGCTGTTTCATCTTCTAAGCCGTAGTGCTTTTGCATTCCGTTTAACTGAATACTCCAGTTTTTGCTCATCAAGTACTTTACATATACCGCGTATTGGTAATCTACTTGGGTGTAAAAACGTGGCATGTTAAAAAATACCCCCATTTCAAACTGAGCATTTTTATGGTCAACGGCCACACCTCTTGCCCATCTAAACATTTCGGTAACATCTGATAAGTTATAGGAGAAATCACCTAGCCGAATGGTGGTGCCTACTTTTCGGCTTTGTTCCCAGTGGTATTTAAAAGAGTACTGATCGTAATTACCTACCCTCGAAATTGAAAAACGGTTAGGGCCACGAGCTACAAAATCAAAATGATGACGTTCGTTACGATCTAAAAAACCATTTCCTTTTAGTTCAATTTGGTAACTATCGTTGTAGCTGTTTACGTTTTTAGAGCCAAAATATATTAAGCTGGCCTCAATCGGAAAACGATGATAAGGGTCTGTTTTGTGGGTAGTTTTAGGGAAGGCTTTAACCGAAGCCACCTCTCTAATAGGCATATCTTGGTAACCTACATTTATATTAAGCCCGCAGCTTATATAACCTACATGGCTTAAGTTGGGCGGCACGCTTTGCTTTACCGTTACAAAGTGTGTTGAATTAGGCGCCATCGTAAATTCTTGATTTACAATTAAACCATCATCGCTATATACGCGCACTCTTTCTTCGCAGTTACCTAAGTTTCGCAATTCAAATTCAACTTCAAATTTTTCTCCTCCTGTAAGGTGGCTTGGCTTGCGAATGGCCAATACTTCTACCTCGTGTATGTTTTCTACTTCGGTGGTAATTTTTTCGTTTAAACGGATGTCGTGTTGCGCATCAAAAAAATCGAAGTTCATGGATTGGTTGCCTATTTCACAAGCGCGGTCAATTTCTACTAAAAATATAACGCTGCGTTTTTCACCAGGCAGTAGTTGCACATTTTTCACCTCAGATAGGAAGTGCCAACTGGCGGGTTTTTCTACTGTAACGGCAAAGTTTAAGGGGTGGGTAAAGTCATTGTTCAATTCCAAAATAAAGGTTTCGAAATGACCAGGTACCACCGTTTTGGGAGCGCGCACCGGTATCACTAAGTCATCACGATCTAGCGTAGGGCCTGCACCAAACACTTGCCAGGTACTAGCAATAATTAAAAGCCATATTTTAACGGCTTTATTCATCAACCTCAAGGTTTAGGGTCATTCCAAAGTATTCGGCTTGGCCGCAATCGGCCACCAATACAGCTTGGTATTTACCTAAAGGCAATTCATTTACCGGTAAGGCAAAATTGCGACATTGAGTAGGGTATAGTTTTTTGGTGTCGGCTTTTTTCTCAAATAAGAGCTCACCATTGCTATCGTAAATTTCCAACTTTACGCTGGGTATGACCAGTTTATTACAATTATTGCTCAGTTGAATAATCAACGATTTGCCTTGAGAGGTTGCTGCTAATTCCACATTGTTAAAGCTCACATTGGTTGCTTCTTGCGTTCCAAAATCTGTAATAATTTGAACGGCATATCTAATGTTAGAGTTTACCTTAACACCATAGCTGTTGCTTGCTGTGTCAATCGGTTTTTTAACCTCAATCATCAAAAGGCTCCAGTAGGTGCCTTCTAATCTAGAATCGGGGGTTTTAATGTTGTATTGGAGTGGGTATTCTTCTCCTGGTTGTAATAGGCGCTCTTGCAGTCCTACTTTTATCCAACTAGAGTTGGAACGTTCTAGCGAACCTGGTTCGGCTACATCTAATTGCTCTGAATTACAGCCTACTTTTAAATCGTTAAAGTAAACCAGTATCCTTTCGGGATTGGTGCCAATATTTTTGAGGATTACGATGCCTTTTTCGGTAGCCGAAGATTGTACTTGGTGCTTATGGGTAAGCCCATTGGTAACTACTACTGAGGCAAAGCTTGAGGATGCTAGAGAGCCTAGCAGCCAAAGGCTTAGGATTAACTTTTTCATTGATGGAGTTTTGGTGGAGTGATAAAATTAGCAGGAGCTTTGGTAACTCCTGCTAATTGAGAGTAGGTTTCAAATAAAAACCGTGTATTAGTTATCGCTAATGGTATAAGTAATCTCAACTGTGGCACCACTGGCCGCATCAAGATTAGCATATGAACCAGAAGCAACCGCTAGGGTATACGTTAAGTTGTGACCATTGCTCACACCATCATCAGTATAAGCACTACCAATACCAGTAATAACGCTTTGATCTGATGTGGTTAAGGTTACAGCACCGGCACTTGAACCAGTAGCTCCGTCACCGTTACCAGCATCGGCACCAGCGGTTACACTAAGGCTCATACCAGCAGGCATTGTTCCGTTAGAAATTTTAGCGGCAATAGTTCTTGTAGGGTCATCTACACTGTGCTTAATAGAAGAGTAGTTCACCCAAAGATCTGAGTTTGTTTGGCCTGAGAAATCAAGTGGATCCCCAGCTTCCGTTGGTGCAGTTGGTCCTAATGTGATAGAATTACCACCTGTACCTTCAATATCCACAAGGGCAACTTCTGGAATACTGATTACTACGTTGTGCGCATCATCATCATCATCTTGGGCGCTTACACCTAAGGCTAAAGAAGTGAATACTGCTGCGAATGCAAATTTGTTAAACATTTTCATGACAATTTTAATTTAGAGTTGGTATTAAATATTAACAGGACAAACATATCGGCTTGCTTGTAGGTTACCAACCTCCTATGCGTGTGTAATTCTGACAATTGTAGGGCTGCCCTACAATTTTTAGTTAAAATAGTCTCTTTAGGTCGTTTTTATGAAATAATAACAAGCCGTGTTTTTCAGGGAGTTATTGAAAAGGGCTGTTGATTTTGAAATAGCTATTTCGTTATTTTTATTTTTTTTGACGCATTTTCGTGATAGAAAAGAGTGTAAGTTACTGGTTGTTAGATGTTAATATTTTTTTAATTTCAAGTTATTCTTTGCTTAAAAAAATATTTGAGGTAGAGAAATGAAGCTATACCGAGCTTGTTTGTAGGAATTACTTTGTTTTGAAAAGTCAGAAGTGTAGGAATACTCTTTTGAGGAAAATGATTTTTTGCGTAAATCACTATTTGTAGTGATTTACGGGGATTAATTCCCCAGTTTTTATTTCTAAAAATTATTGGATAACCAACTTTTCAGTCTGATTAAATCCGTCTTGCGTTTGTAAGTCTATCGTATAAATACCCTGGGTTAATTTTAGTGTTAACCTTAGGCTATCAAAATGATTATAAAATTCGTGATAAATCTGTTTACCAGTATTGTCATAAATGGAAAGATTTACATTTTTTAAGCTTTGTTCTGTTTCAAGTCTAAATGTTCCGTTGCTGGGGTTAGGGGTTACCTTTAGCAAGGATAAATCCTTTGGTTCAGGCAAGCCAATTCCGGAGCAAGGGCTAGGCGTAGTAGGAGTTGGGTATTTTGTACCCTGTAGCGTGCTGTTAGGTAGGTAATCATAAATGAGGCGCGCCAAAGGAAAAAGACCAGCCCCTTTGGTATTTGACATAATTACTACTCCGTTTTTATTTTCGGGCGAATAATAAATAAGTGTAGCTGTTTTTTCTTGGGAGCCGCTGTGCCAAAATAAAGTATCACCATTCCTAAAGTTGGTACTAGTTCCGTACCCATAATAAGAAGGTGTTCCATTGGTGGGGGTATGACGGGTTCCAAACAACTTCAAGGTAGAGTCGGCCAATAACTTTCGGTTTACTAAACCTTGCATCAATAGAGTTAAATCAATTACAGACGAAATCATGCCGCCACCGGGTACTTTATATGATATGTCTTTGTAATCAGTGCTATTAGTATCGGCCAAAGCCACTTGCCCACCACTTATTCGGTAGCCTTCTGCTTGATGAGGGTATGGTTTTTTAGATTGATATTCTATTTGCAGGCTGGGTAAGTTAAGCGGACAAACAATTTCATCTTGCAAAAGGCTGTCAAAACTTTTACTAGCTGCACGTTGTAAAACAGCACCCATTAAACAAAACCCCCAAGTGGTATATTGGTATTGTGAACCGGGAACAAAACAGGTTTTTTGATCTTTAAAAATGCCGATGGCCGCTATAGGATCGTAAGAGTTGGTGTGACTGGCGATGTAACTATTGCGATAAGTTACATTGTAAGGTTCGGTGCAATTTCCGCTGCCTGAGTAATGTATTACGCCACTTTCGTTGGATAACAAATCCTCTGAAGTAATTACCCCAAAAGCTTTTGCGGGGTATTCCGGCACGTAATCTCTAATGTCTTTGTTAAGATCTAACTGCGCTTTTTCTATCAGCCGCATAGCTATTAAACCTGTAACCGATTTAGAAACAGAGGCCAATCGGTACATCGTACTTTCGGTAGCCGCAATATTAGCCAACGAATCCTCGTAACCAAAACCTTTTAAATAAGCCACCTCTCCATTTCTAATCATACCTACCGAAACGCCCACCATTTTTTCGCTGGCTTTTTCATTCAGGATAAATTGCTCTAAGGTGTTTACTGAAACACTATCTAAACGATTAAACTGAGCTTGGCTTTGTAGGCTAACAAAAAAGGCCATACCTAAAAATACGGAATACTTCATAACGGCTGATTTTAAGCTTTTAAAGGTATTAAATAAATGAGTTTAGGGTACTTAAGAATGACCTAAGGTAGCCCAACTAGAAATGGCCACCTTTATCATAAGCGTGAGCGCACTTTTTTACGTGGTAAACAGAGCTTTTACCCAGTTTAAATATTTGGGGCAACTTAAAACCAAATGCCTAATCCTAAATAAAAATTAAGTGGAGCCGAGCTAATTATTCCGGGGCCGGGGTAGCCGCTAGCTCTTCTAGTAAAGTAAGTGTTGTTGGTAAAGTTGTTTAAGCCGGTTTCTACTTTTAACTTTTTAAATTGATAGTCCAATGCTACATCCATTACCCAGTAGGCTGGTATGGTACCCGCTATCCCAGTTGCAGATTTTTCGGCATTCGTAGCTTCGCTATACTGTTGGCTGAGGTAGGTAAATTGAAGACTGCCGCCTAGTTTCTTATATCGCGCCTTTAATCCAGTTTTCAGGTTAAAAAGTGGTACATTTTCTACTTTGCTTCCTTCAATGGCGGGCTCGTTTGAGTGGCTGTAGCGCCCCTCAATAATGGCGATGTTACTAAACAAACTAAGCGTTGTTTTGCTTTTTATTTTGAGCAATTTTAGGAGGTCAATTTCAATATAGGATTCGAATCCCACTATATTGGCCTGGGCAATATTGGTGGTGTATCTAACAATGCGCTCACCAAAAAACTCATCGTTTACCTTTTGCAATACCGAGCCAATTCTATTTTGGTAACTCAGCCAAAACACACTTATATCAGCACTCAACCAAGTAGCCAAATTTCCTCGTACTCCAGCATCCATATTAAAGCCTTGTTCATCTTTTAAATTAGGATCTACCGCAGCTGATGGATTTACAACCCGCATATCGTTAAAGGTAATGGCTCGGTAATTTTGCGAATAATTGGCGTACAGTTCACGCCCTTTTTTAAGTTTATAAGCTGCACCAATACCCATTAAAACAAAGGAACGTTTACTGTTTCGGTTTTCATGACTTAGGCTGTCAATTACCACCTCACCCGTAAGAGGAACACGTACGGAGCTATCATAAAAACCTTTGGCGCAAGTATTTACATGTTCAAACCTAAAACCTGGTGTAAGGCTAAAGTGGCGGCTTAGGTTAAAAATGTTTTCGGCAAAAACAGCCACGTTTTTACTCGGAAATCGATAATCTGATTTGGGGTGTAATATATCCTGTTTTGGGTTAAAGTTAGCTTGCCTACCCGAGTTGCCATAGGTTTGGGTTTTATCGGTTTGCCCTTGGTAGTAACGAATACCAACTAAAGCTATTTGAGGTAACGTGTTTAACGTATAGCGATGTATTAGGCGTGTTTCATTACCAAAGTTGAGGTAGTCATCTAAAAGTAAGTCCCTATCAATAAAAGGTTGTAAATCCAATCGGTTGGGAGGGTTTAAGTAGCCCAAGGCATTTCGTTCGGCTACTAAACCAAAGGTGCGGGTATTAAATTTGGTTTTTTCGTTGAGGTCTATGTTTAGGGTTAGTGCGGCTAAATTCCAATTTACGGCAAACCAGTTTCGGCTGCGCAAACTTTGGCTGGGGTTATTGTTAAACTGAAAATCGGTAAGGCCACCGGGTTGTTGCGCTTGGTAATGCATATAGGTGTATTCGCCAATAATTTCTAAGCGTGCATTAAAACGATAGGCGAAACGTAAATGCTCGGTAAGAGCCTTAAAAGCGCTGTTGTTTTGAAAACCAGAACCCGCTCGGTAATTATGAAAACTGTAATAATTTAACTTGCCTAACTGACCACCTAAATCGGTAAACGTATTAAAATACCCAAGGCTGTTGTAGGTGTTTACCGTTTGTCCGCTAAACTTTTTCTTAGGGTTGCCTGTTTTTAATTTGAGATTGATAACTCCGCCAAACTGAGTGCCGTATTGCAAAGAAGCGGCTCCTCTAATTACCTCAATACTTTGGATGGCTTGCATGGGCGGGGCATAGTAGCTTTCCGGATAACCCAGAGCATCGGCTGCCATATCGTATCCATTTTGGCGGGTATTAAAATTTGCCGTTCTATCGGGGCTCAAGCCTCTAGCGCCTACTCCTAATTGCAATCCTGCTACATCGCTTTCCCAAACTACAATGCCCGGCACACGGGCAAAAACTTGCCGCGCGTTGTTGGCTGCTAAATTGGCCGATAGCTTATTTACTAATATTAGTTCGTTTTTTTTGGCCGCATAAATAGCAGTGCCATCTACATCTCTTAATCGTAAAGCAGAAGTTTCTTCGGCTGATCTTTCTTCTAGCACTACTTCGCTTAGCTCTTCGCTGGCCGGTTGTAATTTAAAATTGATAACCAGCGGTTGGTTGTTCACTTCAATAAGCGTGTCTATGGTTTTTAATCCCAAAAAGCTCACTTGCAATACATACTTACCTTGAGGCACTCTAGTAAATCGGTAAACACCTTTTTTATTGGTAACCGCCCCTAACTTTAAGGATGTAAAATGGAGTTGAGCACCTTCTAAACTTTGACCTTGTGAATTGGTTATTTTGCCGCTAAGGCTGAATTGCCCGTAGCTTATTTGAATGCTTAAAAAGCAGAAAAATAGAAGCTTAATGGGCATAAGGAAGGATCCATTTTTTGGCTGCAAAGCTTTCGGTTTCATTGGTTAAATCTACCGTAGGGTTTATAAATAAGCGGCTGGGTTGGCTTTGCAAACTTACATAGGCTTGGGCCGTTATTACGGGATTTACCACTCCTTTTTTTTGATATTCTTTTTCTAAGAAATGAGCAAACTGTAATATTAAATCGGCTTGGGTTGACAGCTGTTTTTCTTGATTGGGGTTTAGGTATTCACTGGGTTCTATTTCGGCTGAAAAGCCTGTGCTAGGGTTGGTAAGGGTATAGGTAACGTAGCCAGCTTTTTCAACCAACATTACGCGCCAGCTAAAGCGGTAGCCTTGCTCGGTCCAAAATAGAGGTTGAGAGTAAAGTAAAAAACGAAAGGGAAATAGCAGTTGAAAAGCTAGGTAGCCAGCAATTAGTGTTTTGGCGATTAGGGGAAGCTTTGTAGGTGTCATTTTTACATCCCACGAAAGTGGCGAAACCTTAAATACTTTGGGCAGACGAGCTAGTATTTTTTGATGAAAATTATCGCTAAAGAAAATGAGGGTGCTAAAAATCATAACCCAAGGAAAAACCCCAATAGGGAACAACCACCAGGTGAGTAAATGAAACAGAATTACGGCTGCAAATGCATAGGGGCGTGTTTTTTTTATGCTAAGGAAAAAGGGTACGGTAAGATCGTAAAACGCACCAAACCAGCTAAAAAAATAGGCCACCCAAGTGTACTTTAGGAGCGGGCCAATTAATGGTAAATGTGCTTGTGCTGGCAACCAAATTTTTAGAGGTAATGCTTCTAAAAGCCAGTCGGGGTTTAGTTTGGCAATGCCGGCATATACATAAACTATGGCCAACTGTAGCTTTAGAAGGCTTACCGCCCAATGGTTGCTGTGTGTTTTTAAGGGTACGCGCTTTAAGTACACATCTAAAGATGCAAGGCGGTGTGCCGGAAGAAAAATGAGTAGCAAACTCATTAAGCTTACAAAGTAGTAGTGGTTGAGGTAGTTGGCTACATCAATTAATTCAACGTATGTAAAAGTTAAAAAAAACAATGTAGCAGATAGCCTGTAACGGTAGCCTAAAAGGATGCCAAGGGCGGCTAAAGCCATTAGTACAAACAAGGTGTACATAAGCCAACCCGGAGCTACTTTTATCCAATCAAAACCAAAGTATTTAAAGTGAAATTGCGGTTGAATATAGAGTTCGTAAATCCAACCTTTTAACCAAAACCGAATAGTGGAGAATAGGAGCAGGGCACCAAAAATTATTCTAAATACGGCCAGCGGAGCTAGGCTGCGATTGTGTTTAGATGGTAAGCTAAATATCCCTGTCATTAGAGTGGCCGCCTAAAGGGGCTTAATCCCCGTCATTATCTTGATAGGTAATAAGTACCCCTAGGGCGGAGGGTAAATCGGTTTTTAGTAGTACTATATTTTTTTGAATTTCGAGATAAGCTTCATCTATCAAGGAGCTTTGTTGGCTAATAACTTTGCTTAGAGGTTGCTCAATGTTTTGTACAGCTGTAATGGCTTTTTCAAATTGCAAGGCGATGGCTTGATCTAGCATTTCATCATAGTAGCTAATCTTAGTTTCTTTGAGGTAATCTTGCAAGCTGGGCCCACGCTGGGTACTATTAAAATGAAGTCCTTGATATAGGTTGTAAATGCTGGTGATATTAGCTGCAAGGAGCTCGGTAGAAAGGTCAGCGTACACGGCTTCGCAGGCATTTGGGAAAGTTTGTCCTAAGGTTTTTTTGCCAGCCGGAAAACCAATTTTAGCATTTTTAATAAGTTCGTAATCTTTATTTAAGGCATTGATAACCAGTCCTAATGAGCTACCCATGTCAGTGCCAATAGCGGTGGTAAACTGTTGGCTATAGCCATTGTTCCATTCTTGTACTACTTGGCTGGTAAGATTGCCTACTTGGTTAACACATTGCTGCAAATACAAGCGCAATGCTGCATTGTTTAATAATTCATCGGCACAGCTAAAAAGCAAAAAATCAATGGCGGGTAAGCCTATCGCATCGGCATTGGCTGCGGTACTTAAATTGTAGTTTGCTTGTTGCGCATTTTGTACAATTTTAATGGTATCGCAAGGATAAGTATTGAGCATAGCCTTGTACGAGATGTTGCTGGCAGGGCCAAACTCAAAGCATTTTACAGCTTGAAAAGAAAGGTAAACTTGTTTAAAATTCTTTTGAAGGGAAATCAGCAATTCGTTGCTAGGCTTGTTTACCAAGCTATCGCTTAAAAGGCTGAACTGCTGCAAGTTACTATTAAATTCCGCATAGGCGGGAACAATTATATGCTGCGCCCAATTTTGCAGCATGGGTTTTTGATCAAAATTTACCTGGCTTAGTTTTCCTCCATTTTTATCGCAAGCACCAAAAAATAGTATGCCCATAAGGACAATACTATTTTTCAGGAAGCTGTTTGAGATCAATTTTTTGAGCATTTTACAAATGGTTTTTGTGCGATTGTAAACCGTAGTTAGTGGCTATTAAATCAATGGCTGCGTTAATATCGCTAGTAGTTATTTCGTATAAATTGCTAAAAGAATCTTTAATAATCTTATCTCCAGCTTCGGCATTAAGCGGACTGCTAGGGTTAAAACGTAGACTCCATAAAAAACCCACGGCTTCGGAAAGCTGATGATTGCGCAGTGCATCGTCTGCAAAATCGGCTTTGGCTCCATTTAAGTAATGAATTGCCATACCGGCACATACCTTTTGCCATTCTTGTCTTAGTTCGGTAATAGCAACATCTCTAGTAATTAAGTTGTTGTTATTTATGGCGTTACGCCCTTTAATAAAGGCTTTCATGATTTTGGCATCGCAGCCTAAAACCTCATTTAATTCATGAGAGTATTTTACCCAAAAACGATGGTAATCTTGAGTGTTATCATAGCTAAAGCTGGTTTCAGCGAAGTTTTTGGGTGCCGAAAAATAACCAAAGGCTTCGTCCCAGTGGTGCTGCATATCTGTTCCTTTTCCGGGGTTTACGGTATCATTATCAACATTCATTTTGGTACTGCTGGTATATACCGCTGTAGCTTGATAATAGCTAAGTGCTCCTATGCTGCCTTTTTCAATAAGTTGAGCAAGTTCGTAACCTTGTTCATTAAAAAGGTATTGCTTGGTACCCGCTTGGTTACTTACCAATCCGGCTACCCCATTGCTGCCAGTATTTGGGTTTTGACTAATACTGTCTAAAAGTCTAATCCAATCGCCCATAACTAAACTGGCATCGGCTTCTAGCTTACTAGCTATTTGTTTGCTACTGCTGTTTAAATCGGTGTTTTGCCACTGGTAATTTTTATTACCCATCATATCGAACATTAGTTGTGCATTTACAGCACTACCACTATTACTGGTTTTGGCGTAACTCACTATCTCGCTTAGCATGTCTAGGCGTTGGTCTTGGCCTGAGTGATTTACATTTTCGAAATTATAGCTGCTGGGCAATTGTGCGGTAATTTCATCTTTGTCTCCGTCTTTATCGCAAGATGAGGTAAATATTAAAGAGAGGCTAAGTGCCGCAAACAGTAGCTTTTTCACAACTATACTTATTTAGACTGCTTTAAAATAATGCGGCAAATGTAATGGCCGAACGCCAATTGACCAAGTTTATTTAGAAAACTTCTAAATAAATTAACAATGGGGTGTAAGGTGTGGTTTTACAGTTGGTAAGAGTGTTCTCCAAATTGGAGATTTGAGATTAAATCAAGTCAATTTATAGGCGCGAGCCATTTCTCTTTTGCCGGGAGGGCCGGGTATCTTTTCAACTTGAAAACCCACAGCTTTCATTGCGCGTCTTACATCTCCTTTTACGCAGTAGGTTACCAAAACGCCATTTGGGTGCATGGCTTCAAAAAGTTTGGCGAAGACTTCTTCGGTCCATAACTCGGGTTGAGCCGAAGGTGCAAAAGCATCGTAATAGATAAGATGAAATTGACTGGGAAATTTAAAAAGCCTTAAATCGGACTGGAACTTTGTAAAGGTGAAGTAGTTTCCCATAGCATTGCCCTTTTCCCAGGGGCAGCTATGTAGGGCCATTAAGTTTTGGTTTTCCTTTTCAGGAGATGAGTTGGTTTGGTAACCCAATTGTTCGGCTTCGGAAAGGTTAAGCGGAAACTTTTCTAGAGCAGCGTAATTGATTTTTTGTTGATTTTTTTCGGCTTCCTGTAGCGTCATCAAGGCATTAAGACCAGTGCCTAATCCCATTTCAAAAATGTTGATTTCATCATGGGCACCTAAAAGCGGTTTTAGGCCAGCATCAATAAACACATGCTGACTTTCTTGCACCGCTCCGCGCATAGAGTGGTAATGTTGATTTAGCTCTGGCACAAAAAGCGTAGTGGAGTTGTCGTTGGTTTTAACAAGCTCTCTATTCATCTAGCTTAATGCGCATTTTATGAATTTTGGGTAAAGGTCCTTGGCAATAAACGGAGTGGCAGCTAGCACAAGATTGCACCATTTGATTGTAGGCCAATTTGGCTTGGCGGGTGTCACTGGCCTTGGTAATATTCTCCATGCTTTGCATGTAAGATTTAGCCATGCCATCAAAAATGGTTCTATCTTTTAGCATGCCTTTGGTAGCTACCGCATCATGTATATGGTAAAAATCTTCAGGAAAAGACTCAGGAATAATACCTTCCTCAATTTGCGCCTTGAGCTCTAGGTTATCCTCATACATTTTTTGCATTAGCATGGATAACTCACTTTCTTGTTTAAGGTCGTATTCCTTAACGGCACTTTTTTCCTCGCTAGTAGCTGGAGCTTCACTTGTAGTTGTTTGCTGCTGACAGGCAACAAAAAAGGATGCCCCAATAAGGCATCCTCCAATGATTAACTTTTTCATATTATGATTTGGGCTTGATGATAACACCAGAAGCTACATACGATAGATTTACTTCGGGCTCAGTAATAGCATCAATTTCTTCTTGCGATTTTTCGGCATCAGAAGCTAAATGCTTTAATTCGGCTACGCTCATGGTATCTATTTTAGCATAACCCTCTACAATGGCCATTTCGCCATCTAAGTTTTTAGGAACAAAAAAGTCGTAATCTAAAAACTTTACATGCATTTGTTCCTCACCCAAATCCATTTTCATCCAGCAACCTTTCATCTTACAAGAAGAAAGAATAATACCTTCTACCTTTACTTGAAGAGAGTCATTTCCTTCCATTTTGGCCAATAATTCGTTGGCAGGCACGGCATTATCAACTGTAATACTATCCCCATAATATTGATATTCAGGGGCTAATTCAACAACTTCTGTTTCGGTTTCTTGTTCAGTATTGTTTTGAGTATTTTTGCAGCCGCTAAGAAGAGCAAGGCTTATAAAAGCAAAAGCAATTTTTTTCATTTTGTACATTCGTTTTTTATGATTTTTCAAAGATACAAATCCTAGTAAATGAGCCTACAGAAGCGACCTAAACAAACAAAATAAAGTTTATGAAAGTAACCCCTATATCCGAATCGCGCATTAATGAGATAGATTTTGAAAACCTAGTTTTTGGAACTCAATTTACCGATCATATGATGGTATGTACTTACCGTAATGGTTCTTGGGAAGAAGCTGAAATTAAACCTTATGGCCCTATGTCGTTTAGTCCTGCGTTGCATACATTACACTATGGACAGGCAATGTTTGAAGGCTTAAAAGCTTATTACATGAGCAATGGTTCGGTAGGTGTTTTTCGTCCAGATATGAATGCCAAGCGTATGAATCATTCGGCTCGTAGAATGTATATGCCTGAATTTCCGGAGGATGTTTTTGTAGAGGGTATTAAAAAATTGGTAGAAATGGATAAGGCATGGGTACCTAATAAAGAGGGGCATGCTTTGTATTTACGCCCTTTTATGTTTGGTAGCTCAGAGTTTGTGGCGGCACGGCCTTCTGAGGAATATACTTTTTGTGTGATTATGAGCCCTGTTGGCCCTTATTATGCAGGAGATGTAAAGGTGAAAGTGGAGGAAACCTATACCCGAAGTGCAAGCGGTGGAGTAGGTTCTACAAAGTGTGCAGGTAATTATGGAGGCGCTTTTTTTGCCACAGATCAAGCTCGTAAAGAAGGTTATACTCAAGTAATTTGGACAGATCATAAAAATCACGAATTGATTGAAGAATCGGGAACTATGAATGTAGGTTTTGTTATTGATGATACGTTTATCACTCCGCCTTTGAGCGACCGTATTTTGGCAGGTATTACGCGTGATAGTATTTTGAGCCTTTTACGTGAAGGCAATATTGTAGCCAATGTAGAAGAGCGCCCTATTAAGGTAGAAGAAGTGGTGGCAGCAGCCAAAGAAGGAAGACTTAAAGAAGCTTTTGGAATGGGCACCGCAGCGGTGGTAAGCCAAATTTCAACAATAGGATTTAGAGGAACTGACTTTAGTATTGATACGCCTGATGATGGTTATGCCATGAAAATTAAAAAGGCTCTTAGCGATATTAGGATGGGTACCATAGCCGATAAAAACAATTGGATGGTAACTTTGTAAAGAAACTCCATCGTTAAATCATCATAAAGCCCTTACGCTAAGTGAGGGCTTTTTTTATTTGTTAAATTGACAAGCTTGCTTTACATTTGGTAAAGCAAACTTAACACTGTTGTATGAAGGCAAAATATTTATTACCTCATCGTTTCAAGCTTATTGGCTGGTTGTTTTTTATTCCAGCTTTGGTTTTGGGTATTCTGCAATTTGGAATTTTAGAGGAACCCGATTTCTTTAACTGGAAAGTGCTTTCGCTAGCGGAAAAAGACTTTGTTTTTGGGAATGACACTAGTTCAAAATGGGTGTTTTTTAAGGTGATAGAAAACAATGTGTTTGATGAACTTATCTCAATAGTATTATTGGTTGGTTTACTCTTTATAGCCTTAGCCAAGCAAAAAGTGGAAGATGAGTTTACCATGAAGTTGAGACTTGAATCTATACTTTGGGCGGTGTTAGCAAATGCGGTATTGTTGGTTTTGGCTATTGCTTTTATCTATGATTTTATGTTTTTTAATATCATGATCTTCAATCTCTTTCTTACATTGATATTGTTTGTTATACGATTTCATTGGGTAATGTTTAAACACCGTGCTGCCGAATGAAAAATACCGTTAAAAGACATCGTTTGCTATCAGATAAAACACAAACCGATTTGGCAAAAGCCATTGGTGTGAGTAGGCAAACGATACATGCTATTGAGGCAGGTAAATATGTGCCCTCTACTGAGCTAGCCTTAAAGTTGGCTAAAGAGTTTTCCACTAAAGTGGAAGCTTTGTTTGAGTTGGATTGAAGTTTGTAGTACACAGTCGGCAGACCATAGACTGTGGACTAAAAAAGCCGCTCCAGTTTCCCAAAGCGGCTTAATCTTCAATTTTACATTTTCAATCAAAGGCCAAAGACCGCCTTCACTTTGTCTACGTAATCCAATTTCTCCCAGGTAAATAATTCCACATCCTGAGTAATTGATTTTCCAGAGCTATCCGTAAATGTTTTTGTAACCGTTTCATTTTTTCTGCCCATGTGGCCATAAGCCGCAGATTCGGAATACATAGGATTTCTAAGTTTCAATCGTTGCTCGATTAGGCCTGGTCGCATATCAAAAATGGCACTTACTTTTTCAGCAATTTCACCATCAGTCATATCCACTTTGGCAGATCCATACGTGTCAACAAAAATTCCCATAGGTTCTACTACTCCAATAGCATAAGAAACCTGAACCAACATTTGATCGGCTACTCCAGCCGCTACCATATTTTTAGCAATATGACGCGTGGCATAAGCTGCAGAGCGGTCCACCTTACTAGGGTCTTTTCCGGAAAAAGCACCACCACCGTGTGCGCCTTTTCCACCGTAAGTATCTACAATGATCTTGCGGCCTGTAAGACCGGCATCACCGTGAGGGCCACCAATTACAAATTTCCCTGTTGGGTTAATATGGTATTTGATATCGTCATTAAACAAAGCTTGTAGCTCAGGCTTTAGTTTAGCTTTTACACGAGGAATTAAAAGGCTTACAATGTCACTTTTAATTTTGGCCAGCATAGTGGCTTCCTCATCAAAATCATCGTGCTGAGTAGAAACTACGATGTCGGTAATTTTTAGAGGTACATGAGCGTCAGAATACTCAATAGTAACTTGAGATTTTGCATCAGGACGTAAGTAAGGAATATCACTTAACTCTCTGCGCATCACGGTCAATTCAATTAAGATTTTGTGACTTAAATCCAATGCCAGCGGCATGTAGTTATCTGTCTCGTTGGTCGCAAAACCAAACATCATTCCTTGGTCACCAGCACCTTGTTCTTCAGGTGTTCCTCTGTCCACTCCTTGATTAATATCAGGCGATTGTTCGTGCAAAGCTGAAAGTACTCCACAGCTATCTGCCGAAAACATATACTCGCCTTTGGTATATCCAATTTTGCGAATCACATCGCGAGCTACCGTTTGCACGTCTACATACGAATCGGATTTTATTTCCCCCACTAAAACTACCTGACCTGTAGTAACCAAAGTTTCGCAGGCTACTTTAGAATCTTTATCAAAAGCTAAAAAGTTGTCAATTATTGCATCCGAAATTTGATCCGAAATTTTGTCTGGGTGTCCTTCAGAAACAGATTCGGAAGTAAATAAATAGGCCATAGCGCAAATTTTTGAAATTCAAATTAAACCGGGAAAATTGTGATTGCGCAGGACTAAAGATTCCGCTTTAGCATTTTTTTAAGTGGTTGCAATCAGGCAAATTTTTCCACGGGCGCGGCAAATGTAGAAAAATATTTTAGGCCGTGGGGTTTTGGATTTTGAATTTTTTAATCTTTAATTTGTCATCGACTTATTCAGAAAGACGGAGGGATTGAGCCCTGTGATGTCTTAGCAACCCGGGCTAGCCGGGTGCTACTTCTCACCACGCTTAAAGTGTGGAAAAATAAGGTGAGTTCTAAGAACAAATCCTTTTAAATAATTTTCTGGTTAAGTCATAGCTTAAAATAATTAAACTATGACACAAGCAATTGATGCCCGTAAAAGGGTTGACCGACTTTTAGAAGAGTCGGCTAAGAGAATTTTGGTTTTGGATGGTGCTATGGGCACCATGATACAAGGCTATAAACCTACAGAGGAAACGTATCGTGGCGAACGTTTTAAAGATTACCCTTCCGATTTAAAAGGAAACAACGATCTTCTTTCCATTACCCAGCCCAAAATGATAGCTGAGATTCACGCTGCTTATTTTGAAGCGGGAGCTGACATCGTAGAAACGAATACTTTCAATAGTACTCGTATTTCGATGGCCGATTATTCTATGGAAGATTTGGTGCCAGAACTCAATTTGGTTGCGGCAAAAATTGCCCGAAAGGTAGCAGATGAGTTTACCGAAAGGGAACCAAACAAACCGCGATTTGTAGCCGGCTCCATCGGGCCTACCAATAAAACCGCTTCGCTTTCGCCTGATGTAAATAATCCTGGATATCGGGCTATCGATTATGACACGTTGGCCGCAAACTATAAGGAGCAGGCCAAAGCCCTAATAGAAGGAGGAGTTGACCTATTGTTAATCGAAACGGTATTTGACACCCTCAATGCCAAAGCGGCTTTGTTTGGCGTAATGGAGCTGTTTGATGAGATAGGTTTTGAAATACCCATTATGGTTTCAGGTACTATTACAGATGCCAGTGGTAGAACTCTTTCGGGCCAAACCACGGATGCTTTTCTAATCAGTATTTCGCACGCGCCTCTGTTTTCAGTTGGTTTGAACTGTGCTTTGGGAGCGGATCAATTAAGGCCTTATTTACAAATTATAGCCAGGGAAACTCCATTTTTGGTTAGCGCACACCCTAATGCTGGTTTGCCCAATGCCTTTGGTGAGTATGACGAAACCCCCGAAAAAATGGCGTCTCAGATTAAAGAATATTTGGACCTGGGATTGATAAATGTAATTGGTGGTTGTTGTGGAACTAGTCCAGAGCATATTCGGGCGATAGCGGAATTGGCGGAGAAGTATGAGCCAAGACATGCGAGTCAGAAGTTGGAAGTCTGAAGACGGAAGACTTGGTAGCGAAGAAAGTGTGAATTAAGAAAATCTAGGATGTTGGAAAAGATGAAATTTGAAAAACTAATTGCTTGGCAAAGGGCCTTGGAACTTTCGGCTTCGGTTGCAGAGCTCAAGGTAAGTTTTCCTAGTGAGGAGCGCTTTGTTTTATCATCTCAAATACAGAGGGCAGCTGATTCTATTGCTTTAAACATTGCAGAAGGATCCACAGGGCAGACTAATAAAGTTTTTAGAAATTTTTTATCCTACTCCATTCGTTCAGGAATAGAAGTTATTGCTTGTTTGCATTTAGCTAAAAAAAGAAATCTAATTGATGAAAGTCAGTTTGAAAACATGTATGCTAAACTCAAGAGGTAATTAAGATTACCCAAGGATTAAAAAATTCAATTAAGGAGTAGTGGTTGTCTTCGGACTTCGGACTACCAACATCAGACTATAGAACATGAAACTATCAGGATTAGAACCTTTAATAATAAGCCCCGCCTCCAATTTTATAAATGTTGGGGAGCGAACGAATGTAACAGGTTCACGCAAATTTTTACGATTAATAAAAGAAGATAAGTACGATGAAGCACTTGATGTAGCTCGTGACCAAGTAGAAGGTGGCGCTCAAGTGATTGATATCAATATGGATGAAGGGATGCTGGATGGCAAAGAGGCCATGGTTAAGTTTCTGAATTTGATTGCAGCTGAGCCAGATATTTCTCGAGTGCCCATTATGATAGACTCTTCAAAGTGGCCTATCATTGAAGCCGGGTTAAAATGTGTACAAGGAAAGGCTATTGTGAATTCTATTAGCCTTAAAGGCGGTGAAGAAGAATTTCTACATCAAGCTAAATTGGTAAAGCGCTATGGAGCCGCTGTAATTGTAATGGCTTTTGATGAGGATGGTCAAGCGGATAACTACGAACGTAGAATTGAAATCTGTAAAAGGTCCTATGATTTATTAATAGAGAAAGTTGGATTCCCAGCTAGCGATATCATTTTTGATCCAAACATTTTTCCAGTAGGAACGGGAATAGAAGAGCACCGAAAAAATGCCTTAGACTTTTTTAGAGCCACAGGTTGGATTAAGAAAAACCTGCCTGGAGCCAAAGTGAGTGGTGGTGTTAGTAATGTCTCTTTTAGCTTTAGAGGAAACCAATCTGTCCGTGAAGCCATGCATGCTGCGTTTCTATATCATGCTATTAAGGAAGGTATGGATATGGGGATTGTAAACC
The DNA here is from genome assembly GCA_937146805.1 of uncultured Owenweeksia sp. Taxonomy (GTDB): domain Bacteria; phylum Bacteroidota; class Bacteroidia; order Flavobacteriales; family Schleiferiaceae; genus Owenweeksia. The sequence goes on along the minus strand of CAKZRR010000047.1, from coordinate 2,901 downwards.
CTAGCTTACTGGAGGTGTATGATGAAGTTCCAAAAGACTTGATGGAGCGAGTGGAGGATGTATTGCTGGATCGGAGGGATGACGCTACTGAACGGTTGTTAGATTTTGCGGAAAGCTTTGTGGGCGAACAAAAAACTCGCGAGAAGGATATGAGCTGGCGTGAGTTGCCAGTAGCTAAAAGAATAGAACATGCGCTGGTAAAGGGAATAGCTGATTTTGTAGAAAATGATGCTGAAGAAGCCCGACAGAGTTTTGATAAGGGGATTGAAGTAATTGAAGGTCCATTGATGGACGGAATGAATGTGGTGGGTGATTTGTTCGGCTCTGGAAAAATGTTTTTGCCACAAGTGGTGAAATCGGCTAGAGTGATGAAAAAGGCTGTGGCTTATTTAACACCCTTTATAGAAGAAGAAAAGCAAGGAAACGGAGATCAGCGAAAAGCTGGTAAAATATTATTGGCCACAGTAAAAGGTGATGTACATGATATTGGAAAAAACATTGTAGCCGTAGTGTTGGCTTGCAATAATTTCGAAATTGTGGATTTGGGCGTAATGGTTCCGTTAGATAAAATAATTAAAACGGCTATTGAAGAAAAAGTAGATGTGATTGGCCTGAGCGGTTTAATTACACCTTCATTGGATGAGATGATTTATGTAGCTCAGGAGATGGAGCGCAGGGAAATGAAGCTACCATTGATGATAGGTGGAGCTACCACTTCTAGAGCTCATACAGCGGTGAAGATTTTCCCTGAATATTCGGGAATTGCAGTGCATGTAAATGATGCCAGTCGTTCGGTGCCGATTGCTCAAACGCTTTCTAATCCTGATTCCCATGCTGGTTTCCAGGAGAACATTGTAGCAGATTATACCAAACTCCGTGAGGGTTATTTAAACAAAGGAAATACAAAGGAATTTTTGAGCCTTGCCGATGCCAGAGCTAATAAATTGGAACTGGCGTTTAATGCTGAAACTATTAGTACACCTAAGTTTTTGGGGGTAAAAAAAGTGGAGAACATTGATCTAAGAGCAATCAATAAATACATCGATTGGACGCCCTTTTTTATGACTTGGGAGCTACACGGTAAGTTTCCAAGAATATTGGAAGATGAGGTAGTGGGAGAGGCCGCTACTAATGTGTATAAGGATGCACAAAAAATGCTGGAAGAAATTATCCGAGATAAAAAACTGCAAGCCAACGCGGTGTTTGGAATTTTTAAGGCAAACAGTGTTAATGATGATGACATCCAATTGTATGATGAAGCAGGTGAACCGTTTGAGGTTTTTAGAACTTTAAGACAACAAACTAAAAAAGCAGCTTCGGCTCGCAATATCGCTTTGAGTGATTTTGTAGCGCCCAAAGAAAGTGGAGTGCAGGATTTTGTTGGTTGTTTTGCCGTTACCACCGGAATTGGCTTGGATGAATTAGTAGCTCAATATGTAGCTGATCATGATGATTATAAATCCATTATGGTAAAGGCTTTGGCCGATAGATTAGCCGAGGCACTAGCCGAAATGCTACACCACCGAGTGAGAACTGAATATTGGGGCTATGCACCAGGAGAGCATTTGGAAAATGAAGATTTGATTAAGGAAAAATATCAAGGTATTCGTCCTGCACCAGGTTACCCCGCCTGCCCAGATCATTTGGAGAAGAAGACTATTTTCAAACTTTTGAAACCAGAAGAGCAAGGAATCACCCTAACAGAAAATTTAGCGATGCATCCAGCTGCAGCAGTTTCGGGCTACTATTTTGCCCATCCAGATTCTAAATACCTTGGATTAGGAAAAATTACTAAAGACCAAGTGGAGGATTTTGCTAAACGTAAAAACATGGAGGTTAAAGAAGCTGAAAAATGGCTGAGGCCGAGTTTGAATTATTAAGAGTAGATAGACGACAGTCGATAGACAATAGATATCATGAGGATAATTATTTGCATATCAATACTTATAGGGTTTAAGGTTTGCTTAGGCCAGCCCGAGACTGACTTTCCCGCTCAGCTTATCAAGGTAGCTGGGGTGGATAGTTGTATAGTTACAGTGAATAATTATAACGGTCAACCTGAGCAACTTCATTCCAAGTTGTCTTATAATGTTGACGGGACGGTTTACACAGAGGTATTTCCGACTAGGAATTTTCACCCTGTAGATACTTTTATAGAGGGGTTTCTTATTTATACTCACAACTATGACTCGCTAAATCGACTTGATTATGTATCAGGGAAAACAGAGTTTAAATCGGCTTTTGCAATGTTTGTAGATTATTCGAATGAGCAGTTTATTTATAATGGACAAGGCCAGTTAATTGCCCATTTATTCTACGGTCCCACTTTAGAGAAGGTCGTTTCATACCATTATAAATATGAAAAGCTGGTTTTAGAAATAACAACTGAAAACATGCAGTCAAGTAAGAAAAACTACTATTATTCAAATGCTGGAAAGGTGGTTACAACTGGTAGCTATGATTATCAAGGTAGTTTACTGGATAGTACTATTGAAGAAGTAGATTCTTCAAAGTTCACTAAAGCATATACCTATTATGAATTTCGAACAGGTTCTCATAGAAAGGTAAGTCCACAATACTATTTATATCAGTTTGATTCTGATTGGAAAGTCCAGGGAATTAAACATTTCTATGAAGGCTACGAATCCACCACCACTTTTCTGTATGATGAAAAGGAACTTTTAGTTAAAAGTGAGTTTAGAGGAGACGAGAAGTATGATTTTATTTATAGTTATAGATTCAAAAGTGAACAGGATGAGGAAAAATAATAATGACCCCAGAGGGGTCAAACTTTGGTAACCTGTACTATAGCACAGGGCGTAAACAACCCTCTCCATCCCAAATTTTGGCTTGTGTTTTTGGAACAAAAAACGTGACAAAATTTAGATATAGAACCGAAAC
>CAKZRR010000046.1 GCA_937146805.1 uncultured Owenweeksia sp. | reverse complement strand
GTCGTGCAGGTTCAAATCCTGTTCTGGGCACTTTTTCAATCCTAAGGTTAATTACCCTTAGGTTTTATTTCCCTCTGTTTTTGTAGCATTCTATTTCATAGACCCTCACCCCTTCATCTTTTCTTACTATCTTCCTCGCAAGAGAACATAAGGCTAAATGGCTTATACTTAGCCACGCTATCCATTAGCAAGAAAGTATTGCTCGGGAGTATTAATTGTAGTTGCCTTTCCAATTCAATGATTATAAGTTATGTTTCATGGATTAACTATTAGAGAATATATTATTGCAAACATCAATCATGATTCCGAGTATTGGTCCTTGGGTACTGGGGCACATTATATTATAACCTATTTACTTAAATACTCTGATAAAGACTGGAAATTACTTAGTAGAGATATACTGAAATGGTCGCAAGAAGAAGTTGAAATTTTAGCTATCTCATTAGCTTATAAAGAACACTTTTCGCAGGATACTGATCGAATACTAAGGCAAAGATTTAATTTGTTTTCGCAAATTTTTGAAAATTTTGAAGCTACCGAAGCTTATGACCTACTTGATGACTTGGTAGAGTTTCTTGATTTAGATGTACCTGAATTGGAAAAAGACTCTCTGCAAAAAATTCAAATTCAATTCCATAATATTAAAGGCTTATTTAAACAGGAGAATCAATCTCAATGGTTTTCCGAAATTCAAGATAAAATAAATCAAAGAGTGAAAACAGTAGAAAACAAAAACTAACCTTAATCTAAATTCATTTTTCTTTTGGAAACCAGTACAGACCTGCCAGGTTTTTCAAGAGCTGTTAAAAAAACCTGTGACGTCTTAACATAGTTTACTTCCTAACCCAAACCTAAGTCTCTAACTCGTATAATCCACTTAGGCGATCGGCTTGTTTCACCCATCATCCAAGCGCTTTTCCTTTGCTTTTTCTATCAGGTAAAGAAACATTGGAAAACCACCCGCCAATCCTAAAGCAAAGGTTAAAACCCATACCAAGCCCAATTGTTTTATTTTATACTCTTTGGCTTTTTTATAGGTCCAAAGCAGAAAAACAAACACTACAAAAAGTAAATCTACCATAAAAGCAGAAGCCGTATCGTTGGCAAACATGGCTCTAAAGGTTTCAAGCGGCTTTGTGTATAAAAGGTAATTTCCGGTTTCTACCGAAACTTTGACAACAAAAAAATTGGGCAACACAAAACCCAATCCTGTAAGTGCTAGGTATATTCTTTTCATCTTTAAATTTTAAAGACAAACCTAGCTACTCTCCCTTGGCTGTAAATTGACTTAAGTTAAGAACCGGCTTTACTTAATCGATTTTTTATCCTGCTGTATGACTCTGGCTGAACACCAATAAAGGAAGCCAAATAAATTTGGGGCACCCGTTGCAGCAAATGAGGTTTTTCTTTCTGTAATTTTTCATAGCGCTGCGAAGGATTTAAAGCCACAAAAGTGGAAATTACGTCCTGGCAAACCATTAGTTCCTTCTCCATCATCAAGCGCGCTAAAATTTCAAATTTGGGAAACTTGTTTAACAACTCAGCCGCTACCTCTTGACTAAAACACGCTAGTTTACAAGGCTCTACCACTTCAAAGTTTTGCTTGCTGGGCTGTTTATTTACAAAACTATCATAGGCACTTACAAAATCATTCTCCTCATAAAAAAAGGCCGTGCGCTCTTCTCCATCCGATGAATAATACAGCCTTACGCAACCTGAAATAATAAAGTAAAAGGTTTTAGAAATAGCGCCCTCTGCTAAAAGCAAATCGCCTTTATCAAAGTGTTTAACGGCTACGCTTTTTTTTAAAAAAAGTATTTCCTCTTCGCTAAGCGTTACATATTGGTTAAAAAAATCTATTAGCTTTTTCACAGTAATCTCTTAACCAAGTGTTCTTTACACCTCTTTATGTCTCTTTAAATCTGGGTTCATTACTGAGTTTTGCTGCCTAATAGATTCGTGGTGTACCGCATCAAAAAGACTCTTAATAAACTCTTGACTCAAGCCCAAATCATGCCCTTTGGCAGTGCTACGTTCCAGTACTTTTCGCCAGCGCTCCACCTGAAATATGGTTACTTTATTGTCTTTTTTATAGTTCCCAATCTCTTGGACCAAATTCATCCTGCGCGCCACCAAATCCAACGCCTTATCATCAATGGCATCAATCATTGTACGTAGCTCCTCCATCTTACTCACAAACTCTTGGTTGTTGGTGGTAGATTGACGAACCTCTACATGCGTTAATAAATCAAACAGCTCTTTGGGGGTAATTTGTTGTTTGGCATCACTCAAGGCTAGTTGAGGCTGGCAATGAGTTTCAATCATTAAACCGTCCATATTTAGGTCTAGTGATTTTTGCACCACATGGGGTATCAAAGTTGGCTTTCCGCTAATATGGCTGGCATCGCATACAATAGGTAGATTATCAAAAGTTTGCTTAAGTTCCATTGCCAGTTTCCAAATTGGCAAATTTCGGTATGGCGCACTATCCAGCATATGAAAGCCCCTATGAATGGCGCCCAGTTTAGTAATACCCGCTTTGTTTATTCTTTCCAATGCTCCCATCCACAGAGATAAATCGGCATGAATGGGGTTCTTCACAAAAACAGATACATTGGCACCTTTCAGTGCCTCGGCAATTTCTTGCACCGCAAAAGGACTCACGGTAGTACGGGCGCCAATCCATAAAACATCCACCTCATTTTTAAGACAATGCTCTACATGTTGTGCATTAGCTACCTCGGTGCTTATCTTAAAGCCAAACTCATCTTTAACCTCTTTTAACCATGGTAAGGCGGCAATGCCTGCCCCTTCAAATGAATTTGGTCTGGTGCGTGGTTTCCAAACACCGGCTCTAAAAATAAAAGCTGAGCCCAGTTGCTCCCATATTCCCTTAGCAGTATCACGAAGCTGATCGGGCGACTCGGCACTACAGGGGCCAAAAAAATTGAAAGGCTTATTGCTAGCCCATGCTTCATCTATTTTTAACCCTTGCTGCTCGCTCATCTTGCTAAATGCACCTAGTTTATACTACTACAAAGAAACGTTTTTAAGCCTCTTTTTTTCCATATTAAAACAACAAATTGTCCATATAGACCTAAAAAAACCTCGATCATTTCTGACCGAGGCTTTTAAAACACCAAATAGAGTTTAGTAATTCAATTCGCCCACTACTTTAAAGGCAAAACCACGATGGGTATGTATTTTCTTGTATAAAATTCCGGCATACTCAAATAAGCGCTCACCTCTAATAAAAATAGGTTCGGCATAATAAGGTAACTGGCCAACTATGGCACCAACTGGAGGTGCTACCACTACATAATATCCGTGATTGAATCTGTAAAAAGTACCTTGATCAAAATACAGCATTCTGCCTCTGTAATTAATGTTTGCGCAGCCGTGTTGTATATAGCGCACACGGTGGCCGTAAGGAGCACGTACTAATTGCCCCCGGTTATGTGCGTTGTAATACCTGCCGTTGTTATAGTAATAGTTTCTTCCGTGGCGACTAAACTGCTTGCCGTGGTTTTTATAATACCCATGCTTACCATGGTTGGTATTATGGTGCCCACGTTGATTACCGTGTGCATAATAACCGCTGCCTCTATGTGCCTTGCTGTTTCCATTTCGGCCATTATCGTGCTGCGTGTGGTGTCCTTTACCAGAGCGTTGTCCGTGTGGTTTTCCGTGATGTGCTTGTACGGCAAAACCAAAAACTAATAAAGTGGCGAGGGTAAAAAATACATTCCTTTTCATGGCTTAGAAATTTAATGCTCTGTACTGAGCGGTTAATTACTAAGGTGTTTAGCAAACTAAGTGCCAAACTCTACACATCACTACGCTAAAGGGTTTCAGGCAATCATCACAGTTAAAACCGTAACTTAAAATTATTAGATAAACTAAAAAATCCCACCTAAGTGGGATTTTGAATAACATTTTTAAATTTTACAAAAAAGGCGGACGTTGCACCACAGCTTTTACCTGCTTACCTCTTATTTCAACAAATATTTCAGAGTCTGCCTTAGAATGACTTTTAGCAACATAACCCATACCAATAGATTTTTTGGTGAGCGGTGATTGCGTGCCCGAAGTAACTCTGCCAATAGTATTTCCATCTGCATCGTTTATCACATAAGCTTGCCTAGCAATACCTCTATCTTGCATTACAAAACCTACCAGCCTTTGTCTTACACCTTCCTCTTTTTGTACCTTTAAATTGGAACTATTGGTGAAATCTTTGGTGAATTTCGTAATCCAACCTAAGCCCGCTTCAATTGGCGATGTGGTATCGTCAATATCGTTGCCGTACAGGCAAAAACCCATTTCGGTACGCAGCGTGTCTCTGGCTCCTAATCCAATAGGTTTAATATTGGCTTCTGCCCCACTTTCCATAATGGCGTCCCAAACTTTTTGAGCGTCTTTATTTTTTACATAAATCTCAAATCCACCAGCTCCGGTATAACCTGTAGCCGAAACAATAACTTCTTCAACATTAGCAAACAAGCCTATCTCAAAGGTATAGTAAACCATATCGGTAAGGTTTATTTCAGTAAGGCTTTGCAAAGCTTTTACAGCAGAAGGCCCTTGAACGGCAAACAAAGAATAGTCATCCGACTTGTTTTCCATTACCACGTCATCGCCCTTAAACTTCATCAACCAGTCCCAGTCCTTTTGCATATTAGATGCATTTACTACCAGCAAGTAGTTATTCTCCGCAATGCAATACACCAATAAATCATCAACAATACCTCCGTCTAGGTTGGGCAAGCAGCTGTATTGAACTTTACCATCTGTTAATTTAGAAACATCGTTACTGGTAACTTGCTGCAAAAAGTTAAGTGAGCCTGGGCCGCTCACAAAAAATTCGCCCATATGGCTTACATCAAAAACACCTACTTGCTCGCGTACATGAATGTGCTCTGCACTAACACCTTCGTACTGTAAAGGCATGTTGTAGCCTGCAAATGGCACCATCTTAGCACCTAACTCTACGTGCGTATCGTTTAATTGAATATTCTTCATTTTTTCTAATTTAATATTGATAATCTTCCACCATTTTCCGCATACCAGCTTCGTTGAGAGGTTTTACTAAAAAGTCCTTTACACCTTCTAATGATTTGGCACGAAACTCATCTCTTTCATCAATAGACGAGCTCACCATATACAAATCTAATTTTTGGTCTAACTGACCTTTTAATTTCTGAAACTCAGCAATAAACTGCCAACCATCTAAAATAGGCATGTTTACATCCAGCAAAATTATTTCGGGGAAAATATTTTTATTATTCAAATTGGCTTCCAAGTACCCGAGCGCTTCTTCGGCATCGCTATACACTGTTACCTCCTTGCTTAATTTCAGCAATTTTAAATACTTTTCGGTAGTATAACGATACACATTGTCATCGTCAATTATCAAAATGTTTTTTACTTGTTCCATGGAGGAAAGGGCTAGTACCTAGTTTAGGATTGGTTTTTATCTTAAAAACAAATGTAACCATGCTACCGAAATAGCACCGCTAATCACACCTCTTTTATTTAGCAATTTTAATAAAATGAGTACTCATTAAATTGATTAGCCATGTATATGTTCGGTGTTTCCCAAATCCTTCATTAATTCGGCTTCGTAGGTCAGCAATTTGTCCCACAGTTCATCAACTTCCTCGCGGTTACCATACTTACGGGCCAAGCCAATAAAAAGCGTGTAATGATTGGCTTCTGACTCCATTAAACTCCCGTAAAACTTAGCCAGCTCCTGATCTTCAATATATTCAGCCAATAGGCTAAACCGCTCACAGCTGCGTGCCTCAATTAAGGCGGCCACCAATAAACGGTGTACTAGGCGTAACTCACGATTATTTGTTTGACCAAAAAACTTGGTTACTTTACCTACGTACTCATCTTTCCGTTCGCGCCCCAGCACAAAGCCACGCTTTAAAATGTGCTTATGTACCATTTCAAAATGGCTCATTTCTTCCCTTGCCAAAGCCGCCATTTCAGTAACCAAGTCAGGATATTCGGGATACGTAACGATAAACGAAATGGCGGTAGATGCGGCCTTCTGTTCGCAGAAAGCGTGATCTATTAAAACTTCTTCAATGTTTTTTTCGGCAATGTTTACCCAACGAGGGTCGGTAGGTAACTTTAATCGTAACATGCTATTTTTTATGTTTTGAATTTAGAATAACCGCCAAGCGCGTGGCGAAACTAACCAATTGTTTTATTTCACTTAAGGTTCCTAATCGCTCCTTTTCAAAAATAAGTAAGGCATTACCGTTTGACTCGATATGAAATGGTTTATTGGACTGTAAAAATTCTATTAATTCATTATCAAAAAACTGGTGTAACTCTGGTGTATTTTGGCCTTTCAATTTAAAATTCTCCGAAAAATCGGGATGCATGGAAAAGTTAATATCATTAAAACCAGCCAAGTGTGCTACTTTATCCAATAGGTCTTCTTTATCCAGCACAAAACGCGGTATCTCTTGTTTTAGGTCTAATATCACCATGGTGGCATGCCTATTTTCTTGAGCAATAAATTCCCCTTCATGGTAATCAATATCTACCATTAATACGCCTACCTGTCCTTGCTTTCCGGTTAGCCTATTACGACCGCTATCTATGATTCTAGTACCAAAAAAGGCAAACGGTTCAAACTCTTCCTCTAAGTAATCCTTTTGCGGTTTAAACTCCCAGGCTAATTTTTTAGCATACAAGCGAATGGTTTTTTGTCTTTTAGATAAGGTTGATTTTGATGCGCCATCGGCCTTAGCCAAACGAGGAGCTAAGGGGTGTGCACTGTAGGCTCCCAAATCATCCAAACCAATAATTTCAAGATCTCCACCGTAATTTTTAAAGGACTGGTAGTAGTTGCTAATCTGCTCCAGCACCGAGTAATCTACAAACTTGGCCAAGCTAAAATCTACAATCACCTGAGAGTTAGGCGGAACCGAATCAAGCTTCCTTTTAAGGCCTATAAAATTCACAAAACTGCTAAAAGCCTTAACACTGAGCAGGTAAACTCCCGGTGTTTCTTCATAGAGTAAGGTATTGGGCTTAAAAGCGTATCGTATAAAAAGTCTAATTCTACCAAAGGCTTTAAACTGAAACAACAAGGTTGCCAAAATCCCAGCTGCAATACCTATCATAAGGTTGGCAAATAAGGTACCTAACATGGTTACTATAAAAATGAGTAACTGCTGCCAGCCTACCTTGGCCACTTTAACAAAACCGGCAGGTTCGGCCAATTTATATCCGGTGTAAACCAAAATAGAAGCCAAAGCAGGTAAGGGTATAAGTTGCAGTGCAGGCGTAAAAACCAAAACAAAAATCACTAGAAAAGCACCGTGAAAAAAGTTACTCCAACGATTGGTAGCGCCATAATTGGCATTTATAGAACTACGTGCTATTACGGTTACTACATTTAAACCTCCTAAAAACCCCGAAACGATAGTAGCAATACCTAAAGCACGCAAATCCTTATTGGCGTTAGACCTCCGCTTTAAAGCATCTAATTTATCCACTGCCTTAAGGCTTAATAATGATTCGATACCTGCAATAAAGGTGAGCGATATAACCGCTCCCCAAAATTGGCTATCACCCAATTTGCTGAAATCAGGAAACCCCATTCCTTCAAATACATTTTCGGGAATTTGGATCATTAAACTCTCAGGTAAAGGTGCTAAGTATTGGGGGTACATTTTTGAGAAATAACTAGTTCCAATCCCTAATAATATAATCCACATGGGAGCGGGTATCAACTTTATTAATTTCCATTTTATTTTGGAGGTCAAAATCATTATCGCCAAACAGGATAAACCTAGAATACCAGCAAGCCAAGGAATTTCTCCAGTTTGTAGTTGATGGATGGTAGCCGGAAGCTTAAAGTAGTATTCTATTGTGGAGTCTGCCTGTACATCTGGGGCACCCAACATAAGGTGCAATGTTTTAGACATAATAATAAAGCCAATGGCAGCCAGCATTCCTTGTACCGCAGCCGATGGAAAGAAATCGCTCAAAGCGCCAAATTTAAGCATACCCATAAGCAGCAATATTCCTCCCGAAATTACCACAGCCGCTAGAGCCAGCAGATAGCCTTGCTCCATATTTCCTCCACCAAGTGTTAAAACTGCGGCCAGCGTAACCGCCACCAAACCGTTACCGGGACCGACAATAGTAATATTAGAACCTCCTAAAATGGAAACAATAATTCCCCCTACCACAGCCGATATAAGACCCGCTAAAGGAGGAACACCCGAAGCTAAAGCCAAACCCAAGCCAAGTGGTAGCGCAACCAGCGACACCACAAAACCAGGAAATATGTTTTGTGTTATTCTCTTAATTTTTGGATTCAACCCTTTCTATTTTTTTTACTGTGAACAATTAACAAATCGCATGGTAACTCCGAAAGAATATACTCCAAATCATGCGTGAAAACGCGATCTAAAAAACCCAATTTGGTATCTGGGCTATTCATTACCAACAAATCTGCCTTGGTAGTTTCTGCAAAATGGCCAATGGTATAGCCTTTCTTTCCAAAAATACATTTCTGCTCTACGGTAAGCCCTGTATTCAACACCTCCGATTTCATACAATCACTTATCCGTTCCTTCTCGCAACGTTCAATTTCCGCCTTTTCTTCCTGCAACTTGGCAATGCTATTTTCATCCTCTATTTTGGTTGACACCATTTTAGGAGCCACCTCTTGCACCACCGTAACCTTACGAGCCCCGAAACTATTTGCCACCCGTATAGCCATTTTTACCGTATGGGATGTTTTGGGGTGATTCAAACCATTTACCACCATACAGCCGCAGGTACTTTTTAGTTTACTGGGATGCGTCATTAACAAAATAGAGCAATTGCTAGCTCTAACCAACCTTCGAGCCACCGAGCCCATATAATATTTAACCAAACCTTCGCGCGGCATGGCTCCAGCAATTATCAAATCAATATTTTTTTGCTTGGCTACTTCTAAAATCACCTGCGCAGGGTCACCTTTCTGCCAAACAATTTCTACGTTATCAACGCTGCCTTCGCTGGAAGCAATTACCTCCTTAATTCGCTTTTCTAGCTGGGCATCATAGTCTCCCACATGTATCAAAAAAAGCTGTTGCCCAATCATTTTTTTAATACGAATGGATTCGTAAATGTTTGCCTCAAAATTGGGCGACTCTGCAATAGCTATGGCTATATTCTTAAATGGCTTCTCTCCCATTATGCTTCAAAATAAATTTAACGATGCTTTAAAAGGTTTGGCTTAGACAACCTAGGGTTTTCTAATAGCCCACAATTTAATGCAATGAAACGGCAAAAAAAAACCGCTCCCTTTGGAGCGGTTTTAACTTAAAAAAATAAAGTGATTTCTATTTTTTCACCAATTTGGTAGTAAGTGTTTCATTGCCCTTGGTTAAGCTAATAAGGTACGTGCCTGTTGGCAGCCCTTCTACGTTAACCGTTAGCTCTTCTACATCGGCAGCAAGTTTATTGTACTGTACGCTGCGAACCATTTTACCGTTCAAATCTCTTAGCACAATATTCACATCACTTTTAGCTGTTAAGTTCAACTCAACTGTTACATGATTATCTGCTGGGTTTGGATAGACTTTAAGCACATTTAGTGCATTGTCATCATCCTTTATTGTTGGCTCTGCAATACCTACGTAATCAGCTGTTGTATTTGTTTTAAAAATACCTCTACCGTGTGTAGCCGCATAAATAGATCCTTCAAAATCGAGGCTGTCTTTTAAATCGTAACGAATAGTGCGTTGCTGTACCAAGTCAAAAACAGGAACATTTGCAAAACCATTAATCTCGTGTGTCCATTTTACAGCAAAATCGGTTACATCATCTGTAACAAAAACACCATCTTCCGTTCCTAAAACAACTTCTGTATCAGCTCCATTGTAATTAAACGTGGCAGCATATACTGGGAAATCAGGCAAATCACCATCAACCGATTTAAACGTTGGGCTTACAGCCGTTGCATTGCTTGAATAGAACACATAATTACTGTTGCCATAGTTACCCGCTGTAATAATTAATTTGTCATTATCAAAAGGATGGACAGCAATACCCGTAATTGTTCTTCCTGAAGTACCTGTGCTTAGCACAGTACGTTCAATAACCGAAGTCGAAGTATTTGGGAGTACAATCGTATCAAACCTTCTATCAACATCAGCACTAGCTGAATCGCGTGCTGCATTCAGGTTAGAGAATCTAAATACTCTACCAGAAGACGTCCCCACAAAAAGAGCATCTCCATCAGCACTTACCTCCATAGTTTGAGGTACATCACTTCCTAATAACTCTCCAATATGCCACCATTCTGGGGTACCTTTTAAGTTACTCAACACTCCCCTTGTCATCCAAATACCTCCACGCGAATTACTATTAGCGTTTCCTTGAACATGTCTCAATCCTACAAAGAAAGCGGCCTGAACAGGATCTTGAATATTTACTGAAGCATTAGAAGCCAAACCTGAGGTGAGTTTATGCGAAATAGGAATATTATTGGTTACGCTACGCACTTTTACCTCGGCATCAACATCATAGCTCAAAGCTACTTTAGCTGTAATATCTACTACTACAGGATTGGCAAATTCTACTTCAAACTCACCAGTTGTAATATTAAATGTACCTGTTCCATCTCCTGTCAAGTTACCAGAAGCATCTGAAGTAACGGTTTGGTTGCCGGCATCAATAAATAATCCTTCTTGATGAAAATTGGCTGATAACTGCGGGCGCTGAAAGGTTCCTTTAAATTTGGTCTTATTACCTCCAAAACCTAAACTTACTACTCCACTATCCGCACTAAAATTAATAAAGTCTGTGCTGGTAGGATCGTTCAAGTTTTCATATAAAGTAAAAGGAGTTGTAAAATCAGCAAAAGAAGCCGTTAAATTTTGCGAAATATCCGTAGGATCCATTCTATCAAAATCATAAAACTCTACAAAAGAAGTTCCTGAATCATCTGTACGACCTAAAATACCATATTGCATACCTTTAAAAGCTACAGCACCATCCAATTTCGAGATTTCCGCATCAATACCATCTCCATCTCTTACCGAACCTTTGTATGTTACACCAGGTACTCTAAGTCCATTTTGTGCAACAACTTGCCCAGCAGCTATATATATAGTTCCATTATCCTGCGTACCTCCCATCACAGAGCCATCTCTACCAATGCCTACTGTATAAAACTGTGTACAATTATAGCCTCTTGAAATATGTTTCCAAGTTAAACCATTGTCTCCAGATTTAAAGATACCTCCATCGTTACAGATATAAATAACAGCTGGATTAGTTGGGTGAAAAGTTACCAAGTGATTATCGGCATGTACATAAAATGGATTGGTACCATTACCATCATTTCTTGAGGCAATTGCTTTCCATCCACCGGTTAGGCTCCATTCCCATACATCTAAACCACCTACAATAATGCGGTCTTTATTCATTGGAGAAACCCCTAACGCATGTGCAAACCTACCTTGTGTACCATGTGGATTTAAAAAAGTATTGTTAGATCCAATTACTGTCCACGTAGCACCCTTATCAGTAGACCGATAGGCTTTATTAAAACTTCCGTTTCCATTCACCGAAGTAACATATACATAGTTTTCATCTTGTGGTGATACCACCATACGCATTCTACTACTAGAACGTGGCAAATCTGTAGGTAACCCACCTACTTGTGTTTTACTAATTTCTGTAAAGCCTGCTTCGGTACCATCTGCCGAAAAGTACAAACTAGAACCTACTACTACCCAAACGGATCCACTAGGTGTTACCACCATATCTCTTGAGTCGGCCTGTGAGGTAAAAGGATTATTCCAAACATTACCTCCATCGGTACTAATTCTGAAACCATCTTCGGTAGCTAAATAAATAACATCTGAATTATTTGGAGAAACTGCCATTTTACCTACTGAGCTAAAACCTGTAGTTGAAGTAAGATGTGTAAAAGAAGCGCCCCCGTCTGTTGACTTATAAACTCCATCTCCTAATATACCTTGTGCACCTGTACCTGAAGCTACATAGTACATTCCTTCTCCTGTACCCGCATATAAATCGCCATTAGGTGCTAAGGCTAAACTTACAACCGCCATATTTTGTTGACCATCAAAAAGGGGGGTCCAAGATCTTCCACCATTGGTAGATTTAAAAGCACCACCACTAACAGCTCCTGCATACATTATATCAGGATTGTTTGGATCTATTACCAAAGCTCTAGTACGGCCTCCAATATTATAAGGACCTACCTCTTCCCACTGAAGATTCTGTGCCGATTTTTTAGCTTTCAAATCCATACTACGAACTTGTGCTTTGGCTCGTAATACATCGGCTTCATCAATTAGTCCAGTAACCTGATTTGCTCTACGCTTATACATCCATTCGGCTGCTCCGTGATAACTATCAGCATTCTGCTCTACATTTTCGCGCGGCTGGTAATACTCTTCTACCGATGGGGTGTAAAGGCCAAAAGCTAAGGCCACTAATCCCAGTCCGGTAACAGAGCTATACAGTATACTTTTTTTCATATCTCTTCTTTAAAAAATCCTTAGTGTTACTAGATTAAACGCAAATATAATTTACAATTTGATAATTTCTAATTAAAATAAGTGTCTTTCCGCATGATAAGACGATCTTACCAAAGGCCCACTTTCAACATACTTAAAACCAAGCGATAAGCCAATTTTTTTATATGCATTAAATTGCTCAGGCTTGATGTACTCTTGTACTTGCAGATGTTTTACCGATGGTTGCAGATATTGTCCAATAGTTACAATATCTACTTTGGCAGCTCTTAAATCATGCAAAGTTTGAAATACCTCATCTTCCTTTTCGCCTAGCCCCAGCATAATTCCACTCTTCGTTCTGGGCAACCCTTGCTCCTTTAAATACCGTAGTACATCCATACTTCGGCTATAGCGTGCTTGAATTCGAACTTTACGAGTAAGCCTTTCTACCGTTTCAATATTATGACTTACAATTTCGGGCGCTGCTGCTATAATTCGATCAATATTTTTGTGCTCCCCCTTAAAATCTGGAACTAGGGTCTCTAATGTGGTATTAGGGCTTATTCTGCGTACCGATTCTACCGTTTCTTTCCATATAATAGAACCTCCATCTTTCAAATCGTCCCTATCTACCGAGGTAAGTACACAATGCTTTATACCCATTAACTTTACCGAACGGGCTACTTTTTCCGGTTCCTCCCAATCCACTTGATCGGGTCTTCCGGTTTTAACCGCACAAAACCCACAGCTCCGAGTACAAATGTTCCCTAAAATCATGAAGGTAGCAGTGCCTTCTCCCCAACATTCGGCCATATTAGGGCAGTTACCACTTTGGCAAATAGTATGCAAACCGTAGGTATCTACTAAGGCTCTCACCTTTTGATACGATTTACCCGTGGGCAACTTTACCCGCAGCCATTTTGGCTTGATAGTTTTGTTTGCTTTTACAGGTATTTGCGTGGTACTATTCATTTAATTTTTTCGGTATCCAAAGTTTATGGAAATATACAGCTGAAAAAAGGCCATTTTATTAATATCTCCGGTTGCAGCATCTTCGTAAAAAATAGGCACTTCTTTAAAAAACAAATCCCAAATCGCGCCTAGTTCTATGGTACTTAGTCTCGCATCAGAATCATTATAATCAAAGCTAAAACCAGATTTTAAATACAGGCCTGGCCAAATCTTAGTTTCTCCAATTCCGTTAAAAAAATTTGCTTCACCTATAATAGTAGACGACAAATGTTTGACATGGTTGTATCGTTCTACTAAAATTTCTCCGCCCGATGGCTGAGAATCTAACTGAACATAAATTGGTTTAAGCAACCCCAAAGATAGACCACCACTGTATAACCAGTTGATGGATACGGTTCCTCGATCTGTTTTATCGAATACTATTTTTTCGTTTTGAAGTCCTGCCCTTAAAGTAAATAAGGAGTTTTTACGTCCAAAAACGTAGCCTCTGGCTCTTGTTTGCGAACGACTGGAGGCGCTGCTTACCTCCTTTGGGTGTTTGATTTTGGATA
Organism: uncultured Owenweeksia sp.; assembly: GCA_937146805.1. Lineage (GTDB taxonomy): Bacteria > Bacteroidota > Bacteroidia > Flavobacteriales > Schleiferiaceae > Owenweeksia. The sequence goes on along the minus strand of CAKZRR010000046.1, from coordinate 10,520 downwards.
ATTCTATTTCGAGTCCTCGTTTGTTAAAACCATCAACAAACTTTTGGGCTCTAAAATTTACGGCATAGCCCGAAGTATGCCCTTGCAAGCCAAAGCTAAATTCGGTTTCATACACCTGTCGTTTCCAATCGGCATCGGTAGATAACTGAGCTTGTACGTTTAAGCCCGCTATCGTCAATACCATTAAAAACAAAAAATGCTTATTCAAAATAACTTTGCATTTCGTGCGGATCGATGCCGTTATGCGAGGCATGATACACGCACTCTCCTTTTTGGATGATTAATACTTGTGGCGATTGATGCGTCACATTAAAGTGAGTAGAAATTTCATCAGAAAGATTTCGATTCTTCAATAAATCCAAATAATAGAAATCTACACCAGAAACATCCTGATTAAAATAACGCTTTAACCTACCCCAAGCCATCACGCTAATAGCGCAACGTGTGCTGTGTTTAAAAATTACTGCTTTTGGGGCACTCGAATTAGAGACTGAATTTTCATAAGACAGTTGCTTCAAGCTAGTGAAATCAGTCCACGCCATTAACCATTGGCTCCTTGCATTTCTACATTGGCCTTTGAATAGGCAGGACATTTATCCCCAGCTCCACATGATTGAACTAAAATTGCTAAACCTAAGATCGATAGTACTAAGATTGCTTTTTTCATAGCTTAAATTTGTTGTTTCAGACTGTTAATTCGCAAAGTTAGTTATTTTGCCCACTTGGACACCTTTGCAATTTTCAAATTACTTTTAAAACCTTAAATAAAACGATTTTTTTGCAATGATTAGTATTAAAAATAGCTTGGAAGCCAATTGGTACGATAAGTTGCAGGATACATTAGAACAGCCATTCTTTAGCGAACTTCTAAAATTTGTACAAACGGAGCGCGACAGACACATTATTTACCCAGTGCAAAACGAGATATTTAACGCCTTAAACCTTTGCTCCTTTGAACAAACTAAAGTGGTGATTTTAGGGCAAGACCCTTATCACGGGCCTCATCAAGCGCATGGTTTAAGCTTTTCGGTGCCCGCTGGTATTAAAATACCGCCTTCACTAAACAATATTTTTAAGGAACTTGGCACCGATGTAAACATCGCAAAACCAAAACAGGGTGATTTAAGCATTTGGGCGCAGCAAGGGGTTTTACTTTTAAATAGTGTACTTACCGTACGGGATAAGTCACCTGGATCTCATCAAAAAATGGGCTGGGAAACATTTACAGATGCCATTATTGAACTCCTATCACACAAAAAAAAGAACGTAGTTTTTATACTTTGGGGCAATTATGCCAAGGCCAAAACGTATTTAATTAATGATAAACAGCATTTAGTTTTGACCAGCACGCACCCTTCACCCTTTTCGGCTCACCGCGGTTTTTTAGGCAGCCAGCCTTTTTCCAAAACCAATGCCTATTTAAAATTACACCAAAAAAGCCCCATTAGCTGGGAGTTATGAATACATTAAAACCGGCTCTTCTACTTATCCTTGTTTTCAGCCTTAGCTCTGCTTATGGTCAATATTACTTTGAATTAACTTACACCGCTCCCGTTAGCAAGGAACTGCGAGCGCTCACTAAATTAAACGGTGCGTATAGCGACAGCGTTCAACTTCAGCAAAAAATAAATACAGTTAAAACGGCTTTGTTTGCACAAGGTTATGTTTTTTCTTCAGCACAAATACAAGGCACCGATTCCGTTAAAAAATTACGTGTGGTCACTGGTAAACAAGCTCGTTTTGGTACGTTAACCTTAGATAGTATTTCTCAAACAAAATGGCCTCAACTACAGGAAAACTTGACGCACTTATCTATTGTAGATAGCACTCAAATTAGGCAAGTACTGCAACAGCAACTACAAGTGCTCGAAAATAATGGCTACCCCTTTGCTAAATTAATCCTTCAGGATTTTAGCTGGCAACAAGGAAAGCTAAATGCCACCCTACAACTAAGTGAAGGCGACTATATTACTTTTGATAGCATAGTGTTAAAAGGTTACGATGAGTTTTCGAGTGGATTTATTAAACACCATCTGGGTTTTAAAAAAGGGATGCCTTACTCTGAAAAATACGTTTCCGAAATTCCGAGCTATTTAAGGCAAATTGAATTTGTTAGACAAAGTTCGCCACCGGCAGTGGCTTTCACCAAAGGAAAAACCATTCTCTATCTATATTTGGAGGAGCAAAAAAACAACCAAGTATCGGGTGTGGTAGGTTTAAATAGCCAACCAAATGGCCAAGTACAACTTACAGGTGAATTTCATTTACGCTTGCTTAATTTGCTGCATAAAGGAGAAGAGATAAAATTGGATTGGCAAAGTCCCGGAAACGAATCTCAAAACTTTAAGCTGAAGCTGAATAACCCTTATCTTTTTAACAGCCCTTTTTGGCTTGGCAGCGAACTTTCCATTTTTAAACAAGATAGCAGTTTTGTGACCAACCAGATTGGGGGGCAGGTCAAATTTTTAATTGATAGAGGCAGTTTTATAAAAGCGGGAGTACGCTATAAAAGCTCCAATGTTTTGGGATCTGAGGCCACTCAAAGTAGTTTTAAAGCGTATAAAACCATATCCTATTTATTAGGAGTAGAAATAAACAAGGCCAACCACAGCTGGGTGCCCACTGCGGGTTATCAACTTAATGTAGAAGGTTTTAGCGCCAAGCGAAATGCCAACAGCAATAATAGTAACCAATACGGTTGGGAGATAAGTTTACACAAATGGCAAAAACTGTGGGCCTCTCGACATATCCTCCAGTTAAAACTACAAAGCGAAGCCCTTTTGGGGAAAGATTTATTTGCCAACGAGCTGTACCGTATTGGTGGAATTGCAAACCTCAGAGGTTTTAATGAGCAAAGTATTTATACCTCTTCTTACGGGTTGGGTTCTTTAGAATATCGCTTTATGATTGGCGCCTTGCAATACCTTAGTCTGTTTAGTGATGTAGCCTATACCGAGAATAAAACGGTAGGTGGAGAAAGTCAGAATGGCTTAATTGGTGTAGGCGCTGGTCTAAATTTACAAACCGATGTAGGCATTTTTTCATTAGCTGTGGCGGTTGGTAAAACCAACGGAAATCCCTTTGTCTTAAAAGATACCAAAATTCATTTTGGCTATATAAACCGCTTTTAAAATTATATGATTCTTTTGGACTTCCCGTTTCCTATATTTGTACGTTTCTACCCAACACAATTAAATTGCCCTTGCAAATCGCACATTTTCATAAAATAATTCGCCCAATTGGTACTAAGCTTTTGCTTGGCATACTGGCTTTTTGGCTTTTTGCAGCCTGTGGTAGTAAAAATGGCTTGCAGGTTTACAATGTGGGTTATTTATATGATGTAGATGAATTGGCTCCCAAACCCCAATTTGTAGTAGAACATATAAACGAAGAAATAACCACTATACATTACCGCATTAATACGGGCAACCTGCTGTATATGCGCAATGCCGAAACCAAAAAATACGAAGCCAAGTGCTTTTTTAAGTACCAATTATTGGCTTCCTTTGAGCTTCTTAGCCCCTTAGATAGCGGTCAAATTGAAATACGTGATGAGGCCATTGAACCCGACCAAAAAATATTAATTGGCAGCTTTGATATTCGAACTCATCCTAAAACCTTGGACGGAAGTTATGTACTTAGTTTCAATTTAAAAGATGAAAACAGAGATCAAGAGTTTCCGGATTTTCTGCGCATTAACAAATCCAGCGAAAGCGTGGCCAGCCAGTTTTTATTAACCGATACTGTAGGTAACGTGCTTTTTAAAAATCACATTCCTCCCAATACTCCCTTTAAATTAAAATACAGTGGCGTTGCTCCGCAAACCTTGTGGTTAAGCCACTATTACCGCAACTTCCCCATAGCCTTGCCACCCTACTCCTCCAACGTAGGCCAGTCATTTGATTTAGAGCCCGATACCCTTTTTGAAATAAATTATGGTGAAGTATATCAATTTAAAAACCCGGGTTTTTACCATTTTAGAATGGACACCAGCAGTTGGGATGGATTTACGGTACTTTCCTTTTACAAGGATTTTCCTTTTGTAAGTAAAAAAGAGCATCTGGGGCCACCCTTGCGTTACATTACCAACCGAAAGGAATACAAAGAATTGAGTGAAAAATTTGAGGAGCCCGATGACCTTAAAAAAGTAGTAGATGAATTTTGGCTAAACCGAACCGGATCGGTAGATCGATCACGGTTTGTGCTGCAATCTTTTTACGAGCGCGTGCAAGAATCCAACGTATATTTTAGCAGTTATTTAGAAGGCTGGAAAACCGACCGAGGTATTATTTACATTGTATATGGCCCGCCTAATAAGGTATACAAATCAAATACAGGTGAGGCCTGGATTTACGGAGACGAATCCTCTTCTCTATCCTACTACTTTACTTTTGCTAAAGTAAAAAACCCCTTTAGCGAAAACGACTTTGAATTGGAACGCATGACCAATTACCGCTATGGTTGGGGCCAGGCAATTGAGGCTTGGAGAAACGGGCATGTATACAACTCAAAAGACATTAAAAGAGAGCAGGATGAACAAGACCAAAGCCAATTTAGACAAGGGTCTCCTTATTGGAACTAGACCCCTATTGGAGGCTATTGAAGCAGGAAAAGAGATTGATAAAGTAATGATTCAGAGAGGGTTAAAAAGCCCTACTTTTCAAGAATTGCTTCCTTATATTAAAAAACATCAAGTACCTTTTCAATATGTGCCCATTGAAAAGCTCAATCGCATTACCCGAAAAAATCACCAAGGCGTAATTGCCTTTAGCTCTTCGGTTGAGTTTCAAAATATTGAAACCATTGTAGAAGACTGTTTTGCCCAAGGCAAAAACCCTCTTATATTATTATTAGATAGAGTTACGGATGTGCGCAACTTTGGCGCCATTTGCCGTACGGCCGAATGTACCGGTGTAGATGCCGTAGTGGTTCCTACCCGAAACAGCGCGCCCGTAAATTTTGATGCGCTTAAAACTTCGGCTGGTGCCTTGCACCATATTCCCGTTTGCCGAGAAATGAATTTGAAAGAAACTATTAGTTATTTAAAAAACAGCGGTTTAAAAATGATAGGCTGCACCGAAAAAACGGACGACTTACTTTTTGAAACCGATTTAAGCGGCCCTGCCTGTTTGGTGATGGGATCGGAAGAAAATGGCATTTCGCCCGAATACCTTAAAATGTGTGATTACAAAGTAAAGTTACCCATGAGTGGTAAAATTGGTTCACTTAATGTTTCGGTGGCTACCGGAGCTTTGTTGTACGAAGTAGTTCGCCAACGCAGCCTAGCTAATTAATCAACTTGCCAATACTGCTTTGAAAAAAACAACCCTTACCAGCAATTTAATTTTCGGAGCGCTACTACTCATCTGTTTATCGCCTTGGGTAAGCAGCCCCATTGCCTTGGTATTGGGAGTTATTTACACTCAGTTTTTTAGCAACCCCATAGCCGCTATTCGCGGAAAGCTGATTAGCTACCTTTTAAAAATTTCGGTAATTGGATTGGGCTTTGGCATGTATTTGCAAGAAACCCTTAATATTGGAAAAGAAGGGTTTGCGCTCACCCTTATTACTTTACTCCTAACCTTTGGGGTAGGTTTAATTTTAGGTAAAATACTAAAGCTCGACACTAAAATTAGCCATCTAATATCTAGCGGCACCGCTATTTGTGGTGGCAGTGCCATTGCAGCCGTGGCACCTGTTATCAATGCCAATGAAAAACAAATTTCTATTTCGCTGGGTGTTGTATTTCTGTTAAACTCAGTAGCCTTATTAATTTTTCCGGGTATTGGCTTTGCATTAAATTTAACCCAACATGAGTTTGGACTTTGGGCTGCCATTGCCATACACGATACCAGCTCGGTAGTGGGTGCTGCCCTTACTTATGGAGACGAAGCCCTAAAAATTGCCACTACCGTAAAATTAGGCCGTGCGCTTTGGATTATTCCCGTAACGTTTGCCTCTATGTTATTATTTAAAGGCGCCAACAGCAAAGCTAAAATTCCTTGGTTTATTGTGCTGTTTGTAGTTGCCATTGTTATTAATAGCTATGTGGCTTTACCCGAAATAATTGGAAACTCCATTAATCTAATTTCCAAAAAGTTACTAGTAGTTACCCTCTTTTTGGTAGGCACCGGATTAAAAGCCAAAGCCCTGAAAGAAGCCGGATTAAAGCCCATGGTTTTAGGTGTAAGCATTTGGCTGTTTATTAGCGTAGTTTCATTGGTACTTATTCAATACTTCAATTAAGGTTAACTGAACTTTACTTCGCTCATCAAAGCTTAATGCTTTATAATATATTTGTTTCTTTAAAAAATTAAACCCTTCATGTTCAAATATTTACTCACTCTTATTTTAAGCTGTACCCTACTTTTAGCGCAAGCTCAATTTAACTGCCAACAAACAAAAGCCCATGCCCATAAAAGCACTGCAGCTGGCCCCGTGCTATCGGTGCAAAACAATGCCAAGTCTGATACTTTTAACTTAAACCATTACAACCTGTATTTTGACTTTAGCGATATCCAAAATAGAAACCTAGCGGGCAAAGCGCGTCTGCATTTTGTAGCCAAAGTAAATGGTGCCCAGCAACTCAATTTAGATTTGCTAAAACTGCAAATTGACTCTATTACCCAAAACGGGCAAAGCCTTAGCTACAGCTACAACGATACTATTATAAGGCTTAACCTAACCAACTCCCTAAGCATTAACGATACCAGCAGCGTAGTAGTTTATTACCACGGCAGCCCACAAGGCGATGGCACAAATTGGGGTGGCTGGCACAGCAAAAGTGGCTATTACTTTAATTTGGGTGTGGGTTTTGGCGCCAATCCACACACCTATGGTAGAGCATGGTTTCCTTGCTTCGATAATTTTGTTCAAAAATCTACCTACCAATTCCGGTTTAAAACCGTGTTACCCCTAAGACCTTACGCCAATGGCCTCCGCCAAAGCGAAACCACTATTAATGGCGATACCATTAGCACCCAATGGAAAATGGACGAACCCATACCTACCTACTTAGCCAGCGTAGCGGTTAGCAATTATGCCGAAATTAACGATACCGTAGCCGCTTTAAATGGTGTATTACCCATCCAACTAATGGCAAAAAAAAGCGACTCGGTAAAAATATTAAACAGCTTTGTAAACCTAAAGCCTACCTTACATGCTTTAGAAAAAGCCTTTGGGCCTTACCACTGGAGCAAAGTAGGTTATGCCACCACTACCACGGGTGCCATGGAACATGCTACCAGCATTCACTTTCCGGTAAATTTGGTAAACGGCACCCTTAGCGGGGAAGATATTTTGGCACACGAATTAGCACACCACTGGTGGGGAAACCTAATTACCTGTGAAACAGATGCTGACATGTGGATCAATGAAGGTATGGCCGAATTTAGTAGCCACCTGTACGAAGAAAGCGTGTATGGCCGCGAACGCTACCTAAATACCGTGCAAAACAATGCCTACTTTGTGCTGGAAAACGCCCATACTCGCGACAACGGATACAAGGCCATACAAGGCCTTACGCACGCCTATGTTTACGGAGCTCATGTGTACCAAAAAGGAGCTATGGTAGGCCACAACCTTAGAGCCTATTTAGGCGACAGTCTCTTTTTTAGCAGCCTAAATACACTAATACAAAACAATAAATACGGAAACCTTAACAGCAACCAATTTAGAGATCAATTGGCACAAATTTCGGGCAAAAACCTTACGCCCTTTTTTGATAATTGGGTGTTTAACCCTGGCTTTCCTCAGTTTGCGGTAGATTCATTCCATGTAAATGGAAACAACGTGGCTATAACTATTGGCCAAAGGCTGCACCAAGCGCCAAGTTTACACCAAGGAGCGCCAGTAGGTATCACTTTTTTTAGCGCTACAGGCGATACTACCAGCCGTACCGTACTAAGCACGGCTCCTAAAACCAGCCAGCAGTTTAACTTGCCTTTTAGTCCTGTTTTTGCTTTGGCGGCCTATAATGGTGTGCTGTTAAGTGCAGATGCCTACGATGAATTTAGTATTGACCATAACGGCACCTATAATGCCGAGTTTGGTAAAATGCGCATTACGGCCAGCCAAGTAAGCGATACCGCGCAACTAATTGTTATGCACCACTATGCGGGCTCTAAAGGTAAAATTGCCACAGGTAAAGATTACCGTATTTCTAAAAATCATTACTGGACAGTGCAAGGGCTAAACCTTAGCAATGCACAGTTGGGTGGCCGCATAAACTTTAATGGCAACGGACAACGTTTAGATAAAGATTTGCTGCAAACTTCGGCCGATAGTTTGGTGGTACTTTACCGAGTAGATGCCACCCAAAATTGGGGTTTGTATCCGCATCAACAAAAAACAGCCATAGGTACTTCTGGTTTTATACAAATTACTCAGCTGCAAGCCGGTGAATATACCTTGGCCAATACCCACGAAAAAGTGAGCTTGGCAGAGCACAGATTAAACAAAGCTTTTAGCGTGTACCCCAACCCTGCCACCGATAGGATAACCATTCAATTTGCCGAGGCCACGCAAAAAAATAGAACCATTACCCTAAGCGATACATCGGGCAAAGTACTAATGGTAAAAAAAGTAAAGCGAAACAGTAAAAACATAGAGTTGCGCCTAAAAAACATTAAAACCAGCGCGGTAACGGTAACTATAGATGGGCACAGCCAACCCGTAATTATTACAAAAGATTAATACCCTTAAAAACAAGAACTATGCAATTAGGAGCCTTTTCAGTAAGCCTGGCCGTAAAAGATTTAGCCACCTCAAAAGAGTTTTACGAAAAACTAGGGTTTAGCGCCTTTGGTGGAAACATGGAGCACAATTACCTTATTATGAAAAATGGCAGCACGCTTATTGGCCTTTTTCAAGGGATGTTTGAAAACAATATTTTAACCTTTAACCCCGGCTGGGACCAAGATGCCCAAGGCGTAAACCCCTTTACGGATGTACGCGAACTACAAAAAAGCCTAAACGATAAAGGTGTACACTTTGACACCAAAGCCGATGAAAACACTACCGGCCCAGCCAGCTTTGTACTAACCGACCCAGATGGCAACGCCATTTTGGTAGATCAACATGTTTAGCTTTCGTTAATTCCCAACGCTAAACTCAAAAACAGCTAATGCCGTAAAACGCCCAGGATGTTTACTTATAAACCAAATATATTGTGAACCTATTATTAACAACACGAATATCCGCTAAACACCATGTCCCATGGTGCACGGAGTTTAGCTTTAACGTAGACGAACATTAAAACAAATGATAAACGAGATAATACAAGCTATCGTACAAATAGTAATTTTTACATTAATCCCATTTTTAGTCTACCTGATTAGGAATAAATCTATGAAAGGGTTTTTAGAATATATTGGATTAAAAAAATCAACTTCTAAAGCTAATTCCCTTGCGCTACTTTCGTGTTTTATTTTTTTGGCGCCAATGTTAATTTTGACATTTACAAGTGATAGTTTCCGAGAAATTATGTTTGATACTAACAGTATAACTGGGAAATTAAGAGCTATGGAATTAGGAGCTTTTACTATAATTATACTCTTAACAATCGCAATCTTCAAAACTTCATTTGCGGAAGAAATCTTTTTTCGAGGATTTATTGCTAAACGACTCATTAGTAAATTCGGGTTTCAAAAAGGAAACATATTTCAGTCCTTAATTTTTGGAATATTACATTCGGTTTTATTTGCTGCAATTACGACTAACGTATTATTTTTGAGTTTAATTTTTATTTTCCCAACCATTGCAGCTTATATATTTGGTTATTTAAATGAAAAAAAAGCAAATGGAAGTATTATTCCAGGATGGATTGGACACGCCTTGGCAAATATTATAACATACTTTACCATTGCTTTTATTATTTAAGTACAGGAATAACTGCTTACAACACCAGTAGCTGTTGCATAACCCATCCCCACTCAAAATAATTGATTTAATAAAAGCCCATAGCCAGCTGTTTGTTTTTTGGGTTTAAGATTTTTGCATGAGGAAATCGGCTTGAAAAAGCTTAAGGTGTTTACTTAGAAATTACGTGCATTGAGAACCACCTTTTAAAAACACGAACATCCACTAAACTCCATGTCACTTAAGGCACGGAGTTTAGCTTTAACGTTGTGATGCATTGCCCAAATAACGAAAACGAGATAAACTTCGCTAGCTATTGTGAAAACTTCACTTTAATCGGAGTTGAAAACTCAAAAAAAATCAAACATGAATAAACTGTTAATCATATGTGCTCTTAGTGCGTTCTTTTCTTGTAAAAAAGGGCTGCAGTGCGGTGATCGAACAATCGCATCTGTTAACTTTACAATAATTGATAGTACTACTAACAAATCGCTAATTGGAAATGACCGACTTTATCATCCGGATTCTATAATAATGTTGAATAGCGAAACAATGCCTTTGCTACGAATTTCTTTAGATTCTATTACGGATTTATCGGTTTAATGGTGAAACCGCATGAGCAACGAGTGTTTCAAACATATCGTCCTCATTTCGGTTGTTGT
>CAKZRR010000045.1 GCA_937146805.1 uncultured Owenweeksia sp. | reverse complement strand
ACAAACTCTTCCATTGCTTTAAAGAAATTGAGGATGTCAACCTTTTCATTATTGGCATTTATAGTTACCAATCTAATAAAGGTTTCGTCTTTAAAAGCACCAAATCCAACTACTGTAACTTGGCTTTCGTACAGGGCCGTACACAGCGCTGTGGGGTCGATGTTTTTGTAGTTAAAACAGATAGAGATTGAATCATCGTAGCTGTATAAGGTATAGTCCGAATTGTTTCTAACGTACTCACGTGCTGCATTAGCCAGCTCAAATTGTTGATCTACAATCTGCTCTAAACCATTGGTTCCTATAGATTTCCATAAAGTCCAAAATTTCAAGGCATCATTCCTTCTTCCGCACTGAAAGGAAGTTTTACCCAAGTTAAAATCATCTCCATCGGTTTGATATAAATAGTCTGCTTCATTACTAAAGGAATCGTGCAGCTGTTTTTTATTATTCACCAAAATAATAGAACAGGTCATAGGTGTACCCAACATTTTATGCGCGTTATAGCTAAAAGAATCCGATCTCTCAACTCCTTTTACCATATGCTTATAACTTTTGCTAAATATTACACTTCCAGCATAAGCGCCATCAACATGTAGCCATATACCATACTTTTCAGTGATATCTGCAATAGCATTAATAGGATCAAAAGCTCCCAAAACAGTGGTGCCTGCAGTAGCATTTACGAAAGTGGGAATAAGGCCTGCCTTTAAATCTTCAATAATTTGTTCTTCCAGTTTTACGGTAATCATTCGCCCTTCAGCGTCTGCCGGTATATAACGAATATTATTTCTTCCAATACCTGCAAAACTGGCGTTTTTAGCATTTGAATAATGGGATTCTTGAGACGTATAAATTACCAAGGGTTTGGACATACCTTGACTTCTACAGTCAGGGTCTTTGGCATCGCGTGCCATTATTAAGGCCATATAATTACTCATAGAGCCACCCGTAGGAAATGTGCCGTTACTTTGAGATCCATAGCCTATAAGCTTACACGATTGTCTTATAATTTCTTGCTCAATTCCCACCTGGGGGCCTGCCACCTTGTAGGTGTACATACTGTTATTAAGCATTACTGCCAATAAATCTCCTAAAACAGCCTTGCCTTGACGGCCGCCAAATAGTTGATTAAAAAAAAGGCTTGTAGCCGTTTTGGGCGTAGAAATCAAAACTTCTTTTAGTACTGACTTAAACTCTTCATCTACCATGGCAGATGGGTTTAACGAGAGATCTATTGCCTCATATAATTTATTTGCGTCTATCCGATCCGCCACCGGATGTTCTTCTTCCTCTTTTAACAAGACTTCCACTAATTCATTAAACAGAACTAGATCACTACTAATAACAGACATGGGTTTTATTATTTTATTTCATCTCCACTTAAGAGACGGTACTGTACACCAAAAAATGAATGTACTTTTTTTTGAAATTGGCTACAATTAATGAGTATTACACCAAACTATAGAAAGCTTAATTAAAGAAAAATACTGGTGTAAAAATGAGGCTTACCTCAACGCTATGGAAGGCCGTATATAGGAAGGCACGGCTGAGTATTTGCTGGATAATGAAAGTGAGAATACGAGTTTGAAATCAAAATAATTGAAAAATATTTTCGGCAAATATCGGAAATTGAAAGCGGGAGGCCAAAAAGAACGGGTATTAATCCGAACTTCGCTGACCTGATTAACAACTTAAGCTATCAAAAAAAGTCAGGTATAGTAAGTGATTAAAGTTGGTAAAAGGCTGTTTTAAATGGCTTGAAAAAATTAATAAATGGTACAAATTGAATTGTACTAATTAGTCATTTGAATAAAAAATCACGGCCAAATAACCAACTAGTTAATTGACCGAGATTTTTGTTTTTTTATTTTTTCTGAATAATATGTTTGCTAGAACCACCAGCGTTCTCTAGGCGTAGTAAATAACTCCCTTTAGGTAAATGCTCCACATCCAACTCCATCTCTTCTTCCATATCATCTACCTCATGTTGCAGCAGTAATTTACCCTCCAGGCTGTACAACTTGGCCTTTTGCGGTTTCATAGACCCCGATTCCCATGTTACTTTTATCCAATCTTCAGCCGGGTTTGGATAAATATTGAATCGAGTCAAATCCAATTCTGAAAGGCCAATCTGATCCAACCTAAACGTTTTAGAGTCTTTCTCTCCACAAGTGTTTGTAACGGTTAATCGTACGGTGTAAAACAAGCCCGGTGTTAAATACAAGTTTTGAGGTAAGGCTGATCCTGTAGTCGTGTTTCCATCTCCAAAATCCCAATCATAGCCTACTGCATTTTGCGAGGCACTACCATCAAATTGAACCAGCATACCTTGGCTAGTTGTGCTTACCACATTGTAAGTCCAAGAAGCCACGGGTGGCAAACAAACCACTACGTTTTTGGTTATAGAAGCACTATCACCACAGGCATTATATACCCACAAAGTAACGGGCTTAGTTCCCGGGCTTGGAAACCCATACACTACTACCATACCAGTAGTATCATGCTGACTGGCAAAATCCCATCGATAGTTATTGGCTCCACTGGAAGCCGACCCATCAAAGCTGTAAGCTCCGCCAGCAGGTGAGTACGTAAAATCCGCAATTAGCGAATCGCAAATTATTATAGGCAATTGCAGTGTATCCGAGTCACCACAACTATTAAAACCAATCATGGTAACCGTGTAACTTCCAGCCGCTCCGTAGCCGTGACTTGGGCTTACGCCCGATGTATTATTTCCATCCCCAAATGTCCAGTACAAACTATCAGCCCCTGTAGTGTTTCCTGAATTGAAGCTTGCTTGTAGCGTGTTAGCCGAAAACGTAAATCCTGCAACAACAGGTGAACAGTTTAAGGTGCTTACGGTATCACAAATCCAATTACTTAGGCTACCTGTTGTACAAGAATCTCTAACACAAACCACATACTTGGTATTGGCGGTAAGTCCGGTAATAACCGTAGGCGAAGTGGCCCCAAAATAAGTAGTACCCGAACTTGGCAATTGTCCAAACCCGTAGACATTTACCTGCGAGTTGCCAGCAGGCGATGTCCAAGATACATCCAAGCTGCTACCTGCCAAATTGCTAAATGCTATAGCTGATGGATCTGGGCAAACCGGTTGTGGATCTCCATAAATGTAAACATCATCTATTGCAATATCTCCACTAAAACCTGTATTAGTACCAATAAACTTAATACGAATGGTATCACCTTTAAAACTATTCAAACTAATCGAATCTACCTTCCAAGCATCCCCGTTAGCCACTTGCTGTGCACCCGTTTTGGTAAGCAAACTGGCGCCAAAACTACCACCTGTGCTAATTTTTACCTGTAAGGATGTAATGTCGGCACCAAACATATGGTAAGCCATTTTTAGCCTAGGATTTTGAATGGTACTAGGAATGTAAATAGCGGGTGTGGTAACTTCACCAGCTCCTATACCTCCATTCGATTCTGTAAACAAATAACCTCCGTTTCCGCCTGCATCTCCTAATGGGCCACTGTTAAATGTTTGGGTTGCTCCTATCCTAGTACTAAAATTAGGATTGGTTGCACTGGGCCTTGTCCAACATGGACTTATGGTATGGCCAACATTATTAAAACCTATACCTGTTTGCCATACACCACCATCAAAATCTTCGTAAAACGGTGCTGTTACTACCCCACATAACGTGGTGCCATAGGTAACGGTGCTCCATTCACTTGCATCCCCAATCCCACAACTATCCTTCACCACAACTTCGTAATTAGTAGAAGGACTTAAACCTGTAATAACCCAAGGGTTGGCATTTACTGGCACTAAAGTATAAGGAGCTGGTGACCCTGATGCACGATAACCTATAATCCAATTGGTTGCGCCTCCGGTTGTCCAACTTACGTTTAAACTGGTAAGAGTTGGATTGCTAACCACCACATTCTGAGGTTTAAAACAGCTGGGTGCTTCTCTTATTTCTACATCATCAATAGCAATATCAGCCAAAGTTCCGTTTACGGTACGTACAGCTCTAAACCTAATACGAACGGTATCATTAGCATAAGCACTTAACAAGATAGCGCGCTCCGTCCACGGTAACGCCTGAGCCGTATGTTGCTGCCCTGTAATAGCACCTAAGCTAGTATAACCCGATCCATTGTCTATTTCAATATTTAGATTTCCAATAGTAGCACCAAACATGTGGTAGTAAAACCTCAACTCAGGAACTGTTAGACTGCTTAAATCAATAAATGGTGTTTCGGCAATAGCCGTATTAGGAGCCCCTCCAAACCCTAGACTTTCAGTATAGATATATTTACCATTCCCAGTAGTATGATCCCCAGATGGGCCGGTAAGAGTTGATATAAAGAAAGGCGGGCCTGGTTTCCAAAAGTAAATGGAATTGGGCGTTCGATCCCAGCAAGGTGAAACGCTGCCCGTATCGTTAAAGTTAACTCCTGTTAACCACTGATTACCATCAAAGTTTTCGAAATACGGTGCTAAAACGGGAAGGCAATCTGTACTCTGACTCACAAAGCCAAACCAATCACTTTTATCTGTAGCTGAGCAACTATCGCGTACATAAAAATCATACGTGGTAGAAGAATTTAAACCCGATACGGTAAAGGGATTGGTACCAGCCGAAACGATTGTTCCTGTTCCAAGAGTAAAACCATTTATTCCGTATTCAATTTGCCAGTCTGTAGCCCCTCCGCTCGTCCAACTTAAACTTACAGAGTTGGCGGTTTGACCCATTACTTGTAAGTTACTTGGCTTTGGACAGGTAGGCTGTTCATGAATATCAAAGTCATCTAAACCCACCACCGAATTAAAAGCAAAAGTGGAATTACGATAAGCTCTAAAACGCACCTTCACAGTGTCATTGGCATAAGCGCTCATATTTATAATGGATTCTGTCCACGGATCTGTTTTAGATAAATGGCTACCTCCCGTTATAGTTAACTCGTTATTCCAACTTTGTCCATCAAACACCGATACATTTAACGAATCGATATCTACACCAAACATATGGTACCAAAACGAAAGCTCAGGTATTGTAAGTGGTGATAAATCTATTAAGGGTGAAATAAAAACAGCTTCCTGCGACTGTGTTGCAGTACCAAATTGGCGCAATGATGATATAAATTTACCTGAACCAGAAGTGTGGTCGGCCGAAGGGCCTGAGGCAAATATAGTATTGGTTATCTCGGGCGTAAAAACATAATTCAAGGAAGCATCTCGCAACCAACAAGGATCCATACCTCCAAGGTTTGGAAAAGTACCCACTGTAAATGCGGCTCCATCAAATGTTTGCAAATGAGGTGCGGTAATGGGGTTACAATCTGTTCTGCCTGATGCCAAACCATGCCAAGCCGAAACATCTGTTGTCCCACAACTATCTCTTACATAAAAATCATAGCTGGTATTGGCGCTTAAACCCGTTACAGTAAAAGGATTGCTACCAGCGTTTACCATGGTTCCGGTACCAAGAGTAAAACCAGGACCGCCATATTCTATTTGCCAATTACTGGCACCACCACTTTGCCATTGTAGTGTGGCGGTACTATTTGTCATACCCAGTAATACCAAGCTTTGCGGCTTAGGGCAAGTAGGTTGTTCATGAATATCAAAATCATCCAAACCAACTACTGAGTTGAAAGCAAACGTAGAATTGCGATATGCCTTAAAGCGCACCTTAATGGTATCGTTCGCATAGGCACTAATATCTACCACTCTTTCTTTCCAAGGGTCTGTTTTGGAAATATGAGAGTTACCCGCTAGATTAACTTCTTTGCTCCAAACATTACCATCAAACACCTCTACAGTAAGGGAATCAATATCTGCTCCAAACATATGGTACCAAAACGAAAGCTCAGGAATGGTTAATGGACTTAAATCGATTAAAGGCGATTCAAACTCTGCCATTTGACTGGGTGTAGCCGTGCCAAATTGCCTTAAGGCCGACATAAATTTACCAGAACCCGATGTATGATCGGCCGAAGGACCTGAACTGAATATAGTATTGGTTATTTCTGGACTAAAAACGTAATTCAAGCTGGCATCTCTTGTCCAACAAGGGTTAATACCTCCCAAATTAGGGAAAGTACCTACCGTAAAAGCCGACCCATCAAAAGTTTGTAAATGCGGTGCCGCAATGGGATTGCAGTTGGTACGCCCGCTAACCGGCCCTTGCCAAGGAGAAACATCCGTAGCCCCACAACTATCTCTAACATAAAATTGATAGTTGGTATTAGCTGTTAATCCTGTAAGTATAAATGGATTGGCGTTTGCGTTTACTACCGTTCCTGTACCTAAAGTAAAACCTGGGCCACCATATTCTATTTGCCAATTGGTGGCGCCACCTGTTTGCCATTGCAGCGTAGCCGTGCTGTTGGTCATACCCACCAAAACCAAGTTTTGTGGTTTAGGACAAGTAGGCTGCTCATGAATATTTATATCATCTAAAGCAATTTCGGCCGAGTTACCAGTTGTGCTTTTTGTGGCTACAAATTTTAATCTAATTGTATCGCCTGCATAAGCCGCTAAATTTACAATGGCCTCTTTCCAGGGCGTGGCTCCACTGGTTTGTTGCTGGCCCACTTTTGTCCAAACAGAAGTCCATGTGCTACCGTTAGTTACAAAGAGCTCCAAATCGCCAATATTGGCACCAAACATGTGGTACCAAAAACTTAGTTCTGGTGTTGTTAAACTGGTAACATCGGCTAAATCACTTTCTATTTCAGTTACAATTGGAGTTGAGGCACTAAAGCCGATAGATTGCGTATAAATAAACTTACCGGCAGCCGTTCCTGTAGAGTGATCAACATCGGGTCCTGTGTTAGGGTTTGCAAAAATATTTGGACCGCCCTTCCATACGTATAAATCTTCCCTGCTTCTGCTCCAACAATTATGCACGGAACCTGGATCGTTAAAGTTAGTGCCTGGGCTGAAAGATGGATGGCCAAATCCTTTGTTATAAGGAATGCCAGATGGCAAACACAGTGTTTTTACATTTAAGGGGCCTTCCCAGCTAGAAACATCTCCTAAACCACAACTATCTCTAACATAAAAATCATAGGTTAAATTAGCCGATAATCCAGTAATTGTAGCGGGATTAGTAGACACTGGAACCCTTGTTCCTGTGCCAACGGTAAAACCAGTTGTACCATATTCTATTTCCCAATTACTAGCTCCACCGCTCAACCAAGAAAGTGTAACCTTATCGTGCCAAGCAAGATCTAATGCTAATGCCTGTGGCTTAGGACAACTGGGTTGTTCGTGTATGCTAAAATCATCAATAGCCACTACCGAGTTAAACGCAAAAGTACTATTGCGATAGGCTGTAAATCGAACCTGTACCGTATTGTTAGCGTAGGCACTAAGGTCTACAAAAGCCTCTTTCCAGGCATCTGCTTTACTAGTTTGTTGGGGCATTGTTAAGGTCATTTCGCTAGCCCAAACCAAACCATTGCTCACTTCTACTACTAAAGAGTCAATATCGGCTCCAAACATGTGGTACTTAAACGAAAGCTCAGGAATAGTTAACGGGCTGGTATTTACTAATCGAGATTCGATAACAGCTTTTAACGAAGGTTGCGTGGCTCCAAACATGCGTTCGGAGGCCAAAAATTTACCACTACCACTAGCAGGTCCAGTAGTTACGGTTGCTACCCCATTTGAGGGTTTAAACTGATAATTCAAAGAAACATCCCTATTCCAACAGGCGGCAATATTTCCGTTGTCATTTATAAAAGGAGGCACCACCCAAATGGCACCATTAAAATTCAAAAAATAAGGTGCTAAAACCGGATTACATTTGGTAGTATCTGAAGTAGGCCCCTGCCAAGCCGAAACATCCGTTGGCCCACAACTATCGCGAACGTAAAAAGAGTAGCCTGTATTGGCCAACAATCCCGTAATGGTAAAAGGGTTTGAATTGGCAGTTACTTTAGTTCCTGTACCAACCGTAAAACCAACCGGGCCGTATTCTATATTCCAATTAACAGCCCCTCCTGTTTGCCAGCCTAATGTGGCTGAATTATTTGTAATAGCATTAACTGTTAAATTTTGAGGCTTAGGACAATTTGGTTGTTCGTGGATACTGATATCGTCTAAGGCTAAATCACCATTAACACCAATGCTAGTCTGTGTTGATCTAAAACGAAGCGTAACATTGCTGTTGGCGTAACTGGCTAAGCTAATTATAGATTCTTTCCAAGGATCTGTTTTACTAGTTTGCTTTTGCCCAGTAACGGTTTGCAGGGTTGTATAATTAACGCCTCCATTTGTGGATATTTCTACCGTAAGTGTTCCTATATCACCACCAAACATGTGATACCAAAAACTTAACTCCGGAGTAGTCAAAGGGTTGGTGTTTATCACCGGGCTTACTATTTCCGCAGTCGCTGGAAAGACCCCAAATGTTACCCTTTCGCTAAAAATGTATTTACCGCTGCCCGTTGTATGATCTCCACTAGGCCCCGAAAAATTAGAAGCAAATAATGGAGGGCCACTTATATAAGTGAAAAAATTGGCGTGATTTCTCTGAAAACAAGTGTCTATAGCCCCATTATTATTAAAGCCACCTGCCTGCCAATCCGCACTACTGAAATTTTCAAACCAAGGTGCGTTTATAGTAGAACAGGCTGTTTTTATGGGCAATCGAGACGACCATAAACTTACGTCCGTTGCGCCACAGCTATCTCTTACTATTATCTCATAACTGGTGCTAGCATTTAAACCCGTAAGGGTTACTGGGTTTGTAGTTGTTGAAACACGTGTTCCGGTACCAACCGTAAAACCAATAGGGCCATACTCAATTTGCCAATTAGTGGCACCTCCTGTTGTCCAGCCTACAGTAGCCGAATTAGCTGTAACTGAGTTTAACTGTAAACTTGTTGGCGGCAAACAAGTAGGCGCAGCAATATGATGAACCGTTACTTTAAAAGTAGAATTGGGAATAAAGTTGAAAGTAGCATTGCAGGCTCCACCACCAAATGTTCTAAACGCATGTAGCTTAAAAGTTAAGCCGCCTGTAGGCACTAAACCGTTTGCTAACGCCAAGCCCGTTCTGGTATAAGCATGTGTACCGGCTATATTTTGCGCTGGGCCGTTACTCACACTTCCCTCTTTTGTCCCTTTAGTTACACATTCCAAATACGATTTCTGCTCAATCATCCAAGCCGTACCTGTTGCTGTAAAATCATATTCTACATCTACAGAAGTCACAAAGCGTCCTGTAGGCACATTTACCAACAAAGTAGTAGCGCAAGTTGACTCACTAGAAGTATCTGGGTTAAAGTTGAAATCAGAATTAGCATTACCTCCCGTAAAGGTGGCTACAGTGCTAGTTTGCCCACTGGCAAAAAACACCATTAAACTTAAAAATACAGTTTTATAAAAATTACTATAGAACATAAGGTAGGAATTGTGATTCTAAATAAATTACGAAAAAGTACGGCAGAGGGTTGGCTTAAAAACAATCATTGAAAACAAAAAATGTAATTTGAAGATGTTACCTACTACCGCTTGGGTTGCGTTACATTCAAATTTAAACTTCCATTTTTAATATGCAGCTATAAACCACCATAACTCACTTGCTATTTATTAAACGTATCATTCTATGAGTTTTCGAAATTCAGATTGTTAAATCTAACAACTTAAGTACTTTTGAAAAATGAATAAACTAAAACTCTTCACCCTACTTTATACGTTTTGTTTTGGCCTTTTAGGTCAACAAGGCGATTATCAAATTGCGGTACTTAAATACAGTGGTGGTGGCGACTGGTATGGAAACCCCACCTCCCTTAATAATCTCATTTTATTCTGTAACAACAAGTTAAACACTAAAATTGACCCAAAGTATGCAGTTGTTGAGGCTGGCTCGGTGGACGTTTTCAGGTACCCCTTTGTACATATGACGGGCCACGGAAATGTTGTTTTCAGCGAAAGCGAAATTGCCAATTTGAGAAGTTACTTGTTGGCTGGTGGTTTTTTACATATTGATGATAATTACGGAATGGATAAATATGTACGAAGTGAAATTGCTCGTATGTTTCCAGAAACTTCTTTAAAACCTATACCCTACTCCCATCCTATTTTTCATCAGACGTTTGAGTTTAAAAATGGCTTACCCAAAATACATGAACACGATAAAAAACCACCAGAAGCTTTAGGTGTTTTTTGGGAAGATAGACTAGTGCTTTTATATACCACGGAAAGTGATTTAGGTGATGGTTGGGAAGATGAAGAGGTACACAACGACCCTCCCGAAAAACGACTTCTGGCCCTGCAAATGGGAGCCAACTTAGTGGAGTTTGTTTTTAAAAATGGTGCGTTGAATTGACATCTCAAGAAATTGAACTTATAAGGCAAAACGCTCAGCTTATTAAAGATAATTTGAGCATAAAAGCAAGTACACTGGCCTTGCAGTGGAGCAAACTACCGCATCGCAAATTGCTAATATCACAAGTAGCCGCTTTGCAAAAAGCACAAAAAAAGTTACCTCTATGGGCTCAAACCAACGGCATTATTTGGCCTAGCGGTTTGGCCGTTGAGCAATGCTCTTCGCAAGCTACTGCACAGCTTAAAGCGAGCCTGGTTGATGGAAAACAACTAATAGACATTACTGGTGGCTTTGGTGTGGATGCCTATTACCTTTCAAAGTCGTTTAAAAAAACGACCTACATAGAACAAAACTCAGATTTAGCTCAAATTGCCGCGCTAAACTTTGAAGCACTTAACAGTGGAATTACCGTTAGAAATGGAGATGGCAGAAACCTCCTTAAAGAGAGTGACGCGGACTTTGTGATGGTGGATCCTTACAGAAGAGATGACGGAAAAAATAAAGTTTTTGCGTTAGCCGATTGCCTCCCCAATGTTACCAAAATGCTAGATGATTTGGTTAATGATGAGAGAAGCTGTTTGATTAAAACGAGTCCTATGCTAGACATTAGCTTAGCCGTAAGTCAACTTAAATTTGTGCGTGAAATTTGGGTGGTAAGCGTTAAAAATGAATGTAAGGAAGTGAATTATCTCTTGCACAAAAAGCATGACAATACAGTCATCAAATGCTTTAATATTCAGCCAGACAAGACAGACTTATACGAGTATGACTTTAATAAGATAAACACCCAGAAGCCCACTATTTCTAAAACGGAGAAATATCTTTACGAACCCAATACATCTATATTAAAAGCTGGGTTGCAAGACGAGCTCGCAATAAGTTTTGGTTTGGATAAACTAAACCCCAATAGTCACCTTTACACCAATCAACAATGGGAAGTTAATTTTCCGGGAAAGCAGTTTGAAATACTTAGTGAACATAGCCCCAACGATAAAAGCCTAAAAGGAAGTAGATACAATATAATTGCTCGTAATTATGGCTTAAAAGCCAACGAAATTGAAAAGAAGCTGCGCATAAAACCAGCCGAAAAAGAGTACTTAATTGCTTCTAAAAACCACCTTGGAAAACCCACCCTTTTTAAGGCTATTTTGCTAAACGAATAATATAGTAAGGCTTCGTTTACTCATTACTCCAAATATTTACGGCATAATCTATTTAAGTATCTTAATTTAGGAGGTTGTAAAGAGTGGCTCAAATATGCCTTTAAAAAACTACGTCTTTTTCTCTATCGCACTGACTCTAATATCCTTAACAGGATTTGGACAAGCCCAGTTTATCCCAAATATGGGGCAATGGGAAGGCGATTTTGTCTTTAAATGCAATCTAAATCAAGGCGCCCTGTTCTTTGAAAAAACAGGCTATACGGCTTATCTTTTGGAGTCAAACCCCGAGTCGCACGACCACGATCATTCCGAACATCACCACCATGGAGAAGACCCTTCTTTGCGTAAAAAGGTGGCCTACCAAATGCGCTGGAATAACACGCAGGCTAAACATAGCCAACATATTGGCAAGCAAGCAGCAAGTATATATCACAATTATTTTTTGGGTAATAACCCCGATAATTGGAAATCGAAGGTACCCTTGTTTAACCTACTAGAAGTAAAAGAAGTGTACCCAGGGGTTCAAGTAAACTACTATTCGCAAGATGACTTTTTGAAATACGATATTGTAGTTAACAACCTTAAAAGCCTTCCTAAAATTGAAATGACTTATCATGGACTGAAATCCGCTACCGTACAAAATGGCAGACTTGTTTTAAATACGGGTTTGGGTGAGGTTTATGAGTGGATTCCCTTGGCCTATCAGCTTATTAACGGACAAAAAATACCTGTAGCCTGCAATTATGAAGTTCGTAAAAAGAGCATCGGTTTTAGTTTTGGTACTTACGCGCCCAACATTCCTATAGTTATTGATCCTATTCTTGATTTTGCCACCTACTCTGGCAGCACCATTATAAATTTTGGCTACACAGCTACCTACGACAACCAAGGGCACAGCTATGGCGGTGGTATAACATACGGCATGGGCTACCCCACTTCCTTAGGTGTGGTTCAAGGTGGCATGGGTGGCGGAGGTTACGATATTAGTATCACCAAATTTTCAAAACATGGAGACAGTGCTCTTTACGCCACTTATTTGGGAGGAACCCAAGAAGAGGCTCCTCATAGCATGGTGGTAAATAGCCAAGGTGAATTACACATTTTAGGAAATACAGGGTCTAATGATTTTCCGGTATTAAGCAATGCCTATCAAAGTATTTATTCCAATGGACCAGCACTTAAAACCCACATTAATACTTATGCTAATGGCTCCAATATTTTTATTTGCAAGCTTAGCAGCGATGGAACCGCTTTTTTAGGCTGCACCTATTTGGGAGGAGATTTGGGCGATGGTATTAACCTGCGGTCTGCTTTAAATTATGGAGATAATAACCGTGGTGAAATTGCCCTTTTAGATCAAGGTAAAATAGCCATATTTAGCAGTAGCTTAAGCACCAACTTGCCGCTTAACGCGGGAAATGTAAACCACAACGACAGTACTCAAAATGCCATATTAGTAACCTTTAATAGCAATCTTAGTCAGCTTTTATGGGGCACTTACGTGGGAGGAAACGGCAATGAAACCGGTTACTCCATGAAGTACGATGGCAGTAAAATTATAGTTTGCGGCTCCACAAGAAGCAGTAACCTATTTACCCACTCTGCCGCATGGCAAGCAGTACATGGTGGCAGTTACGATGGATTTATTGCCACGTTTAATGCCGCATCGGGGGCAGCCCTAAAAGGCACCTATATTGGCGACAGTGGTATTACTCAGGCATTTTTTATTGACAAAGATAAACTAGGCAACATATACGTAGTGGGTCAATCGGACGATAGCCTAGCTATTAGCAACGGAAAGTATGCCAACCCCGGCTCAAGGCAATTTATTCAGAAATACGACAGCCAACTCAACAGTCTCCTTTGGAGCACGCAAGTGGGCAGCGGGCAAAATAAATACGACTTAGTACCCTCGGCTTTTATGGTAGATAACTGCCTTAACATTTACCTAAGTGGATGGAATGGTGCTGCTAATCAATTAGCCAAGCAAAACCAAAGAGGCAACACTAAAGGTTTACCCACCTCTGCCGATGCCTTTGATAGTACTAGTAACGGAGATGACTTTTATTTTATGGTGCTGGACCCTGATGCCCAAGGTTTAAAATTTGCCTCCTATTTTGGTGGTAGCTCTGAAGAGCATGTAGATGGTGGAACAAGCCGTTTTAGTCCCGATGGAATAATGTACCAGGCAGTTTGTGCAGGTTGCTCAAGTGGTAGCTTCCCTACTACACCAGGCAGTTACTCTCCCACCAAACCTACCGGTAATTGTAATTTGGGTCTTATTAAAATAGATTTCAACTTTACGGTACGTTCCGTTCCAATTATTGATTATTCGCTAAATGTAGATACCGTATGTGATTCCCTGATAGTGACTTTTACCAACCACAGCCTTCGAAGTCAAAATTACCAATGGTTTTTTGGAGACGGCACTACTAGCACCGATTTTGAACCCGTTCATAGTTTTGCCGCAGGGCAACGGTACCAAGTAACCTTAGTAGCTACTGATACATTTTGCGGTATATCGGACACCAGCTACACCACCTTATTCAATCCCAAAACTCCTACTAATAGTACTTTGGCTGCAAACTTTATTGGTTGCAGCAAAGATTTTAAAGCCGACTTTGATGCCCAAAGTGATTTAGCCCACCTCTACCATTGGAACTTTGGCGATGGACAACAAGGGCAAGGAAAAAGTATCCAACATACCTACCCAAGCAATGGTGTTTATACGGTAGAACTATTTGCTACTGATACTATTTGCAATAGGATAGATACTTTAACCACCATTGTTGAGTTTAACGACACCTCCAAAATTCCCAATACCCATATTGAGGTAACGCAATGCAAGCAAAACCCATTTTCCATTACGCATCAAAACGAAAGAGCTCGTTTTAGTTATAGATGGATCATAAATGGCCTAACCTATTTAGGGCCATATCCTTCCATCCACAATTCGGTGTTGGGTACCAATAGCATACAGCTTACTATTACCGATAGTTTGTGTTCTTCCGTTTATGATAAATCCTTCAATATTTATATTGAAGATTTGTTTCAACAAACGTTTATCCCCAACGCATTTACACCCAATGCCGATGAGTTAAACGAGCAGTTTATGGTAGTTGGAAATGATTGCGATGACTTTGCCCATTTCGCCATTTTTAACCGCTGGGGGCAACTCGTATTCGAAACCAACAATCCCTACCAAGATTTTTGGGATGGCACCTTTGATGGCGAAGCCGCAAAAGAAGATGTGTATCTGTACCGACTAAAAACCAGCAGCGAAGAACTAAAAGGGAAGGTTGTGCTAATTAGATAAAGTATCCCTCCTGCTCCCGTCTATACTACTACATAAGTAAACGCATTCCCAAGGAGTGGTAGCAAACATTCCAAAAAACATGAAAAATACCTTAACCTTAGTAACTTGCCTTTTTATCTCAATTACAGCATTAGGACAAATTAACTACTTAAAGTTACGTGCTAACTACACCGCATCTTGTGGCAAAATGGACTCCCTAGAGTTACGTGCTAATCAATTATTTGTTGATAGTATCGCTCAATTTGATATCATCAATGGCGAAGAAGAGTTCTTGTATGATTATGCTTGGACCTATTACCATCGGTACTTAAAGTGGAAAAAAGAGGAAGACCTTGAAATTTGCATTAAATACAATGAACAATGCTGGAAACACTATAAAAATCTTTCTGCTTTGTGGAATTTAGGAAGTAATTATAGGTCGATAGGGAATTGCGACAAATCACTTGAATTAACGGAATTGTATATAATTGAAATGAATAAGATTGACAAAACTCTAATCGATTATAAACAAATCTATTACCGATATAAATTCTGTAGATAACAAACGTTTAGTATTGTGTTAATCCATTTTATAACACCATGTTACGCTCATTAACGCTACTTTTCATAGTCTTTACAGCTAGCCAGCTTAATGCGCAGGGTATTGAAGGTAATTGGAAAATAAACCATTTAATTACCGATTCTTTAACCCTAGAATACACCCTCACCCCTCTTAGCGAAGATCCCTGGAAAAATTACGGCAACATTATATCGGTAACAGATAGCAACTATTTTCACAGCTACTATACCGCACCTTGTGGCAATGATTGTTTTGTTTCTTCAATCGGTAAGTTTCATTTGGTGGGTAGCGATCATATCCAGTTTGTAATTGAAAGTGTTACCTACACTAAAGAATGTGATGGGCAAACGGCAAAAGATGTTTTTCCTTTGGATATTGGCCTGTATTATATTGATAGAAGAAATGGTCAAATCAACTTGGTAAAAAATAAGGGCAATATTTACCAAGATAAAAAGAATGTTAGCTATGCAGATTCGATTGACCGCAACTTTGAAGAAAGTAAAACATATACAAACCTATTGGAATGGATAAAGCCGAGAAACGAATTACCAAACAACCCCAATGCGGTGGCCTCTTATTACTTTTCCAAGATACAAGACAAACCTTTTGAAGTGCTTTATTCAAAAATGGTTGATTACAAAATGACGGTTATCTTACTAAAAGTTAAGAAGCAGCTTAACTATCTTTTCTACTATTCTTCCAATGCAGATTCTTCCGAAAAAAAGAACGTTTATACTATGGCTCTTTATGACAAGCAGTTGGTGCAACAAATTGGTACTAAGGTAAAAGGGCTAAATAACAAGAGGGCTAAATTTAAGGTACAAACCTTAGCGAGTACAGATACGTCCTTAAACCAAGAAACCACTATTTACACCCAGAAAAAGGAACTAAAAATAATGGTGGTTAAAAACCTTTATCCCGACTATAAATCTACAACCATAACAGAGTATTACTTTGAAAAAGAAAAACCTATTTACCTAAAAATAAGCTATGTAAATAATAGCGAAGAAAAAGAACACACCTCTTGTAAAGAATTCTATGTAACTGGCATAAATCAATTTATATCTAAAGAGCTAATTCGCCAAACATTTGAAGTAAACTCAAGTCATTTTTACAAGAGTCTGGAAAATTTGGAACGACTAAAAAAGGAGTTTACAGGAACTAACCCAAAGGAGTTTTTAGAAAATGAAAACATGGCTCTTTCTGCCCTTTTCTATGGATAAATTACATGTCGCATTTTTACAATTTTAACCTTCACCCACAAACTAACTTCGTATCATTAATTTAAACCCTAAAAATGAAAACAAACTTACTAGGAGCAGCCGTATTACTTGCCTTTAGCTTTATAGCTTGTAATAATCAAAATAAACCTCATCAAGAAGCAGAAAAAGCAGCCACTAATGAAGAACAAATAGCAGCTGATATGAAAAGTTTTATTTCCCTTTTTGAAATTCCGGCAGCGGATATTTCACGGGCCATTACATTTTACGAAGCTATTTTAGGCATTGACATTGAAAAAATGGAAATACCCGGAATGGAAATGGGAATATTTCCGTATGAAGGACAAATGGTTACCGGAGTTATAATGAAAGCGGAAGGATATCAGCCTTCTGCAGACGGTACCACTATGTATCTTGATGCTGGAAATAATCTTCAGGATATTCTTGATAAGGTAGAAGAAAATGGAGGGAAAATAATACTGCCTAAAACCGCTCATGCAGATGAAAATGGGTTTTTTGCATTGTTTTTAGATACTGAAGGAAACAAACTGGGACTCAACTCCCCAAACTAAACGAAGGGAAAGCAAAGCAAAGCGGAGAACTATGCTAAAAATGGGACGTTTACAAATGTATTTAGTAACTGTCACCAAACCTCAGGCTGCCACGTTTTTTTAACCCTCTAAACTAATGTCATAGGTCTCTCGAAAACCTACATGCTGGATAATTTTCACAGCCCCAAAATTGGGAGCCTGCATTAGCTCCTTTTTTGGCTGTTCGTTTAACTAGGCTGGAGCCACACCTAGGGCAATGGGTTTTTGAAGAATGTCTTTTGCGCAACGATTTTCTGTGATCTCTACTGGTAAGCGTAGATTCAGATAAATGTACCTCGATGGTTTCAATTATTCTGTAGACTTGTTCCTCCGATAAAATCTGCTTTCGAAATCGTTTGATATACCTACTTACTCCAGATTTTCTAACGTTTTTAGGCAACTTAGTTTTTAGCTTACAATCACCTACAAAGCGAATCACTGTTTGAATGCTGGCTTCATCTAGGTTGAGAAACTGAGACAGCACCTTCTTTTGCCTATACGTTTGCCTAAGTGGGTTCTGAAATGAATATTTTTTACTGTATAAAACTTGTATCCATTTAGCTTGGTTTTCAGAACCGTAAATCCAACCTTTTTTATTTTTTGTTTCTACTATAAATAGGCCGTAAACGGAAACAATAAGGTGATCTATCTGTGTGGTACCACTTTTTGATGGAAGGATGATATTATGAAATCTACGGTATCGCGTGCTGGGCAACCATAACCACAAATGGAAAGCGGTTTTCATTTCTCCTATCCAACCTTTAAATAAATTCATGTTTATTATTAGTTTACTGATACAAAGGGAAACACTTATTACTCTAACTTCAAAAGGTACCCATCAATTTGCAACGATGTACCAATTATCAATAAGAGCTCCCCCTTATTAAGTTATTTCCATAACTCTCCTCTTTCTTACTACTTATCCTTAAAAACAAACCTAAGTCTAAATAAGCAAATGCACATAAACGTAGTGTCAACCTATGATATCGCACATGCTCCGTATAGATTGAGAATGTACTCGCCTTAGCGGGATGACTAGCCTCATTCTGTTCGCTTTAATTTAAAACCCGAGAACTAAATACCCAATGCGTCTGTAGCCCTGCTTTTTGCTTCTTCTAAAATCATTTTCGATAATTAGCAGTAGCCAAACTAGTTTTGATTGTTTCGTTCTACATTTACATCATTGAATCAAGTTTGCAATAAACACGTATTGCCACTGGTTTTTTTGAAGTTAATATATAGGGGATATAAACAACATGTTGTTTAGCCCTTAGTTGGCAGTACTTAAAACTTAGAATATGAGTTCAGACTTAAATAAAGAAAAGAACAACCTTAATAGGCTCATAAGAGAAAAACGAGCTAAAGTATCTGACTTAGAATCTAAGATACTTGATTTAGAAAGTTTAGTCACAAGACGTGATGACATTCAATCTGAAATTGAAACATTAGAAGCTACAAAATCTGAACTAGAAACCTTTATAACAACAAATGGTAGTCAGAGACAAACATTAACTACTGAAATCGGAACCTTAACAGGACAAAAGGCAGAGCTTGACTCATACATTCAAACTAATACACCTACAAAAGAAACACTTTCTAATGACCTTGCTACATTACAAACTCAGAAAGCTGATTTGGAAGGTGAAATTGAAGAATTAGAATCAAACAAATCAAGTACTGAATCAGAAATTGATAAAATTAATCACGAAAAAAGCAAACTTGATGATTTAATAATTGAATTGAGAGACAAATTCGGATTATATTCAAAAGATATGCGAGATATGTCTTTAGATTCAATCACCCAACTAAGAAAATATTCTTGGTCTGCGGTGGTTGCAATAATAGGAGCTGTAACATTAATGGTTATTTTACTTTGTATCCTAACGACATCTAATCCATTTTCTGAAAAGCTTTTGAAGTTTTTCTATCACGAACCCAACTTAAGATTCTATTCAATTTTAACCATCAGAATATCAATTTCAGCGGCATTTATTTTTTTAATTATAATCTTTCTAAATCTAGCGAGAGGATTTGTATCTCAATATATTAAAGCCAGAAATCGTCTAACAGCCTTACGAGTTACAGATTTTCTAATTGGTCGTATTCAAAGCAAGAAAAATACAGTAACAACGGATGAAGATAAACTGAAAGTAGAAATTGAACGAATAAAAGAACAAGTAACACTTTTAAACACCCATATTCCAAAAATAATGGACTTGGGGAATTCTTCATTTGACAAGGATAGTAAAACAAAAGACCCTATTGAACAACTGAAAAAAATGAAAGAAATATTAAAATAAAAAGCTGGTAACAAAGAACTGTGCTAAAACCCAACTAAAAACCGCCTTAATTCCTATTTTATTTTTCTTTTGAAAGTCCTTTTTTAGGTGAGGGCCTATCCTAGCCCTTCTTCCTTCTATTTGCGTTTTTATCACCTCTGGTTTTGGCCTTTTTGTACTTTTTGGCTAACT
The DNA here is from genome assembly GCA_937146805.1 of uncultured Owenweeksia sp. GTDB lineage: Bacteria > Bacteroidota > Bacteroidia > Flavobacteriales > Schleiferiaceae > Owenweeksia. The sequence goes on along the minus strand of CAKZRR010000045.1, from coordinate 15,748 downwards.
CACGGTGGTACGAACCTCCTTGATTGGTCTTTTGGTTTTTATCACTTTTTTCATGAAAACTATCGCCACTTACGTGCAATTTGGCTTTGCGATTTCGATGTGGATTTTTAGTGTCACCATCCTTGGGCTGTTCATCGGGCGTAAGCCTTTTAGAAACCTCCACCTCTTCTGGAAAATCTTGTTGGGGTATTTGATAATCCATTAAAGCCTCAATAGCCTCCTTTCGTTCTAACTCACCTTCGGTGTACAACTGAATAGATTTACCCTCATGCGCTGCCCTACCCGTACGGCCAATACGGTGCATGTAATTTTCGGGATAGCGCGGTACATCAAAATTAATAACATGCGTAATTTGATCTAAATCCAATCCACGCGCCATCACATCCGTAGATATTAAAAGGCGACTTACTCCGCTGTCAAAATCTTCAATAGAGCGTATTCTGTAGTTCTGTGTTTTGTTAGAGTGAATAACGCTTAGCTGCGATGCAAAATGCTCATGCAAGGCTTCGTATAACCTATCGGCACTTTTTTTATTGGGAACAAAAATTAACACCTTGGCAAATTCAGCTTTGTCTTTTAACAGGTGAGCCAACAAATTTACTTTGGTATAAAAGTTTTTAGCGGGGTAACACTGCTGGGCTATATTGTCTAAAGGGGTTCCGCTTAGCGCGATAGCAATTCGTTTGGGGGTAAAGAAAAAGTCATCCAGCAAGGTATCCACATCTTCCGTCATGGTGGCCGAAAACATAATGTTTTGCCTGCGCTCGGGTAAATGATCAAAAATATTGGTAAGCTGAAACCTAAATCCTAAATCCAGCATTACATCCACCTCATCAATCACCAAGCGCTGAATACTTTTTAAGCTCACCGCTCTGGTAACGGCCAAGTCGTATAAACGGCCTGGAGTAGCCACTAATATATCGCAACCCTGCGCCACCAATTGCGATTGGGCATTAATATTTACACCACCATATACACCCAAGGGACGCAAATTAATATAGGTGGTTATGGCTTCAATGTTTTCAACTACCTGCAATACCAATTCGCGCGTTGGTACCAATATTAATATACGCGGATTGGTTTGTTTAGAAAACTTTAAGCTTTGCACTATAGGCAGCAAGTAAGCCAAAGTTTTACCAGTACCAGTTTGCGCAATACCCACCAGGTCTTTTCCTGAGAGCACAGCCGAATAGGCTTCTTGCTGAATAGGTGTAGGCTGACTAAAGCCCAACTCATCAATAGCTGATTGAAGCTGGGTGCTAAGGTTAAAATCTTGAAAACTGGACATAGTGCTGATATTTGTGGCAAAAGTAATTCTTAAATACGGGCGGTAAGGCTAGGGTTATAAAATCTAAAAACCTTTTAAACTTATATTTTCGCTATCAATCATAGTTACCCACTTTCCCATCTTTTTTTGGATTACTCTAAAGTGGGCTTTATCCTCTGGCGTTACCAATACAATAGCCTCTCCGGTAGCCTCTGCCCTACCTGTACGGCCAATTCTATGAATAAAATCTTTGGGTGAGCGGGGTAAATCATAATTTACAACACAGGGTAAAAACTCAATATCAATACCTCTGGATAACAAATCGGTGGCCACTAAAACACGCAGCGTACCTTCTTTAAACTTACGCAGTGCTTCCTTACGGGCATGCATACTTTTTTTACTGTGGCTAGCCGAAGCTTGCACACCGTTTTTACGCAGCTTATCGGCCACATTATCAGCTTGATAATAGGAGGAAGTAAAAATCAATACTTGCTTAAAATCATTCTCCTTAATAATATAGCGTAGTAAAGGTCCCTTTTTTTCGGCCGGCACAAAGTAGCCTGTTTGCTTTATTTGATCTACAAAATTGGCATCTTCTATTTCAATTTTAATAACCTTAGGCTTACGCAGCACTACTTGCGTAATGCTCTGTAAATCGGTGCTTAAGGTAGCCGAAAACAGTAGGTTTTGACGCTTTGCCGGAAGTAAATCTAAAATTTGATTTAACTCCTCCTTAAAGCCCATATTCAGCATTTTGTCCGCCTCATCCAGCACCAAGCTTTGCACTTCACCCAGCTCTAAGGCTTTGGCCTGTACCAACTCTAACAAACGACCCGGAGTAGCTACTAGAATATTTACGCCAAACAAATTTTTCATTTGTGGGTTAATCGAAACACCGCCATATACTGCCTGTACCTGTACGCGCTGTGGGAGGCTCGATTCAAAGGAATGAAACACATCAAGCACCTGCTGCGCCAATTCACGCGTAGGCACCAAAACCAAACCATTTACCAACCTGTTTTTAGTACGGCTAAATTTTAAACTGCTCAATAATGGCAGCACATAACTGGCCGTTTTGCCCGATCCGGTTTGCGCAATACCCAAAACATCCTCTCCTTTTAATATTACAGGTATGGCTTGCGCCTGAATAGCATACGGAGTTTTATAACCTTGAGCTTCCAGCGCATGCTGAAAATGCTTGGAAAGACCTAGAGCGGTAAATGACATGGGCAGTGCTAAAAATTAGAAATAATTCGCTGCGGCAAAGCTACGGCTCTGGTTCACAGAAACCGCAAAGCAAAATGCTTTATTTAAGCCTTTTAAAAATCTTTACTTGGCCTTTATTTGGCGTAAGTACAGCTCCTCAACCTTAGTACGAGCCCAAGGTGTTTTGCGCAAAAAGCTTAAACTCGATTTAATAGATGGCTTATTGTTAAAGCATCTAATATCAATTAAATCGCCCATTTTTTCCCAGCCTAATTCGCGCTCCAGTAACTCTAAAATATCGGCCAGCTTTACACCATGCAAAGGGTTATTGGCTTGGGGATTTGTGGGCTTGCTGTTTTCCATATTTTTAAAAGTACAAAAGTACCGTACCTTGTAAATATACCAGCCATTTTTAGAACTTTATCCCACCATTTTCTCCTAATTACCGTTAACTCAGCAAATAAGGTGATAACTAATTTACCGCTTTTAGTACCATTTAATTATCTTAATTTCCATCCATCAATTAAAAAATCAATCTTATGAAAAAGTTTATCCTATCTCTTTTTGTTGGTCTTTCGGCCATTTTTTCAGCGCAGGCTACCCACCTTATGGGTGGTGAAATAACTGTCTTAGATATTGGAAACAACCAACACGTTGTCACATTAATTGCTTATCGCGATACGGTAGGTATTCAAATGACCACAGCTGCCAATATTCAATTTGATGGCCCCAATAATCAAAATTTTATGCGAACAGTTCCTTACGATTCTATTATTTCGGGTAACCTTTTACCGATGTATCCCTATGGAGTAGAAATATATCTATTTGTAGATACGGTAACTTTCCCCAGTTTGGGTCTTTGGAATATCTCTTGGCGAAATTGCTGTAGAAATGCGGCTATTCAAAATTTAGCCAATCCGCTGGGCGACAACATGCTACTGCAAACTTCTGTAATTTTAGATTCGGTAGGTAACTCAAGCCCTTTCTTTTTGGTACCTGCCGCCATTTACCTACCTCAAAACACACCTTGGCAATACAATGCCCTACCCTTTGATTTAGATGGTGATTCACTTTATTGGAGTATTGATACACCGCTAACCGATGTTGGCTTGTACTGTGCAGGTTATACTGATCCTTCTTCCGATCCAACTAATCCTTTTAGCATAGATCCTATTACAGGTACAATCTCTTGGACGGCCAATATGCTCGGAAACCATGTAGCTTCTATATTAGTAGATCAATACCGTGATGGCAATTGGATTGGCGAAATTAGACGTGATATGCAATTTATTGTGGTAAGCCCTACGGGGGGGTTCCCAACTTGGAGCGGTTTAAGCTCTATGCCTAAGGACAGTAACAATCACTTTTCGTTTGATTTAGCCGAAGGCCAAAGCTTTAGCTTAGAAATGGTGGCTACGCATACCGATACCAGCCGCCCTGTGTTTATTGAAGCTTATGGCGAGATTTTTCAGATGGCCAATAGCAATGCACGCTTTACTCGTAAAAAAAGTACTTCAGAGGTTAAAGGAACCCTTACTTGGACTCCCCAAACAGGAGATTTAAGAGAAGACCCTTACTTAGTAGTTTTTAGAGCCAGTGATCGTTTTATTACAGATGATAAATCCGTAAAGCTAAACGTAACCAGTGCAGTAGGTTTAACCGAAGGAGCGGCAATCAATACCTTAAAAATGTACCCTAACCCAGCGGGTGAGCAATTGTTTATTGATTATGTAAGTCAATCATCCGAAGATTTAAAATTAACGGTACACAGCCTGCACGGACAAGTAATACTTAGTACGCAAACGCTAGAGGCCAACAGTGGTAAAAATGTGTTTGTGCTAAATATAGGTCATTTTGCCCCGGGTGCTTACCTTGTAAGTGTAACAGGTGAAGATGGACTAGTACAAAACCAAATTATTGTAAAGCAATAACCGTATTTACCTACTCCTAATTTTTATAATGAGCCTCCTGCCTAGTGTAGGGGGCTTTTTTGTGCGTTGCCACACAGATACCTTAAGTGTAAATGGTAGGTTTTCAATGCCTTCGCCCAAAACGCATCTGGCCGTTGCCGGTGTTTGTCCTTCCGTTTTTTTTTAAACGTTTCTCGCAAATAAAAAGCCTCATGGCCGCAAAGCCCGTTGTTTAGCTTGGTTAAACCCCGCGATCGATTTGAAAAAGCTTAAGGGCTTTACTTAGAAGCTACGTACATTGAGAACCTCCTTTTATCTATGTAATACATTATGTACATGTGCTATATTTGAGGCAGTATAAAGGAAATATAAACGTAACTGAGTTACGTTTACTAACTTGTTGGGCTTAATTAAAAAATGAAACACATTACAACATTCATATTTATCCTGTTAACGACCTTCTCGTTCGCACAAGACAATTACCCGCGAGTAGAAAAAATCGTAGTTCAGGACAAGCTATTTAATGGCCAAATTGACAAGTATCCAATAACGATTTACTTGAAATACAACCAGATTTCAAACTATCATGCAGGCGTGTACTCTGTTGAAGGTTGGTACTATTACGACAAGGTGAAAACCAAAATTCCTTTGACAGGTCTTTATAACTATCCAAAGCTAACACTTTACCACTTCAATGACACAACCAAAAGCAACGAACTTCTGAGCTTTAGGGAAATGAAAAGCAATCATTGGGAAGACATGGAGTACTACGAAAAGCTAAAAGACTATAAAGAGAAGTTTGTCTTATTTGATAGCGGAAACTTTTGGTTGAATGAAAGCAAAAACCTTGAAGTCATATTAAATCAGGATGATATATCCATTCTGAATGTGAACGAATATTTATTACTTGATTCAACAATGGCTTTTAACCTTCACAATTTTGGTGGTTGGACATGGAACTTTGAGTTAGTGGCGCATAGGGCAGGAAAGTATGTTTTGAGATATGAACATGGTTCAAGGCTTTATGCAATAGGAATGTGCGGAGCAGGTTTAGAAAAGGGATTTTTAATGCTTGAATTTGACAAGAACAACAGTCTCGTGTATTCTGAAGAATTTGTTTATGAAAGTTGTAACGGTTCTATTTCGACAGAAGACCAAAATGAGATAACCGAAGGCTTAACAATTTATCATTGTTATGACTATTCGAGTGAAAATGAATATGATTTAACAGTTGACTTGAACGAATTAAAAATAGATAAGAAGGAAAAAAACTAGCCCTAATAACTAAGCCTTCGTTTTGCCGATAGGCCAAAAATGAATGCCGTGTTAACGAACCCGGGTTTGCTATGGGGAAAGCGGTTTTCTGAGTGAATTTTTTAAAGAAGTGCTTTAGAGACAGGAAATGGAATTTGGCGGGTATTTTATAGAAATATATTTTTAGGTTACTTTAACGAAAATGAATTAAGAACTAAACCCGTCCGAATGGCTCAGCCGGGCGGAGAACAATCAATAAGGTTAGAAACTAATTTAGTGTAAGGGATGTATCTTAACGAACAATAAAAAAACCAGAAAATGAAGAAAATATTATTTCTCGCATTGATGACTTTTGGAATGAATAATATTCAAGCTCAAGAAATAAATTCAATAGAAGCTGAAGGCAATTTAGAATCTCCAAATCCTTGTGGTTGTATTGAATTATCAGAAGTGACTAATGAACATAACCCTGCCGATATATTGACAGGAATGGGAAAATGCATTGAATTAAAAGACTTTGACAAGGCTGCAAAACTTTTTGCCATTTCAGGAGTATATGGGACTTATGATACTTACAGAGTAAAAGACAAAAGTGCCCATCAAGGCTTATCAGTCCTTCAGCAAAATATCCTGATGAACATAGAGGAGAAAGACAAAGAATCTTTGATTAGTAGTCTTAATAACACACTCGAAAAAGGTTCCAAGGAACTAACTGAAGTATGTAAAGCTATACGACAAATTGGAATACCAAATTACTTTCCAAAATATATGATTCAACATGGAATTCAAGCATTTATGGATAACGAAGGAAATGGGCTTGTTGAAGAATTTGATAGCGAAGAATCATGGAAATTGGCCTTGACAAACTATTTGCATTGTGAAGAATAAAAAAAACTGCATACAATAACTAAGCATTCGTTTTGCCGATAGGCCAAAAATGAATGCCGTGTTGACGAACCCGGGTTTGCTCTGGGGAAAGCGATTTTTTGAGTGAATTTTTTAAAGAAGTACTTTAGAGAGAAACCCTTTTTGGGACAGTATCCTTTTAAACAAAGAACTGTGCTAAAATCCAACTGAAAACGGCCTTAATTTCTATTTTATTTTTCTTTGTCCATCCTTTTTTCGAGGGTTAGTATTTGTTGTAAGCTTCCCCAAAAAAGTACATGGTTTTAAAAAGTCTTAAAACTACCCATTTAAGTTTGGGGTTTTATTCCAAATACCTGAGCTTAAAACGGTTTACCCCATTAACACCCCAATACCCCCAGTTTAAACTCAAAACTTTGGGTAACGGCTTGTCCATCACTATTTTGAGCTGCTTGCCATTGAGGCATTTCGCTAATTAATTGTTCCAGCATTTTATCTATCTGGGTATCACCGTAACTGCCAGTACGCTTTACATTTTCAACCTGGCCATTAATGCTTACGGTAAACATTATTTTGGGCATTTCTAAAGCAAACTTTTCGCTTTTAATATGCTCTCTAAGGTAATTCACCATTTCATCCGAACTTCCTTCGTTCAAATATTCCATAATGGCTTTGTTACCACCTGCAAATACCGCCTCTTGGGCAGGCACCACCTTCATCAATACCTCCATCTCGGCAGGCTCCAAGTTTCCTGTTATCGAGTTTTTAGATTTATACTTTACCCAAACTGAAACCTGCGAATCTACACTTGCTTCTTCAAGCAATGCCAACTGTTCATCAGTTAACAACCCATTAGTACCAGTAGCTTTTTTGCTAAATCCGTTAGCATTCTCAACTTTAATAATTACCGATGAGTAGTGGTTAATCCAGCTACTGGGATAATTAGGTATTATTTGGGCCAGCTGCTTGGCATTCTCCAACTTTTCTATGGGCAACGAACGTCTGTTCATTATTCCAACAAAATAACCCAACTGTTCATTTATGGGGCGACAAAATTTGACTTCCGTTTTTGGTTCTATTTCACTAACCATGACTGTCTCCTCCGGCTTATCTATTGCAAAAGCAGTAACTAAGCCAAGACCAATTATTGCAACACTAATTCCTATAGTTCGTACCATGTCCTCTATTTTATTTGGTTAATCTATTTTCAAATATAGATATTAGGCACTCGATAAAAAGCCTATAAAATGTTAAAAACCAACAACTAATATTTTTTTAACATTATCAAAAAGAAACCCCGCAATAAAAAAGACCTACTAATAATAGGCTTATAATGACTAAAAATTAGCCCGTAAGGCCATTACAAAGTTTTTGCCTGGTGCCGAAACACCTGAACTGTAGGTACGATAGCGCTGATCGGTAATATTTTCGATACCAGCCGTAACGGTAAAGTGTTTGCTAAAATGATACATTGCCTTAAAGTTAAGAGTGTACCAACTGGGCGCATAATTGTTTCCGTCCATATCCTTGGCGTAAATCTCATCCTTGGCTTGCTCGCTTACGGCCAAATCTTTATAGGCTCTTTCGCCTTGGTAATTACTGTACAACTGTAAATGCAGCTTATCCACTTTAAAACTCAACCTTGAGGTTCCAAAAAATGGAGCGGCATGGCGTGATGGACTTTTACTTCCATCGTCCAATTCCTCTTCGCCAACTTGGTAATTTACATCCGTTGAAAAACGAAAACCGCTCGGTAAACTTAACTCCAACCCTGCTTGCAAGCCATACACTGTAGCAATAGCCGCATTTTGTAAAGCCTGCACCCTACTCATTCTTCCATCATACAGTAGGCTGTCTTGCCCGTTTAAACTAAAGTTGCGATTTACCAAGGCATTTTGCAATACCGTATAGTAACCCGTTACATCAATCTTTAATAAATCGGCAAAAACCTTGGCAATACCTACATCAAAATTATAAGCATACTCGGCCTTTAAATTAGGATTGGGAACTACCACTGCACCGGGTTCTGAGTCAAACACCTTACCCATGTCATCTACATTGGGTGAACGGTAAGCCGTTCCAAAATTGGCATTAAGCACCCACTTTTCGGTGGGACGAAATACCAAACCCAAACTGCCTGTTAGCGCGCCATTTTCAATAGAAGCCTCAGTAAATGGAAACGGGTAAATAGTGGTATCAAAATCCGCATTCATCTTAAAATAGCTGTAGCGCAAGCCGCCCTGTATTGTCATTCTTTCAGAAGCTTTAAACTCCTGATTTACATAGGCCGCCATGGTGTTCCAATCTGATTGAGGGTAACGACTTGGCCCCACTGTAGTAAGCCCTGTTACAATGTCTTCCTCCCTTCCGGTAGATAACACCTCATTGCGCACAAACTCTAACCCGTAAAAAAGTTTCCCGCGCTTTTTCTGACTTTTAATGAAATTCAAATTAGCTGAGTACGCCTGTACTTCTTCCGCCCGCACACTTCGTCCATTTTTATTTAAGGATCTATCCACTCGGCTTTCGCCAAAGGTTTGTTGCGCCAACCTAAGTGTAACTTGATCGTATATTTTGCTTTTGCCGGTGTGGCGTACCGCTAAATTATTCATCAACCACTTTTGTGGGCCGTAGTTCCACTCCGCATAGCGAGCCGTACCGCTGCGTACTCGGTTATGCCTATCGTATCTGCCGTATGGCGATGTTTCGGAAAGATGAAAGCCATATTCAAAATTCCACTTTTTGCTAGGCGAAAAACGTAACTTTTGCATAAAGTTAATTTGCGAATAAGCCGTTGGTATTTGAAGCAATGGATCGTCCTGTTGCACTACTCTATCCACACTATCTGTACGCTGCACGTAATAGGACTTTAGGTATTCATCCGGCCCATGGCTTCCCTGTTTTAAGTGATTATAATCCCAAGAGCTGGCGCTGGTTACCAAAGCCCACTTTTTCCAACCTACATTTACATCAAAGTGCCCTGTTTTTTCTTGGTTGGCCGATGAGTATCTAAAAAGTGATTTACCCGTTACCAAGGGTTTATCGTTTAACGAAAATTGTGGTGTAAGTGTTTTAAAACTCATAACGCCTCCAATGGCATCACTTCCGTAGATAACAGATCCGGGGCCAAAAAGCACCTCTGTATTTTGCATGGCAAAGGGATCTAAACTAATTACGTTTTGCACGTTTCCACCTCTAAAAATAGCCGTATTCATACGTACCCCATCAATGGTATAAAGCAACCGGTTGGTTGCAAAACCTCTAATCATAGGGCTGCCGCCACCCTGTTGGCTTTTTTGGACATATACTTTCCCAGATACTCCTAACAAATCTGCTGCTGTTTGTGGGTTTTGCAAGGCCACCTCTTTGGCCGAAATAGACATTATTTTAAAAGGTACATTACCTGTACTTTCTCTCCAACCCGTGGCCGAGACCACCACTTCTTCTAAACTTAAATTAGTTGGCTCTAATAAAAGCTCAAAGTTTAAGGAAGCTAATTCGCTGTAAGTTTTAATCTGTTTTTTATAACCAATGGTGTAAAACACCAATCTATCAGATTTTGAGAAATCGGCCAAGCTTGCCTGCCCTTGCGCATTGGTTATGGCGTAAGCATCTGTACTTTCACTTACAATACTTACCATCTCCAAAGGCTCTAAGTTCTCTTTATCCTTTATGGTAATGGTTTGTGCTCCAAGCGAAAAGCTTAAAAGTACTAACCAACACCACACTATTATTTTTTTCAATATGCTTTATTTTAAATAATTATTGGCACCGCAATTAACCGTCTAGCATCACCTTTTTTTCTTTTGGATATGCCTTTAATAAGCTGCAAATATGCCATAAAACCCCTATTAGCAAAAACCTATTTCTATAAAATACAATCTAAAAATAAGCGCATAAATCAGGCCACAGTTAGTAGGTAATAAGTATTGTTTTACCTGCTTAGAGGTAAGAGCAAATTATTAGCTTATTTTCGGCTTTAGTTTGTAACGAAACACTACGCTATGCTAAGAGGTACCTTACTATTATTTTTACTTTTAAACTTAACTGCTTACGCCCAAAACACGCGCATAGAAGCAGAAGATTGGCAAGCGGAAATGAATATGGATTTTGCCGATTCGGCTAGTTCACCATTAAAGCCTAGCGATAGAAAAGAATTTACAGGACTTCCCTTTTTTCCGATTAATGAAAAATTTGGTGTTTGGGCTCAATTGGAGCTAACACCTGAAAGCAAACCTTTTAAAATGAAGACCTCAACAGATAGGCTAGCCGATTATAGGCAGTACGCCATGGCTAGTTTTACGATAGATGAAGACACCTTTAGCTTGGCGGTGTACCAAAATTTAAGATTGCTAAAAAGACCGGGCTATGAGGACTATCTATTTATTCCGTTTATGGATGCCAGTAACGGTTCTAAAAGTTACAGTGGTGGCCGTTATATTGAGATTCATTCAGTAGCTACGGATAGTCTATTTATAAACTTCAATAAAGCGTACAATCCCTATTGTGCTTACAACGATCGTTATTCTTGCCCCGTTCCACCCAGCGAAAATTACTTAGATATTGCCATTGAAGCAGGTGTATTAAAACCAAAAAAGGAACACTAAACTTTAAGGTTTTACATACACCTTAATCGGGATATCATCTAAAGGCCACTCACCTTCATCAACGGGTACACGGCTAATTTTTTCGACTACGTCCATTCCCGAAATTACTTCACCAAAAACGGTATGTTGTCCGTCTAAATGGGGTGAACCAACTTGATTGCTGTACAGTTCTTTTTGAGAGGCACTTAGGTTAAAGTTGTGTTTATCAGCCAAAAGGTTTAGTTGTACTGCACTGTATTTTTTGCCCAGTACTATATAAAACTCAAAAGGGTCGGTTAGTTTATGGGGATTGTTTTTATAGCTTCTAGCGGCCGCCACCGCGCCATATTTATGCCAGTTTCCTTCTTTAATTTCGGCCGGAATACGATACTTACCAATGGCGTAACGTTTTTTTAAAGTTTCGCTTTCATCGGTGTGGCCTGCTTGTATCACATGCCCTTCCGACACTCGGTAAAACCAAGTATTGGTATAATAATTTTGCTGGGTTAAAAACAAAAAGTTGGCACGATGCAAAGGGGTATTATGATACAACCTTATGGTAATATCGCCCATAGCAGTACTAATAATCACCTCATTCTTAGGCTGTGTTTTTCCAAATTTGGTTAAAAAGGAAGGTGCCAATTCATCTGTAAGACCACCCTTGGGCGGTTGATAAATTTCCACCGCATCGCTTGTGGAAGCACTGGGTTTTTCGGTAGTTAGATCTTGTTGCGGTGCTGTATTACATCCAGCAATAGCCGAAAAAAGAAAGCCCAAACACATAAACCGCCAAGGTTTTAGCAGATGAATAAGGGGTTTGGGGGCTTTAGTTTCAACCATTGCTGCGCTTTAGAAAAAGGCCTTTACCAAATCTTGCACGCTAATATTATTAAAGTAGCTGGCTGCTTCCATTTGCGTTAATTTCTCTTCAATGGCGGCCTCTCGATGCGCCACGCCCACCAAAGCCTCTTTTAGAGAATCAATATCCTTATTTACAAAAAAGTCACCGTAAATATTTACTCCGCTAATCAAACCCTTGGCCACATTAAAATGTACTTCTACATGGCCGCCTTCGGTTTTAATACCATTTTTAAGTCCGTATTTGGGTGAGTAACCGTAATTCCAATCCCAGGTTTCGTACTTCTCAGTGGCCAGTTCTTGCACCGCGTTTAATTCTTCCGTATCTAATTGGTAGGGCTTAGTATCAGCATTGGTGGCCACAATATGCGCCATTACCTTGGTTCTAAACTCTTCAACACTTAAGGGCTGTGGCAAATGGCTTGAAATATTGGTAACCCGACTGCGGACCGATTTCATAGCCTTGCCTTCAAATTTTAGTGGATTTACGTTGAGAGCGTTAGAAATATCCGTGATTTCGGAGGCAAAGAGTAAGGTGCCGTGGTGTAACACACGCTTTTTTTGATGGTAGATATGTTCTGCATTTCCAGAGAATTTTTTCCCGTCTATTAACAAATCGTTTCTACCGCTAAACTCAGCCTTTATCCCCAAATCGGCCATTACATCTATAATGGGTTGGGTGTATTTTTTAAAGTCTATTTGGGCTTGATCTTCATCATATCCCATAATAAACGTGAAATTGAGATTTCCCAAATCATGGTACACCGCACCACCACCTGTAAGCCTACGCACTACTTTAATTTCGCGTTCTTTTACGTTTTCGGTATTTATTTCGGCCAGGGTATTTTGATGCTTACCCACTATAATGGCGTTGTTGTTTCGCCAAAGCATAAAGATGTTTTCTTCCTTATTTTTAAGCAAATACTCTTCAAGCGCCAAGTTAAAATAGGCCTCGGTATGAGGATGATCGATACAAAGCATGGATCTAATAATTTTTTGGAGCGGCAAAAATATTGAATGCTCTTGGGTTTGCCACCTAATTTGTTTTCAAATGCAAAGGCTCCTAAAATAAAGTTCATTTAAAGGCCTATAATTTATTATACTTGTAGGGCGTATCGCTAGCAACTATTGGAATGAAAATAGAAGAAGCAATAGAGAACTTGTACTCAGTATTTTCCAAATACTCTACTTCCAATATGCATTATTGTGACTGTGGCTGTATTGATGAAGATGATGTTAAAAAACTTGCTTCAAAAAAACTAAGAGAACTCGAAGAAGACGATTTTAGTTCCTATCACGGAAGTGCTCTCTATACTTGGGGCGAAACAGAACATTATAAACATTTCTTACCAAGAGTTTTTGAGGTTCATAATCAAAAAAAAAGTAAAGGTTTAATTGGGCTTTATGAAATCACAGCTAAACTAGAATACGCAAAATGGGAGTCTTGGGACGAAAAGGAGATTGAAGCAATTAGAAAATTCATATTGGCAGATTGGAACTGCTTTATTGGAAGCGCAAATTCTGATATTGCGATTGATGACCTTGAATATTACTCTTATTTCTTTGAACCTAGAGATTTATTGAATCTTTGGGACTTGTCAAAAAATGAAAACAGATTAAAGAATTTTGTGATCTTCTTCTATTACAACGGAACTGATTTAATAAACAAAGGACTAAAACTTAAAGACAAGGTATATGAAAAAGAAATTAAAGACTTCTTAAACCAAAATGGACTTTTAATTGATCTTGAAAAGGAGTTTTTTAGAACAGATGAAGTTGATAAGGAATATGCCGAAAAAGTATCCGTTGTATCTCAAATGATAGAACGAGAAAACGGTAGGCAACAATGATTACCACCAAAAACAAACTAATGTTTAGAAATATAGCCCTCTGATAACTAAACTATTAACAACAAACAACTTCTTAAAGACCATTAAATAAAAATGAGCGCCCAAACCATAACCGAAGTAATACAACAACTAGAAGACGTAATTACCGAAACCAAAAAAGAGGAAAACCCCTTGGGTTACTTTGCCGCTTTATATCATAATGTAACCGTTACCGTAAAGGATAAACTAAACACCGGTTATTTTGATGATGATAAAAGAATGGAGCGCCTAGATGTGCTATTTGCCAATAGATATTTAAAGGCTTACCATGATTATAAAAAAGGCAATCCTATTACCCAGTCTTGGTTAAATGCTTTTACGGCAGCCAAGAATAAAAACTTTATAGTACTACAGCATTTATTGTTAGGAATGAATGCGCATATCAATTTAGATTTAGGTATCGCTGCAGCTGAAATATCTACCAAAGAAAACATCTCTAATTTAGAAGGTGATTTTAACAAAATAAATGAGCTACTTTCTTCCTTAGTAGTTGAAATTCAAGAGGACTTAAGCACTATTTGGCCTACCCTATTAAAACTTTTAAAATTAGCTAAAAAGGCAGATGATTTTGCGATTGATTTTAGCATGAAATTAGCTCGAAATGGAGCTTGGAAATTTGCTAATATACTGGTAGGTAAAAAAGGAACTGTTAAGGATGATATAATTAAAGAAAGAGATCAAGAAATAGCAGCATTTTCTAAAAAAATTACCAGATATGGCGTATTGCTAAAAGTAGTTTTCTTTATAATTAGAATAGGTGAGCGAGGAAAAAACTCCAATAAAATAAAAGCATTGGAACGTGTTTAACAAAATTGATTTAAACTGAAATTTAATCAAAAGTAAAAGAACAACTAAACAGATTTTACAAGATGTACTTCAAAAAAGGCACTAAGACCAGCTCAGAAGCGAGAAATGGTCGGTAAAATACGGATGGAGTATTGTGTTTTCATCAATCGCAGTTGTTCATTGATATCTCTTTCAAGAAGCGTTTTTATTACCGATCTATCGGTCGGGGAGATGACTTTTTACGCATGCGCATGAAGGAGATCGCAGCAACTAGAGTTCGTTATGGATTTTGGCGGATCTATATTTTGCTTCGGAGGGATGGATTTATGGACAACCACAAAAGAGTCTATCGCGTCTATTGCGAAGAAGGTGTAAACCTGCGTAGCAAGCGCCCCAGACGTAATAGATCAGCTGCCCATCGGTCACCTGCAGCAGGCACAGCGTCTAAACTAAATGAGTGCTGGAGCATGGATTTTGTGAGGGATTAGCTCTTTAATGGCAGCCGAGTTAAGGATTTAACGGTAGTGGGTAATCACAGTAGAAGATGCTTAGCTATCCAGGCAGAAAAGTCGTTAAAAGCGAGTGATGTAGTAGGTTATCGAATATAGTTACAAACAATGGTCGCCATTCACCAGAGCGGATTAAGGTGGATAACGGGAGTGAATTTATAAGTAAGACGCCTGATAAATGGTATTATGAGAATAAGGTGGAGTTAGACTTCTCAAGACCAGGAAAACCGACAGATAACCCATTTATCGAGAGCTTCAATGGTTCATTCCGAGATGAATGTTTAAATGTAAATGGGTTCTTTACCTTGGCCGATGCTCAGAAAAAGTTCGATCATTTGCAGGAAGACTATAACAATTTTAGACCGCATAACTCATTGGGAGACATGTCTCTCAATGAGTTCTTATCTTTGAATGAAAAGAGCACGGAATCTCTACAAATAGCTTGTCCTAAATTAGGGAAGAGGTCAGGTTAGCTAAATAAAAGCTGAAAGTCAAGTGTTCTTAAAGTGAACCCAATCTCGTCCAAGACGATTTTAAGTAGTACCCCACCCCCGTTGTTTAGCTTGGTTAAACCCCAGCGATCGGTTTGAAAAAGCCTAAGGTGTTTACTTAGAAACTA
>CAKZRR010000044.1 GCA_937146805.1 uncultured Owenweeksia sp. | reverse complement strand
ATTATGACTCTTGTGAATATGCTCACTCATAGTCACAAATCTAAATATCTTTACCCGACACCCGAGGCAGAGCCTCGCGGAATTCTATTGATTAAATAAAAAACGCCCTACAACACTAGTAGCTGTTGCACAACCCCTCCCCACTCAAAATAATTGATTTAATAAAAGCCCGTAGTTGGCTTTTTATTTTTTGGGTCAGTAGTTTTTCTAGCAAAAATTAGGTGAGGCAAATAGGCTTACAAAGAGTGGATAGAAAGTCGGTTCCTTCTTAAATCAATTGCAACAAGGGTAAGTTCATTTTGATTGTTTCGCCCTACATTTACAACGTTGAACTAATTCGCTACAAACACCTATTGAGACAGGCTTATTTAAAATCAACACATATGGGATATAAACAACATGTTATTTATCCCTTAGTTAGCGGTAATTAAGAAATAACAATGAAATTCAATTTCTTCAAATCAAAAAAGGAAAGTAATACTTCAAAAAATGATGAAGAAGTTGACTCTGTGGGATTTACTAAAGCAGAATTAGAAGAATACGATAAACACGTAAAATTCTATTACTCGAATATTGTGAATTCATTGATATTATACACTTACAATGTTGAACAATTGGATAAAATGGCTCCAATCTTAATTGACCCTTTGACCGAACTGTATCAAGAACTGGATTATGCATTTACACCAATACTATTTAAAACAGTTTTTAAAAATAAATTGATTGACACGGAATTCAGAAATGAACTTTTAAATTTTAAGGCTAAAGTAGATGACATTCCAAATGAATTATGGGATTGGGATTTATTAGACACCAATGAAACATGGAAAAACATTAGAAATGTCGCTGAACAATTATTAAACAAACTTGAAATAAAATCAAGGGAGTATAATGATGAGTTCGATACAATAATATCAAATACAGGGGAAGTATTGAAAAAAGGAAAAAGTAATTAATAAAAAACCGCTAACACTAGTAGCTGTTGCACAACCCCTCCCCACTCAAAATAATTGATTTAATAAAAGCCCGTAGCGGGCTTTTTGTTTTTTGGGGTCAGTAGTTTTTCTAGCAAAAATTAGGTGAGGCAAACAGGCTTACAAAGAGTGGATAGAAAGTCGGTTTGCTCTGAATTGAAACCCAAGTGTAAAATTTCGTCATTCTAACGCCCGCTTTTTTACCTCCTAAAATCAATTGCAACAAGGGTAAGTCATTTTGATTGTTTCGACCTACATTTACAACGTTGAACTAATTCGCTACAAACACCTATTGCCACTGGTTTTATTCAATTTAATATATAAGGGATATAAACAACATATTGTTTATCCCCTAGTTGTACAACATTAAAAAAACAAGAGAGTGAATCGCAAAATTAAGCACCCAAAACTCTTACTAACGAGCTTTTTGCTTATGTATTCGCTTTCAACAATGCAGTTTGTTTCCAATTTCAAAAACTACAAGAAACTAAAGGAAGAAGGGATTACAGTAAAGGCTGAAACCAAGTTCATTCCTCGGAAGTATGATGCTGATTATTATCATCTCGAATTTATAACTACGGACGGTAAAACGGTCACGAAAACAGGAAAATGCGGAGACAAGGAAGGATTTGACGACTTCTATGCTGACTTAAAAGTTGTATATCATTTGGACGATCCAGACGACTATTTAGAGCTACCATATTTTGAAAACTACTCACTTGGATATAAGATTTTCTTCTTTTTTGGTTTGTATGGTATAATTGGAACGATGGTTATTTATGGATTTCTGAATTTTGGATATATATTTAAAGACAAGAGTAATAGAGAAAAAATTAAAAAAACGTTGCCTAATAACTAAGCATTCGTTTTGCCGATAGGCCAAAAATGAATGCCGTGTTGACGAACCTGGGTTTGCTATGGGGAAAGTGATTTTTTGAGTGAGTTTTTTAAAGAAGTGCCCTAGAGATAGGAAATGGAATTTGGCGGGTATTTTATAGAAATATATTTTTAGGTTACTTTAACCAAAATGAATTAAGAACAAAACCCGTCCGAATGGCTCAGCCGGGCGGAGAACAATCAGTAAGGTTAGAAACTAATTTAGTGTAAACTCTAATCTATAACTTTTGTAAAGCATGTATCTTAACGAACATTGAAAAAAGAAGAACTAAGAATGAAAGTATTTGGATATTTAATAATCGTATTGGGACTGATTTTATATAGTTGTAATCAAAGTCCTCAATCTACAACTGTTACGGAAAGTAAGATTGAAACACCTACAGCTACCGTTAAAACTTCAGCAATTGAAAATCAAGAAGACAAAACGGAAATCCTAAATTTAATACGAGAAGTACTAAAATGGACAGACTCAAAAAATTCAATTGATTTACTTCCTGCTATTGCCGACAGTACTGACAGTATTTATATTGGATTTGACTTTGACCAACTAAATCAAAACCTTAATAAACTAAAGAACACCGACTTTTTCGCTAAAGAATTTATTGAGAACTACAATCAAATAATTTTGACACTTGACCGAAAACTAAAAGCTAATGAATTTGAATATGGACCTTGGCTTGTTGGAGATATGCCTCCATTTAATTTTGCAAGTGATGTGAATCCATGGTGTTTGTGCCAAGATAATATGGATTGGAATTTAGTAGAAATTGAACAGACTAACGGAAATGAATATAGATGGAAATGGGGTGGCTTAAATCAAGATACGCACCAAAGTTGGAAAGATTTTAGTTATAAATTCAAAGTGACAAAAGAAAAATCCAAGTGGAAAATGTCATATTTAGATGGATTTAATATTAACGAAGTAAAGAAATAACGACACGCCAACAAAGAACTGTGCTAAAACCCACATAACCTATCAGGTTTTTCACTAGGCGCTAAGGAACCTGTGATTTAATTAGTTTTGGCTTATTAACATCGTTGTGCAACAGACACAAGGTGTGAAAATGCATTAAAACGCATTTTACACAGGCCGTTGGCCAATATTAAAAATGACTTAATGAAACACTTTCTTGCAATAACATTTTTGACCTTAATCACTTTTAACTCCTTTGGGCAAGGTTGCGGACTTGTTAGCGGAACTAAAGACAAAAAAACAGGGATTGAAACAACAGGTGGTATAGTAAACTCCAAGGACTTTTACAGTTTGCTCATTCAGAAAAAATTGGACCCAAATGACTCTTTGAATTACTTCTTATTCCTTCACGCTGCCTCAAGAGTCATACTGTCAGACAGTCTCATTAACTCAAAAGGAACTTTTGAATTATTCTTACTAAACGGAGAAAAAATTGAAATTGAAAATGCTGAATGTCAGAACGAGCCTTTAGGGCTCGGAGCGTCAATTGGCTTCACCGTGAAAACGACAGAAGAAATTATGCAAAAGCTGATAGAAAATCCCATTCAAAAAATAAAAGTCTTTGGGATTTTAGAGACTGAATTCGCACCGAACAAACAGAAGCAACAGCAAAAAATATTGATCTGCCTGAGAAAGAAGTGAAAAATAAAAAACAGTGCTAACAACACCAATACGCAATGCAGGCTGAAGGAATAACCGAAAGGTCTGTTCCCCTATTCCGCCAAAGCTTTGCTTTGACATTTTTGTTGAATAAATTAAAACACAAACCTAACTTGTGGCTCACAACCGTGCCAGATTGAAAACTATCGCTTTTCAATCTGGCATTACGTAGAGCTAGCCGTTAGCAAAAATTAAACCGAGCATGAAACAAATAAGTACACTAACATTGGCTTTTTTGCTAGCATTGAGTTTAAAAAGCCAAACAACTGATAAAACAGTTTCTTTTATAAAGCCAAACATTATTCAAATTGAATTTCTAGGAGTTGGAAATAGCTATTCATTAAATTATGAAAGGTTTATAAGTTATAAGAAAGTCTTCAAAACTTCAATTTCTATTGGTGGCGCATACTATTTCGGTAATCATGATTCAGAAAGAATAACACATTGTATTACTGCTTCTATTAATGAACTTTACTCTATTAAAAGCCATCATATTGAAATTGATATTGGCGCCACATACTGGAATGTAAAAGGTATTTCAGGGTCTGATATTGCTGGAGAACTCGGAGGGACCCCTATTTTTCTGACGGGGAGAGTTGGTTACAGATATCAAAAACCAGATGGGCATTTAATGCTCAAAATAGCATACATCCCATTTTTGAAATATCGTAATTATAGACATGCTTTAACTTACTATAAATCTTGGGCTGGAGTTACAATAGGATACAGCTTTTAATAATTTATAACTTTTGCTAACAAAAGAGGAAGACCTCACATCACGAGAAACCTAACAAGTTTTTTTACTTGCCGCTGAAAAAGTTGTTGGGTCTTAAAAGGCAATCTCCAAATCAAACCTTGGTTTCCAACCAGCTCTTAAAATCAATGCTTTGTAAATCACCTTCGGGCACCAAGCTCTTCCCTTCTTCTGGAAATAATGTATGCTTTAAGGCCCGATAAGCTTGCTTATACTCTAGCAAAGGCAAGCGCCCCATGGTTATAAAAAACTGCAGCAACACCTTTTCATACTCTTGTACTTGTTTTTGCTTTTTAAAATACCGCTTGGCGCTATCTACAAAATAGCGGAGCACAAATAGGTTTTGCTGCTCTAAATGCACCATTAAATTGAGCATACGTGCAGTAATCTGTAAATCTATACGGGCATTTTTAGCTCTAGTATTCAGTAGTTTATTAATCCAGTTTAATGATTTACTGTAGTCCTTTCGCATAAAATGAATACTGGCAAATTGAAACCAAAAAGAATGTAAATAATCTATTGGCATTTTACCTTGGTATTGGTTTACAAATTCTTCCGTCCGCTCTATAAAGGGCAAGCGATCCTCAAACAACTTTTCACTTCTTACTATTTCTAGCTCTAAATTATAGGTTCGTAAAACCTGTTTTAACAGGCCCTTATTTTCTGTTTTTATATCCAGCCCATCATATACCTTTTTAGCCTTGTTAATTAAGGCAAAGGCCAAGTCTATCTTCTTTTGATAGGCATACAAACTCAATAAATTGTTTAAGGTAGAAACATACCAACCCGCTTCTTCCTTTAAGCGGTTAGGCTGTGCTTCCAACAAGGTCAAAAGCTCTATCAGTTTCTCTTCGGCTACAGCCGACTCCCCTTGTACTACCAAATGTAAAAACCACGAATAGTAAAACATCACCTTGGCATCTAAAGTTTGGGTAGTTTTTAGCTCTTGCTCCCACTGCACCTTAGGATTTTTGGCTCCCGTGCTTATGGCCTTAGAGGAGGCAATGCCCAACTGCCAAAGCTCATTGCTTTTGTTCATTTTTTCTAAGCCTGTTTTCTGATTGCTTAGTATCTGCTCAAAGCTGTTAAAATCTCCCGGATTGATGGCTTGCGCCAATTTTCGTTTCCAATTAAACAACTCATACTCCACGCCTAGCAATTCATAATCATGGCACAAACGTTCGGCTTTAGCTAATTCATCACTACATAGCTTAAACAGTTCTTTATGAAACAGAATTTCAACATTTTGGAGCAATGCCTTTACCTCGGCATCCTTAGAAATAGTACTGTGAAAATTACGCAAGCTTTTTAAAATGAGCTGCCGTAAATAGTTTTTGGTAACATGTAATTGGGCCCCTAAATTTTTAGCCTGCAGCTTATGCTTTATGGCTTCTGCTTGGTAAACTGGTTGCTTCTCAAAAACACCAAAAACGGTTAAATACTTAGCGCCACTTGCCTCTCGTTGGCAAAACAATTTAAAGTAGCGTTTTTCACTTTTGCTTAAACTGTGAATTAGCTCGTAAAGCAAATAATTTTTTGCCATTTAAATGATACGTTTATGTTAATTAAATCTTTTATTAACAATTCTTAACAACAAAAATAACATTTTAGGAAACTACGTTTTATTGTTTTTTGGCTTTACAATCATTTTCGCTTCGGTTACTTTTGAGGAATCAAATAATCGCTAACTAAAATTTTTAAAAAATGGCAAACGCAGTAAACTGGTTTGAGCTACCCTCAAACGATTTTAACAGAGCAGTAGATTTTTACAATAAGGTAATGGACACCGAATTGCAACCTATGGAAAGCAACGGCATGCAAATGGCTTTTTTTCCGCACAATGATAATGGTGTAGGTGGTGCTGTTACTAAAGGTAATGGCAGCGACCCCAATGCCAACGGCTCATTGGTATATCTTAATGGCGGAGATGATTTAGCCACCCCATTAGGCAGAGTAGAATCTGCTGGTGGTACCGTAGTACTGCCCAAAACCGCTATTGGTGAAAATGGTTTTATCGCCATGTTTATGGATTGCGAAGGCAATAAGGTGGGCTTACACTCTATGAACTAATATTTTTAAATAATTGAAGAGGAATTCCCGTACCCTATTGTTCGGGGATTCCTTTACTTTTAACGCTTAATCACTTTAAAGTATGCCTGCACAAATAGCGCCTAGCACCCTACAGTTTTTAAAAGACTTGGCTGCCAACAACAACAGAGACTGGTTTAACGATAACAAAAAAACATACCAAGAAGCCAAGGAAAATTTTGAAGCTTTTGTTGATGCCCTTATTGCGCAAGTGGCTCAATTTGACCCTAGCATAGCCCATCACACCGCCAAAAAGGTGAGCTTTCGAATTTACCGCGATGTGCGCTTTGCCAAGGATAAATCACCTTACAAAACACATTTTGGTGCCAATTTAAGCTCAGCTGAAAAGCGCTCCGAAATTCATACCCGTGCGGGATATTACATTCATGTGGCTCCGCACGAAACCATGATTGCGGGAGGTGCTTACTTACCTGAGTCGGCTTGGTTAAAAAATATTAGAGGCTCGTTGGCTAGTAGGCCGGAGGAGTATTTAGAAATAATAAACAACCCCACCTTTGTTAAAAATTTTGGTGAAATTGAAGGAGAACAGCTAAAAACCGCTCCCAAAGGCTACCCCAAAGATCATCCTCAAATTGAACTGTTGCGCTATAAAAGCTTTTTGGCCAAAAGCACCTTTTCCTCTAAGGAGGTATTGAATGCTAGCTTTTTAAAGCAAGCCACCGCACGTTGCCAAGCCCTACACCCTTTAGATGAATACTTAAACAGCCTAGTGTAATATGAAATTTACTTGCAGTATTAGTATTGCGGCTCCCCGCGAAAAAGTAGTTGCCCTGTTCTCTGATTTTGACAGCAAAACGGAGTGGCAAACAGGCTTTGAATCGGAAGAACTGTTTAAAGGTAAAGACGGTGAAAAAGGCAGCCAAAAGCGACTCAAATTTATTAACCGTGGTAAACCCATGCAATTAATAGAAACTGTTTTGCTCAATGATTTACCCAATGAGTTTGTGGGTTTGTATGAGCACAAACACATGACCAACAGCATGAAATCAGTATTTAAGGATTTACCTGATGGCCGTTGCGGCTACAGCGCCTATGTGGAATACACTCGTTTTAGTGGCTTTTTCCCTAGGTTACTAGCCAAAATGTTTCCCGAAATGTTTAAACGCCAAGTTGAAAATTGGATGGACAATTTAAAGCAACTGGCCGAAATGGAAACAACCTAAAGCTCGTCTCCTACTCGGTAAAAGGCCTCGGCATTAAACCAATGCTGGCGATCACTTTCTTGCTCAATTTTAGCAACCCGTTCTCTAAAATCGTTTTCCAATCCCATTCTTTGAATAAACTCTACCGCTTCCTTAAATGAATTAAACGCGCTTTTGTAAAAGCTCTCTTGGCTTGGATTTCGAATGGCGCTAAAAGACTGCATCAGCTCTACATTGTATAGCATTAAATCTGCCAACAAACCAGCCTCCAGCTCTAGCTGTAAAAAATGCTTTATTAACTTTTGAGCCACCGATCTTCTGGCCTTGGGCCTCCTTCGCCCTACCGGAAAATACTCCTTCGATATTTTAAAACGAGCATCAGCTATTAACTTATCTTCTTGCGGGTTAAAGCTAAAATCATAAAAAGTTTTTACCTCCTTAAATCGGTGGTATAAATCCAAAATCTGATCTGTTAACTGCTCCTTAGTTAGCTCCTTTAAATGCTTTTTAAGTACCCGCTTACTCATGGCCGTTTTTAGATTTATTTACCTGCACAAATTAAAAGTATAACTTGGTGGCGCAAACTTAAAACCTATAAACCATGAAAATTTTTGGCGCCCTAATTTTAGCAGGAGGATTTCTTTGCATCGTAAACGCCTGCGAACCCAATGTTACATCCCGCAATAGCGGTACCCCCATAGATTTGGACGCATTAAAAATAGAAATACAAGAACTTGAATGGAGATTGGCGGCTGCTGAGAACAGTAAAGATATTGATGGTGCTTTACGGTTTTACTCTAAAAATATTATTAGTTATGCGCCAAAATCGCCCCCTACTGTAGGTTTAGAAGCCATACTAAACCGTATGCAACGAAACATTGATGCGGATACCACTAACAATGAAATTAGTTTTACCACCCAGGAAGTATATGCTGCTGGTGAAATAGTTACCGAAGTAGGCCAATGGATTTACGCCACCCCTGATAGTATAGAATTAAGCCGCGGCCCCTATATCTCCGTTTTTAAAAAGGAACACGGCCAATACCGCTGTATCCGTGAAATTTACAATGCAGGAGTTCCGCCTAAGGCAGATTAAAACATTAGGTCGCTGTCCAATTCAGTTTGCGCAATAAACTCTTTTGCCTTGGCAATGTCATAAGATAAAATGCGGTCTTCGTCTATTAACGGTACGCTATCGCGGAAGGACTGTACAAAACTCTCTAAAAAGGGAGACGTATTAGATTTTCTAAAAGATAAAGCCTGCGAAGCACAAATAAGTTCAATAGCCAATACCGTTTCTAAATTATCTACCACCTCTAAAGCCTTGGTAGCTGCATTGGCACCCATGCTTACATGGTCTTCTTGCCCGTTGGATGAAACAATAGAGTCTACCGAAGCGGGTGTACAAAGCTGTTTGTTTTTACTAACTATAGAAGCGGCCGTGTACTGTGCTATCATTAGCCCCGAGTTTAATCCTGGCTTACTCACCAAAAAGGGTGGTAAATCACGTTGACCACTTACCAACAGGTAGGTTCTACGTTCTGAAATACTCGCTAACTCGGCAGTGGCAATGGCCAAAGTATCCAACGCAATTGCCAAGGTTTGCCCGTGAAAATTACCTCCAGAAATGATAACGTCTTCCTCTGGAAATATCGTGGGGTTATCAGTTACCGCATTAATTTCGGTAGTAAATACCTTTTGCACATAAGCAAAGGCATCCTTACTGGCGCCATGTACTTGAGGTACGCATCTAAACGAATACGGATCTTGCACATGTACCTTGTCTCTGCTTATTAATTTACTATCGGTTAAAAACTCATTTACATTTTGGGCTGTTTGTAACTGGCCTTGGTGGGGTCGAGCTCGGTGGATTAGTGGATTGAATGGTTCTGGACGGCCATCATATGCATCCAAGGAAAGTGCGGCTACCAAATCACATAAGTAGCTTAATTTTAAAACCTTAAACAAAGCGTAGCTGCCATAGGCGGCCATAAACTGTGTGCCATTAAGTAAAGCCAAGCCTTCCTTAGATTGCAACTTAATGGGAGTCAACCCCTTGTTTTTCAATACACTGTCGCTACTTTTTAGCTTGCCCTCTTCGGCTAGCAAACCATCCCCTATTAAGGGTAACGAAAGATGCGCCAAAGGAGCTAAATCGCCCGAAGCACCCAAGGAGCCTTGCTCAAAAACTTGTGGTAAAAGCTGGTTATTGTATAAAAATAATAGGCGATTTACCACTTCTAGACTAATGCCTGAATGTCCGTAGGAAAGTGACCTAGCTTTTAGTAGCAACATTAAACTTACCAAATCAGCTGGTACTTCCTTACCTGTACCACAGGCATGGGAACGCACCAAATTTTCTTGCAGCTGGGTTAAGTCTTTACCCTCAATGCTAATATTATAAAGAGAGCCAAAGCCTGTGTTGATGCCGTAAATAGGCTTTTCGGCTTTTTCAATTTTTTGATCTAAATAATCGCGGCAAGCTTGTACTTTTTGGCTGGCATCTTCAGAAAGTGCCACTTGCTGTTGGCTGCTAAACAGTTCGTATAAATCCCTTAACGACCAATGGTTGCTGTTAATGGTAAAATTTGCTTCGGACATTTCTATTTTTTTAAATTCTCTAAAAAGCTGATTAAGGCTGCTTCATCTAACTTCTGTTGATTGCCATCTTCCATATTTTTTACAGCAAAGCTTCCCTCCTTTATTTCATTGCTACCAATCATTACCGTGTACGGGATTTGCTTTTTATTAGCAAAATCCAGCTGCTTTTTCATTTTACTGGCATCAGGGTATAATTCAGCTTTTACGTTTTTATCGCGCAAGGCATTTACCAGTTTTAAACTGTATAAGGCTTCTTCTTCTCCAAAGTTTAAAAACAAAACCTGCGTGCTATTTCCTTTAAAATCAGGGAACAATTCCAGTTCTTCCATTACTAATTGAATACGATCTAAGCCAAAAGATATACCCATTCCTGAAATGTTTTTAAGCCCAAAAATTCCGGTAAGGTCATCGTATCGGCCTCCCCCTCCAATTGAGCCCATTTCTACGTTGGTGGCTTTCACTTCAAAAATGGCACCTGTATAATAATCCAAGCCGCGCGCTAAACTAAGATCTAACACCAAGTTGTTTTTTAAATTAAGTGCCTTCAATTTATCCAGTACAAAGCGAACTTCCTCTAAACCTTTAGGCCCATTTGGGCTATTGGCAATGAGCTGCTCCAACTGATCCAGTTTTTGGGCATTGGTTCCCTCTTTATCCAAAACCGTTTTAAGAGCTTCGCCCACCGCTGGTTCAAAATTATTTTTCTCCAACTCGCGTATAACGCCCTCAATACCAATCTTATCTAACTTATCAAGCAATATGGTAAACTCCCCCAGTCGGTCGTCAATTTTAAGAGCTTCCGCGAAGGCGGCCAATAACTTACGGTTGTTAAAGTGAATATTTACAGGCACACTTAAAGCGGTAAAAGCTTCATCGTACATTCTAATAAAGTCCAACTCTAACCACAAAGATGAAGATCCAATGGCATCGGCATCGCATTGATAAAACTCTCTAAATCTACCTTTTTGGGGGCGATCTGCTCGCCATACAGGCTGAATTTGATAGCGTTTAAACGGAAAGGCGACCTCATTTTGGTTTTGCGAAACAAAACGGGCAAAAGGCACGGTAAGATCGTAGCGTAAAGCTTTATCGGAAATACTTTTGCCGTAAGCGCTGCTATTTTCTGCGGCTAAGGCTTCCTTATTTCCTTTTTTCAAAAAATCGCCTGAATTTAAAACCTTAAAAATCAATCGATCGCCTTCTTCACCATACTTACCCGTAAGCGTTTGCAGGTTCTCCATAGCGGGCGTTTCAATAGGTAAAAAGCCGTATTTTTTAAAAATGGTTTTTAGATGATTTAGAATAAACTCACGCCTTAGCATGGCGGCTGGGCCAATATCTCGTGTACCCTTTGGAAGACTGGGTTTAATACTCATAATGTTTGGTGATTTTTGAGGGCGGTAAAATTAGTGGTTTAGGGTTTGCCGTTGCAGTTTTCTACAATTTCTTTAAAGGTGCTGCTTCTTTTTCTAAAATACCATTTTAGGCTGTTGGCTTTAAAATAACTAAGTATGTGGTAATCGCGACCAACAATCATAGCTAAACCTTCAATGCCATACTCCTGTATAATAAGCAAACACATACAGCGCGCTTTTCTATTCTGTTCTGCCTCGCTCAAATTAACCCATTCCTTGGCGTATACTTGTTTTAAAGCTGCCATAGTTTGCTCTAAATACCTAAACATAGTTTTAGAAGAAACCTTTTGGTAATTGATCTCGTTTAAACCGGGGCTGCTAGGCGAATAGGTGATTTCGAACACATCGCCCGATTTAAGTGGCATTCCATTATCACCCATATTATTGTTCCCCAATTGGCTGGTGTACTTCTCCGTTGTAACCAACTGCCCATCCACCACAAATTCAAAATAAGTGCGCTTGGTTGAAAAACCCTTTACACGAGCATCGGTGGTAACCCCACTCCCTCCCAGTACTAAGTTTTTATAAAAACCGTAGCCCTGCCACGAACAAAAAAGCACCAGCACAATTCCAAAAAATATATAAATCGCCTTTTTGTACTCGGCCGCTTGCTCAGCATCGCGTTTTTTACGCATGCGCTCTGCCTTTTCTCTAAACTCGCGCTTGGCTTTCTCTTCTGCTTCTTTTTTTAGATTGTCCTTAGCAGCCTGCCACCCAGCATAATCAAACGAAGATTTTTTACGCTGTTTACGCTCGCCCATTAGGTAATTATAAGCCTCTAAAACCTGAATAAATTTTTTCTCGCTATCCTCACCGGGATTAACATCAGGGTGATAGCGTTTGGCCATTTTACGGTAAGCTTTCTTAATTTCTTGCTTACTAGCGCCAGTGCGCAATCCTAAAATTTTATAGTAATTATCCATGTGCCTTAAATGCGGGCGAAAAGTACAAAACCCAGTAAACAAAAAGTTTTAATATAGTATCAAAAATTGTGGCTTTAGCGACTGCATTGCAAGCCCGTTCTATTATTTTTAAACTATCTTCACGGCAACTAAAAAACCCACAAAAATGCCCTTAAGTATTATCATTCTTATTCCCATTGTTCTCTTTTTTGTTTTTGGAATTTTCACCGTAAAGCAACAGAGAGTAGCCATTTTAGAGCGATTTGGAAAGTTTCATTCTACTCGTAATCCTGGTTTCCATGTTAGGATACCTTTGGTAGATCAAATTGCCGGTAAAATCAGCTTACGAATTCAGCAATTAGATGTTTTGGTTGAAACCAAAACCAAAGATGACGTATTTGTAAAAACCAAGGTTTCGGTTCAGTATATGGTATTAAAGGAGGCCGTTTACGAAGCCTTTTACAAGCTGCAAAACCCTGAAGATCAAATTACCTCTTACGTTTTTGATACGGTGCGGGCCGAAGTACCGAAGCTAAAGCTAGATGACGTATTTGAAAAGAAAGATGACATAGCTATTGCCATAAAACGTGAACTGGAGGAAGCAATGAACACCTATGGTTACGGAATTATTAAAGCCTTAGTTACTGATATTGACCCTGATAACCAGGTGAAAGAAGCCATGAACCGAATTAATGCTGCTGAACGCGAAAAGGTAGCTGCCGAGTACGATGGAGAAGCCGAGCGTATTAGAATTGTGGCCAAAGCAACAGCCGAAGCTGAAAGCAAAAGGCTGCAAGGACAAGGTATTGCCGATCAGCGTAGAGAGATTGCCAAAGGTTTAGAGGAATCAGTAGAAGTACTAAATAAAGTGGGTATTAATTCGCAAGAGGCTTCTGCACTAATTGTGATTACACAGCACTATGATACGTTACAGGCCATTAGTGAAAATACCAACAGTAATTTAATTCTGTTGCCTAATAACCCTAGTTCGGCCAGTGATATGCTATCGCAGATGACCACCTCATTTGTAGCGGCAAGTACCATGAAAGATGAAATAGATAGCCAAAAAAATAGCATTGAACCGCCCTCTGAAGATTATTAAAAGAATTCAAAATTTAGTGTTTATAACTCAAGGCAAGCCAAGCAAAAACTATCTGCTTGGCTTGTTAACTTTGAAATAAAGCGAAGGATTATGGATACGATAGATCGATTAATTGAATATTACTTTCAAAGAAGGATTGCTGGGATTGAAGTAAACGAGATTGAAAGCAGCCTAGAACAGTACGTTTTAAGAGAGGATGAGCGCGCCATTATACTAAAAAATGTAGCCTTTAAAGAAACGGCTTACAATAAAATACAAGAAAACCGAAAGGCCGGAAATTTAACTTTGTTGATTGGTGCCTTGTTATTTTTTAGCACCTGTATTACACTCAGCTATTTTTACATTTCTCAAACAAACTATATAAACCCTATTGTTGTTTATAGCTTTGTAACAGCTGGCTTGGCCAGTATGGCTGTAGGTTTGTTTTTAAGGCAGACTTAAATTATGGAGCAACTATCTGAGAAAATAATCGAAACGCTAAATAAAAATTCAACAATAAATTTTTTAAACGCAGCTCGACAGTTAATCAACTTATTGGAAGATGATAGTATTCAAAAGGATGTTTTTTGTGGAGAATCTCATATCTGTTTAGCTGAACTTTACCGGACAGCCTTGTACCTTGAACCAGTCGATTTGATTTACTCTAAAGTTGAAGATGAGTTTACTGGAATTAGCAACGAGCACCTCAGAAAAATTAACATCAATCTAATTTCTAAGCTCGGACAAGAGTGTCTTTATTGGAAAGTATTTGATCCTACTCTATCCAAAAAAAATGAACCCGTCCAGCGTTGGCTAGTGGATGACTTTGCAGATATTTATGCAGAATTAAAGGAAGAGCTGATTAAAATTGATCGAATTAAAACTAATCAATCAATCGAAGATGCTCTTTGGCAGTTAAAGTTTGGATTCAACCACCACTGGGGTAATCGATGCTCTGATGGAATTCGAGCACTCCATTATTTGTGGTATCAAGGAAAAGTAGTCATGTGAAAAGTCAAATGCTTAATATCATAAGCATTACACAACCTTTTATACCTTGCGCCTTTAATAAATACATTCCAAAATGAAATATTTAATTCCAACATTAATTGCAGCTACTGCACTTACCTTTAGTTGTTCAAGTCCCGCAGCTTCGGAGGCTGCTACTGAAGAAGATCACAGCGAACATATGCATACCGAAGAGGCCACTGGCCCTGAAATGCATGCTACACCTGAAGGTGCCAAAGTATTTTTTGCCAACCTCACAGATGGCGATACAGTACAAAGCCCACTTTATGTGGAGTTTGGTATTGAGGGCATGGAAGTAATGCCTGCTGGCGAAATAGTAGAAGGTGCAGGTCATCATCATATTATTATAGATGCCCAACACATCGGTTTAACCGAACCAGTACCTGCTGATGAAACAAACATACACTATGGAAAAGGACAAACCAGTGACTCATTAAGTTTGAGTGTAGGTAAACATAACTTAACTTTACAATTTGCCGATGGAGTTCATCGCTCCTACGGTGAAAAATTAAGCAATCAAATCTCCATATTTGTTGCTGAATAGCACTACGTATTGCACAACAAAAAAGGAGGCGCTTATCGCCTCTTTTTTTGTTTTAAAAGTAAGTGTACCATATTTAGGTTTAACCAAGGTTGAGTGCTATTTTTTGGTATATTAAGGCTCCAATAATTCATTTATTTATTCCATCGGATTTTTACCTTTATGGAGAAAAATACACTTTTAAATACCTTAAATTTAGAAGGCGCTACCTCTGCTGAAGTATTTAAACTTCTCGACTTTTTGCCTTACCCTTTTATTATTGCCGAAGAGCAAGGTCCGTCCCTAAAGCACCTCCATTTTAATAGCGCCTTTATTTCATTATTTGGCTACACCTTAGAAGAGCTTCCAAAAATAGAAGACTGGTTCTCTGCCGCCTACCCCGATGAAACCTATAGAAATGCTTTGCTAGCCGAATGGAATGAAGCTTTGGCAAAAACCCAAATAGCAGGTAGAGACTACACCCAAATGAGTGGCAGAATAACTACCAAATTTGGCAACGAAGTGTGGTGTAGCGCAAAAATGGGACAAGTAGGCAAATACCACTTGATATCATTTATTAACCAAAATGATGATTTGAAAAAGCAGGAAATGTTGGAGACCTTTAATGAAAACAACATTACGCTTTTATCTCTTATTGGTCATGATATTAGAGAACCTTTAGCCAACCTCGTTACTTTAATAGACTTGTTTGAAGCTGGAGAAACCAGTAAGGAAGAATTTATTGGCATGGTAAAACAGGTAAAAGATCGAGCCACCCAAGTACACGATTTAGTGGAGACTACGGTACGATGGGCTAAAACCAATTTCAACAACTTTAAAGTAGTTAATAATGATGTTGGTGTATTGAGCTTAGTAAATAAATCACTGGCTATTTTCACAGATAAAATTTCCAAGAAAAAACTAACCATCAAAACAGATATTTCGGATAATGCTCGACTGATTACCGATACGGATATTTTAAATGCTATTATTCGAAACTTATTGGCTAATGCCATAAAATTCTCTGGCGTTGGCAGCGAAATTAAAATTGACTATGTAGATCATACACTAAGTATTAGTGATGAAGCGGGCGGCATGAGCCCAAAAATGGTGAAGGCTATTTTTGATATGGAATATCAAACAGACACTGGAAATAGCGAAGAAAGAGGTATTGGTATTGGCCTAAAATTAGTACAAGAAATGGTATCTAAATTAGGTGCTAAACTAGAGGTTAAAACAGAAGAGAATATGGGCACTACCGTTTCAATACTTTTGAGGCACTAGTTTACAACAACTGTCCTAAGCCAAATAACAAACTAAACAATAAAGTGGTTAACGCCAGCCTTTTTAGGAGCGGTTCAAACTGCAGGGGCTCAAAAGCCTTATAAACGCTGGTAAGGTTAATAACTAAAAATGGTACGGCCAAAAAGTAGAGATTCGCCATTAAGCCATTCCCCTTTAGGGTATTAAACAGAAAGGCCGCATCAAAGGCCAACAGCAATAAAGCACCATGGTAAATTTTGGCGCCACGTAAACCCAACTTTACAGCTAGTGTAATTTTACCATTAGATTTATCCTTATCTAAATCGCGCATATTGTTGAGGTTAAGCACCCCCATAGCCAAAAATCCTACGGAAGTAGCGGGTAAAAAAACATGCCAGTCAAAAGTGGCCGTTTGCAAAAAATGGGAACCAACCACTCCTATCCATCCAAAAAATATGAGAACCGCTAAATCTCCCAAGGCATTGTAGCCATAGGCCCTTTTACCTACCGTATAGGTGATAGCCGCTATTACGGCCAAAAGTCCTAAAAAGCCAAAACCAGCACCTACCCAAATAGATAAACTTTGGGTAGCTAAAAAGCTTAAACCTGTTCCAAAAATCAATGATAGAATAGCAAATAGTATTACCGCCTTTTTCATTTGCGCAGCCGAAATCAGTCCGCTTGCCACCGCTCTTGCCTCGCCATCTCTATTGCTATCAGTTCCCTTTACACCATCACCGTAATCGTTTGCATAATTGGAGAGCACCTGATAACATAAAGTCGTTATGAGGCTAAGCATCAAAATCCACCCGTTAAAATGTCCTTGTGCTGCCGCCAAAAAAGTGCCTAATAAAATACTTGAAAAAGCTAAGGGCAAAGTGCGTAATCGTGCAGCAGCAATCCAATGGGAAAGGTTCATGATAAATACATTTTTACATCCAACTTTTTTCGGCACTTTCAATTTTAAAGAGTGCGTAGTTGTAAATTTCTTTGGCTTCCTTTTGCGGTATATGCTTAATAAATTCTCGCCCAGCCGCTGTATAAAAAATCACATTGGCCAAACCTCTTCGTTTTTGAAACCAATTTTGCGAATATTTTACGCTTTGCAATTTATACCACTTTATTAACGATTTACTTGGAAACAACCAGCCCCACTGCAATTGCAGTATCTCCGCATTAATACTTAGTATATTGGATTTATAAAACCGGTAAGACCACCAAATAGCTATTGGAAAATAGATTAAAGACCACCACCAACTCATTTCGGCCACATAACTAATAGCCAACCACAATACTACCGGTACCAAACCATAAAATCCAAACATGCGCCAAAAAAAGTAGGTATCAGGCTGTAGCTCTAGGGGTTGTTCTGTTGTTTCCCTTTCGGGATAGAAAGCATTTAGTACGGTTTTTAAATGGTCATCGTTACAACCCGGTACTTTCGCAGACTTCTTCTCGCGGTGCTCCATACTAGTGGCCTGCTTAATAACCAAGGTATGTATGCCCAATATTTTACGCAATGGGTTTGATTTCCATTTTAGGTATTGAATTTTGTTTACCGGTATTTGAAATTCGGTCCGCTTGAGTAAACCCGCTACAATTTGAGCGCCTTTTTCATTAATAAAAAAACGCAAATTAAAGTAGCGCAAAAAGGTTTGCAACAAAGATGTAAGTATCGACAATATTATAAACAGCAGCAATAAGGCAGGTATAATTAAAAACATTTCTGTTAACCAAAGAGCCGCATTTTCCTCAAAAAATGGTTCCCATAATTCAAGCCAATAATCTTGAAATTGCCATAAATAACCGTTTACAAAGGCAAACACCACAAAACCATTTCTAATGTGATTTTCGGTTAAACCAATTCTTAGTAAATCTTTAATACCAAACTGAAGTAAAGGTTGATCAGTACCGGAAAAAGAAGAAACTTCAGCCTCTTCAATGGCAGAGTTGGGTTCCTCTTCCATTTCGGTACCCGAAACCTGGGTTTTCATTTCAATTAAAAACTCCTGTAACTGCCTTGCATGTGTTTTTGAAAGGGCTGGAATTTCAATTTCCTTTCCCGCACTACCAGCTGTATCAACACTTACCGCAAATACTCCAAACAATTGCTGAATTACGTTCTGTTTTAAATTTACTGTTTGGATGCGCTCAAAGGGAATATTTATTTTTTCGCGACTGAGTACTCCCCTTTCAATCACAAACTGATCGCTTGCCACAAAAAACTGAAAACGCAGGTATTGTAAAATTGAAATTATTAAGTACAGAAGCGCAATAAGGGTAGCAAGCACGGGCAGGCTGAGGCCTAAAAAACTAGACTTAAAACCAAATTCAACCAATACCACCGAAACAAAAATATTAATACCTTTTCGTAGGTTTTTAGCAAAAATTACGGCCACACCAATGGGCGACTGTCTTTGCGGCAATTCAAACAGCTCGCTACTCATGTTGGGCACTTAACTGAGTGATAAAGTCGCGAAGCTGCTGCGCTCTTTCCTTACTTAACCCACTAATACTTAAATCACTAGAAGCACCACCCGCTGTAAAAACCTTTACGGTGGCTAAGTCGAATAAGCGCGCCAAAACACCTTGTTGCACTTCACAATGTTGAATTCTATTAAACGGTACAGAGGTATGTTTATACCAAATAAGACCACTTTGGTAGCTCACATCCTTTTCGCGCAGCGCAAAAGATTTTATTTTAAATCCCTTCAGCTCTAAAACAATAATACCTCCTAAAACTAAAAGGTATGGCAATAATAACTTCCAAAGGGCGATGTCGTTTTTAAACCAAAACACAACCAATGCGCCAGCAAGTAACAAAAAAGCCAAACCAAGGGCTAAAAGGCGCATATAAAGGTAATCGCGTTCTAAATGCTCAAATTCCACCGCTTCAATTTTAGGGATATCGGCACTCAAAAAACTTTCATTTGTAAACTCCTCCATAGGTTAGTGTTAATTTAGGTTTAGCAAAATACAAAAGGTGGCTTACCTAACCATTCTTCAAAAATTGAAAATACTCTCTAAGCATACTTGGATTAGTTAAACGCGGTGTTTTAATCTCCATAATTTTGGGTCTATTGCTTAAAGCAAAAAAGTCTTTTAATACGTAATCCAATTCCTCTTTTGAGGCGACAGTTTCAAAGGGCAAATCAAACGTTTTGGCTATTCCGCTAAGCTCCATTTGGTGATGCGTTTCTTGAAATTCTTCGAAATCAGCATCCTCTTTTGGTCCATCAATTATTCTAAAAATATTACCGCCTTCATTGTTTAAAATCAGTACTCTGAGATTAGAAGGTAGCTTATTTAGCCAAAAAGCATTGGAATCATATAGGAAGGCAAGATCGCCCGTTACCAACACAACTATTTCCTCCGTACTCAACGCGTGCCCAATAGCTGTGGACGTGCAACCGTCAATACCGCTTGTTCCTCTATTTGCGTAATGCGCTATTTTATTACGGTATTCAAACAACTGAGCATACCTTATGGAGGTACTATTGGCGCAATGTAAAATACTCCCCAAAGGCAAACTTTGCTGAATACTATTAAAGGCTGCTAGGTCTGAAAAAGCGACTTTATCCATATAAGCCTCATGCCTTTTTACGCGTAAAACATGTGCATTAATAAAGTTATCGCGGTAGCTTGAGTCCTTGTTTAAAACCTGTAATTCAATTCCCTCTAAAAACAAGGAAGGATCGGCCTGAACATGGTCTGTTAACACATTAAATGTGTCCACTAAATCCTTTCGTTCGTTAATATGCCAATGTGCCTTAGGCGTGTAATTCCTCAAGTAATTTTTTACCACCTTACTTACAATTTCACCTCCCAAGGTTAAAACCAAATCGGGTTTTAATGCCTCTTTCTCCTCTTCATTTAGGCTATTCAACAGCCTGTCAATACACGGAATTCTATTGGCACAATGCAAATTGCTGAGCGTTTCCGAGAAGATTAAAAACGGACTCTTATCATTCAATTTATTCAGCGCGTGTTCCAATTGAGCCGATGGGCGCATTTGCCCAACAAGCACCCATATTTTTGGACTGTTATTCCAAGTATTTGCTAAACTCTTTAGCTTAGTTAAATCCAAGGTTCGCTCCCCCCTCGTAGTTGCTATAAATTGAGCTGGGTAAAGTGTTTCTGTTTGCTCGTAAAGCGGTTCGTTAAAAGGTATATTTATATGAACGGGACCTACCTTAAGTGCCATCATGGCCTCGTTAATACTACGTTGATTGTAATTTTTAGAAAGTGAATCTATTGGCTCCCGAATTAAAGTAAAACTCTTAACCACATGGTTTTCAAACACTTTATCTTGTTTAATGGTTTGCCCCATGGCTTGGTCAATCATTTCGGATGGTCTATCCGCGCTAAGCACCAACAATGGCAACCTTTGATAAAAAGCCTCAACAACAGCTGGATAAAAATTTACCACTGCCGATCCAGAACTACACAAAACAGCTACTGGCTCTCCACTTTTTAGGGTTAAACCCATGGCCACAAAGGCCGCTACACGTTCATCTGGTGCCGAAATACAACGGTAGTCCTGATCTTTAGTAAAAGTGAAAATAAGAGGAGCGTTACGACTACCTGGCGATATAACCACCGTTTTACAACCGTGTTGTTTTAGCAATTGCCCTAAGTATTGGGCATTTATTTTAGAAGAGTACGTAATGGTATTTTTTTTGAAAGCTATATGGCTTCAAATGTACGGCAGCCTACACAAAAGGGCTTCTTTTTTTAAGAATTTTATCGTCTAGCTATTCGTAAAATGGCCTCCATCTTTGCCTCGGTTTCCAACCATTCATCTTCGGCAACGGATTGAGCAGTAATTCCTCCTCCCGCATAAGCGATAAAGGCATTGTTAAACACATTAATACAGCGTAGGTTAACGTAATATCGTTTTATGTCTTTATGCTCTAAGCCAAAATAACCCGTGTAATATGCTCTATTATAACCTTCTATCTTTTCCAGGTAAGCGAGGGTTTCTTTTTGAGGAAAACCGGCCACTGCCGGTGTAGGGTGCAACTTGGTGATTAATTTTTGGGCATTAAAATCATCATTTACCTTTGCCGTAATTTCAGTTTTTAAATGTTGTAAGTCCCCTGCTTGCATTGCCTTTAGATCCCCACGCTTTACAGCACTCACGCCTCTTTCAGCTTTTAGTCTATTGTACACAAACTCGGTTACCATATCCTGCTCTTCTTCCTCTTTCAGCTTAAAAGTATCGGGGCCATTGGGTCTTAATGTTCCGGCCAAGCTCATCGTTTTAATTTGTTGGTTTTTTTGCTCCAAAAGCAACTCTGGAGTAGCGCCAATCCAGCAACCTGTATTTGGGTGTATCCAACAATATACGCAGGCTTTAGGGTAAGCCTTGGTCAATTCTTTAGTAAGGTTAAGCGGATTTATTTTTTTGGCAATGAGTTGCTGCCTGCTTACAACAACTTTACCCCAACCTTCTTTTTCAATGGCAGATACACAGTTACTTAAAAGAGTTAAATATTCACTTTTTGTAGCGTAATATTCTTCATCAGGTGCTTCATTATCAAGCGCAGGCCAAGTCAAGTCTTCTTCCCCCTTTCGTAAAGTAACTTCTATCTTTTCACTTTGGTTCCAATTGGCCCATGTAAAATTATAGTCGCCATTTGCATCCTCTATAAATGTATTCCAGCTTGTTTCTCCTGGTAAACTGAGATACAAAAATGCTCGTACTTTATGTTTCAAATCGACCATTTTAGTCTTTTACAGGAACAATTAAATTGGTGAGTTTACACTGCGAAATTAAACGCTCTTCCTCATCCCTTATCTGTATCTCCCAAAGGTGCGTAGTGCGTCCTTTATGTAAAATACGGGCTGTCCCCGTCACTACTCCATCTCGCTTGGCACGAAGGTGATTGCAACTAATTTCAATACCTAAAACATTGTATTTATTGGGATCAACGTACAACAAGCTCGAGGCGCTTCCCAATGTCTCGGCCAAAGCCGCAGACGCACCACCATGTAATAAACCCATGGGCTGATGTACTTTTGAGTTTACAGGCATTTCAATTTTTACAATTCCCTTTTCGGCATCAACAAAAGTAAACCGCATGTTAAGGGTTTCGAGTAACGTATTAGGAATTAGCGAATTAAACTTATCTAACAATTGGCTGCTCATTATATGTTTTTGTTAAAAACGCGAAAATAACCATTTGATAGACCCACTTAATAAATGTGCTAAGTTTAATACCTTGCAGCGTCCCTAAACTCTTAAAATGAAACGGCTTTTCTATTTTTTATGCCCTGCACTTCTTTTGGTGGGATGTAATACAGAACCAAAAGTTCCGCGTTGGGATGTAGATGTGGTAGCGCCACTGGTAGAAGGAAAAATAACCATAAATGATTTAGTGGAATCGAGCACCATTGAGGTGGACAGCAACGGTTTGGTACATTTAGTGTACCAACAGAGCATCTCCGATTTAAGGCCCAATGAAATTATTAGTCCACTCAATAAGGAATTTGACAATACTCTATTACTTCAAAACATTGATTTGGGAAGCCCAAGTGTTAAAGAGCAATTTTCGCTTGGTTATTTAGCAAAAGGCGGCTCACAGGCTGGTCAGTTCATCATTTTTAATAATGGACAAAAAACAGTAATCCCTTCCTTTTCGGTTACCCGTGCTAAAAAAATAGGAATTGATGCTACTTCACTTTTCCAAACCATTGAATTGGATAGCGGAGAGCTTAGCTTGAATATTACCAACAATTTACCCGTTGCACTTGTGGGGCTAGACATTACCCTATCTAACACCAACTCAGGTGCTGTAATAATGCAGAAACTATTAGATACCCTTCATTCTGGAGCCAGTTATCAAGAAACGTTCTCTTTGGCCGGAAAAACTATTGAAGGAAACCTTACAGCGGCTATTCCTGTTTTTGCTACTCCCGGAAGCGGAACGGATACGGTACTTATTGACACCTCGCAAACCATTGACATTCAGTTATCTTTAAACAAACTCAAGCCCAAGTCAGCTACCGCTATTTTTCCAGATCAAAATTTAGCGCAGGATACAGCAGATGCGGAGATTAAAGTAAACCAAGCTCAACTAACAGGAATTGAAGTAAAAGAAGGCTCTATTTTTATTGAAGGTACCAGCACCATTGCGGATGAAATTAGCCTTCAATATTTAATTCCTAATGCCACGAAGGCTTCGGTTCCGTTGCAGTTTTTAGAATCCATTCCTGCAGCAAGCTCACCAGCACCAGGCTATGCTCATACTACTTTCGATTTAACCGGCTACTCGGTTGATTTAACTGGAAGACCCGATTATGTAAATATTTATAATACCTTTTATACCATATTAATTGGTAAAATTGACTCTAGCGGACAAATGGTACATCTCTCGTTAGATGACAGTGTTCGCATAAAAACAGGTATCCAAAACTTAACCGCCAGCAAGGGTTATGGCTTTTTAGGAAAGGACACAATGGATGCGCAGGAGCTAAATGAAATTGACATTTTTAGGTTTTTAGATAAAGGTCTTTTTGACTTAGCCGAAGTGGAGTTGGGCATTGATATTGAAAATAAAATTGGAGCTCCCATTGATTTACAATTGCATGAAATGGTCTCTCAAAGCTCGTCAGGTAATGTTTCGTTAGCTTGGGCAGGATTAGGGCAAAACCAATTAGTGCCAGCTGCTCAATTAAATGCAAACAACACCATTATTCCAGGGTTTCTGAACCTACCACTAAATGAAAGTAACAGTAACCTGGATGCCTTATTAGAGAACAAACCAGAGTTTTTTGAGAGCTCATTAAGTGCTTATGTAAATGGTTCTACCCAAAGCCCCGATTACAATCAATTTATATTTTTTGAAGATGGTATTAGCGCCTCACTCAGCTTATCCATCCCGCTCATTTTAAGTGCTAGCAACCTGCAAATGCAGGATAGCAGCAAATTTGAATACCACAAAATTGATCCCAATAATCAGCTGCAAAGCGGTACGCTAAAGCTACACGCTGATAACTCCTTTCCGCTAGATTGTGAAATTGAAATAGTATTATTGGATGCCACGGGTATTGCAATTGACAGCCTGCAATCGGCTGAAACAGCGCTAGGTGCAGCCGTAGATATTAATGGCAATTCAATTGAAATTAAAGAAAGTACGCTTAATTTTCCGCTACAAAAAACAAAAGTAAGTTCCTTAAGGGCCTGTAAACAAATGGTATTTAAAGTATCTGTTTCCAGTGTTACGCCTCCGCAAAAAGTACGTATACGACAAAGTGATTGTTTGGCTATTCGCTTGAGCGGAGATTTAACCATTCAAAATAAATGAGAAAACTATTTTTAGTACTGGCTTGTTTAAGTTTGGTTAAACTGAGTGCGCAGACCGATTCATCAGATCATAGAAAAGAAGCAGAAAAAATACTTCGTGAATTACGCGCCAAAAAAAGGCCATACCTTGAGCTAAATGGAATGTATGGTGCCTTAACCAATTCGGTTTCATTTGCCAATCTTGCCGAATTTAGCACTACCGATTTTTTAACCAATACTGATAAAGACGATCTTTTAAAGGATGTGAACAGCAGTCTTCGACTTGGTTTTTTTAAATCGTATGGTTTTAAATATGTAGAGCCAGGCTACCCCATTTTGGATGTTTACCACCCTGGTCAAAGTTTTGGAATTACCAACCATAGCTATATAGGAAGTAAATTAAGTAGCGACCTAGTCTCGCTATTGTTTTACGGTAACAAACCATTTTTGGGTCAAGAAATGGATCTTGGAAACAGTGTTTATGAAAGTTGGCAATACACCAGTCTTGATTATTGTTTTGATTGGGTGATTGACACCGTTTTTCCTATACATTTTACGGTTTCCATTAATGCTGGGCACAATCACAATTATTTCCATATTAATGATGGCAGCTTATTTACCCATACCAGTGGGGAGCATTTGGATTTAGATCTGGAATATCACGTTCGAGCTAGAGATGCTAAAACCAGTGTGTTGGCGGGAATTGGTGCCGGCATTGGCGTAGAAGTTGATTTTAAATTACCCAAAAAGGCCTTCTTAAATATTAAAGTATCCGACTTTGGTTTTATTGCCTGGGATGGAGGAAAAGTGGTAGATGTAGATAGTTCCTTTAGATTTAGCGGTCTCTACTTTGATAATATTTTAGATATAAGCGATAGTGTTTCAAATGCTAATAGCAACCGCTACCGCAACGCTTTTTACAAAGATGGATCAACGCCCTATACAAGACTTACCCCTTTTAAAGTAGGCGTACATTATAAAAAACCACTTAAAGGCAATACCTTAAAGGCCTACAGTGTTTCGGCTAATTATCAATACTTACCGGGCAACTTACCTAGCTTTATAGGTGCTACTTATTTTAAACTTAGTAAAAATCAAGAATTGGTAACAGAGCTGGCCTTAGGTTCTTACTCTAATTATGCACTAAACTTAAAATATGCTTTGCAAATTGGCAAGTTGTGGAAACTACAATTAGCCCTCTTCAATTTTAACAGTTTGGTGGTTCCAACCCTAAATGGTGGTGCCGTAGGCATGCTTAGCGTACAATACGAGTTGTAGAGATTAGTACTCCAAGATTTTTATTTCGGTACGCCTGTTTAATTGACGGCCTTCTTCGGTTTCATTGGTAGCAACGGGTTGTTCTGATCCAAAACCTCTAATTTTAATTCGCTTACCATCTATACCCTGTGCTAGCAAACTTTGTTGAACTGCCTTGGCCCTGTTTTCGCTAAGCAGCTGATTGTTTTTACTGGAACCTACAGCGTCTGTATGTCCTTCTACCAACAAAACCACCGTTGTATTATTTTTTAAGAAATGTGCTAGGCTCTTGAGTTCAGATTCTGATTTAGCGCTTAACTCAAAAGACTTTGAATCAAAAAACACATTTTCCAATTTTACTTTTTGACCCACCTCAATAGGCTGTAACTCCACATTAAGTTCAAAGGCTCGCTCGGCAATTTGCGTAGCCAAACTAAAGTTCTTAGAATAAAACAAATAGCCTTTTTTCTGAATACTCAAACCATAATCACTATTGGCGGGTAACACAGTAAAATACTTGCCACTCTTATCACTTACATCTCTAATTTTTTTATCGTTGTTAGCTAAATCACTAAACTCTAATGATGCCGAAAGGTATTCTTTGGTTTTTTTATTGGTAACGGTGCCTTTTACATAAGCAATTTCAATTGCCTGAGATTCCGGAGGTAAATCAAAACTATACAAGTCCATCCCCCCCATTCCTCCTTCTTCTTTCTCTGAAGCATAAAAACCCATTTTGCCATTGGGTGCCACTACTAAGCTAAACTCATTGGCACTCGTATTAATAGGATAACCCAAATTAATAGGCGCTCCCCAAGTATCATCCTTTTTGCGGTAACTCACAAAAAAATCAGTCTTACCCATACCCGGATGCCCGTTTGATGTAAAGTATAAACTTCTATTATCAAAGTGTATAAAGGGCGCCCCCTCCTGTCCGCTGGTATTTACTAAACCCTTTATTTTTTGTGCCCTACTCCATAAACCTGCCGTATTTAGGGTGGTAAAATAAATATCTGTGTTTTTAGATTCCCCAGATTTACCTCTAGTAAAATAAAGGGTTTTACCATCTGGCGATATGGACGGTTGGCTCTCCCAGTTAGACGTGTTAACATCTGGCCCCAAATTATAGGGTTTACTCCAACCTCTTTGATTGTTGTAAAAAGAAGCATAAATATCGCAAGAGCCATGCCCTCCTGGCCTACCACAAGAAGTGAAAAACATTACTTTACCGTTGGCACTCAATGATTGAGCTCCTTCGTTTAATGGCGTATTTAAATTTCCTGGTAAAGGATTTGCTTGATTCCAACTCCCATTCTGTGAGTCGCGTTTGGTAATCCAAAAATCTTCATCCGTTTTAGGACCTTCCATTCTCCTTTGGGTAAACACCAAACTCAAGCCATCGGCTGAAATACTTGGAAAATACTCTAATTGATCGGTATTAATTTGAGCCCCTAAATTGGCAGTATTAAACTCTTTAGGATTTGCCATGGCATGTGTTGCAAAATCACAACACTTAATTAAAAAGCTTACTTTTTTAAGGTATTTCTCAGTAACACCAGGGCTGTTTAAGTAGCGCTGCAATACTTTTTTAGCTTTTGGATAATCTTGGGTTTCAAAAAGAATTTCCCCATAAAAAAGATTCACGTAATAAGGAGCACCTGATTTTAAGGCTTCTTCATATAAGCTTAGTGCTTCTGCCTTTTCATTGCGTCTGCTATGTAAATCGGCCTTAAAAAGTATAGCATCCATATAGGTTGGGCTATCAGCTATCGCCTTCCCTAACAACTCAATAGTTTTTTCTATGTTGTTGGTCTTAAACTCTGTACGGGCATTATTATATAGTTTCTCCGCCTTTTTAGATTGAGAAAAAGATATCAGAAATCCAAAACAAAACAAATAGAGAAATAAATGGCGCATAGAGAGCTGTGACTAGAATATATTAAAACCGAAATTACGTTTTTAAATTTTGCGCCATTCAAAATAAATTTCAAATTTAAATGAGCACTTAGAGCTTTAAACCTTTTGGCATTTTTAAAACATAATAGGCCCAAGCATTGCTAACAAAACCCCAAGCGTAGCCATAAAGCATAGTAAAGGAGGTTAAAATAGCCAAAAGCCCAACGCCCATACTTTTGCTTTGCCAAGTGGCTGAAACAAATAAAGCTATTACATATATCTCCAATGATAATTGATAAA
This sequence comes from uncultured Owenweeksia sp., assembly GCA_937146805.1. Taxonomy (GTDB): domain Bacteria; phylum Bacteroidota; class Bacteroidia; order Flavobacteriales; family Schleiferiaceae; genus Owenweeksia. The sequence continues at coordinate 81,208 of CAKZRR010000044.1, read as the reverse complement.
GTAAGGTGAGGCTTCTTGGTAAAAGGGTTATTCCCAGTACGCTGCTAATTACATAGAGACTAAAAAGCAAGGGAAAAAAATGGGTAACTTTAAGTTCTTTGGGATGACGCTTATAAATATTAATACGAGCAGCGCCAAATCGATATACCTGCTTAAAAAACTGTTTTAGCGAGGTTCTCCTTTTATGATAAACAAAGGCTTCGGGGATAAAACCAACTGAATAACCTTGCTCTATAATGCGCATACTCAGCTCAATATCTTCACCACATCTAAAATCAGAATAACCACCAACCGCATTAAAAGTAGAAGCTTTTATTCCCATGTTAAAGCCCCTTGGGTGATAGGTACCTACATGATTTTGCTTACCTCTTATACCTCCGGTAGTCAAAAGACTCGTCATGCTAAAGGAAATAGCCTTTTGTAAGGGTGTGAAATTTTTATGCGCTTTATCCGGTCCGCCAAAAGCATCCAACGAGTGTTTGCTGAGGTGAGCTTCTACTAATTTTAAATAATTTGGAGGGATTAAACAATCCGAATCCATAAAAATGAGATACTCCCCTTTGGCCTTCTCCGCTGCGCGGTTTCGTCCATCACTTACCGAAAGATATTCTTCGTAAACAATATGTAACGGGTAGGTAGAATTATCCTCAAATCGTTTTAAATCAGGCCTTAATGTATCCTTGGGTGTTCCGTCTCCCAGTATTACTTCAAAGCCTGAGTAATCTTGTTCTAGCAGGCTTTCCAAAAATTCGGTAACCTCTTCTGGTCTACCAAAAGTGGGTGAGATTAACGAAAACTTCATGACTAAAAGTTTAGGCGATGGTCTACGGTATACTCCGTTTTACGACCACTGTTACGGACAATAATTTCGGCTAAAAACCCGGTCATAAATAGTAGCGTACCAATAATCATAGAGGTAAGTGCAATGTAGAACCAAGCATTTTCGGTTACCAATCTGGCTTTATCGCCTAGGTAGTGCATGCTATACAATTTGTAGCCACCTAAATACGCAGCTGCCAAAAATCCAACGGCAAATGTTATCATTCCAAAAACTCCAAAAAAGTGCATGGGTCTTTTAGCAAATTTGGAAACAAAGGCAAGGGTTAATAAATCTAAAAATCCATTTACAAAACGTTCCAAACCAAATTTAGTAACCCCGTACTTACGAGCTCGGTGTTCCACCACTTTTTCGGCAATTTTACCAAAACCCGCATTTTTTGCTAAAAAGGGTATGTAACGGTGCATTTCACCGTTCACATCAATATTTTTTACTACTTCTAATCGGTATACCTTTAAACCACAATTAAAATCATTGAGGTCTATTTTACTCATTTTACGTGTAGCCCAATTAAATAATTTGGTAGGGATGGTTTTAGAAAGCGGATCGTAACGTTTTTTCTTCCAACCACTTACCATGTCATATCCGTCTTCAATAATCATTTTACGAAGACCCGGTATTTCATCCGGACTGTCCTGCATATCAGCATCCATGGTAATTACTACTTCTCCTGTAGCTGCGGCAAAACCTACATTTAAGCCAGCCGATTTTCCGTGGTTTCGTCTAAAATGAATGCCTTTAACGCGTTCATCCTTTGCAGCTAACTTTTCAATTAAAGCCCAGCTATTATCTGTAGAACCATCATCCACAAAAATTATTTCGGCACTTAGCTTTTCAGCTTCGGTAACCCGGATAATCCATTCGTATAGCTCGCTTAAGGATTCATCCTCATTAAAAAGAGGAATTACTAATGATACGTCCATTTACTAATTGGCGTCTTCGTTATCTTGATAAATCAAGGGTTTCTCTTTTTTAACAATCGCAGCTACAATTAAGCCTATTAAGGCATAGCCTACTACGGCCATAAAAAAGCCCTTAACCTGATTTACAATATCAAATTGACTTGTTGCTTCTAGCTCTTCTATTTGTTTTAGCATTTGATCTTCAGGAACGTTAAATTGTTCCATCATATCAATTGTTTTCTCAATGGTAATTTCCTGTAATTGATCTGCTGCTCCAGTATCTACCACATTAAATAATACTATTAAAAAGGTAGTTCCAATTAAGGCACTTATTATATATCCTATAATAAAGGTTGAAAAAGCATCTTTAAAAGAGATAAAACCTCCCATGCCTTTTTTTGAAGCTATAACTGCTGCAACAAGAACAACTAAGCCCAAAACCCACATACTTATTCCCAAACCCATATTTACCATAAGGGTAATATCAATAAGATAAGCAAGTAATGCAAAGCCTACACTTATTCCGGCCAAAATCAAACCATATTTAGAAGCATTTGCCTTAACAATTTCGTTCATAGGTACTTATGTTTTTTGCTATTATTGAAGCGCAAATATAGCCAAAATGGTAGGCTAAAAGTGTTGAAAAAGTTTTAATGTTAAAAAGGATTACTCTACTTTTGCCCGCTAAGGCAAGTCCCATACAACCAGCTCCTAATGAACTCCCCCAGGGCGGGAACGCAGCAAGGGTAATTGGTTGAGCGGTGTGATATGGATCGCTTGCCTTTATTTTTTCCTTCTATTTTGTAAAATATCTTACAATAGTTTTAGTTAATTTTGTTATATTAATTGCTGCATAAACCAACCAATATAACGCCAGCTTTATGAAGCTGCTTTTTAGCTACTTTCTAATACTTCTTTTTTTTACCTCAGGCTATGCTCAAGGTACCGGAAATCAAATTGATAGCCCTGATGTGACGTCTAAGCTTTTGCCAGATTTAAAAACTCTGGATGCTCAAACCTTAGCGGACACGATGGCTCATCTTGCAAATAAGTTTTATGACTACGACCCCATTGTTGCCGAAAACCTTATTGACTCTGCCGAAAGTTACCTAGATCCTTATAATGATTTAGCTCCTATGGCGCGTTTATTTTCAACACGCGGAACTTTTAGCGCACGAAAAGGGCAGTATTTAGAAGCTATTCGCCAATTTCAACAATCTTTATGGTATTACTATAAAATTGATACGTCCCTAATACAAAACGGTTACTTAAATATTGAAATCGGTAATCTCTTTTATCGTTTAGAGTATTTTAAAGATGCCGTTCAGTTTTATGAAAAAGCACAATCTATATTTGAATTACATAAGACTAGAGATGGGCATTTTGGATTAACCGTTTCACTCAATAATATTGGATTATGTTTTTATAAATCAAAACGTTATGACTTAGCGGAAAAATACTTTTTAGAAGCTTTAGCCCTCCGAAAAGTAAAACTTGAGAATGATGTAATTGCTCACTCCTATGGCTACTTAATACGCGTTTATGAAGCCAATGGCGATTTCGCAAAAGCAGATAGCTTGCTGGAAGATGGTCTCCAAAATTTAGATTTAGATAGCAACAGTGTTTGGTTTAAATCCCTCTACTATTTAAAAGGTAAGAAATGTCAGAGACATTTAAAGTATGCCGAGGCCGAGTCTTTCTATAAGTACCTGTTAAGCACCGAACTAGAAAGCAATGGAGAGATAGATTTAGAGTTATCTATAATCGAGTCTATGGTAGAAATGTACATGGCTCAAAAGCAAAGAGCGAAGGCAAAATCTTTTGCATTAGAAGGGTTTACCCTTACCATGACAAAGCACAATTATAATCAAGCCATTGTATTTCAAAACTTTTTAAAACAGATTGCCATTAATGAAGGTGATTTAAAAACTGCCTTAGCTATTTCTGATAAAGTATTAGCATTAACTGATTCGCTTAATCAGGCTCATGATGGTATAGTACAGGAATTGGCCTTTGTGCAAAATAGTATTGCTAATGCTAGAAATGAGAATGAGATTTTACACTTACGAAGTGAAAATTATTCTGAAACCATCACCAAGCAAGGCTGGCTCATTACCATTATATCCATTGCCATAATTATTCTGCTTAGTCTCTTTTATTTTATCTCAAAATTAAATAGAAAGTTGCGAAAGAATGAAGCCTCGCAACGTGAGTTAAATCAACGGGTTTTGGCGGTTATTAATAATACCGACAGTCTTATTGTTTCTATTAATGAGTTTGGCGAAATACGCCTTATCAACCAAGCCGCTATTGAATATTTTGAAAAATGGATAGAGCAAAGTATTTCGGCTGGAGATAATCTTATTGATAAAATCACAGATCCAGAAAAGCGCAAGATGTGGACTCAATGGATATCCAAATCCCAACAGGTAAGTAGTTGGAAAGAAGTTTCGCAAATTTCAATTAAGGATAAAACCCTCTATGTACTAGAGAACTTCTCCGCTATTACCCGTGAAAACGGGATGTACGCAGGAATGGTAATGGTAGGGAACGACATTACAAAGGAGCACGAGTTTAATGTTGAAATTGCCAAACAACGTGATTCCCTTGAAAAGAGTGATGAAGCCAAAGAACGTATGCTTTCCATATTGGCGCACGATTTAAAAGATGCTATTTATTCTGCTAACTCTCTCACTAAATTAGTAGCCGAAGAACCTGAAAATTTTAAGCACGATGAAATGATACAACTATTTGGCTTAATGAGTCAAAACTTTAGTCGTACCAAGAGTTTGTTAGATGGCTTATTGGAATGGATGCGTACCCAAACCGCGGGCCTAAAAGCCAACCCGGAGGGCTTTTGTATTGGTGGCCTTACGGATCAAATAATTGATAGTACCCAAAGCAAATGGAGAGAGAAAAGGGTTGTTGTGAAAAACAATATTGAGGAACAAGTGGAGGTTTTTGCAGATAAAGAAATGATTAAAACTGTTCTCCGTAATCTGATTAGCAACTCCATAAAATATACACAGCCGGGTTCTGGTTTAATAGAGATAAAAGCCTTGCAAAACGGCAGTTCCGTTTCCATAATCATTGAAGATAACGGTCACGGAATTTCGAAAGAAAACCAAGAAAAACTGTTTACGCAGCCTGGAAGATTTAGCACTGTTGGCACCAGCGATGAGCAAGGTACTGGCTTTGGCTTAAGTTTGTGCCGCGAGTTACTGAAGTTAAACCACAGTAAATTGGAGCTAAAAAGTAGCGAAAACAGTGGCTCGGAGTTCTACTTTTCATTACCCTATGTTAATAAAAAGGATTCGGCAAACTAACTCAGCATGTGGAGCCCTCGCTCTAAAAACTAATTTTGCCATTCCATAAATCAACAAATTTATTCATGAAGTTTTTTATCGACACAGCCAACTTGGCGCAAATTAAGGAAGCCCAAGACTTAGGTGTTTTAGATGGCGTTACCACTAACCCATCCTTAATGGCCAAGGAAGGAATTACAGGAGCCGAAAATGTTAAAAATCACTATCTTAAAATTTGTGAGATTGTAGATGGAGACGTTAGTGCGGAGGTAATTGCCACCGACCTAGAAGGAATGAAGAAAGAAGGCGATGCCTTAGCAGCACTTCACCCGCAAATTGTAGTTAAAATTCCTATGATTAAAGACGGTGTAAAAGCCTTAAAATACTTTAGTGACAAAGGAATAAAAACCAATTGCACCTTAGTATTTTCTGCTGGTCAAGCATTATTGGCTGCCAAAGCAGGAGCTTCTTATGTATCTCCGTTTATCGGTAGATTAGATGACATCTCAACAGATGGTTTGGCTTTGATTGAACAGATTCGAATTATATATGACAACTACGGCTTTGCTACCGAAATTTTAGCCGCTTCTGTACGTCATACTATGCACGTAATTGAGTGTGCTGAGATTGGTGCAGATGTAATGACTGGGCCTTTAAGCTCCATTGAAGGTTTACTTAAACATCCTTTAACCGATAGCGGTTTAGCTACTTTTTTAGCCGATCACGCTAAAGCAGCTCAATAAACTAACACAATTATTACTTTAAAAATGTGCCTAAATAAGGGCGCATTTTTTTTTGGCTAAAATCGTACTTTGCAAACATGGCCCAGCTCGTAAAAATTTATCCCGAAAACCCAAACCCTAAAGCAATTGCACAGGTAATAAAGGTTCTTCAAAAAGGAGGTGTAATCGTGTACCCTACTGATACGGTTTACTCTATTGGTTGTGATATTACTCAACAAAAAGCGATGGAACGGGTAGCACGTATTAAAGGTATTAAACTCGAAAAAGCCAATTTTTCAATTGTTTTCTCTAGTCTTTCCAATCTATCTGAATACACTAGACAAGTAGATACACCCACCTATAAATTGTTAAAACGGGCGCTGCCTGGTCCTTATACTTTTATATTGGAAGCCAGCAGTGCCGTACCAAAGTTGTTTAAAAATAAACGTAAAACTATTGGTATTCGAATTCCTGATAACGCCATTGCTCGCACATTGGTGGAGGAGTTAGGCAAACCCATTGTAGCCACTTCCGTGCATGATGATGATGAAATTATTGAGTACACTACTGATCCTGAGCTTATTTTGGAAAAATATGGCGAGCAAGTTGATTTAGTAATTGACGGGGGCATGGGTGATAATTTTGCCTCTACAGTTATAGACTTAAGTAATGGTGAACAAGAAATACTTAGAGAAGGGAAAGGCGATTTAAGTATTTTATGAATCAAAAGATAAACATTGGAATACACCTTTTACTATTTGTAGTGTTAGTTATAATGGCCTTTGTAACGGGCGGTTATGGCTCTGATGGTGATTCGATTACCCATTACTTTTTTGCTAAGGGCGCTTGGCAAAACCCTATGTATCTTTTTGATCAATGGGCAAAACCCTTTTTTACATTGTTTGCCTCCCCTTTTGCTCAATTTGGGTTTATAGGTATTAAAGTCTTTAATATCACCTGTGGAGTATTATCTAGTTACTTTGCTACCCAGGTTGCGCGCGTATTAGGTAAAAAATGGTTTTGGTTAATTCCTGTTTTTGCCTTTGCCACACCCGCCTATTACAGTTATTTATTTTCAGGGCTTACCGAACCTTTTTCGGGTTTAGTTTTAATCCTCTCCATTTATTTATGTCTTACCAAAAGGGTCTCCGCTGGGTTTATATTAGCTTCATTTTTAGCCTTTTGTCGAACCGAGGCACAAGTATATCTTTTCCTTTTTGCCTTATTCGCTATTAGCAACGGGCAGCTAAAAAAGGTGCCCCTATTATTGGTATCCTATGTTGTTTACACTGTGGTGGGATACTTTTTTACCCACGATTTATTTTGGGTATTTAGTCACCCTTATAACAGCACAGGTAGTGTATATGGCAGCGGTACATGGTGGCATTATCTCAGCGAAATGCGAAATGAAAATACTATTGTCCCGCTATTGCTGGCTGCTTTGGGTTTATTGGCCAGCATTGGAAGAATAACTGAGAAAGTGTACGATTGGCGCAACGAACTTTGGCTTGTACACGGTATATTTTTTAGCACCCTCATAGGTCACAGCCTAATGTGGTATTTAGGTGTTTTTGGAAGTGCCGGAATGCCTCGGACAATTCTTCCTGTTTACCCACTGCTTTGGATTATTTTAATAGATGGCCTTGGATTTCTAGAAAGAATTACCGTCCGATACGTAATTAAATTTAAAACTTTAATAGCAATTCTACTTTGCTGCCAATTAGTTATAGCTGTAAGCGGGCCTTATGCGGGCTATTATTTTATGAATAATTTGCCTCCAAACACTGATCAACAATTTATAAAAGCCGAAGTAGTACCCTTTGTTAAAGCTGCCTTCCCTAAGGCGGAACAATTTGTTATTGAGCATCCTTTTTTGGGCTTAGCACTCGATATCAACTTTATTGACTACAAGCAACGAATTGTTTGGACGGAGTATTCTAAAAACAACTGGAACCCCAATTGGATTTGGATTTACGAAAGTCGGATTACAGAGCAACAATCCGGTGTAACCGTGCAACAAATTGAAGAAGACGGGAAATTAAAATTACTACGAAAGTTCGTTTCTTCTGAAGGTTGGGAGTATTATGTTTATGTTCAAGCAGATAGAAATTTAACCTCCCAGTTTTAAAAGCTCTTGATGCAATTTTACCACCTGCTTTATCAGCGAAACTTCTCCCCCATTTTCAATGCTAAAATTGGCCAAGGTTTCCTTTTTTTCTTGCGGCCATTGGTTGTTCATTCTTTCTAAAACCGCTTCTTTACTTAGGCCATTTCGTTTCATAACTCGTTTTACACGAACCTCTAATGGTGCTTTAACCAGAATTACGGCAGCACATAAATGTTGAGTATTGGTTTCAAAAATTAGTGCCGATTCCTTAAGTACATAAGGCGAAGATTGGCGCTTGTACCATTCCGTAAAATCTTCCGCTACAGCGGGATGTACCAAGGCATTAACCTTTTGCAATAAAGTAGTATTGTTAAAAATTAGAGAAGCAATCAACGCTCTATTTAAGCTACCATCTGCATTAATTATGGTTTTTTGCAATACCTTTTGCAGCGAATTTTTAAGTGCTTCATTCTCTTGCATCAACTGCTTTGCGCGGCTATCGGTATCGTACACCGCAATACCCAACTGCTTAAAAATAGTGGCTACGGTGCTTTTTCCACTGCCAATTCCTCCTGTTATCCCAACAATCATTTTTGTGTCAAAATATATTCCAACTCATTGGCGCTAAGCTGCACCTTACGTAAATAGGACGGATAAGATTGAAGCACCACCGGTACAAACCTTGCCAGCGAATCGGCTTTTATAGTTTGGTAGTCTACCTCTAGTTCAAAATCATTCGCGCTAATACGCGCAAAATCCTCTACCGGTACCTGGTAGGTTACATTTACACTTTTCGGAAATAAAGTAAGTTTTAGGGAAGTGGGTACATTTATCACTTTAACCGGTACTTCTACCGTTCCTTCGGTAAGGTTGGTAAATAAAATACGCACTCTGGTTTGATCGTGAGACATGCTTACCTCCTTATTAACTGGTCGTTGGAGTTTAACCAAAACATTTAGTGAATCTTCGTTTGCCAATAATTTTAAGGGCACTGTTGATATGGAATCTATCGCATCTAGTGCTTCTTCTGAACCTTTTAGGATTACATATTCTGGCGAAAGCCATGGCTTAGCGTACATGCTTTTAAGGTTGGAATAAGCCTTCGTATAATCTAAATGTACTTTTACCTTTTTTTCGGTGAGTTCTTTAAAGTTAAACCAAATAGTATCAGGCTTTACCAGCAGCACATCTGCTACTTCGCTTAGCTGCGTTTTAGCACTAGCAATGGCTTCGGTGGGCAACCAATAATGGCGGCCTCCCCTTTTTCGCAGCTTACTTAAATCCAACAATATGGGGTCTAAGTCTTTTATTTTATGCTTAATTATTTCAAAGCCTTCACTACGTACCTCCAATGTTAATTGAGCGGCAGGTGTGTTTTGTAGATGTAGATTAGAAGGCTGATTGGTAAATTGCAGTGGCATATAGAGTGTGCCAACGTAGCCACCATCCGATAGTCTAATTAAGAACCAGAGTAAAACGGAAAGCCCAATAAAGAAAAGCTTGGCCGAGGTATCTCCACTTAAAAACGGAATTTCAGCCTTGGCTATCCAAGTTTCGAGCTTACTTTTTGGATTGTTTTGTGGCATGGGCACCAATTAAAACGGATTGTTTATTGAGGCCTAAGTTAAAGAGAAATTGGTTTCAAATTCTCCGTCCCATTAAGGTTATTACTCAACAAACAATCCGCTTGTATTTGAAAAAAGAAAGGCTACTTTTTGTATTCGTCTTTGGCTTTACCCTTCTCTTCTTTATTTGATTTAGTATCCGATTTTGCTAAATAAGGTGCACTTAAGCTTTTGCTCACCGAACTTTTATCCAACCTCAAACGGCTATTTTCACTTTCTAAAATAAGGTAAGTATCCTGTACCTCCAATATTTTTCCATGAATTCCACTGCCCGTAACAACGCGCATTCCTTTGCTAATTTCGTTTTGGAAGTTTTTTTCTTCTTTCTGCTTCTTAATTTGAGGCCTAAAAAAGAAAAAATACATCACCGCAATCACCATTATTAAGGGTAGAAACGAACCTATACCTCCACCACCAGCGGCTTGTAAAAAAATAGCTAACATGTATATTTCTTAATTAGCTGTTTCTACTTCTTCGGCAGGAGCTTCGTCAGATACTGGCTTAGCAGTTACCTGAGCGCTAATGTTTAACACCAAAGTATTGGGTACTGTATTAGCACTTAACGTTACTTGCTTTGATTGATTTCCTGCACGGCCTTGGCTGTTAAATTCAACGTGAATAATACCGTCTGCCCCTGGAGCAATCGGCTCACGAGGCCAGTCTGGCACGGTACATCCACAACTTCCTTGTGCATTGGTAATAATTAAAGGCGCATCTCCGGTATTGGTAAAAACAAAATCATGCTTGGCTACTGTACCTTCGTCAATAACTCCAAAATCGTGATTTTCTTCGCTAAAAGAAAAACTTGGGCTTCCTGTATTTTCAACAGTACTTGCGTCCACTTCTGTGGTGTCTCCACTTTCAATTTTGCTTGCGGCATTATCGCAGCTTGCCAAGGTTACTAGTAGTAAACCGGAAAAAAATAATCCTGCTTTTTTCATTTTGATATTTAATTATAGATTGATAATACTTGTTTAATCTGTTTCAAATGTAATACTTACAATAAGCCTCTCCCAATTTTTTTAATACTTCCGTCATCCGACATTTGGGCTTTTAATTTATCCAAAATTCCGTTGATAAAATGCCCACTTTTTGGGGTACTGTATTGTTTGCTCAACTCAATGTATTCATTTAGGCTAACGTTTAATGGAATGTCACTGAACTCTGTAAACTCGGTTAAGGCTTGCTTCATCAAAATCATATCCACTAAGGCAATTCTATCGGTTTCCCAATTTTTGGCGTGCTTAGTTATAAGCTGCTCCAAGTCATCGCTTTTTAAAACAACCTTTCGGTAAAGACTTTCGGCAAATCGTAAATCCGATATATCTTTAATAAGCCTTGGCAACTCGGTGTAAACACCATCATCGGCTGTAAAGCGCTTTATTGTTTTGGTAAGCATTAATTGTGCCGCGTCTAAATCATCTGCCCAGCTCAACTCTTTTTCATCGTAAAAGTGATGAAAAAGCTCATTATCACTTATAAAAGTTCCGTAGGTCCATTTCACAAAACGCTTATCGTCCTCCACCGTTGGGGCACTTAGAGATTGATACTCAAAGTACTCTTCGGTATCCTTTAACTCCTTAAAAAGTTTACGAATAATTTCACGGTTATCTGTCCACCTAATGTGGTTTAGATCTACCTCTTTGGCAAAAGGCTCATTGTTTTCTAGCCACCCTAAAAATGTATTATTGGCTAAATTAGCACTGGGGTTTAAGTCATCAGCCGTTGGCAAACGCTTATTTTTTCTTCTCTCAATATCCTCTTCGGCTAAGTTTCTAAGCTCTACCAAAGCTTTAAGCTCGTACAAGTACAAGTCAAAAATGCTTTGAATATTTTCATTGAGCTTTTTCACTCCACGGGCCATATCCGTACCTTCATTTTGAAAAAACTGATAAAGTGCATGTAACACTTTAATTCTCAGATGTCGTCTGCTAAGCATGTAAAGAACTAATTAGGCCTCAGCCAATTCATTTTTTTTGTTGGCTACTCTTTGCTCGGCAATTTTTAAAGCCGCCTCGTGAGTAGTAATATTATTTTTATCCGAAAGATCAAAAATCTCCAAGGTAGTATTGTAAATATTTTCGGTGCGTTTTAAAGCTTCATCTTGATCGTAATGTGCAATTTCCCGATATACATTAATCAAACCACCGGCATTAATTAAAAAATCGGGGGCGTATAGAATTCCTTTTTCGCGTAGCATTTTACCATGTACGTTTTCATCTGCCAACTGGTTATTGGCGGCTCCGGCAATTACACTGCATTTCATTTTGGCAATAGACTCATTATTTACCGTGGCTCCTAAGGCACAAGGTGCGTAAATGTCCATATCATTTTCAAAAATGGCATTTCCTCGTAAAATTTGGGTGTGGTATTTAGTAGCTATCTCAGACATTCTATCTTCATGGATATCATTAATGGTTACCAAGGCACCTTCATCTGCTAAGTGCTTTACCAGTGTTTCGCCCACATGGCCAATACCTTGTACCAGCACTTTTTTACCTTCTAAATTATTGCTGCCCCACTTTTGCTGAGCGGCTGCTTTCATTCCCATATACACCCCATAAGCTGTAACAGGTGAAGGATCTCCACTACCTCCCTTCGATTCTGGAATACCCGTAACATGATCCGTAGCCATCTTTACCATCTCCATGTCGTGGGGATTAATTCCCACATCTTCGGCTGTAATATATCTTCCCGAAAGGGAATTAACATACTCACCAAACTTGCGCATTAAGGCATCTGTTTTGTCCTTACGGCTATCGCCAATAATTACGGCTTTACCACCCCCTAAGTTTAAGCCCGAAATAGCGGCTTTATAGGTCATTCCTCTAGATAGGCGCAGTACATCTCTAATGGCATCGGCCTCATTATTATAATTCCACATACGTGTGCCACCCAAGGCAGGCCCTAATGTGGTACTATGAATCCCAATAATGGCTTTTAAACCGGTTTCTTCATCCTGGCAAAAAACAACTTGTTCATGCCCTAAAAAAGAAGAAGAGTTAAAAACGGGACCTTTATCTAGTATGTTTAAATCGCTCATAAATTAATTTGATAGCCTATTTAAAAAGTTGAAAGAGATAATAACTTTAATTTGCAGGTAGTTTTAAACCACAAATCGTAAAGCTTTTTTTACTGCCGCGAAAGTAGTTGAAATTTTCACTCGAAACAATTAGATGAAGTCCTTAAAAGTTCTTAATAAATATTTTTATAAATACCGTGGCCGCCTTTTATTAGGAACCCTGTTTGTGGCCATTTCGGTGGTTTTTGGCATGTTTCCGGCCAAGTTTGTAGGCGCCTCTTTTGATACGGTAGAACAGGCCATTGGACAGGCCATGAACAATAACTCTGATAGCGACTTTGGAGACCTTCGCAACCAACTCATTCTGTTTGGATTAATCATAATTGCCAGCTCTTTATTAAAAGGAGTTTTCATGTTTTTTATGCGTCAAACCATTATTGTGGTTAGCCGTTATATTGAATACGACATGAAAAATGAGATTTACGATCATTACCAAAAACTATCCTTGGCATTTTACAAACGCAACAATACGGGCGATTTAATGAACCGCATTAGTGAGGATGTTAGCCGTGTACGCATGTACTTAGGCCCTGCTTTGATGTACACCATCAACGTAAGTTTATCGGTAATAATAATTGTAACTATTATGTTGACGATTAATGTTCGTCTTACGCTATATGTGCTGTTGCCCTTGCCTATTTTGGCGATGGCCATTTATTATGTAAGTGCCAAAATTAATACCAAAAGTGAGCAAGTTCAAAAGCAGCTTAGTAGCATAAGCACCTTTGTGCAAGAGGCTTTTAGTGGTATACGGGTTTTAAAGGCTTATGTTAGAGAGGAACACTCTATTGGTGAGTTTGAAAACGAAGCCAACACCTACCTTAAAAAGAACGAAGAGCTTTATCGTATAAATGCGTTATTCTTCCCTTTAATGCTGTTACTCATTGGTTTATCAACCATTTTAACCATTTACATTGGAGGACAAGAGGTGCTAAAAGGAACCATTACGGTAGGTAATATTGCGGAGTTTATTATTTACGTAAACATGCTCACCTGGCCTGTGGCCTCTATAGGTTGGGTTACTAGTTTGGTACAGCGAGCCGCTGCTTCGCAAGAAAGAATTAATGAGTTTTTAAACCAAGCACCCGAAATACAAAACCCCACCACCACTCCTTTTAACCTAAAAGGAAAAGTGGCTTTTAAAGATGTAAGCTTTACGTATCCCGATACGGGCATTAAGGCACTTAATAAAGTGAGCTTTACGATTGAGCGAGGTAACACCCTGGCTATAATTGGTAAAACAGGCTCTGGTAAATCAACCGTGGCAGCTTTACTTACCCGTATGTATGATATTGATGCAGGCGAGATTTTAATTGACGACCTCCCCATTAATAAACTTAACCTAGATGACTTGCGCCAATCCATTGGCTATGTGCCCCAAGAAGCCTTTTTGTTTTCGAATACCATTGCCGAAAACATTGCCTTTGGTGTAGGAGATGTTGAGGCCAGCGTAATTGAAAAAGCCGCCAAAGATGCCGAGGTACATGCCAATATTATTGAGTTTCCAAAGGGCTATCAAACCACAGTTGGGGAAAGAGGCATCACTTTAAGTGGAGGCCAAAAACAACGTTTAAGTATTGCGCGTGCCATTATTAAAAAACCGCAGTTTTTATTGTTTGATGATTGCCTTTCGGCTGTTGATACGGAGACAGAAGAAAGTATTTTGTCCAATCTAAAAAGGTTGAGCAATGATATCACCACCTTAATTATTAGTCACCGCGTATCCAGCGTAAAACATGCCGATAGCATTTTGGTTTTAGAGGATGGTGCTGTAATAGAGCAAGGTAAGCATGATGAATTATTAGAGCAAGATGGCTATTATTCAGAAATGTACCAACAACAACTCGTTGAAGAAAAGGGTAAAATTGTGTAGAAAAATTACGCACTCTAATTGAAGAATTTTTTTAGATTTGTCCGTAAGAGAAAACTGCACATCCTAACTATGAGTACAAACGATAGACACGACAAAGAAGAAATTCACTCCAAAGCCTTACGGGCTGGGCGTAGAACCTACTTTTTTGATGTTCGCGCCACCAAGGCCGATGATTATTATTTAACCATTACCGAGAGTAAAAAGCATACCAACGAAGACGGTAGCCAATACTTTAAAAAGCATAAAATTTACTTGTATAAAGAGGATTTTGAAAACTTTAAAGAAATGTTTGCTGAAATGACCGACTTTATCGTGAATGAAAAAGGCGAAGAAGTAATTTCGGATACGCACCGTAGCGATTACAACAAAACCTACGAAAACGGTAATCAAGAAGGCCAACCAGTAGAAGCGGCTAATAGCTTTACAGATGTTGACTTTGACGATATCTAAAAATATTTAAAGAACGAATTACAAAAGCTCCTGGTTTACTACTTGGAGCTTTTTTTGTTTGATGCCAACAATACACTAGCTTTACGGCAATTGCTAATCACAAAATAACCACACATTATGTCCTTACGCTACCCTACTCTTACACTTATTATTTTTGCGCTGCTGTTTAATTTTAATGCTTTTGCACAAACACAAACTAGCGCCAATACGGCTATTGTAGATGTATTGGTAACCAATTTAGAAAAAGAGCCAAAGCCCAATCAAATAATAATCTTTGAAAATACCACAACCCACAAAATTGTAGAGGGCACTAGTGATGAAAATGGAAAACTTAGCCTTACCCTGCCCGTTAAGCAAAATTATTCCATTCAAATACAAGGGATTAGCGAAGCCGAAGATTATATGGAGTTAAAAATACCAGCACCCAAAAGTGCTACCTCTACCCTTCGGTTTAATATTAATATTGAGTTTGAACCGCCCATGCTTTTTACGCTGCACAATGTTCATTTTCAATCGGGTAGCGCTGATTTAAAAGAAAGCTCTTTTGAAGAATTACAGAAACTACTGGATTATTTAACCCTTAACAATACCATAACCGTTGAAATTGCTGGCCACACGGATGATGTAGGGGAATCAATTGCCAACGTAAGTCTCTCGCAAAAACGAGCCGAAGCTGTGCGCCAATATGTAGTAGATAAAGGTATAGACCCTAAGCGTGTGAGCGCCAAAGGCTATGGCGAGCATTACCCAGTGAGCCCTAACAACACGCCTGAAGGCCGCCAAAAAAATAGAAGAACCGAGGTGCGAATTTTGGAGTAGGTGTTTATATCAAAAAACACAAATAATTTTAATGGGAGTTTCTTCAAAATATAATTCTTCAACTTAAGGGTAGGCTAAACAAAGGTCTATTGATGGAATTGAAAAAATGATAACGCTGAAAAAACTATTTTCACCTCCTACATAAGCGGAGTATTGGATCTTACTGTAACGAATAAACACACTTCCAAATGACACAGCGATTTCTACTAATACTGTTTCTTATTAGCACGCTAGCGGCAAAAGCTGATTACCGCATGCTATCACTCCATGAAATGATATTGGAAGCAGACAAAATTGTTTATGGTGCTATAACTGAAGTTGACTCGTTAAGCTTTACACTAAATATTGAAGGAAACTTTACTGGCAGTGAGAAGGTGCTTAAAATACAGAAGCATCAAAATTGGACCTGTGCATGGCGCTGGGCGAGTTATGAGGTTGGACAAAGGCTCTTACTCTTTTTAACAGAGCGAGATGGAAAACTACATCAAATGGGTCCTGGGAATGAAAGTGAGTTACCCCTGTCGGGGGATTACGCGTTTATCCAACGTTTTGCTATTGGCGCACTGCCTTTTGATAAAGATTTAAAAGCAGAAACCAAAAGGTACATTAAGCCAACAAAACACAATTTATGCGGTAAAGACTTTTATGGATGTAAAATTGAATTGAGTAAACTTATTGATGCCATAACTACACTTAGAGTTTGCTATGAGATGCGATTGGAGGAAGATTCTAAGTCTAAAAGTTATGTTTTAATCTGTGACAATCAAGAATTAAAACATAACTGCCAGCGTAACGAAATTATAAATTGGGCAGTTAAAAGAATAGAAGAAAAGTAAAAACAAGAAAATTTCAACCATTTAAATACAAACATTTTGAAAAAAACAATTTTATTTCTTTTTACAGCAGCATTTGCAATTACAAGTTGCAATAAAGATGACGATCCAGTAGACAACACTACCGTGCCAACATTAACCACCTTAGACATAACAAACATAACACCCACAAGCGCAACAAGTGGTGGTGATATTACCGCTACAGGTGGTGCAGACATTACCGCAAAAGGCATATGCTGGAGCACCTCACCAAACCCAACGGTATTAGATTTTACTATGGATGAAGGCAACAACCCTAGCAATTACACCAGTAATATAACTGGTTTAACGGCAAACAGTACCTATTATGTGCGTGCTTATGCAACAAATAGTAAAGGTACGGGCTATGGTAACGAACTCGAGTTTGTAGCAGAAAACATCTTTCCAGGCGAAAAAGTAAGTATAGCAGGTGGCACTTTTACAATGGGAAGCCCAAATGGTATAGGGTTTATTGGTGAACATCCAGAGCATAGTGTAATGCTAAGTGATTTTAGCATAAGCAAATACGAAATTACCAATGCCCAATACGTAACTTTTATGAACGATATAGGAGCCAATATAGACGGCAGTTTTAATGGAGAAGAATATTTAAATATGGATGCCCCAGACATAGAAATAAGCCATACAAGTGGCAGTTTTGTGGTGGATGCAGGCAAAGAAAACAACCCTGTAATAGAGGTAAGTTGGTTTGGAGCCAAGGCGTATGCCGAGCATTACGGAGGCAGGCTACCTACCGAAGCAGAATGGGAGTTTGCTGCAAAAGGAGGTACTAATAGCAGTGACTTCAAGTATAGCGGTAGTAATACTATAGATGATTTTGCTTGGTATATTTCAAATTCAGGAGGTTCTGCGCACCCAGTTGGCACAAAAAGTGCCAATGAATTAGGCTTGCACGATATGTCTGGGAATGTATGGGAATGGACAAATGATTGGAGTGATAGGAATTTTTACAGTATTAGTCCAAGCTGGAACCCACAAGGACCTGCAACGGGTACTAGCCGTGTTCATCGTGGCGGTAGCTGGAAAACCACGGCTACCAGCTGCCGTGTTGCCTATCGTAGCGGCATAAAGCCCTCGCTTACTACCAGTTATTTGGGCTTCCGCCCAGTGTTTACCCCATAGCTCAAAAAGAAAACAGGACAGCTATTATTGAACAGGTTATCAATCCAGTTTCCTAAATTAAGCAGCAAAAGTGATCCTTTGGTCGAATCATCACAATGGCTTTTAAATCAGTCTCTTAAACAATAACTCACCTCCTATTTTCGCCATTGTTTCCGAACCTATGAATATCCCTCTGCTCCTAACAATTGTACTTTTAACTGCCTTGTTTTGGTATTTCTTTAAGCGTAAAAAATCATCTAACTGGGTAACACCAACCGTGGAGTTTCCTAATAAGTGGCGGGTAGTATTAATTGAAAACATTTCTTTTTACAATTCTTTATCTCCAAAAGAAAAAAAGCGATTTGAGTTTAAGGTTCAAGAGTTTATACTTAACCATAAAATTACAGGCGTAAAAACTACCCTTACTATAACTGATAAATTACTGGTGGCGAGCAGCGCGGTTATTCCAATATTTGGCTTTGATAATTGGAAGTATGTTAATCTTTATGAGATACTCATTTACCCTGCTGCCTTTAATGCCCATTTAAAAATGGAAGGCAATGGCAGGCACATTTTAGGAATGGTAGGCAATGGTAATATGAAGGGCACCATGATACTCTCAAAAGAAGCCTTAAGGCACGGCTTTAAAAATGAAACGGACAAAAAGAATACAGCCATTCATGAATTTGTACACTTGATAGACCGTGTAGGTGGCACCATTGATGGAATACCCTCTGCTTTAATGGAAAAACAATATGCCATTCCGTGGTTGGATTTGATTAACAAAAAGCTAGAGGAAATTTACGAGGATGCATCCGACATTAACCCTTACGGAGGCACTAATAAAGCAGAGTTTTTTTCAGTAGCTAGCGAATATTTTTTTGAAAGACCCAAACTAATGCAACGCAAACATCCTGAGCTGTATCAGTCATTACAGCAAATTTTTAATCAAGATATGGCCTCTAAAAACCTAACCAGAAAAACGGGTAAAACCGAACGAAACAGCCCATGCCCTTGTAATAGCGGTAAAAAGTACAAGAAGTGTTGCGGGGGTAGCTAATCAATGGCAGCATCAGTCCTGACAGGTTTTTTACGCCACGTTAATAAACCTGTCAGGACTTGGCGTTACTAACACTATTCCAGTTTACACAACTACCACTTAATTACATTTGCCAATACCACTTGGCTTAGCAAAACACTAAATCTGAAAATTAAAGAAATCAAAAAATGAGCGTGTTTACCTTCCATCTCACCAAAGTAACCGTTAAATCTGCTATTACAGCCTTCTTTAAGCCACCAAACACGCGTAATATACCTGGGTTAATTCATGCAGAATATATGACCTCTATGACATTAGGATCTAAAGTATTTTCACCCTCTCGAATGCTCATTAGGCAAATGGCGGTATTTGCACAATGGGAGAATGAATCTGCCATTGATGACTTTTTAGAAAAAGACGATTTTGGAAAAAAACTTTCAAAAGGATGGCATATTCGGCTTACCTTCTTAAGACAATGGGGAGAAATCAATGAATTTACAATTCCAAAAGAAACTATAGAATTAAATAACCCTAATGCGCCAGTGGTGGCTGTTACCCTAGCCCGAATGAGACTTTTTCAAGTTCCTAGATTTATTCGCTGGGGCAGGCCAGTTGAAAAACTAGTCCGCGACCACCCAGGCACTTCGCTAGCACTAGCTGCTATTAGGTTTCCAAGAACGGTTTCCACTTTTTCAATTTGGAAATCTCAAAAAGAAATGGTCGATATGGTGCATGGTCATAGTGCCGTTCCTAAGCCAAAACGGCATGCAAAAGCAATGAAAGAAAGAGAAAGAAAGGATTTCCACTTTGAGTTTACAACCTTACGCTTTAAGCCCATTGCTGAATATGGCAAATGGGAAGGCCGCAACAACTTCATTCCAAACCCTAATACCAGTGGATCAAAATGAGCTTAGCTTACCCGTTTCAAAAATTTCAGGACTGGTTTACGCAGCAATGGGCAATTTTATGGGGCAAACAAATTGAGCCAGAAGCAGAGCCTTGGCTAATGGGTCCCTTTGGAAAACTAGGATCAATAGGCGATGATTTCGTAAATCAAATTGCTGAAGAAGAAAATCTTATTATAGATAGAAATACCCCATCTCTTGGCCTAGTATCATCCATTAAAGACTTAAAATTATCTGATGTAGAATATAACCGACTTTCTAGAGAGGTTATCTCTTTTTATGAAAACACAGGGCTTTATCAATTAAACTTATCTGTAAAATGGAGCATTTGGTTTAAAGCCTTCGGAAACCTTGTTAATCTGTTGTTTAGCAATCGTATTAAGCAACTAAATATACCAACAAGCAACTCTAAAGATTCGGAAGAAATAAGTAGCGAAATAATCACATTACAAGACCCAAAAACCAATGAAGTAAAATATCGAGTTTGGTATAGAACTTTCAAATCAACAGGAAAAGTATTGTATTCGGGCGTGTATTCTACCTGTGTGCTACCATCCGGTAGAGCTTGTATTAAAGCTGTATTTCCTTTGCCAAAAGGTAATGCCACGGTGATTATGTCTCCAAGTGTTGGTCCTAACGGGGAACTATACTTAGATTCTTCCGGAAAGAAATTTGATGATCCCGGCTTTTATTTTTTACTAAATGATTCGAAAGGGAATTTTTGGGCTCAGTATATAAAATCATTTCGCGACCAATTAAGCGTAAGCGGTTTAGATGGAGATGTTATGGCCAAACAAACGCTAACTTTATGGCACCAAAGAGTTCTTAAGTTTAACTACGAAATTAGTTGCAAAAACTAAAAACATATAAAACCTAAATTGATTAGTAACATGAAGTTTCTCCTCCTCTCCTTTTCCAGCATTATTTGTAGTGTTATAACTATTGGCGCTACTTTAAGTAACAATAATAAAGATTCACAAATAATCTGTAGTGAGAAGGCGTGCATAGGAACCTACCAAGGCGCAGAGTTTATTGATGGCTCTGATATTGCGCACCAGTTTTCCAATAAAATGTCAAATGAGGTTGGAAACAAGCTAAAAGACCTCTATCGAAGGAAATTATATTCCAAGGTAGATTTCCACAATTTAAAAATGTCAACCCACGGAATGGGAACTGGCACTGTAATCTATAAATTAACAATTCCTTTTATTCGTGTAAAAAATCAATGTGATGCCTATACTTCATTTGATCATGTAGGCGGTTGGAATCACAAACCTGCGTTAGAGGCAAGAAAGATTCAACTAAAAAGTGTATTAATGGATGGCGAAAAGTTGGCCATAAGTGATTTAAAGAAAACACCCGAAGGCTTACAAGAATATTGGATTCAATGGAAGCACAAATCCACACAAAACGATTGTGTTGACACCGCTACCGAGCAAAATAAACGATAGTACTTTTAATTCACAAAAACTAAAAACTCAAAAAGCCAGTAGCTTGTCTTTTTAAAACAGCCAAGGTAGCGGCATCGGTTAGATCACCTTTGGTATTTACCATTTCACTTACGTTGGAAATAGGCACCTTATCCGAAAACACTTCGGCTCGTAAATGGTGAAAAACATCTGTTAAATGATCCATTCCTCGGCTGTTGCCTGCCCTTCCGGTAGATACACCCACCAAGCCAATTTTTTTACCCTTCCATACATCAGGCTCTACCGCATCTATAAAAGATTTAAACACCCCCGGAAAACTACCGTTGTACTCTGGTGATACCACAATTATTTTTTCTGCGGGCATTACTTTGGCTTCAATCAGTCGTTGCATTTCCATGCTGCGATTTCCAAAGCTTTCGCCTACCAATAAATCGTTGGGCAGCTCTTTCATATTAAGCACCGAAACTTGTTCTCCTAATTCTATTAATAAGGCGAGGTACGCGTTTACAATGTTTATACTTTGATTTTTAGGGCGATGAGTAGCGCAGATTAAGGTTATCATGAGCTTGTTAAAAAAATTAGATTACACAATGCTTATCACAGTTTAGAAGCCCTTTTAATATTGTAATTTTGGGGATTGGAAACTTTTGAAAGGGTCTGCCAAATGTACTGTGGTAGTCCGCACCAATCCAAGCCTAAACAAAGCATTTTTTAAAAAATTATAACACGCATAATACAGTTGCACATGGGTAAAACGGTAGCAGTAGCTAATCAAAAAGGAGGCGTAGGCAAAACCACCACCGCGGTAAATTTGTCTGCTAGTTTGGGAGTACTCGAAAAAAGAGTTTTACTAATAGATGCAGATCCGCAAGCAAACTCTACCTCTGCCTTGGGCTTTAACCCCGATAACATTACGTTGGGCACCTACCAAGTGTTGGAGCACGAAAGTGCCGCTAAAGATGTAATTGTTTCAACCAAATCTCCTAATTTAGATTTAATGCCCGCCCAAATTGACTTGGTGGCCGTAGAAATTGAATTGGTAGATAAACCCAGCCGTGAGCAAATGCTAAAACATGCGTTGGCCGAAATAAAAGACGACTACGATTATATCATTATAGACTGCGCACCCTCTTTGGGGCTTATTACGCTTAATGCTTTAACAGCGGCCGATTCGGTAGTAGTACCTATACAATGTGAGTATTTTGCATTGGAAGGGCTTGGTAAATTACTAAACACCATTAAGAGCGTACAAAGCTTGCATAACCCCGATTTAGATATTGAAGGACTGCTACTTACTATGTATGATTCGCGATTACGTTTGAGCAACCAAGTGGTAGAAGAAGTAAAAACACATTTCCAAAAAATGGTATTCAATACTATAATTCAGCGTAATGTGCGTTTAAGCGAAGCGCCTAGTTATGGCGAAACCATTATCATGTATGATGCGAGCAGCAATGGCGCAGAGAATTACCTAAATTTGGCTCGTGAGTTTCTAGAAAAAAATAGAGAAACCACCGAAACGGAAGTAGCGCAATAACCGCATCCTAATAGATGCATTTGAAAAAATAATTCACACAAATTACCACCCTATTTTATGTCGGCACCTAAAAGAAAAGCAATGGGAAGAGGGCTTTCGGCTCTACTCAAAGAAACAGGTGAAATAAATTCAGCGCAAGATAAAAATGCAGATAAGCTGATTGGCAATATTGCCGAAATTGAAATTGAAAAGATAAAGGCCAACCCCGATCAGCCGCGTACGCATTTTAATAAAGAGCTGCTGGAGGAGTTGTCTATTTCTATAAAGCAATTGGGTATTATTCAGCCTATTACGGTTCGTAAAAACGCCAACAGCACCTTTACCATTATTAGTGGCGAGCGTAGGTTTAGAGCCAGCAAACTAGCAGGGCTTCAAAAAATACCGGCTTATATACGCTTGGCAGATGACCAAACCATGCTGGAAATGGCCTTGGTTGAAAACATTCAGCGCGAAGAACTAGACGCTATTGAAATTGCCCTAAGCTACCAACGTCTTATTGATGAATGCCAGCTTACGCAAGAAGAAATGAGCGAACGTGTAGGTAAAAAGCGTAGCACCATTACCAATTATTTACGTTTGTTAAAGCTGCAACCCATTGTACAAGCTGGCTTGCGCGATAAAATGATAAGCATGGGGCATGCCCGCGCTATTATTAATGTGGAAGATTTAGAAAAACAACTTGATTTATACCACAATGCCATCGCCAAAGATTTAAACGTTCGTCAGATAGAAGAAGCGGTACGGAAATTGAAAGCAACGAGCGACAACAATACAAACGAAGCGCCTAAAGCCGAAAGTTTACCGCCTCGTTTTATGGAAATACAAAACGAATTGGCTACAAAGTTAGACACAGAAGTAAATTTAAGCCGTAGTAAAAGAGGCAAAGGAAAAATTGTAATTCCGTTTAAAAACGATAAGGAATTTGAACGCATTTTGAGCTTACTAGATAATTGAAAAAATCAACGTCAACATATACTCCCCTAACACTGCTATTAATTATTGGCTTGCTATTGCTTGGCAAAGTTGGCACTGCTCAAAAGCGCGATAAAGTAAAAGGCGACAGCGTTGAAGTAGTAATTCAAGGAGATCATTCGCCTGGCAAGGCCGCCTTGTACTCTACTATTTTTCCAGGCTTAGGCCAGATCTACAATAAAAAATATTGGAAACTTCCTATCGTTTATGGTGCCTTAGCGGGAGGAATTTACGCGATTAGCTTCAATCAAGATCAATATCAAATTTACCTCAACGCTTTTAAATCGCGATTGGATGACGATCCTAGCAACGATCAATTTAGCAGCCAATACAATGAAAGACAGCTAATTGAACTTCAAAACTTATACCGTAGGTGGCGCGATTTATCTATTATTTTGAGTTGCGTAGGCTACGGCCTTAATGTATTAGATGCCTATATTGATGCGCACCTAATGTATTACGATGTGGGAGATGATTTATCACTGCAATGGCGCCCAGCTATTATCCAAAGTAACAATCTACTGCCTGCTTTTGGCGTGGGTATAACGCTGCAAGTAAAATGAAAATAGCACTTATTGGATACGGCCAAATGGGCAAAACCATTGAGCAGGTGGCTTTAAAGCGCGGTCATACTGTAGGCGCTATTTTTGGTAAAGAAGGAATCAACACCGAGCAGCTGGCCAAATGCGATGTAGCTATAGAATTTAGTAAACCCGAAGTAGCTTTTAATAATATTAGCAGTGCACTACAAGCTAAGGTACCTGTGATTTGTGGCACTACTGGCTGGCTAGCCCATTACGAAAAAGCCGTACAATTAACCGAGCAAACCAATAGCGCTTTCTTGTACGCCTCTAACTTTAGTTTAGGCGTTAACATTTTTTTTG
Organism: uncultured Owenweeksia sp.; assembly: GCA_937146805.1. Classification (GTDB taxonomy): domain Bacteria; phylum Bacteroidota; class Bacteroidia; order Flavobacteriales; family Schleiferiaceae; genus Owenweeksia. The sequence continues at coordinate 56,745 of CAKZRR010000044.1, read as the reverse complement.
AAATAAATAAGCAGTTAGCTCGTATTATGGATGGTCAAGGCCAATATGACGTAGCTATGCAAGAGATTCATCATACCAAAAAGTTAGATGCCCCCAGCGGAACCGCCATTACCTTGGCGGAGCAAATTATTGAAAATGTTGCGCGTAAAACGGATTGGAGTTTAGAGGGAGCCACTGAAAAAAGCATTGAAATTGAAGCGATTAGAGAACCTAATGTACCTGGCACTCATAGTATAACATACCAAAGCGAAATAGATACCATTGAAATAAAACATACTGCTCATAACCGCCAAGGTTTTGCTTTAGGCGCGGTACTGGCTGCCGAATTTTTACATTCCAAAAAAGGAGTGTACACCATGAGAGATGTATTAAACTTTTAAGAAAAAATGAACTTACTCCTATTATTTATTGCCCTCGAACTTTTTGCAGGTATTTTAACTTTTAAGTTTTTTGAAAAAGCCGGCAAACCTTCTTGGTCGGCTTTTATACCCATTTACCGTACGGTAATTTGGTTGCAAATTATTGAGCGCCCTTGGTGGTGGACTATCCTGTGTTACTTACCGGTGGTAGGTAATGTAATGACCATTATTATCATCTTTGAATTACTGCATGTATTCAATTTACGCAAACTTAGCTACACCATTATAACTATCTTAACAGGAGGTCTTTACCTAGGATATCTTAACTTTACCAGTGAAGCAAAATTAGTAGGTCGCGATATACAAGATATGCGCAGATACGTGAGCGAGTTGGTAGCGTCTTTGTTTTTTGCGGTAGTCGCAGCCACGGTAATTAGGGCTTATACTTTTGAAGCTTTTACCATCCCTACTCCTTCTATGGAGAAGTCGTTAATGGTAGGCGATTTTCTTTTTGTTAGTAAGATTCATTACGGTTCGCGTATTCCTATTACGCCTTTGAGCTTGCCTTTGGTTCACAACAAAATTCCGTTTACCAGCATTCAAGCCTATAGTGAGCTTATACAACTTCCTTACTGGCGTTTCCCAAAAATATCCGAAGTTAAAAAAGGTGATCCCGTAGTATTTAATTATCCTGCCGAAGATATTAGACCCATTAATATGGAAGGTAAGGTACGACCCATTGATAAACGAGAGCATTATGTAAAGCGCTGCGTTGGTACACCGGGTGATACCATTAAAATACTAGATGGCTTGGTAACGGCCAATGGCAAAACCATTGAAATGCCGGATAGAGCCAACCTACAAACCAGTTATTATGTGGAAACCAAGGGAGCTCCGCTAAATGGGAAGGTTTTAAAAAGCCGATTTGATATTAACTTCTTTACAGCTAGAGAACAGCAGCAAATAGGTGCTTCTGGTGCGGCTCTTTTGGTAATGGAACAACCCACTACACAGGAGTACGGATACATTATTAATATACCCGAAAAGCAATTAGAGGAGTTTAAACAAATGGCCAATATTGTAACAGTAGAACCTATTATTGGGCGTAAAACAGCTCAAGATTACTCGGATAGTTTACCCGCCAATTTGATGCGCCTATACCAGCATCCTAACTTAGGCCATTTAAAAGCCAACTACGATTTGTTTCCAAACCCTAAGCCAAACAATGGCTCGCAATATGTGTACGAATGGAGCCGTGATAATTTTGGCCCTTTATACCTGCCTAAGGCTGGAGATAAGATTGAGTTGAATAAAGATAACCTGTACAAATACCGCAGAGCCATTACCGCTTACGAGGGTAATACCTTAGAGATTAAAAACAAGCAGGTGTATATAAACGATGAAGTGGCCACCCATTACACTTTTAAGCAAGGTTATTATTGGATGATGGGTGATAATCGCCACGCTTCTGATGATTCGCGCTATTGGGGCTTTGTACCAGCCGATCATATTGTGGGCAAGCCCGTTTTTATTTGGATGAGCTACGATAAGTTTGGAAAAGGCCTTAAAAAATTACGCTTTGATAGAATTTTTACCACCGTAAATGGAGGTGGCCCAGGTAGGTCTTACTTTTGGCCTTTTGTGGTTCTTGTAGCTATTGGCAGCGTGGTTAATCGCAGAATCAAAAAGAAAAAGGCTGAAAAAGCAGCATAACCTTGGCGCACTTTAGTACGGCTTACTTACCTCCTATTGCCTATGTAAAAGCGGTTTTGGCTTACCCCGAAATTTGCTTAGAGCATTTTGAAAGCTGGCAAAAACAAAGCTATCGCAATCGTTGCTATATTTTGGGCGCCAATGGGGTGCAGTTTTTAAACATACCCGTGGCACAGCAAGCCAGCAAAACACCTATCAACCAAGTTTGTATTAGCTATCACGAAAATTGGCAACGCAAACATTGGCAAGCTCTGGTATCGGCTTATGGCAATAGCCCTTTTTTTGAAGTGCTGGCACCCGATTTGGAACCACTCTATCTACAAAAAACCGAACGGCTTTTAGATTGGAACACGCAGCTATTTAATCTGATTTTAAAATGGTTGCAATACCCTTTAAACATTAAAGCCTCCACCGAATGGGAACCTACAGTGGAAAATGATTTTAGAAACTATTTTAGTCCCAAAAAGGTAACAGAAGAAACGTTTGTTCCCTACCCACAAGTTTTTCAGCCCACAGGCCATTTTAGCCCCAACCTTTCGGTAATTGATTTAATTTTTAACGAAGGCCCCGCTGCCTTTGATTACCTCCATCCTTAATTTGTATTTTCGCAGCTCACACCCAATTTAATGAAAAAACTCGCCAGCCTAATAGTCCTTCTTGCACTTTCGTGGGATGGATACGCCCAACTCGATTGCGAACAAACTTTTATATGCCGTGTTATTGCTCCATCGGGAATACGCATGCGAGCCGAGCCCAATTTAAAATCTAAAATGGTAGGCGGTGTGCCTTATAACGAGACCGTTACTGCCTGCGCCAAACTATACGCCCCCATGACCTACGAAGACATGGAAGGCCACTGGCGTAAAGTGGAATTTATGGGTAAAATAGGCTATATGTTTGATGGGTTTTTAGAAATAAAATCCATTAAAGGCCAGGAGCATGTTAAATATCAAAAGCTTAACGAAGTTGTGCAGGTGGTACCTAAGTCAAGTGATCTGCCCGAACCTCCTGCACCTGAGCCAGTTGATGACATTATAGATAATGGTGGGAAACCGCAAAAGGTAGAACCAGCAAATGATGTGCAAACAAAAAGCAATACAGCGGCTTCAGAGTTTAGCTTCCTAACCGAAACCTATAATTATTGCGGAGATGTAAATCTCCTAAAGCCCGATTTACTTTGGTATGCGGTATATCCAGCCGATGAAAAATCGAGATCAAAAAACTACCGTATTAAAAAAGTAGAGCTGGATATTATTTTGAGCAAAACCAAGGTAGGTAAAGGTTTAGAGTTTGATATTACCACCAAAAGTGGTGAGCGCAGTATCTTTTTACTGGGTTTAAATCGCACTTTAGCGGTAGATAATATACGTATTGAAGATGACAGCGATCGCCTCAGAATGATGGATCGAAAGGTATTTCCGGGCCAGCAGTTTGAAGTAAATACACAAAGTGGAAAAATGATTTTAGAAGCTACAGGAAGTGTGCTAAAAAGCGGTCCCTGTCCTCAGCTTAAAGATTATGAGTTATCGGCTGTAACCGAAATTGATAGAGTGGCTAGAAATCAAAATATTGGAAAACTCCTAACTCACAACCCAGCTTGCGGTATGCCCAATATATACTGGTACGGTGACCTAACAGGCGATGGTTTACCCGAGTTTATTTTTGTAACCGATTTTGAAGAAAAAAATCATTTTACCCTGTTGGTTAGTAATTCCAATAGCAATGGGCCTCTATACCAAAAACAAAGCGACTGGGTAATTGATAAATGTTATTGACCTAAGTACTTAGTATGAAATATTTTGTAAAGAGTGAAATCTCTACATACTCCGTACTAACTACTAAATACTCTAAACTCGCTACTAAATACATAATACCTACCAAGCATGTCACAAAACATAGAATTCAATAAAAACGAAGACCATTTAAAATTAATGGTTACCGATATCCGTAAAAAATTAGAAACCATTGGCGAAGGCGGTGGATTGAAAAAAATTGAAAAGCATCATGCCAAGGGTAAAATGACAGCCCGTGAGCGTATTGCCTTTTTGTTGGATAAAGGAAGAGACCAAATTGAAATAGGTGCTTTTGCTGGATACGAGATGTATGCTGAACACGGTGGTTGCCCTGCCGGTGGCGTAGTGGTTATAATGGGCTACTTAAAAGGTAAACTGTGTATTGTAGTGGCCAATGATGCCACGGTAAAGGCAGGTGCTTGGTTCCCCATTACAGGAAAAAAGAATTTACGAGCCCAAGAGATTGCTATGGAAAACCGTATCCCTATTATTTACCTGGTAGATAGTGCCGGAGTGTATTTGCCTATGCAAGATGAAATATTTCCTGATAAAGAGCACTTTGGACGAATTTTTAGAAACAATGCTATATTAAGCTCAGAGGGTATTACCCAAATTTCGGCTATAATGGGCAGTTGCGTAGCCGGTGGGGCTTACCTACCTATTATGAGCGATGAAGCTTTGATTGTAGATAAAACAGGCTCTATCTTTTTGGCTGGTTCGTACTTAGTAAAAGCGGCTATTGGCGAAAATATTGACAACGAAACGTTGGGTGGGGCTACCACTCATTGCGAAATATCAGGAGTTACCGATTACAAGAGCAAAGACGATAAAGATTGTTTAAGCTCTATTAAAAACATTGTAGATAAGATTGGTGATTTTGATAAAGCTGGATTTAGCCGAATAGAACCCGCCAAGCCTAGCAAAAACGAAGAAGAAATTTACGGCATACTACCCCGCGATAGAGCCAAGCCCTATAAAATGCTGGACATTATTGAGCGATTGGTAGATAACAGCGATTTTGAAGAATACAAGGCAGGTTACGGCCAAACTATTGTTACGGGTTATGCCCGGATAGACGGTTGGGCAGTAGGTATTGTAGCCAATAATCGCGAACTGATAAAAACCAAAACAGGCGAAATGCAGTTTGGTGGTGTGATTTATTCGGATAGTGCAGATAAATCTTCGCGCTTTATAGCCAATTGCAACCAAAAGAAAATACCCTTGGTATTTTTGCAAGATGTAACCGGTTTTATGGTGGGTAGCCGCAGCGAGCATGGCGGCATTATTAAAGATGGTGCTAAAATGGTGAGTACCATGGCCAACTCTGTAGTACCTAAGTTTACCATTGTAATTGGTAATAGCTACGGGGCGGGTAATTATGCCATGTGTGGCAAGGCCTACGACCCACGCCTTATTGTAGCTTGGCCCACCGCCAACTTAGCCGTAATGGGAGGCACCCAGGCCGCTAAGGTGTTGTTACAAATAGAAAAAGCCAGCTTAAAAGGCAAAGGCGAAGAAATTACCCCAGAGGTAGAAAAGGAAATACTAGACCGTATTACCGCCAGTTACGAAAAACAAACCAAGCCAGAGTATGCTGCTGCCCGCTTATGGACCGATGCCATTATTGACCCACTAGATACCCGTACATGGATTAGCATGGGTATAGATGCTGCTAATCATGCTCCTATTAAAAAGGCATATAATCCGGGGGTGATACAGGCGTAAATTGCCGCTTTTCAAATGAAATAATTATTGCCAAAATTATTAATGATTACCAGAGCTACTGCGAGCGTCTCGCTCGTGCTCGTCACCTACGCGTTAACATCAGTTTCCAAAACTGATTAATCATCATTTTCGTATTGAAGGCGCTGCTATATCCAATCAATAGTTCTGTTAAAAAACATTCAACCAGTAATTGTGCTAAGGAAATATCTATGGAGGCCTACTTTTCAAGAAATTTGTATTTTCCACTCATGATGTGATGATAAAAAATAATAAGCACGAGAGGGACGCTCGCGTTGGCTGGAACTTAATCATTTAATAATGGCTATAGTATTTTGTTTATGGGTAGAAACAGAGAGTGATGAAAAAGAAAAAGCTATTCTTAGCTACTTCAATACACTTGAACCTGTTAATTCTGGTAAGAAACATATAATCGAAACTTATCGTGGAGGTGTGGTTACAGCTGATAACCTAAGTCTAAATGGAGGAGCTTCAGAAACAGAAGTAAATGAAATGAGTATCGTAGGGTTCTATTTGCTTGAGCATTTAAAAAAGGCACCTGACTTCAGGTATGCTTTTGTGGGATTGGATGTGGATGGTTTGCAATTTATGAACGAGGTTTTAGAGAACCCTAATTATGCCGCTTCTTTTAAAGGTTTTGTTATACGCAAGGATATCTATGAATCTATGGGCAAACCTGAAAACCTAGTTGAATTCAATAAAAACTATATGTGGAACCCATATGAGGGTGAAGCAGCTAGCAGACGATAAACTATCCTCAGCTAGCGCGAGCGTCCCGCTCTTGACTACCCACTAAAGATTAACATCAATTTCCAAAACAGTTTGATCATCGCTTCCATAATTACGGTTACTGCTCTAGTCCAATCAGTGGTTTCAGTCTCAAATACTAATACTCTAGCTTAGGTTATGCCAAAACTGCGGCATTGCTTTTTCCTTTAGCAACGCATGTCTAAACCGTTTTTCCTTAGTGGTGGCTTGTGCAACTACCTCAGAGCCAATCCCCCAATTTGAATTAACTGTTGAATCAACCGTTGTTGACAATAGTACCGTTGAATAAAGCTCAAATGGAAAACGGTATTTAAGATTTACGAATATGGGATATACTGCCTTAATGAGCAGCTACGGTTGTTTAGTGCCCATCCATCCACGGCACGAAGAATTATAGGAATTGGGGTAATGATAGCGGCTTTGCTCTATATTCTATTCCGTGTATATCGCGAAAGAACCACTAGTTTTGCACCTAATTCCAATAGCATTGAATCTTAGCAAGCGACTATAAATTGGCTTGCAACAACACCGCATGAACCCACAAGAAAATCTAAAAGCACTTGGGCTTTCACTTCCCAATGTTTCCACTCCAGGTGGGAGCTATCTATCCGTAAATGTTAGAGCAAACATTGCCTATATCGCTATTCAGTTTCCCATTTACAATGAAGAATACCGGTACCAAGGTCAGTTAGGAAAAGAGATTTCTACCAAAGATGGAGTTAAAGCAATGGAGCTTTGCGCATTAAATGTTTTGGCTCAAATAAATCAAAAAGTTGGACTCGACAAATTAGAGGGCTTAAACCATATCGACATCTACTTTCGGTCTTTTGGTAATTGGGATGACTCCCCTTTGGTGGCCAATGGCGCTTCCGAGCTTTTTGTAAAAGTACTAGACGAAAAGGGCCAGCATACACGTGCTATTTTTGGAGTAGAAAAACTACCACGCAATTTTAGTGTAGGTCTTACCGCTTCTTTTACTTTGAATACCTAGTTACAAGACGCCTTTCACCCTGTTAACCAGGTACCCCCTTTTTAATAGTTTTAAACAAGGAAAAAATTCTACTTGTTTCGCCCTACATTTACCTCTTTGAGTTAAACTTGATATAAAAGCCAATTCAACTGACTTTTTTAAATTAATCAATCGCTCGTAAAACCTAACCAATAATAAAACGAACTTTAAAACATTGAACGCCAATTAACCCAAAGAAACAACGTGCAAGAGAACAATAAAACAAACTCCTTTACCAAACTATTAGACCGACTGCAAGAAGATTCTTGGCAACTAGAGTTGCTTGTTTCGGCTTTTGCCATTTTTGGCTTGTTTTATGCGCTTGAGCCTATCACATATCAACTACAGGCTGCCGCATTTGACAACAACCAGGTCTTCCTTATCTTTTTTATAGTTGTTAATTTCTCTATAAAGATTTTAATTTTCAATCTCATCCTCCACCTAGTATTTAGAGGATTATGGATAGGAAGCCTAGGACTGCGCTATGTGTTTGGAGATATTGATTTTGATAAACTCAGTTACAGCGAACGGTTTACAAAATACCTCAAACGGAACATTGGATCCTTTGACAACTATATAAAGAAGCTAGAAAACTTTTGCAGTGTAATTTTTGCTATTTCGTTTTTACTGGTTTTTTACATTTCTGCATTCTTCATCATCAACTCTATCCTAATTCTATTTCAAACCCCGATAGAAGATGGGCTAGTTCCTATTGTTAGAATCGTGTTTGTGATTTTTGCCCTAGGTGTGGTGCTCACTTTTATTGATTTTGTTACACATGGCCTACTAAAAAAGAATAAGTGGATTGCAAAAATCTACTTCCCTTTTTATCGCATTTTTAGCCTATTAACTTTGTCTTTTTTGTACAGACCCCTAGTGTATAATCTGCTAGATAATAAGTATGGAAGGCGGATAAGCCTCGGATTGATTCCTTTTTACCTTCTCATTTATGTGGGCTTTAATTTATACTATCAAAAGTCAAATTTTATTACCGTAGAATCCACCCAAACATCTAGCAGCCATGTGTCTAATGGCGCTAATTACGAGGATGTGATAGAAACAAGTAGCAGCCCCTTTATCCGTGAATTTGCCATCCAATCTAAAGTAATAACGGAGCCTTATATCAAGGTAATAATCCCCTTAAATACAAAAATTGAAGATGCTTTAATGGAGTTTAACCCCAAGTTAAAACCAGAGGTGGACAAGCGCGGATTGCATTTCCGCTCCGGGGTTTCTTTTTTTTCGCAAGCAGCTCCAATAGATAATTTTAGTGAAGAATACTTGGCCACCTTCCAAAACAAATACCGCTTTAAAATTGACTCAAAAACCTATCATCCTAGTTTTATCATTACCAACACCAAAGGTGAATTAGGTTTTGAATCCTATATCGGAGCCCAAGATTTACCAGAAGGAAAACACGTTATAGAATTGCAAAGCTTAAAACGTAGAGACTCCGATTCACTCGTGAGTATCCGTAAAGTACCGTTTTGGTATTACGGAGATTAGGGAAGCGTTTTTGTACTCTTTTTAAACAGTTTTAATAGGTGTGATAATCACTCTTTTTTCATGCTACATTTAGGTTATTGAGCTAGTTTGACTGTAAACCTCTATTATGACTGGTTTTTTGAGATCAATATATAGGCTATATAGCGATACTTGTATGAGGACGGTTTACATGATTGGAAGTATGAGGTAACGTTTGCTGAAAACGGAAAAATTATAACTACACACCCTAATGAGATTACCCCGGATAATGATGTATGGACTCAACATAATAGAAATATAGAATTCAGCTTTAACAATGAATATTCAATCTATAAAGGAAAGAGAATTGACTTATATAGAACAGAAGGTAAAGCTATAAACTCTATTGGCATAAAATAGAGATGGACTTTAATAAAGAAACAAAACTGCCTAACGCAGGGAGTTATCACTAGAGACCTAACAGGTTTTTTACTTGCCGCTGAAAAAGTTGTTGGGTCTTAAGCCTTGAGATATTTTATTGACTAAATGCTTACTTTTGGCATAGACACCAAAACCTTAAAAGGCTTAGGTTATTTAACTACCTTATCACGCTATTAACCAGACGTAAATACGTCAATCAACTTTAATACTAAAACAACCAAAATCATGAAAAGACTTTACATTTTACTTACCGTTGGCATTGCATTTATAAGCCACCAAAAACTACATTCTCAAACAATTTGGACGGGCACTACTATGACTTTTACTAAAGCAGCCAGTACAGACTGGACTTTAGCCGTAAATCAAGACAGAATAACCGCCAACGTATGGATAACAAGATCATATCCTGGTGGTGGGGTATTTAATATTGTAAGTGAAGGTGGGTATACACCAAGTTTAAGTCCTTCGGGTACCGAATGGGCTTTCGGTACAACCGCAAACATTGGATCCTTGACCTTTGATAGTTGGGAAGAGACTCACAGTTCAAACGTTTCAACTATTTTGAATCAAGATATGGTACTTCACTTAATTACGGATGATATATACATAGATATTAAATTCATCTCTTGGGCAAAGGGTAATGGACAAGGCAATGGGGGCACTGGTGCATTCTCGTATGAACGTTCAACGGATCAAGGTTTAGAAATAAATGAATTTGAAGAAAATAAAGGGACAAGCATATTCCCAAATCCTTCATCCAATTTCATTCAAATTTTAGATGTAAGCGAAACAGTCAATTATACAATTTTTGATATTATTGGTTCTGAAATAAACAGAGGAATGACCACGGACAATGGAAAAATTGAAATTCAACACTTAACCAACGGAGTGTACTTCCTAAAATTGGAAGATGGAAACACACTAAAATTTGTAAAAAAGTAAAGAACCCCTGTTATTAAAAGCTGCGGTAAAATTCAGCTATATAATACCCCAACAGATTTTTCACCACAAGCTGAAAAACCTGTTGGGTTTTGTTTTAAAACTGATACCAATTACCATTAACACTCGTACTTGTGTTGTGTACATTACCCTTCTAGCAGCACAGTTTAACAGACTGGACAGATGCTAATAGTTTATTAGAACACACGTATTGCTAGACAGTAGATTAAAAACAAATAGAACATGTATCGTAAAATATTACCCATTATAGTCATCTTCACATCCTTTCTTGCTATATCCTCATGTGAGTCAGTCGAAGGCAACAATCTAATACTAGATGAAAATTTTGACAACAATACGCTTGGTTGGATTGAAGAAAATACCAGTTCTCATTATACAGATATATCTGATGGATACTATCGTATATTATCAAGGGACAGTAATACAACACGAACAAGTTGTGGCAGTTTAATGCGCTCCTACTTAATAAACCTTCCTCAAAAATATACAATTGAAAGTTCCATAAAATTGATAAACGCTGAAGATGATAATACGCATTTTGGAATCATTCTACAGGGAGCTTCTTTGGAGTATGCCATTTCAATATATCCAACAGGATGGACTCTATTTACCGAATATGACTATAATTTAGACTCCATATATACCCTAAGCTCTAAGTATGTAGAACCCAATTACAACAGTGTGTTAGATGTTAAATTTGAAATCAATCAGAATTCCTATCGATTGAATATAAATGATATCGAAATTGGAAGAGGAGAGCTTAAAATGGAGCCTCGGTATTGGTATGATCTTCGGCTTTACGCCTCCAAAAATTCTGCTATAGCCGTCAATAACCTCAACATAAAGAAGTAATACGGGTTGAATTATAACCTTTAAACTCTCCACTCTATAAATAATCCGTTAGTTGAACTTTTAAATAAAACTTTAATTTGCTATTTGTAAGCATATTACATCTTCTTTTAAAGGTAAAACAACGGGTGAATCAGCAGTAGAGCCCAACAGGTTTTAGCAACGGGCTAAAAAACCTGTTGGCCTATATTAAGGAGTATAAACACAAAGCCGTAACTTCGAATTTAACAACTATAGTCAGCTTATTATTTAGAGCAACATTGCCTTCGTCTAAAACCCTCCTTTGAGTGGGAGGGTATTTACCCTGCCTCTTTTCTTACTACCTTCCTCCCAAATAAAACATCTGCCTAAATCGCTTAATGCAAATAAACGCTGAACCATTATATGCCAAACCACATTCCTTTTGATAAATATTAGTACTAAATTGTTTAAAACGGTTTATACCGATCCTCTTCTATTCAACTAAAAAACTGAGAATAATCATGTTATTAAAGCTAGGCTAAAGCCTAAAATAATAAGAACTTAGCGCCTTACTTTTACAGCCTTGTAAAACTTAAAATATTATCCTTGAAGCGAATACTTCTGTACCCTCTTTCGGTTTTATTTTACATCTGCTTTGGTGTTACCTTGTTGTTTTGTCATGCGCTACAGTGGCTTTGTTTAAAACTGGGTGGTTACAGGGCCCACAAGGTTTCGGTTGATTTTTTGAACTTGGCTTTAATGCGCTGCCTATGGGTTATGGGCAGCCGATGCAGTTATGAAAACAATCAAAATCTCCCAGATGATAAGCCGTTACTAGTAGTTTCTAACCATCAAAGTATGTTTGATATTATTGCTATTAGCTGGTTTATGCGAGCCTATCACCCCAAGTTTATTTCTAAAATTGAATTGGGAAAAAACATACCCAGCGTTTCGTTCAATCTACGCCATGGGGGCTCGGTATTAATTGATCGTAAAAACCCAAGGCAATCCATACCTGCGCTTACCAAGTTTTCTAAATACATTGCTACGGAACGTTATGCCGCGGTAATTTTTCCGGAAGGAACTCGCAGCAAAACAGGCAAACCCAAAGAGTTTAGCACTACGGGTTTAAAAATTTTACTTAAAAATATGCCGGAGGCCTTTGTGGTTCCAGTAACCGTTAACAATAGTTGGAAAATAGTAAGGTATGGTTCGTTTCCGATAAACGGAGGAATTAACCTAACTTTAAAGGTGCAAGAACCCTTTAGTATTGAGGGACATACTGCGGATGAAGCTATTGCCAAAATGGACGCTAGCATAAAAAAAGACATACACTATTAAAACAGAAAACTATGGCACTACACAATGTACGCCTTGAGGTGATGCAACTTTTAGAAAAGAAGATTGATGGATTTGTTGATCGTTTTTTGGTACCCGTTGAAAAAACGTGGCAGCCCACCGATTTACTTCCAAACTCACAAGAGGACGGTTTTTTTGAAGAAGTAACTGAGTTACGTGAATTAGCTAAAGAACTGCCTTATGATTTTTGGGTGGTATTAGTTGGAGACACCATTACGGAGGAGGCTTTACCTACCTACGAATCGTGGTTGATGGATGTAGAAGGTATTGACCAACAGGAGGCCAATGGATGGTCTAAATGGACACGATTTTGGACGGCTGAAGAAAACCGCCATGGTGATGCGCTCAATAAATTTTTATACCTATCGGGACGAGTGAATATGAAGGAAATTGAGCGTACCACGCAACATTTAATTAATGATGGTTTTGATATTGGTACGCAACGCGATCCGTATAAAAACTTTGTTTATACCAGTTTTCAGGAATTGGCCACCAATATTTCGCACGGACGTGTAGCCAAATTAGCCAAAGAATACTCCAACAAAAGTTTGGCAAAAATGTGCCAGATGATTGCCGGAGATGAAATGCGCCATTATACTGCCTACAGCGAGTTTATTAAAAATATTTTTGAAGTAGATGCCAGTGAAATGATGTTGGCTTTTAGAGATATGATGAAGCATAAAATTATAATGCCCGCTCACTTTTTACGCGAAACAGGCGAAAGTGCGGGACATGCATTTGACGAATTTTCGAATGCGGCTCAACGCTTAGGGGTTTATACAGCCGATGATTATATTAGTATTTTGAGACGTTTATTGAAACGCTGGGATATTAGCAATATAAATGGCTTAACTGGTGAAGCTGAGCGTGCCCGCGATTATGTAATGAATTTACCCGCTAGACTAGAACGCTTAGGCCAACGAATGGTAGTACCACAAGAACAGCATATTTTTAAATGGGTAAACCCTGCTATGGTTAAATAACAGCTTATGTTTTTTGTGCGTATTCAACTGGTATTGGGGCTATTTTGCCTTTTTACAGCTTGCCAAACTTCACAGTCTAACTCAGTAGAAACTTCTATTGAAAATGAAGGGGTACAACTGATAGTATTAGGTACCGTACAGGATGGAGGCAGTCCGCACTTAGGGTGCACAAAAAGTTGCTGTAGCGATTTAACAGCTGAGCAAAAGGCAAAGCGCATGGTAAGCTGTCTGGGATTGGTAAACAATAAAACTCATGAATATTGGGTTTTTGATGCCTCTCCTGATTTTAGCAAACAGGACGAATGGTTGCATAAAGAGTATGCTCATTTAAAACCCCAAGCTGCTGGCATATTTTTAACCCATGCCCATATTGGGCACTATACTGGTTTAATGTACTTGGGTAGGGAGGCTCAAAATGCGCAACAATTACCTGTATATGCCATGCCCAGAATGCTTCATTTTTTAAAAAATAACGGACCTTGGTCTCAGTTGGTGGATTTAAAAAATATTGCGCTAGTACCTATTACATCTGGCGAAAGCCAAACCATAGACCAACAAATCAAAGTTACTCCTATCGTGGTTCCGCACCGTGATGAGTTTTCGGAAACCGTGGGCTATCATATTACCGGACCTACTAAAAGTGCTTTGTTTATTCCGGATATTGATAAATGGAACCGTTGGGATGAGGATATTAATGAGTGGATTGGAAAAGTAGATTACGCCTTTTTGGATGCTACCTTTTACGATGGAGATGAGCTTAAGAATAGGGCTATGAGTGAAATACCGCATCCTTTTGTGGTGGAGAGCATAGCGCAATTTGAAACGTTAAGCGAGACGGACAAGAGGAAGATTTATTTTATTCACTTAAACCATAGCAACCCACTGTTATTGGAAAACAGTGCGCAAAGCCTTAAACTAAAAGCCCAACCTTACCAGGTGGCAAGGTTGGGCTTAAAAGTAAATTTATAGTTAGATTCTTAGAATCCTGAAAACTGCTGTGTAGTTGAAAAGCTTGATTCGCCCTTATCAACTGTTACCTTAATAAGGTTATTACAACCATCGCTATTAATAAAGTCCAAGCTTCCTGAATTGTTATCAGCAACGCTATCAATATCAAACGATAAATCAAAAATACCCGAAACCATTTTATGGGCACATTTGGCATCGTATTCCAGTCTTTCTGAAGTGGCAATGGCAATAGAATTTACGCCACTTGAGTCTGTTCCCCAAGCACTTCCCATTAACTGAAATAAATCGTCATCCGCTGAAGGAGTTCCGAAACCACTTTTCCATGTCAACGTTTTATTGGCAACCAATTTCATAGTATTAACGCTAAACTCGGTGCTACTCAAAGTTATTGAATCTAGATTATAGTTAGTAATCTCCATGCTTCCAGAAGCTTTCATTTCTTTCAAGGTATAGTTACTCATATCCACTGTAAGCATGCCAATGGTCTTATAATCGCCATTTACTAATACATTAAGAGTTCCTTTGCGCATCTGTCCATCAGCACCCAAAACACCTTGTCCATAATCAATTACTAGATTAGCGCCTACCATTGTTACGGCTGCCCCATCTATTGTTACTGAATCATTAGCTAAAAGATCATCGTTACGCATTGCTAAATCTACAATGGTATAGGTATTTAAAAAGGCTGCTTCATTTTCTACAAACTGTTCGCTTAAAGCAATTTCTCCATCATAGGCACCTTCTCCTAACTCTGTTTCTTCGCATGCCACTAAGACTGAGGCCGCTAAGGCCATTGTAAATAATTTAATTTTCATAGGTAATTGTTTAGTCATTCTCATTTTCTGGGGTTTTACTTTTATTAGACTCTGATTTATTGGTTTTTTTATTTTGCTTTTTCCCTAGCTTTTTAGCCGCTTTTGCTTTTTTACGCTCCATCTTTTTCTCTTTAGGTTCATAAATGGCAATATTTAAACCCAAACGCACATTGGTGGTTTGAAGCGATGCATAATTAACAGCTCCTAAAACATTATCACTCATTACATAAAACTGCATGGGGCCTAACTTAGTACTCAGCCCTACTCCCACATTAGAGGCATCTCCATTAATCAAGGAATAACCTACTGTAGCCTGAAATCCTCTGGCTAATTTTCCAACGTAATTAAAGCCAATATCATGAAACGCATCTCCATCCCAAGTTCGCAAATGGTATAAGGCACCTAAACTGTGTTTTTCATTTAGATGAAAATTACCCGAAACATAGTAATGACTTGGCAAACTACGCTTGTAACCAACCCCTACAGATTCACTAAAATCAAAAGCTGCTTCTAGACTATCCACTAAATCATCAAAATCTTTAATCGGATCATCGTCCGCTAAATCTGCATCTACACCATCAAAGGTAAAAGTACCTTTACTTGAATATTCACGATTATCAGACTCCCAGTTTATAGAGCCAATATCTAGAGCGCTAACTGAAAAGCTTAATCGCTGATTTACGGTATAGGTAGCGCCTAAATCTACCCCGAAACCACGATTATCAGAAAACACCAAGTCCATCACCTCTATATCATCTTCAGTATTGGCTACACCCGAACTACGAATTAAGATATCCGTATCAATTACTAGATCTGAAACACTGGTGGTAGTAATACGACCATTCATTCTGTCAACATAACCATGGCCTTGGCCTATAATATATTTCAATCTACCCCCTACCCGCCATTTTTCACCTATGGCACGCTGGTAGCCCAAATAATAATTGGTTCTAATATTAAACTCTGCATTATAGCTCTCTAGGCTCATTACTCTGTTACGAGGAATAGCATTTCCTTCATAGGCAAAGGTGAGTAACTGGGTAGGCCATTTCATTTTTAGATCTATGCTTTGCTGAGCTCCCAATGAAAAATAGCCTTTACCTGCCTTAAAACCTATTCCCAATAAATCTATAGTGCTGTTCAAAAACAAACCTGAGGCATCATCCATCTCCCCTAAGGTCTTTCTAATATTATCATTGATATCCGTTCCCTCTTCAAAAATATCCAATAAGCTAAATCCGCTATTTTGATAATCTAAGCTAATGCCTGAAATACCGGGAAGCCCCACCCATACCTTAGACTGTTGCTGCAAAGATGGGTTTACATGTAAACTTTGTGCAACCGCATCAAAATTGTATAAAAGCATATTGCTTTGGCCAATCCCTACCAACGAAAAGGCGCTGGCTACCAATAGTAGTACCTTTTTCATTAGTCTTCTAATTTTAAATTTAACTTGGCTTTGGCGGCAATCTTAATATTCACTCCATAATCGGTGTACAGCTTTACAAACTGGCTGCCTCCATTTACCGTACTTAATTTCGCTTTAAGGCGGATGGTGCTAGCCCGTGATAAGTCATCAATTAACAAATCTGTAAAAACTATTGATTCTTTTGAATGCACCCATTGCGTAACTCTTCCCGTATTTGGATTTACCGGAGCAGCCGTTAGTACCTTCAAGTCAAATCCATTAATGCTATCCCCTGTTACGTCATCCAATAAAGAAACCTGAACGTTCAGGTCAATAGGAAAGCCATTTTCGGTATAAAAAATGAGCTCTACCTCGTCTATCTCATCTGGGTTTTCTGTGATAAAATCAATGTTATCAATCTCTTCAACCATGCGCAGAGATTCTATCTGAAGCTCGAGCGGTAAATCAACATCAATTCCTACTACCACTTGAGATTCCTTATCAATAAAGTTCTCCGTTCTTGTTTGCCCGTCATTAAGACTTACGTCTCCACTGTAAAATATCTTATTGGGCATCGCGCCAATAAAGTCAACAATATCGCTGTTACTTTTGTTAAATGTTAAAACAGAACTCACCTCATTTCCTAATACCATTGGCCCTGTAACCGATTGTGAATTGGCATTAAGTGCCGTTAAAACTCCATCATTATTTACCCCATCAAAATCTGAATTAAAGGCTAAATCGATACCAACCTCATTTGATATTAATAGAGATATCGTTGGATTAGTCAATAAAAATCCATCATTAAAATCGCTGAAAGCTGAAATGTCAAAATCAAAATCTCCATCAGGTATATTAATACTCCTTGCTCCAAAATAACCGGTTGTATTTCTAATTTTTAAATCTGTAAACGTAATACCTAAGTTTAGCCCTTGTGTATTGGGAGAAACGGAATCTCCATCCAATACTTGAGCTGAAAATCCTATATAATTTACATCCTGCCCGTTGTTGGTACAATCAAAGGTTAAGCCCTCAATAGGAAAAGATTCTGAAACAGAAACTTGCCCCGCAGGCAATGTTACGGTGTAAGCTACTGGGCTTCCGTTATTAGTTGCATTTTTCAGAATCACTTCTACATCTACATCTGTAAGGTAAGGAGCCGCTGCGCTAAGCATAAAATGCAGTAAGCCTTTATCAAAAACGGCTTCAAATAATTCAATATCAGCAATGGTTCCTAAACTAACCTCTATATCGGCACCCGGCAACAATGGAAACAGCTTAAAATCAATAGTATCCTGATTGGGTATATCTACAAAGTCAATTGGGTAAAAAGAAAATAAGCTATCGTCTCGATATTTTAAGCGAATCGCTTTATCTGGATCTACTACTACCAAAGAATCTTCTATGGCAATATCTTCTAAATTAAGGTAAGCATTTACCAGAGCTAACTCCACTTCGGGGCTTAGCCTGATGTCATCTACCATGTCAAAATCTAGTTTTTCCTTTTTACAGGAAATCAGAAATACTAGCAGACTTAGCGCAATAATTCTCAGAGTCATTAGTGATTTAAGTATTAGGTTTAGGATAGGCAAAAATAATCATCTCAATTTAATCATTCTATTTTAATCGGCAAATGGAATAATCATTGTAACTCGATTTTTACATAAGCGTTTTTTCTTACAAATTAAACTGATGGTTTTAAACCTTCTCCCTAATGAGTTTTCACTTTTTAAAGGAAACTACCATCGCTCTTTTTTACCTTAAAATACTCCTTTAATCGAATAAGCTTCCCTAATTTTATGCCTACAATTCACAAACCAATTTCTTAATCCAAATTCTCATTATGCACTCAAACAAAGCTCTTTTAACTATGGCCACGGCCCTCCTACTTTCAGGATCAATGCTGTTATCCAGCACTAGCTGTAAAAAAGAAGAAAAAAACGAAGACAGCAAAACACCTGTAATAATAACGGATGAACCCGGTAAGGTTACCGCCAAAATTGATGGCGTTCCGTTTTCGTCCAAAGGTTTTTTTGCTGTAAATAGCCAACTAAAAATTAATAGTGATAACAGTTATCGCATTAATATTGGAGCTGAGGCCGAGGTGAATGGCATCGAAGACCTTATCACCTTTTCTCTCTTTGGTACCGATTTTAATGTATTAAAAGCGGGCGATGTATTTGTTGCCGGAGCCAATTTAAATAATGACGAAAATGTTTTTGATGGTGATTTTTACAGACGAAGCCGTATCCCTGGAAATAACTTAGACATAATCTCTGATTCCGAACAAAACGCAAATTCTACAGGAACCATAACGGCTATAGACAGGGTAAACAGACTCATTACTGGCACCTTTGAGTTTAAAGCCATCGATATATTTGGTAGTGGTGAATCCTACTTAATAACAGACGGAACCTTTTTTGAGCTAAGTTATTAGCTCAAAAAAATCCCGTTGAAACCTATTGTTTCAACGGGATTTTTTTCTTTTAACGTAAATATTACTTCTTACGTCTTGCCTGACGATTTTGATCTTCTTGCATATCTTTCATTCTACGCATCAATCTATTTTCCTTTTTAGGCTGTGCTTTTTTCTCTTGAATCTTCGCTAAAATCTTTTTATCATCTAAAAAAGCTCTAATGGCAAACTGCTGACCAAAGGTTATCATATTGGCTAAAAAGTAATAATAACTTAAGCCTGATGCATAATTGTTAAACACTCCTAAAAATATAATAGGCATTAAATACATCATATACTTTAACTGCGGCATTTGCTGGTTGCTACCCGACATCTGCTGATTCATATAGGTATAAATCAAGGTAGAAACAGTCATCAACAGTGTAAACAAGCTTACGTGGTCTCCATAAAACGGTATTTCAAAAGGAAGGTTCCAAATTGAATCGTAAGTAGAAAGATCATCTGCCCATAAAAAGGACTGTTGACGTAGTTCAATAGACGAGGGGAAAAAGCGAAACAAAGCAATTAAAATAGGCATTTGTAAAACCATGGGTAAACAACCGCCCAGCGGGTTTACCCCTGCTTTTTGATACAGCTCCATGGTAGCCTGTTGCTTTTTCATGGGTTCGCTGTCCTTATGCTTTTCATTAATTTCATCAATCTCTGGCTTTAGTACACGCATTTTTGCCATCGATTTATAAGAGGTAAAGGTGAGCGGGAACAAAATCATTTTGATTACCAAAGCAATAATTAAAATAATGATACCGTAACCAATTCCATAGCCCTCTAACCAGTTAAACATTTTAATGATAAAGCCCTGATTAATCCAGCCAAAAATTCCCCAACCTAAAGGCACTAACTCTTCAAAGCCTTGATTTTGCTCTTTTAAAAGATCAAATTTATTAGGCCCTAAATACAAAGCTAGTTGCGCATTAATATCAGCATTAGGCGCACCCAAACTTACTTTGGTAGCCATAAAGCGCGTATGGGTAGTTTGCTCTTCGGGCAATACTTTGGTTACTAAGCCTGCCTTATCAAAATCATCACTTTTATTAAGCAAAATAGAGGAAAAGAATTGCTGCTTAAAAGCTACCCATTTAATGTTTTCTTCTTCTTCCTGATCGTCCGATCTAACCGAAAGTTCATCCACATCATCCTCACTACTAAAGCGGTATGTTAATATAGTATTGGTGCGTTCGTTCTCGGCATTCTTCTCGTGGCGAAGACTGTTCATCTCCCACTGCAAACCACTATTAGGCCCTATTGCTTTTGATAAACCTTCGGTTTTTACATCCCAATTTACCATGTAGGAGTTGGGCTCTAAACTATAAGTATAACTTATCGTTTTACCCTCTCCAGCCAACATGGTCATCGTTACCCCTTGCTCATTAGCTCTACTAGCTTCAAAATACAAATCAGCGGTGTTGTAAACTTTACCATCATTCAACTCTAAGTTAAATTCGGCATTATCGTTTATCAAATACAGTGGAAGCGAATCGTAGGTTTTAAAGTTTTTTAGTCGAGCCGAAACAATTTTACCACCTGTAGATGAAACCTTTAACTCTACTAACTCATTTTCTAGGGTAATAATATGCTCTTCCGTACCAGCGGCCGGCTTATAAAATTTAGAAACCATCACGGTAGTATCTAAACTATCTACAATAGCTGTTGGAGTTTCGCTTGTTACAGCCGTATCAATAAGGGCTGCCGCCTCATTCTTTTTTTCATCTACAACAACAGTGTCGGCCTTGCCACCGGTGGTATCTACCTCCTGGCTGCTATTAAAATATCCGAAGTATAAAAATATAGCCCCTATTAGCAAAATGCCAATTACGGTGTTGGTATCAAATGGTTTTTTAGTACTCATGATTTTTTAGCTTTGGCCGCTATATTGGCCGCTTCTACAAATTTTACAAATAACGGATGCGGATTGGATACCGTACTTTTATATTCTGGGTGAAACTGTACTCCAACAAACCAAGGGTGCTCTGGAATTTCTACAATCTCCACTAAATTTAAATCCTTGTTTTTACCCGTTGCCACCATGCCGTTTTTCTCAAAATCGGCTAAAAACTTATTGTTAAACTCAAAACGATGACGGTGACGTTCGCTGATTTCTTTTCTGCGGTAAGCATCAAAAGCATGGCTCTTTTCGCTCAGTTCACAATCGCAAGCACCTAAACGCATGGTACCTCCCTTGTTCTTCACTTTCTTTTGCTCCTCCATCAACGAAATTACCGGATACTTTGTTTTGGCATTCATCTCGGTTGAGTTGGCATCTTCCCAACCCAAAACATTACGGCCAAACTCAATAACCGCAGCTTGCATACCTAGGCAAATCCCTAAAAAGGGCACATTATTTTCGCGCGCATAGCGTATGGTTTCCAGCTTTCCTTCAAAACCACGTTCGCCAAAACCAGGTGCTACCAAAATACCATCTAGGTGTTCAAAATGTTTGGCTGCGCTTTCGCGCGATATATTTTCGGAATGAATCCAGCTTATCCTTACCTTACACTCATTGGTGGCTCCGGCATGTATAAAACTCTCAACAATAGACTTATAGGAATCATGCAGCTCAATATACTTACCAATAAGGCCAATATTAACTTCACTTTTTGGGTAACGTAGTTTGTATAAAAAGTCCTTCCAGTTTACCAAATCCAAGTTATCCTCAATGGGTAAATCAAAACGTTTTAATACTACTTCATCTAACTTTTGGTTACGCATTAAAATGGGCACCGCATAAATGGTTTCAGCATCTATAGATTCGATTACAGCTTCCGTTTTAACGTTGCAAAAAAGTGCCAATTTGCGTTTTATTTCATCATCAATAGAGTGCTCACATCGGCATACCAAAATATCAGGCTGCACACCCGACTCTTGCAACGACTTTACTGAATGCTGTGTAGGCTTGGTTTTAAGCTCGCCCGTAGCGGCCAAAAATGGAATAAGCGTAAGGTGAATTACCAAACAATCATCGCCCAATTCCCATTTTAACTGACGTACGGTTTCTATATAAGGTAAAGCCTCAATATCACCTACGGTTCCTCCGATCTCAGTAATTACAATTTCAAACTCACCGGTATTTCCCAGTTTTTGAATTCTGTTTTTTATTTCATCTGTAATATGTGGAATTACCTGTACCGTTTTCCCTAAAAACTCACCTCTACGTTCCTTTTCAATCACCGATTGGTATACCCTACCAGTAGTAACGTTATTAGCCTGTGAGGTAGGGCGATTTAAAAAACGCTCGTAATGACCTAAGTCTAAATCCGTTTCAGCTCCATCGTTGGTAACAAAACACTCTCCATGCTCGTAAGGGTTTAGTGTACCGGGGTCTATATTAATATAGGGATCTAACTTTTGAATGGTAACGCTGTAACCGCGCGATTGCAGAAGCGTAGCCAACGAAGCGGAAATAATACCTTTTCCTAATGAAGAGGTAACCCCACCGGTTACAAAAATATACTTAGTTGATGGCATAATGGCGTTTGAAACAGATTTACAAAAAACGCTGCAAATCTAACAATAATTGAGGGGCCTTAGCGGGAATAAAGAAGCTGATTTTGAAGGAATTTTAAATTTTGATACAGGGTTGTTCTCACTCTTCAAAAAACAATCCCCCCTTTTCTAACTCCTAGAATCTTATACTCAAATGAGCCGCTGAAATTTTTTAACAACCTTCTGTCCGGCCTATTTTATTTTAGCAATACTTTTTACTACACCAACTTCTTAATAATATCTTCTATTTTAATTCCTTCGGCTTCGGCTTTGTAATTTTTAACTACACGGTGGCGTAATACGGGTTCGGCAATGGCCAATACATCTTCCTTATCGGGAGAGAACTTGCCATTTAAAGCTGCATGGCATTTAGCACCAAGCACCAAGTATTGCGAAGCTCTGGGCCCTGCTCCCCACGCCAAGTATTGATTGGTTATGTCCTGAGCTTTAGCCGTATTGGGTCGTGTGGCGCTGGCCAGGTTTACGGCAAACTCATATACACTATCCGGCACGGGTATTTGGCGTATTAAATCTTGAAATTTAATAATTTCTTGCTCGCTCAACACCTCATTTACTTGCACCGATGCACCGGCAGTAGTACTTTTTACAATTTGTAGTTCTTCCTCAAAAGTAGGATAGCCTACTTCAATGTTAAACATAAATCTATCCAACTGCGCCTCTGGCAAGGGGTAGGTTCCTTCTTGTTCAATAGGGTTTTGGGTAGCCAACACAAAAAAGGGCTTGCTCATGGGGTAGGTATTTCCAGCAGCCGTTACCGAACGCTCTTGCATCGCTTCTAACAAAGCCGATTGCGTTTTGGGCGGAGTTCGGTTAATTTCATCTGCCAAAATAATATTAGAGAACAGAGGGCCCTTTACAAATTTGAATTTTCTGTTTTCATCCAAAATTTCAGAACCTACAATATCGCTGGGCATTAAATCGGGTGTAAACTGAATTCTGTTAAACTTTAAACCCAATGCCTGAGCCGTGGTGTTTACCAAAAGTGTTTTAGCCAAACCGGGTACCCCCACTAATAAAGAATGGCCTTTGCAAAATATGGATAACAAAAGAAGGTCTATTACCTTTTCTTGCCCCACAATTACTTTTCCAATTTCTGACTTAAGTGCTTTGTATTTTACTCCGAGTTCTTGAACTGCAGCCGCAGCTCCCGAGTTATTCGACATATTGTGATCTTTTTATCCAACCGCTATTAAAACTGCAGCTTAGGTATTCGTTATTTACTCTAACGTAGGTGTCTCTTAATTTTTCTTCTATCCATTTTTGCGTGGCTTCGTTTTGCTTATTTCGTAACGCTATGGCCTGCAGCTTTTGGTAATCTTGTTTTAAATCAGCTCTATGTGGTTCGGTTTTAGAAATCAACATTATTAATCTATACCCCTCTTTTCCATCCGGTTCTCTAAAAAAAGCGGCTTCGCTAATTCTACCTACTTCCAGTTTTTCCAAATCATAAAATACCGCTTGGTCCAATTGGCTGGTCTCCCAACGGCTATCTCCCGTTTGTAAATTCATGGCTATTCCACCATTTAGTTTCGAGTTTTCATCATGCGAAAACTTCTCTGCCGCAGCTTCAAAAGTTATCGCTTTATTCAAGATTTGACTGCGTACACTATCCAAAAACAATTTACTTACCTCTAAATTGGTAGGTGTAATTTTTGGTTTAATTAAGATGTGTCTTAAATCAAGTTCCTCTCCCCTACGCATTAACAATTGTACAATATGATAACCATACTCACTTTTAAAAGGCTTTGATATTTCGCCCATTTTTAAGTTAAAAGCTACCGCCTCAAACTCCTTTACAAACTGGCCTCGCTTAATACCCTCATACTTACCTCCGTCCTTTGCCGACCCAGGGTCTTCGGAATATAAAACAGCCATCGTACTAAAAGATGAGCCATTTTCAATACGTTCCTTTAAATCGTTTAACTGCTTAATGGTGGCATCAACGGCTTCTTGTCCAGCATCCGGAAAGTGAGTAATAACTGCATACTCCACCTCCGAGTTAATTAGAGGGAGACTGTCTTTTGGTATTTTTTTAAAAAATTCGCGAACCTCACTAGGCGTAATTTTAATATCGGCCGTAATGGTGCCCATCATTTTTTGAGCCGTCATTTGATCTTTCATAAAAGGACGCATTTCCTCTTTAATCTCAATTATCGATTTTTTATAGTATTGCTCCAATTTTTGCTCACTACCTACCTGCTGAATAAACATATCCATTCTTCGTTGAATGGAAGCCTCCACCTCCTCTTCGCTTACGCTTACGCTATCCAACTCGGCTTGGTGCAACATTAGTTTTTCAAAAAGCAATTCTTCAAAAACCTTACATACGTCTCCTTCCCCTTTACCAAGGCCTTGCTGCATCATACTTTCGTACTGCTGGTCTACATCAGATTTAAGCACAATGTTTTTTCCAACTACCGCTACCACACCATCTACCAACTTAGGTTGCGCCCAGGCTGCAAACACCTGTGTAATCAGTAAAAAAAGGAAAATTCTTTTCATCTAGTAAATTTCAAATTCGTTTTTGCCGGTAGCATCATCCAGCAGGTTATTCTCCAACTTAGCCAATAGTTTAAGCTTTCGCTGATTTATTAAAGTATTTCGGATAACACCAGTAGCATAAGGTAACGGTGCCTTTTCACCTTTTAGCTTAGCATCCCAAATTTGTACTAAGTAAACATTGGTTGCGTCTTTAAATTGCAATACCGTGGTGTTTTTCGCTATTTTTTCTTGATCTGTTTCCTCAAAAGGAATGATGGTTTGTAAATTACTAATTGCAAACCAATTACTATCGGTTAAGGTAAACTGATAGGCGTATTTCAACGCGTAATCTTCTAACTTTTCCTTTGAATCTTCTTTGCTACTAGCAAACCACTTTATAGCTTGTTTTAATTGTGGTGCTTCATTATTAACTACCATGTAACGCACTCTTGCAATATTTTCTTTAAGTATAAAATTATTGCTGCTGCCTTGGTAATTATTTAAAATGGAACTGTCCTGAACTATCGTATCTAAAGTTTGCCTTATATACTCTTGCTTGTACTTAAACTTTAGTAAATCATTCCGGTAAGCCTCTATTTGCTCTTCAAAATTTTTCTGTTTCTCAGTAAGATTGTATTCGGCTTTATAAATCATTAACTGATCCTTAGCCCAAGAATTAATATAGTTTTGTACAAAAGCCAAACTATCTGCCTCGCTAATTTCCTTAGGTATATAACGAAGCAATTCGTTCTTATATAAATAACGATTATACACCCTGGCCAATGGTTCACCCTCCAAATCATCATTGGCTGAATCACCAAAAAACTGACAGGAGGACAGCCCAAAAAGGACGCCTCCTGTCAATACTAAAGTTCTTAAATATGCTATTTTTCTATTCTGCTTCAAGCTCTGAAACCACTTTTGCCATTACTGCCTCATTCACCTTTACGGGATATTTGGCTTTTAGTTCTTTAATCCAGTTTTCTTCCAAGTACTTTTGATAATCGCTAATTACAGAACCACGTGCCTCTTCAAAAGTTTTAGCAACAGGTTCTTTAATTTCAATAAAGTTAATGGCAAAAAATCTACCATCCTTTTCAAATGCCTTAGCCACACCTAACTCTTTAGTAGTTTCATCTAGCAAGCTGTATTTTCCGGCCTCATATTGGGCGCTATCTACACTTACGTTGAGCTGAGAATCTACATTAAGGGTTTTAGCAATTAGGCCAATAGGCATACCCTTCTTCATCAACTTTGCCGATTTCTTAGCCAATTTTGGGCTCGCTGCATCTACCACTTTTACCACATAGCGCTCTTTCCAAGTATAATTTGCGCTGTTGCTGTTAAAGTACTCTTCAAGTCCGGCACTATCAGTAACCGACTTACGCCATACCATTGTCTCGGTAAGGTTAAAAAGCAAAATCCCTTCAAAGTATTCTCTGTTAATCAATCTATATTCTGGGTATTTGTCAGCCAATCTAGTTTTTTCATAATCTAATAATTGGCCTTCGCTAAACTTCTTAAATAATTGGCCACCATAGTTATAAGCCTTAGTACTGCGTACCGATTTTTGGTTTTTTTGGATATATAATAACAAATCAGCCACGGTATATTTAGTGCCAGCAAAGCTTAAAACCTCCTTATTATCGTATTTAGTTTTCGGTGCAGAAAACTTTCCTTCCAAAATTTTATCGTCAATTTTAGCAAGGGCGTAATCCACCATTTTGTAATCCTCTTTATACGAATACTCTTTTTTTAGCTCTTTAATAATGCTTAAGCTACTCTGATGAGAACGCTGATCACGATCTAACTTTTGCTTAATCACAATCGAAGCTTCTTCTTTAGAAATAGTTTCCGCCTTAGCGAGTAATTTAATAATGTGCCAACCAATGGGCGAACGAACGGGCGCTGAATAATCACCGCTATTTTCCAGTCCAAATGCAGCATCTTCAAACTCAGGATACATTTTATTAATGCCAAAAGCAGGCAAGGCTCCACCTTTAGGAGCCGAAGTAGGATCCTGTGAATGCTGTTTTGCTAAAGTTTCAAAATTCTCTCCAGCCTGTAGCTTTGTGTAAATTTCTTTAATTTTTTCTTCAGGAACAACTCCATCTTTCGGCTTCATTTTATCGCTATCTAAAATTAAAATATGCGATACTTCTACCTCTCCTCTTGAAGCACGTTCATCAGTTTTTTTGATTAAATGGTAACCAAAACGTGTACGAACGGGGCCAACCACATCACCTACATTGGCGTTGTAAACTGCATTCTCAAAAGGATATACCATATTAAAAACTGTAAAGTAACCTAGATCACCACCGTTTTCGGCAGAGTAGGTATCTTTAGAATATTCTAATGCTAAACTGGCAAAATCACCTCCCTTTTCTACTTGGGCTTTTACATTTTTAATAGTGTTAAAAGCTGCCAACGTATCTTTTGGTGCCGAACCTTCGCTGCACATTATCATAATATGCGAAGCTCTAACATCCTTTTGCAAACGACTATAAGCTTCATCAATTAACTCTTGCGTAACATCTTTGTCCGATAAATAAGGTTTTGCCAACTGATCGCGGTAGGTACTAAACTCACGCACAAAACCCGGTAAAGTATCAAGACCTAAAGTTTTGGCCTCATTTACCTTTAACTTAAAATTGATGTATAAATCCAAATACTCCGCTGGCGTTTTAGGATCAATGTCCTCACCTAAATTTCTGTTTTTGTTATAGACTGCCATGTATTCCTCGGCAGTAATTTCGTTACCATCCACGGTAAACAAAACTTGGTCTTCTAGTTTTTGTGCCATTAAACCCGATGTAAGCAAAGCAAACACAAAGCTGGATAAGAAGATTCTTTTCATTTTTGATTGATAATTATGGTTAGTAAATTTTATTTTCTGCTATAATTTGGTGCCTCGCGTGTTACATGTACATCATGTGGGTGGCTTTCGTTAATACCCGATGCTGTAATTCTAACAAAACGACTATTTTGTTGTAAGGCTTCAATATTGGAGGCACCACAGTAGCCCATTCCAGCTCTTAGCCCTCCAATAAACTGGTACATTACCTCACTCACTTCGCCTTTATAGGCTACACGGCCTGTAATACCTTCGGGTACCAATTTTTTAATATCATCTTCTGCATCTTGAAAATAACGATCGCTACTTCCTTTTTGCATGGCTTCAATCGAGCCCATTCCTCTGTACGTTTTATACTTACGGCCTTCGTAAATAATGGTTTCTCCTGGCGCCTCTTTTGTTCCCGCTAATAAAGAACCCAGCATTACGGTATCAGCTCCAGCTGCAATTGCTTTCACAATATCTCCTGTAAATCGAACGCCTCCATCTGCAATTAGTGGAACACCACTACCTTCAATTCCTTTACGTACCTCCATTACAGCGGTAAGCTGTGGCATACCTACTCCGGCTACTACTCGCGTAGTGCAAATTGAGCCCGGCCCTATCCCCACTTTAATGGCATCTGCACCAGCGTTTACCAAAAACTTACCGGCTTCTGCAGTTGCAATGTTTCCAACAACCACATCTAAACTAGGGTATTTGGCCTTTACGCTTTTTAGCGAGTTTACAACACCCTGAGTATGACCATGTGCAGTATCAATAATCACGGCATCCACATTTGATTCTACCAATGCAGTTACTCTTTCCAAAATATCGGGAGTCACTCCCAAGGCTGCCGCTACGCGCAACCTTCCATATTGGTCTTTACTGGCGTTGGGTTTTATTTTAAGTTTGGTAATATCTCGGTAGGTAATCAAGCCAATTAGAGTATTATCCTTTTTTACAACCGGGAGTTTTTCAATTTTATGCTTCTGCAAGATTACTTCTGCCTCTTGCAAACTTGTATTTTCATGAGTTGTAATCAAGTTTTCACGTGTCATTATTTCACGCAAAGGGCGGTTATCGTCTTTCTCAAAGCGTAGGTCGCGATTGGTAATAATTCCGATTAGCTTTTTTCCATCTGTAATAATAGGAATACCACCAATTTTAAAATCGGCCATCATTTTTTTAGCGTCCGACACCAAGGCATTTTCGTGTAGGGTTACGGGATCTAAAATCATCCCACTTTCTGCCCTTTTCACATTACGTACTTCCACAGCTTGCTGCTCAATGCTCATGTTTTTGTGCAGTACACCAATTCCTCCATCCTGCGCCACAGCAATAGCCATACCTGACTCGGTAACAGTATCCATTGCAGCCGAAAGTATGGGAGTAGTTAAACTAATATTGCGAGTAAACTTAGAGGTTAAATCTACTTCGCGTGGGAGTACTTCTGAATAGGCGGGTACCAACAAAACGTCATCGTAGGTAAGTCCTTCTCCTAAAATTTTATTTGCGCTTAACAACATGAGGGAATGCAACTTTGAATTAAAATTGCGTGCAAATTTAACATTATTATGCTTTGAAATACAGTTTTAACCATGTGTTTTCATTAATAATACCAACAAAAAGAGCCCCACGTTTATAACGTGGGGCTCTTTAGTTAATTTATAATAAAGCTTCCTTTTATTGTATTAAGGTAAAGCTTCCTTTTTCTTCTTCAGGAACTTCGCCTGGCGTAGAGTACTTTAATACATAAATGTAAACGCCTTGTGGGGCTACTTCGCCATCTAGCTTTCCATCCCATCTAACTTCTGGATCGTTTGTCTCAAAAACTTTTACGCCCCAACGGTTCATAATATAGAAGTTGTACTTCTCTATTTCTACAAAGCGTATCGAAGGCCCAAAACTGCGGTTTTCTGCAATGCTACTTCCTGGACGGAAGGCATTAGGCATATACACTCTTGCACTTTGGTTTATACATTTTTGATTGGAGACACTGTTAAAGGGCTGACCATCATCTTGCACCAAATTCCAACGGTTAATACCTTCTACTGCTTTTACATAGTAACAGAACTCACCCTCGGTTTCTCCGTAATCCTTCACATTATCGGTAAAGGTTGTATCAGTGGTGCTGCTTACAAATGTGTAGTTTACTTCATCAGCCGCTTTGCGGTATATCTCATATTTGTTTACTCCTCCATCCCAGGTTTCATAAGCGTTCCAGTTTAATACATTGGTTAAGTTTAACTTTGGTTTTACACTCAAAATAATGTTTCTACCAATATTACTAACCGTATCTCTTCCACCACAACTATCCTGAGAGGAAACTCTATAGTAGTAATGTAACCTATCGGGATTTGTATTGTAATCGTTAAAGCCTATAGTATAAGGAGCAAATGCTGGTTTATCTACTTGACCAATTACTTCGTATGGGCCTAAAATGTCTGGCGCACGCTCTATATCAAAACCGGTTACATCGGCATTGCCATCTATCAAGGTATTGATAAATAATGATCCTCTTCCAAAATCATTGGTTACTTGTGAAATGTACAATATTTTAGAGGGGGTAGGCACCTGAGCTGTAAAACAAATCTCGTTAGAGGTAGATGACAATGTTCCGGTGGTATCAAAAGCTCTAACGCGGTAGCAATATTCGGTACCATTGGTTAAGTTATTTTGAACAAAAGAGGTATCTTCTTTTCCTGATACATTCAGTAAGCTCCATCCGTTGGTGGTGCCTCCTACCGTAGTCTGCACATATACGCGATAACCGGCTACGGCTTCTCCAAAACCTTCGTAGTTGTTCCAGCTTACTCTAGAGTATCCTTCGCATTTATTTAAGTAGTTACGTAGGTAAATGGTTTTATGAGCCACCACTACTTGGTTTGGACTGGTATTTCCACAACTATCTACCGATACTACTTTAAATTGCTCGGATCGCTCATTGGCACTACTGGTTGCCCACTCGTAAGGCATTACTGTTCCTATGGGTACCTGATCGATTACTGCCCAACCCAATACAGGGTCGTTATAATAAACATCATACAATACTACATCTCCTGAGGTGGATGGCTGCCAGCTTATTAAGCTATTACCATTGGCATTTACACTTACGCTATCCAACACCATCTTATCGCTATTGGTTTTATCTGAAAAAGTAGCGCTATCTAAGGTACTGGTACTTTGACATCCGTTTACCGTATCGGTTACTCTAATTTGATAGTTAACCAAGGTGTTACATACTTGTACCGTATCAATATAGTTCAAATTAGGGGTCTCTCCTACTTTATTCCAGTTTCCACTGCCTCTGGGGGCTTCTATCCATATCTCGTACATACCATTGGTGGTGTACGATAAAGGCGTTTGAAGAGCTGTCCAGCTCAAGTTAGCATATTCTGCACTGCCCGGAGGGGTAGCCGTCATGGTTAAATCCATAATGGTTAATGTATCTGATGGTGCCGACAAGAAATCACAACGACCTGTACTTTTTATAATGTAAAAACTGCGGTGATTCCCTGATGAAACTACACTGTTTAAGGAGTCTATATCGTAAATACGATCTAAAGTATCTACCGTACCATTAGATTGAATACCCAATAACATATAATAATTAAAGGTCAATGCACTGTCTATCTCTGCGCGGTTCCAACTCATACGTACATCATTAGTAGCCGTTCTGTAGTCTATACATTCAAACTCTATAGGCGATGGATCTCCTGCTATTACATTTACCCTAAATGTGGTCAATGCTATTCGTGGTGCTGGGCAACCATCATCTTGCATACGCATAGAAAAAGTAAACGTATTAAAAGGGCTGCAAAAATTACCTTCTACCTTTAAGTGTTGGCAATTGGGTACCCAAAAGAATTTAATCTTATTATTTAACGCTCTTATATAACCTGTTTGAGGTGCTATAGGAGTAAAAGTAGCACAAGGCGCTACACCATCACAACCAGTAGCCAAGCCAGGCGAATTACCATTCACCTGCAATCCAGCCGATCTAAACTCAATCTCCTGAAAGGTAATACCATCTGGTTGGGTCTCGTAATCGGTAGCCAAAATATCAAACTCAATAGTATCACCAGGATACACATTGGTAGAAAAACTCTTGGCACTGTGTTGTCTAATATTTGGAAAAATAACAGTATCAATTAATACACCAGGTTCTGTATTAGGAGTGCAGCCTGTAAGTATTACAATAGATACATCTCTAAACACTTCCGCGATTTTTACCGGTGCAGCTCCCATATTAGTTTGGCCACAACGCCACGATTCTACAGCAAAACAACTGGCATAACTTCCCTCCGTAGCACTTTGAATATTCATAGAAACCTCTCCAGTAAAACTATTCATAGTAACAGGGCCGTTAAGAGCGCTGGTAGCAGTATTAGGAAAAGGAGAATTTATACTATAACCTGTAGAAAAATTAGCCGGTTGATTAATACCAACCCAAGGAGCGGCAAAACGCATGTACAAAGAATCTAAATCTTTATCAGAGGCCAAGTGATTATATACAAAAGGTTGACCTGAACAAATTGTAATCGAACCCGTTTCACTAAAATAAGGGCTGTTATCGTAACAAGGATTGGTATTATTAGGAGTAGCACCTCCTACTGGCGTATAAGGATACATAATAGCACGTAGATAATAAGATGCATTAACCGGACCATTTCGTATCGTACCCGGACGACAGCAACTGTTCCATGTAAAAAGCCATCCACCCGGAGGAGGCGTGCCATTTAAGGTAATGGGTGCACTTCGGTAAACTCTACGTTGCACAGCTCCTTTACCTGAAGCAGAAACATTACAAGCCGTGGCTGCTGGCCCGCCCACTACACTCACACAGGTTGGTGAAATATCTACCGCAGGACCTAAGGCAGGACATGTTATAGAACCTGTAGGGCCTCCCGTAAGGTTAACACTGCCAGGGTAACCGGCCACTCCCGTTCCACACTCTTTATACAATACTACATCAAAAGTGAACTTACCATTTACAGGGTTACAAACCCAAGTAATTTCACCACCCAACAGGTGAGTTGCATTGGACTGGAAACCTACTAGCAAGAAGGCTATTATTATTCCGATTCGGGTTAAGTTTTTCATAATCTCTTTATTTTGGCATAAAAATACTAACTCTCAACAAATACACATCCTTAAACTTAGTTAAGGAAATACTTGAATGAGTTAAAGGGTAACCATACAAGCTTAACCATAGCAATACCAATAAAAAAGACGCGTCTTTCCTTTAAATCACTCCCTCAAAACCTTGCGCACCACTTGCCACTCATCTTTTTGTATCCTGAGCAAATAAGTGCCTTTGGGGTAAGCACTAATATCTAGTTGGTTTTGTTGGCTGCGTTCCAGTAACTTTTTACCACTTAAGTCCATTAAGGTTAGGTGGTAGGTTTCTTCCGGGTTGTGGCCAATAGTTAACTGCCCATGTGTAGGGTTGGGATATAAGGTTAAAGTATGTAATGGGTTTTCAAGCACGGTGGTGTATTGTAAACTATGGCAGGCGGAGGTATCAATACAACCACTGATTTTATGCTCTGCCATTAAGGCGAAATTACCGCTATAAGGAGCAAAAAACTCGAAACCCGCATTGGGGTATATTAGGCTGTCTTTATCACAATCATACCAATTATAAAAAAAGTCGTTTATTCTACTGCTACTTCCACTCCAAGTTAAACTACCTGTACTGGTTTTGTTTAGTGGAATACCTTCTAACCTGTAAACCCTAATATCTACACTGAAATAAACAGAATCACAACCCTTTATATTTTGTAAAGTATCTAGCTTTAAAAGTGTATCACTTTTAAACACCTGTTGTGTTATAGGTTCAAAGTAACGGGCACAGTTGAACCATTCTGTTGTTACAGAATCAAGTGGTTTGGGGCAATTCTCAAACTTTATGTGAAAAAAACCTAAATCGGAGACACCTGGAATGCTTAAATTATAAGGATCATGTCTAATTCTATTGCCTTGACCCGTTAGCAATAAGCGATCATTTCTGTTTATAAAAACCTTTCGTATGCTAGAGGCACCATTATCCGCTAAAAAGCTATGCGCCCACTCCAAATTTCCACTGTTGGAATACCTCAATGCAAAGGCATTTCGATAGGCTGCACTACCATTCCGTGTCAACACAAGAGCTGAAGGATTACCAGGCTCTAAGCCCATAGATCCTCCAATATATTGACCCGCCAAATAGATAGCTCCTTGGCTATCCAATGCTATATCCAGCGGTCTATTGTATTCAATATTTGAGGGTATGGTATTGGCATAGGGTTTAACCCATTGCAACTGACCTAATACACTCATTTTTGCAAAAAACCAACCTGCGTTGGATGCCGTATTGGTAACTACCGAACCAGTAGGATCAAAATCTACAGTGCCCTGATAAGCACCTGCAAAAAGTAAATCTTGATTGGCATCTACCTCAATGGCAAACACCTCAGAAGTTCCTGCTCCTTGTAAGCCCAAAGCTCTGGTAAAGCCACCTGTTTGCGTAAGTTGTAAAACAAAACCACGGGTAATACTACTTGAAGGATTAGGAAAAGTAAATACCCCAGGATTGGGATTAAAATCTACCGACCCACTATAAGAGCCTACCAACACTGGATGTAAACCATTTAACAAAGCCATATCATCAATAAGTGCCATGGCGCCACCATTTATTAATTTTATCCAGTTTTGTTGGCCACTAGCGCTTATTTTTTCTATAAACGAACTTCTTGTACCAGAAGGAGGCGCGGAGGGTAAATAGACTGGACCAGGGTTCATATCAAAAGAACTACCATAAACACCTGAGACAATTAACTTGCCTTGACTATCTACCAATAACTTAGTTACGTTACAATTCATACCATGACTTAAACCCCAAACATAATTACCTAAGCTATCCAACTTTACTATAAAAACTCCCTTTTGTAAATAATTGCTACTATTTGGGTCTGGATTTACATCCAACGAATCGCAAAAAAATGCACCCGCTATATACACATCGCCTGATGCCGAAATAGCCACCTCTCTTATAGTGGCTTGATCCGTAGTATTACAACCGATACCATAAGACCACTTATAAACGCCCTTGGAACTAACTTTTACCGCATACCCTTTGTATTGACCAGGTAGGGCGTACAACATTGCTGTGTTAGTTGAATCCGGATCTAAATCCAAAGAATCTTGAAAATGACCCACCGTAACCATTTCATCATTTGGGCCAATAGCCCCATCATAAATCTCACTAGCGTTAATTCTCCCAAAAGTTTTATACCACTCTACTTGTGGTATTTGAGCGGAGAGATTACCTAACGTAATTACTACTAGCAATAAAGAAAACTTAAGGTTTGGGCGCATGGTTTTTATTTAAAATGAAGGGCTTAAATGTAGGTATTTGTTATGAGAAAATATGCGAAGGCGAGATAGAGGTATATTGTAAAATTTGTGTATTTTATTGTCACCGATTAGCAACTATTAACTTTCAATAGCCCCTAAATCTACAACATAGGGGTACCTCAAACTACTTGTCCTGTAAAAACACCCTCTAGCTTTTAGTTCTTTCATACTTAGCTCATTCTATTTAACCAAACAATTCATTAATGAGCAACGAAACATACTTGTTCACTAGTATAAGGTTATCAATTAAAACCAACTTATGGCATAAATTAAAATGATTTAGCTGGGCCTCTTAATAACTTACAACCACCTTCTTTACTCGACTAAGCTTTGATCGGTGAGGTTTATTTATTTCGACCTTATGCCTCCCTAAGCCTTGATAGTATTCATAAATCCGAAGTGTTCCACTCTCGTCTATAACCCCTGTAAAAGAGTGATATTGACCACCTTGAAAGTTTGTAAAATATTCAACTTTTAAGGTGTCGTTTAGTAAGATGTAGAAACCAACCTGATCAGCTATCAACCATGGATTTCTATCTACGTATAACAACTCCGATTTTGCTTCATCGATCATTGGTATCGCACAAAATCTTCCGTCTTCCGAAAAAAGCATTACATCTCTATACAACAAGCCATCATAATTTTCAGTATATGTTTGATAGCCCATCTGAACATCAAAAGGCACATTGTCAAGTTCCTTTATGTCTTTAAAGCAAGACTTAATCGTGAACCTAGGTTTCTCAGGTCTATAAAGGCCGTAACGAGTCTGGTATCTGCTCATGCAGCCTACACAAAAAAAATAACTAAAAAGAAGGAGACTAATACGGAACACCGGATATACCAAATAAGTTAAAATTATAATTCTGATGATTGAAATGAGGATTTCCCGTTACATTATCGTGAAGAAGATTCTGCATCCAAGGATGTGTACTAAAATCAGTTCTTACATCCCCAAGTTGTAAAAATGTATTCGCTCGATTAAAGGATTGTTGAAAACTTGTTTGAGGATAAGCACCGGCCCCTGGCTTTGGACCTCCTATTATCGAACCCGTAAATTGTTGATATCCTATGCTAATACCTCCTTCTGATCCAAAATGAAAAGACATTGCTCCAGTATTGGCAGCATCTTGATTTTTAAACGCAATACCCGTCCACCCCAGTGCAATCCTATTCTCGTAAAACTGAAAAAGAAAATTATTAAAATTAGGCTCGTATAAATTAAAGGCAGCGAGCATGTCAGATAATGTAACCTTGTAATTATAACTAATCATGTGTTAAGAAACTAATTTAGAACACTATGAATCACCATTTATCTTCTTACTTTGTTCATCATAAAGTCTATCCCAAGTTTCATCAGTTATTTCATAATCTAAACCAGCTTCCCATTCTTTACCCTCAAGAAAGCCCAGACCATATCTCAGTAGATACTTAGAAATAGAATTTAAACTATTAGACAGGTTCGAAGGGAAATTTCTGTCCATACTTTTTCCTAAATATTCATTATAGAGCGTACAACGTAAATGCTTCTCCGCAAGCAATCCGATGGCAATATAATCCATCTCGCTGTACCTGTACAATCGCACCGATATAAAATTAATTTCAGTTTTAATAACATCAAACGGTTGAAAATCAACAAGGAGACGCCTATTCAACTTCTTACAGTCAAACCAAATTCGATGTGATTCTACCACAGTTCCAAATTTTCCGCGTTCACTAGGCCTCCTTACATAACCCAATCCAATTAACCAATTTAACCGTTCACTAATCGCGATTTCCAATTGCCTAAATGCCTCCATTTCCATGCTTTTTAACTATTTCATTATACTCCATCTCATAAAACGTACCTTTCCCTCCACCATTAACAGTACCTAAATCAATTACATTAAATCCCCCATCCATTGCCCCTCTAATCCACTTTGCATTCTCCTTATAGAGTTCGGAATTTTTCACAATTTCATCTGGAACATTATTTCCGTACTTCTTTAAATATTCATTCCATTCTTTTTTTGCTAGTGGTGAAGGGTCAAATGTCATTAAATTCGGATCATTTTTTCCCAATTTATTTTTCATTTTCTTAATGTCGTCCATTTTCCTACCAACAATAATTGTCTTATCAGAATTATTTACTAACCTCATAAACCAATTTTATTTTTCCTTTTGGCGCACATATGTTAACTCATCTCTAAATAGAAGAATCTCGGGATTGTTTAGCCTTGTTTCTTTTAAAACCATTTGATCTTTACCAAGCTCAAGTATTTCGTAATAACTATTGCCTAACTGAAGTATATCACCATCAATTATCGAAAAATCAAACTTGTATCTTTCCCCATACAAGTAGGAATAAACATGATCTTGAAAAAATTCGAGCTTGGATGTACACTTCTCTTCTCCATCTCCAAAGATTGGGTTCTCATCCTTTTCTTTTGAGTCAACACAGTCCCATTTCCCAATGAGCTGGCTTGACTTAAATTGACCAGTACATTCCATAACGGTAGCACAACTGACCAATATTAAAACGATAATTGATTGTACCTTATTCTTTACTTTCATTTCTTTTAGACATTCTTTCAATTATCTCGTTTTTAACATCTGAATAGTTTTCCTCAAGGTACTGGGTAGCTCCTTTTATACCTTCTTCAGATCTAAAGCCATAATCACACTGATTCCCATTTCCGAACACTTCATCATCTTTTTCTTTTCCTTTGAACCCATCTCTATACGATTCAGAAGTATAAGAGTGCTCTGGCATTATCATCCCGAAGGGCATTTAGTCCTTCATATCTTTCGCATTGCCAATATACAAAGTAAGATTAATTACCAATGTGGTAAAAAAGGGAAGCCCACGGTAAACCGTACTCCAAAAAAAAATCCCGCCTAAAAGAGCATTAGGCGGGCAGTGTATTATATAGAGATGTGCTTTATCTTATAATTTGAAAATGGCCCGTTTCTTTTACCTTTTTGGCGGTAAAAGAATATACGTAACTCCCAATGGGTGCTGGCTCGCCATTTATCGTACCATCCCAAAATTCGGTAAAGGGATCATCTGTACTAAAAATTAAGGAACCCCATCGGGTAAAGATTTCCATCTTACCGTCTATCATACATTCTTGGGCTCCTTTAATTTCAAAGCTGTCGTTTAAGCCATCCCCATTAGGGGTAAAGGCATTGGCAAAAAACACGGTTTGTTCGGGGCGTGCTTCTACCGTAATCTTTTTGGTTACAAAACAACTGTCGGCATCCATCACCTTTAAGGTATAGCTACCCGCTTTTATATAACCCCCATTGGCAATTAGGGTTTCATCTAAAAACAAACTTATAGGCGCCACACCACCTTGCACATTTACATCTACTTGTACATCGCCATCGGCATAACAAGGGGCATTTTTTACGCGGTAGTCAAAGCTTATTACCTTAGGTGTTATATAAAAAGTTTGGCTGGCGCTGCATCCACGTTTATCCGTTACGGTTACCGTGTGATTGCCAGGGCTTAAATCATATCGGTTACCTTGTGTGCTGCCATCATCCCAAGCATATTTATAAGGCGCACCATTACCACCTGTAATGGTTAACTCAATGGTACCATCATGCGTATCAATACAAGATGGTGATAAGTTACGGTAAGCCGAAACCGCCATGGGTGTTTGATCTAAAATTTCAAACTCAAGCAAAGCTCTACAGCCATCTTGGTTTTCAATCCAAATACTGTACTGCCCGTTGGTAAGTTGCGAAACATTGTTTCCGGCTACTTTACCGTTTCCGGTAATTATATTGCTAATAGTGTTAGTACCCGAGGCACTTATAAAAATGGCTCCATCAATATTTCCATCGCAGGATACATGACGCAAACTGTCTATTATTACATAAAACGAATCGGGCTGGGTAACTTCAAAAGTTTCGTTAATGCTACATCCTAAACTATCGGTTACCGTTACTTGGTAAAAACCAGCCACTACATTTTGCAACTGCTTGCCTTTGCTATTGTTGTTCCAGTTAAAGGTATAAGGTGGCAAACCACCTGTTACCGAAACTTCTAAAAAGGCACTGGTATCTCCATAGCACAATACATGGTGTACACTATCAAGCTGCACCTCTATAGAATCGCGCGCAGGCACCGTAAAAAAGGTAGTATCGGCACAACCTTTGGCATCTAACACGTATACCCAAGCTGCACCCGAATTAAAATACGGGTTGTAAATTAAATTGTAATTATTGCTCCAGGTAACTTGGTAAGGAGCCGTTCCTCCGCCAATAGAAACCTCGGCATAACCTGTGGCTGAACCCGCGCAATTAGGCATTTTTACCGAATCAACGGCTACTACCAAATTCGCTCCAGATGGCACATCTACCGCTACGGTAGTGCTGCAACCCATCGAATCGGTTACACTTACAAAGTGGTTTCCTGCCAATAAACTATCGGTTGATAAACCAGTATGTCCATTACCCCAATTTACGGTATAAGGAGCCGTTCCGCCCACTACCTGTAAAGAAGCCCCCCCGTTGTTAAGTCCACAAAAGGCATCGTAAACGGTGTCTAAAGTGGCACTTAGCAAAGCAGGTTCCGTAAGGGTAAAAGTATCTTGAAGACTGCAACCATTGGCATCGGTAATCAATACCCAATAATTTCCAGCACTAAGGTTTTGTAAAGCACTATCACTACTACTAGTACTCCAACTGTAGCTATAAGGTGGGGTTCCGCCCACTAGGTTTAAGTGTAGAGCGCCATCGTTTCCGCTGTTGCAACTTACGTTGGATATGTTACTACTGCTAACAAAAAGACTATCAGGTGCTTGCAGTACAAAAACTTGCGAAGCGGTACAACCCAATAAATCAGTTACCAAAACACTGTAGGTTCCGCTTGTTAAGTTTTGAGGACTTAAAACACTATCGCCATGAGACCAACTGTACTGATAAGGGGCATTACCACCGCTTATTGTTAAATTAACACTTCCGTTGGCACTGCTAAAGCAGCTTGGGTTTACCAAGCTATCCAAACTTATTAAAACACTGTCCTTAACCGGCACCAAAAACGAAACGCTATCAGTACAGTTTCGGGCATCTTGCACCACTAAGTAAGCCACACCCGAAGACAAAGTATTAATACTATCTAGGTTACTACCACCCATCCAATAATAGGTATAAGGAGGCGTACCACCCGATACCTGGGCTCTTGCTTGTGCATCGCTCATACCAAAACAGCTGGGCGCTACTACGTTGGTGGCATTGGCAGTTAATGCCGCTGTAGCGGGAATATTTACGTGGGTACTTAAAGAACATCCGTTGCTATCAGTAATTAAAACAGTGTACAATCCAGCGCTTAAACTGTCCATATTCATTCCTGTTTTACCAGTGTTCCAAACTATCTGAAAAGGTGCGGTACCGCCCATTACATTCAAGAAAACATGTCCATCCGCTCGTCCACAACTGGCCGCCCATACCGAGTCAATAACTACGCTAAGGCTATCGGGTTGTGTAACCGGATAAACATTAGTAACGGTACACCCATTGGCATCGGTAACATACAAAGTGTGATTACCTGTAAATAAATTGGCCGCTAGGCTGTCTATTGATCCGCTGCTCCAAACGTATTGATACGGTGGAGCACCTCCGGTAACTTGCACTTGTAATTGACCATCATTATTACCGTAACACGAAATATTTTGTTGGTTAACCAATTGTACCAATAAGCTATCCGATTCTTGAATATGGAAAGTATCCGTTAGGCTACATCCTCCGTTATCGCTTACCGTAACAATATAAGTACCGCCTACTAAGCTTGAAATTACGGGTGTATTTTGCCCTGTGTTCCAGCTAATTGTTACTGGGGCCGCACCACCACTAATATTAAGTCCAATGTACCCTAAAGAGTCATTTTTACAAATGGTATGATGTAAACTATCTAAGCTCATGGCCAAGGTTGTAGCCTGGTTCATTACAAATGTGGCAGCATTAGTACAACCATTGGCATCCGTAACCGTAGCTGTGTAGTTTCCCATAGTTGCGTTTGAAATACTAAGCGTAGTATCTCCATTGCTCCACATTACTTGGTAGGGAGCCGTTCCTCCGCTTAAAACGATGGCTAAATAACCATTACTAGATCCGCAGCTAGAGGCATACAACGAATCTATGGTAATGCTAACTGAATCAGGCTGCTGAATTTCAAGACTATCAATAAAGGTACAACCGTTGGCATCGCTAAGGTTTAATACATACCAACC
This sequence comes from uncultured Owenweeksia sp., assembly GCA_937146805.1. GTDB lineage: Bacteria > Bacteroidota > Bacteroidia > Flavobacteriales > Schleiferiaceae > Owenweeksia. Next base: position 15,244 of record CAKZRR010000044.1, on the reverse strand, counting down.
AGCCGCTACATTTAACAAAGTACTATCGGTACTGGCGTTGTTCCAACTAAAGGTATAAGGCGTAGTTCCCCCAGTAGGGTGAATAGCCGCGGCACCATTAGTGGCTCCGTAACAATTTACATTTTGAATATTATTAACGGTAAAACCCAAAACAGTTGGCTCGGTTAGAGTAAAGCTGGCCGTATTACTACATCCCACACTATCAGTAACCGTAACGCTGTAAGTGCCGGCTGTTAAACTGTTAATCGTTGCAGCCGCTTGACCACTATTCCAATTATAGGTATAAGGTGCTATTCCTCCTGAGATTGCCAAGCTCAACATTCCGTTTGCCCCGCTAAAACAGCTGGGATTGTAAGCTGAATCTAAACTAATAGAAATGGTATCGTTGGCCGGAATAGTAACAGAAATGCTATCCGTACAACCAGATTGATCGCTTACTATTACATAGTAAACACCGGTAGCTAAACCTGTTACATCTGGAGTAATAGGACCAAAATTCCAATTAAAATTATAAGGAGGCGTACCACCACTGGCAGCTACACGAGCATAACCACTAGCTATGTTACACGATGGCCAAACCAACGAATCAATAACCGCTGTAAAGTTGGCCGCATTTGGAACATTAACCGTAATGGTATCGGTACAACCCAGGCTATCGGTTACCCAAGCTTGGTAGTTTCCACCGTTTACATTTTGTAGTTGCAAACCTGTTGCACCTGTACTCCAGTTTATTTGGTAAGGCGGGTTTCCACCCGAAACTACCACTGAAGCGCTACCATTAGGACTTCCACAACTGGCAGCCAAAGCGGTATCAAATGTTAATACTGGAGCAGCAGTAGCCGCTACCCAAAAACTATCGCTTACCGAGCATAAGTTGGCATCGGTAACGGTTACTAAATAAGCACCGCCCGCTAAATTAGTTAAGGTAGAACCTACACCACCATTACTCCAAGTAAATTGGTAAGGGGCGGTTCCACCCGTAACCGAAATAGCTAAGGAGCCATTACTCATTCCGCAAGTAGCGGACATATTATTTTGAAGCGTAAGGCCTAAAGCGCTTACTGCCTGTAATGTGAATGTTTTTTGGCGCGTACAAAGTTGGGCATCGGTAACAGTAACTGTATAGATACCTCCTGTTTTTCCAGTAATCGTATCGTTGGTTCCCCCTGTATTCCAGCTATAGGTATAAGGACCTGTTCCTCCACTTACCGCCACCCCTATGCTTCCGCCATTAGGCTGTGTACAAGTTGGGTTTACCAATGAATCTAAAGCAATGTGCAAACTATCGGCCGCTGGTATGGCAACCATAATACTGTCTTTACAGCCTTTAACGTCTATCACACAAACCCAAGCCATACCACTGTTTAGGTTGGTATTGGCCCACAAGGTATCGTTGTTACTCCATTTTACCTTATATGGGCCCAAGCCACCAATAATATGAACCAAAGCATAACCATTAGTACCCGCAAAACAAGTTGGCGGGGCCACCGAATCCAGTTGAATAGTTAATCCACCCGCATTTGGTACCGTTACACTAATACTATCCACACAACCATTACTATCGGTAACCACTGCAGTGTTTAAGCCCGCAGGCAAAGTAGCCGTTTGTAAACCGGTTGCCCCATTGCTCCACATTACTTGGTAAGGAGTAACTCCTCCCGCAATGGCTAAGCTTGCATATCCATCATTCAGACCGCAACCAGCTGCGAACAAGCTATCTACCGCCATGTTTAAAGCGGCAGGCTCTGTAATAGTGATAGTATCATTTATCGAACAACCTACTGCATCACTCACGGTTACCCAATAAGTTCCAGCAGCTAGGCCCATAGCATTACTATCGGCTACGGCATGGCTCCAGTTAAAACTGTAAGGTTTGGTTCCGCCCGTTATCCCTAAGGCTATGGATCCATTATTTTGTCCAAAACAAGTATTTGAAACATTGTTTTTAATTTGAATTTTAAGGCTATCGCTTGTATTTACTTGATAATTGGCGGCTGCGGTACATCCATTGGCATCGGTAATAATTACCGTGTAATTGCCTGGGTTGGCACCCGAAATAAACGAAGTGGTATCTGAACTGCTCCAGCTAAAGGAATAAGGAGCCGTTCCGTTTACACCCGAAACACGTATATAACCTGAGTTGGCTATGTTGCATCGTACATGCGCAATACTATCTAATTGTACGCTTAAAGCGGAAGGATCTGTAAGTGTTTGAATTAAGGTATCTGTACAACCTAACGAGTCTGTAATGATAAGTTGCTGTGCGCCCGCACTTAAACCGTTGGCGCTGTTATTGGTGCTTGCAGAGTTACTCCAAGCATAGGTAAAAGGAGCGGTTCCGTTTACAACTGATGCCTGTAAATAACCTGTATTTCCACCATTACAAAATGGGTTAACAATAGAATCCCATTGTGCATTTAAACCAGCCGAAGCGATGGTTACAATAACGGTATCGGTACAATTGCTTGCATCTACTATTGCCACAGCATGAGTTCCTGCCGGCACGTTACTACTGCTCAATCCGCCATTCCCTTGAGGCCAATGCACCGTAAAAGGCGCTAAACCACCGACTACCGAAATAGTGGCAGAACCCACATTACCAGCACCACAAGCTGCAGGCGTAACAGAATCTAAAGAAGCCGTAAATCCGGGTGACGAACCAATTGCAACACTAACTGTATCACCACAAAAGCCATTATCGCTAATAAAAACGGTATAATTTCCGGGCGCTAAATTGTTTAAGGTTGCACCACTGGGTCCATGAGCCCAAGTATAAGTATAAGGAGCGGTTCCACCACCAGCAGCTATAGTTGCTGACCCAGTTGAAGCGCCACAAGTAGCATTTGTTTGATTTCCTATGCTACCAAATACTCGCCAAGGTTGCACTACAGTAAATTGATAATCACGTTGAACTCTTCCAACCAAAACACCATTTCGGTATTCACTCACACAAATACCTACTGAGTATTTACCAACACCCGTAATGGTTCCTGTAATCATTCCGTTGTAAGGATCAATGGTAATGGGAATGCCAGCACCAGTAAGGTTAGCGGCTGAATACCCGCCTGCTAAAGGCACCGTATTAAAAGGAGGTAAGGCAGGTTTATTTTCTAGTGGAATACACAATTCATAAAACAATGAATCTCCATCTGGCTCAGTGGCTGCGGCATTAATATTTAATGGCACATTGGCGGGCAAAGCTACCGGAGGGTAGCTGTTAAAACTTGGGCTGGTGTTACAAACATTGTACACCCACGCAGGAATTGTAGCTCCTACTTTCCATGCATTGCTTACATTGTTAACCCCGCTGTTTCTACAGCATTGTTGGTGAAACAGGGTATAACCCAAAGGGCTGGCTGGGAGATGGACGGAGTCCAAAACGTAATCGGCCGTTTCAATACAAATATTAGGAGTTGGACTTCCGCAACCTACCTGGTTTACGTTGATAAATGAAGAGACTCCTTTGTTAAGCCAATAGCTTCCCACCTGACTTCCTAATCCATCATAAATTTCGAGTGGAATCGAATCCTGTAACAATATACCGGAACAATCGCGGTAATACGCTACGGTTACTTTAAAGTAATCGTTTCCTAAACATTGGTAGGTAACTTCGCCACCCACAATATGAGAGGCCTTTGCATTACCTATACAAAGTAGAAATGCAATAATTGGTAGAGCCCACCTAAACGGTGATTTGTTGAGAGTCATGTTTTAACCTTAGAGTTGTGTGGTCGTTATCTTTTGGTATCCCAAAAGAATTTCATCATTTGCAGGCTTTCCGTGGAAAGCCAAATTCCTTATCATATGTACCCGCCCAAAATTGAGCAGGTACTCATCGACTCAGCACTTGTTGGAGCAAGAAACTGAGAGATCAAAAAAACCTAGGGAGCCGAGTACGCTATTTCCGGGTTTTTCTTTTCAGATTCTTCCGCTGCCATTTGGTTCTGCTTACTTATCTCTAAGGATAAGGTTACGGTGCTTACTACAAATAACAACACTAGCCAACAGGCTAAAACGAGTAGAGTAGAGATTCGCTTCATTGTTAGTGTTTTTAAATTATGTGAACTCCAAAGTTAAACGGAAAACTCACATAATAAACTAAACAACAGCAATTTAAATTCAAAGAACAGTTGTGTACTATAACTTTTTCTACACGCCAAAACTAAAGGTTTCCCATTACTATTGGTAGTTTTAATGGATTTGTGATTATCATTTTTTCAACAACTTATTCAACAAAAAAAATTTGACCTCTATCCCGTATATTCTACAAATCATCAAATATCAATGATTTACCCTACAGCTATTTGGGCTTATATTTCTTAAAAGCGACTGGGTTATTGTCTTTTTTACCACTTTTCGCAACCAAGATTCCATATTATTTGGTACGTCTTAAAAGTTAAATGATCTCCAATCATAATTCACAACATTTTAAGCCAAAAAGCCCTCCTTTTTAAAAGCCTGTTTTCATCAAAACATGGAATATTGCCCTCAACGATAAAAAAAGTTGGTATTTATTTTGATTTTTTACTTGTAGAAAAAGTTAGAGTCTGAAATGAGAGCAAGTCGTGATTTTTCAAAAAATACTCTCTTTTTTTAGCCTACACAAATAACAAAAACAGAAGTATAACACTCACATTTTTAGCTTGTAACAATAATTTATCCTTACATTTGGCAATGAATAATCTCTCTACTCTAAATTATAAACTATGAAACGAATCTCTACTCTACGACATTCATTTCTGTTCAAGCAGCAGGCATTTACCCCTTTCAGTTTTTCTAGCATAACACGGAATAAGGTCTAGGCTTTTCGCCTATATCGTTTCCTTACGTTTTTACATCCAAAATTTTCTTTGGGATGAGAAATGCTACACGAAATATCGCGAAGCTGGTAAAGGGTGCCTTTTTGGTAGCTCTGCTTCTTTATACCGCAGGTATGCTGCGTGCTCAGGTAACTATACAAGGTTTCCCGGCCGCAACTAATGATACTGTATTGCTTTGTACAAGCAGCAGTAGCAATGCAACCTTTGGTGCAAATCACCCTTTAGCCACAAACTACTCTTGGACATTTGCTAACGGAGTTCCCGCAGCAATCAATGGTATTGGCCCTCACACCGTTAACTTTACTACAACAGGTGTACACGCAGTACAAGTTATTGCCTACGTAGGTATTAACCCTGTAGATACTGCTGTTCAATATGTATGGTTAGGAAGCCCTAGCCCCACCACTTTTATACCTCCTATTACCACCGTTTGTATTAGCGAGCCACCATCTAACCTGGGCGCAGGTACACCTGCCGGTGGATATCTTACAGGACAAGGAACTGTAAATGGATTATTCGACCCAAGCGTAGCTGGTATTGGTACGCACCGCATACAGTACAACGTACAGAATGCTTTATGCACTGATACCGCAAGTGCCTTAATTACAGTTATTAATGCACCCAATGCTCACCTAGCCGCGCAAGGAACACCTACCTTGTTTAATGGACAACTTACTTATACTCGATGTGTACCATCTAGCTCTATATTTAACTTTTACTCTAATACCCCTGCCGGAAGCTACACGGGATACCGAATAAATTTTGGTGATGGTTCTCCTGTACAAACTGGAGTATCTTTTCCTAGTCCAGTTCTACCGCACAGTTATGGTAGCACCGGTATTTATAAAGTTGCCTTAACACTTATAGGTGGTAACGGTTGTGAAAGCACCGATACCGTAACTATATTTTACGGGTCCAATCCTAGTGTTGGATTAAATATTACCGGTAACAACATTCAATGTTTACCTAGCGATAGTTCAGGTATTACCTTTTGGTTTCCCATTACCAACATTTCATCTAACCCACCTGGTACCTACTATGTGGTAGAAGTTAGTGATGGCTCACCCATTAGAACCTTTACACACCCGCCACCCGATAGTATTTACCATACTTTTTACGAACCCAGTTGTGGCTACAATACTGCCAACTTTCAAAATGCTTTTCAAATCAAAATTACGGCTGTAACACCTTGTGCACCTAACTCGGTGGCTACGGTAGAGCCTATATTGGTGTCCGATCCGCCTACCGCTGCCTTTAATGCCGATCCGCGTATTTGTATTGGCCAACCCGCTTCTATTGTAGATGCCTCTTGGGGTAGTATGAACGCGCTTACGGGTTGTGATACTAACGTATTATTATACTGGGAAATATCGCCCTCTACCTATGTGCTCAACTCGGGTAACTTGGGTAGCAGCTTGGGTGATCCAAACCCCATGAACTGGATACCCGGATCGGAAGCGTTATCAGTAAACTTTACTAGAACAGGGTATTATACCATTCGTCAGTTTGTGGGTAATCAAGCTGGTTGTGAAGTAGATACTGTTGAACAGGTGATTTGCGTGGACTCCATTCCCAACCCTGATTTTGGCATGCGCCCAGATACTATTTGCTCGCCCGATACACTGAATGCTTTTTTCCTTAATGAAATAAAAACGTTTTGTGATACTACCGAGTTACTATGGACTATTAATCCACCTACGGGACACCGTATGCTTGGGGTTTCAGATGATTCGATTTTACAGGCTTATTTCTTTAGATCTGGAATTTACGATGTAAACATTTTCAGTAATAACCATTGTGATACCTCAAACTACAGTAGACAGTTTATTGTTCAAGGACCGCCCAGTTTGGTAATGCCAAATGATGATGACTTTTGTGGTGTACGTGATATTGATTTCTCGCAAAATGGCTTTAGACCTACTACTTACGATAGTTTAGCGCCCCTTACCTTTTTATGGAAAGTGGTACCCGATACTGGCTGGACTTATATCAATGGTACCGATTCAACTTCTGAATTTCCCCACATTGATTTTACCAGCCACGGCTCGTATCAAGTGCTGCATTATTTAGATAATGCCTGCGGATATGTTGATGGATTTGTAACCTATACTTTTAACGAAAACCCACAACATGATAGTATTGCAGACACAGTAGTGTGTTACGGTAGTGATTTTTCTATTACCGGAAATGCTTTTGGTGGAACACCGGGGTACCGCTACCGATGGAGATCAATACCCTCAGGTGCTGTACACCATAATGGTGACTCACTGTATCTTAGTAATTTACTAGATACCACCACTATTAGGCTGCGTGTAATAGATCATAATGGCTGTAGAACCGATGTGTTTTTCACCATTAATGTGCGTGATCCATTAATAGCAAATGCGGGTGCAGATCAAACGCTTTGTCATACCGATACCAGTAACTTACTCGGATCTATAACGGGAGGTATTGCTCCTTATACTTACTATTGGACACCCAGCACTAAACTGTCTTCTGATACGGTATTAAACCCCATTCGATATCCGCATGATAGCACAGTAACCTACACTTTACATGTTACAGATGCTATTGGCTGTACCGCTACCGATGATGTAACCTTGGTTATTCATCAAATAGAACCTATTGATGCTGGTCCAGATATTACTTTTTGTTATGACAGTATCCAATACCCTCTAAATCAAGCTTCACACTTTGGCGGTACGTGGGTAGGTGCTGGAATGACGGACTCACTTTTTGATCCTATTGCCGCTGGCTTAGGCAGCCATGTAATTTATTATTACTATACTAATTCTCAAGGTTGTAGATATTCTGATAGCCTTACGGTAAATGTAATTAACGTACCAACCGCTAACTTCTCATTAGATACTAATGCGGGTTGCTCTCAGCTTACAATTCAAGCTTTTGACTCTTCTACAGTGGGTGTACAGCATTTTTGGTACCTCAATAATGTATTGGTTGATTCGGTAGCTAATCCACAGTTTGTGTTAACTAATTTAAGTACCACAAATGATAGTATTGTACAAGTGAAATTAATCATCGCAGCAGGGTCTGGTTGTACCGATTCAAGCATTCAAATGGTGACTATTCACCCTACTCCTATTGCTAGTTTTACACTTCCCGCTAACCTTTGTGCCAACGACAGCATTCAGGTAATAAATACCTCACAAGGAAATGGAAGCCAAAGTTACATTTGGAGTATAACAAATTCTACAGGCACTATTTCAGATTCGACATCTACTAATCCGTTTATTCGATTTGCCGATAATCAATCTGGATTTGACTCTACCTACACTGTAACGCTTATAATGATTACAGATGATGGCTGTAGCGATACTGCCCAACAAAGTATTACCATTTACTCGAGACCAGTGGCTGCCTTTACATTACCAGCAGCCTCTTGTACTCCAGTAACCATTCAACCTGTAGATAGTTCTTCGGGCAGTGGCATTAGCCACCAGTGGAGTATCAGTCCTTTTGTTCCCTTTACCGGAAACACCACGGCCACACCTACTTTTATGATTCCACAACGTAGCAATGACTCTATAGTATATCGTATTACCTTGGTACTTACTAATGCCAATGGTTGTACCGATACTACCGTACAAAGTTATACAGCCTACCCCTTGCCAACTGCTGCTTTTACACCTTCGGTTACCGACAGCTGTGGTCCTTTAACGGTACGTTTCGACAACTTTTCATCAGCCAACCAAACAGGTATGGGGCTAAGTGATTTAACCTTTGCCTGGGATTTTGGGAATGGTGTTACCTCTACTGATTCATTTCCTAGCGTAACTTATACCAATACTGGCTTAACAGATTCGAGCTTTATCATAAGCTTAGTAGTTACTACCCCGTTTGGTTGTACCGATACCCTAACCGATACGGTAACCGTACACCCCGATCCTAGAGCTGTGATAAATGCCAACTTTACAGCCAACTGTGCTCCGTTTCACATAGATACTGCGGTGGCTACTGCCACGCATTACAACTTTGCCAATCAAGACTATTACTGGCAATTTGTTGACATGCAGGGCTTTGTAATGAAACAAGATACTGGTATTCAGAATTTCACTTACGACCTATTAACGGCCAATGATTCTATTTACTTGCAATTAATAGTAAGCAGCCCATTTGGCTGTAAAATGGATACAGCTCGTCAATTGTTTTATACGATAGACAATCCTGTGGCCAACTTTACGCCTGTGCCCGACTCTGGATGTAGCCCTTTAACGGTTAACATTTTGGATTCGTCATCAGCTGGAGCCAACAAATATTGGTATGTAAACGGAGTTTTAGACACCACTGGTGCTGCTCCTACCTTTACATTTATCAATAACAGTCAAACCCAAGATTCTATCTATACTATTAAGTTGGTAGTGCAAGCTGGTACTGGTTGTACTGATTCTATACAACGTACAGTGGTAGTTCACCCACAACCGCAAGCCGCGTTTAACTTACGTACCAATGCTTGCCCATGGGATACCGTTTTCACGAACAATACCAGTAGCTATGCAGTGGGTTCTACCTTTCATTGGACTACCAACTCCAGCACCGCCTGGATTAGTAACCCTTGGACTGCTTCTCCAGTAATTGTTTTTGCGAACAATCAATCAGGAACCGACTCTACCTATAGGGTAACACTAGAAATTACCAGCCCATTTGGCTGTATTGATACGGTTAGTAGAATAATTGATATTTTCTCTAGACCTACGGCTAACTTTAGTGTACCAGCCTCGGCTTGTGCCCCTGTAGCCATTAGTCCTTTAGATTCGTCTATCGGTAGCAACCTTACTTACCAATGGAGTGTGTTTCCTCCAGCCAGTATTTCGGGTAGCACTAGCAGCAACCCTGCTTTTAATTTCCCAGCCAGCTTTAGCGACAGCGTTGTATATCGCATTAAACTGGTTTTACAAGATAGCTTGTTTGGATGTTTAGATTCTATGACTAGAATTTACACGGTATATCCTCGCCCTACGGCAGGTTTTGTGTTGGCTTCTACCGATTCATGTCCTCCGTACACCGTACGTATTACCAACACCTCATTAACCAACCAAACAGGTTTAAACCGTAGTAGCATGAGCTTTTTATGGAGCTTTGGTACTAGCCAAACTTCTACCGACTCGGTGCCAAACTTCACGTTTACCAATAATGGCTTAAGCGATACTACTTATATTATTCAATTAATTGCTACCAACTCATTTGGTTGTAGCGATACCACTATTGATTCGGTAGTAGTACACCCCGAACCACGTTCATCGTACAACTTAGTAAGGCAAGCAGATTGTGCGCCTTTTACTATTGACAGCGCGGTAGTGGCTCATTTACCACACCCAGCTGCCAACAGCACACATACTTGGGAGGTTGTAAACCCTAATAATATGGCAATATTGGCCAGCTACACACATGTAGATTCTATCTCCTACTTATTACCTAATCCTGGTGATTCTGTAATACTACGTTTAATAAGCTATAGCCCTTATAATTGTAGCACCGATACCGCCTCTACCCTAATGTTTGCCATTGGTCAATCCTTTCCAGGTTTTACCGCCAGCACCTACGAAGGCTGTAGCCCACTTACTGTAACCTTTACGGATACGGTACCTGGTTTCGGAAACTGGTCGTGGTTTGTAAATAACCAGCTGGTATCTAATTCACAAAACTTATTGCACACTTTTACCAATAGCAGTTTAACACAAGACTCTATTTATAAAGTAACTTTAGTAGCGGCATCAACCTATGGTTGTGCGGATTCGGTAACGCAATACATTACCGTGCGTGCACCAATACAAACACACTTTAACTTTGTAAACAGCTGTATTGGCGATAGTATTTCGTTTAGTGACAGTACGCAAAGCCTACATAATATTAGTACCTGGGCTTGGAACTTTGGAGACGGACAAACCGATACTTCAGCCAACCCTAGTCACTTGTATGCCAACCCTGGTCAGTTTACAGTAAGTCTTACTACCACCAATATTTACGGTTGTAACGATACTTACGCAGATACGATTACGGTATATCCTAAACCTGTAGCTAGCTTTACCGCCAGCAGTGCTTGTGGTATTGATACGCTTTGTAAAGATCAGAACTTTACCATTTTTGACGGTACTACCATCGCGCCTTTTGGCGGAAACATAAGCACCTGGTTATGGGATTATGGTATCGATGGAACTATTGATGATACCGTTCAAAATCCGGTACATCAAGTTGCAGATACAGGCTTATTTCATGTTAGATTAACTGTATACACCGAGTTTGGTTGTGTTGATACCTTAGATCGTACCTTTTACATAAACGAACCACCATCGGCTGGTTTTGTAATTGACAGTATTAAACCTTGTGGACCTTTTACCACCACAGTTACCAATCAAAGTTTTGGTACCATTAACAATACCCAATGGCATGTATATGTAAAAGATACAGCAGGATCGATCATTAACATCTATTCTTCTAATTCACCTAACCCCAACCCATTACCTACCTTCTATCCAAACTTTGGTGTAGATACAACCTATTACATCAGCCAAACGGTAAGTAACTGTTGTGGTAGTTCAACTCATATCGATAGTATTACAATTGCTTCAATGCCCATTGCTAAAACTATTCCTTCGGTAAGTAGTGGTTGTACGCCTCTTAATGTTACTTTCCAGTTAGATGGTTTGGTATTCGGTCGTCCGGATTACTTAATATTTGATTACGGAGATGGTACTATTGATACCGTTTACAGCTTTTACCAGCTAAACCCAGTAGGTGATACTATTTGGGTGTGGGGACAAAGAAATCACACTTTTGTGAACCCTAATAGCCAGGATACTACTTATACCGTTGGGCTTAGAGCCATTAATGGTTGTGGAGATAGCACCGTAAATGTTAACATTCTAGTACATCCTAGTAATGTACAAGCCTTTATTCAAACTGCGCCAAGCAGCGGCTGTGCTCCTTTAACGGTAGATATTTACGATGTATCATTTGGTGGAACAACTACCCTTTGGTGTTTAGATTACAATACCGCTACAGGTACCTGCAATCAACCTACTGCCATTGGCGATAGTATTAAATACACCTACTATACACCGGGTACTTATACCATTGCGCAATTTGTATCTGATGGCTGTAGTGCCGATACCGCCTTTACCACGGTAACCGTTCACCCATCTCCTGTGGCTGCGTTTGCTCATACCGGTTCGGTTTGCCAAGGCAATGCGGTAATCTTTACCAATAACAGTAGTAGCAATGGATTAAACATTGTAGGCTATAACTGGGATTTTGGAGATGGTAATAGCACCTTCTTACCTAGCCCAACACACTATTATACTAGCCCCGGTATTTATACCGTAAAACTAGAGGTACAAACTGCCAGTGGTTGTACAGATTCGGCCTTTGGTACTGTAACCATATACGATGATCCTGAAATGGGGTTTGTGGTGCACAATACTTGTTTTAATCGCCAACCCGTGGCCTTCACTGACACATCATTTGTACGCTTTGGGAACCTTGTTGGTACCCAGTGGAAGTTTGGAGATGGTAACACATCAGTAGCTGCTAACCCAACACATAGTTATTCAGCCCCTGGTATTTATACTGTTACCTTAATTCATACTTCGTCTTATGGGTGTAGCGATAGTACAAAACAAGTAGTAAACATTTTCCCTAGCAGCAATGCCGATTTCAATGACACACGTCCGTTGGGTAAAAAATGTGGCGCACCGCAAACTATTTTCTTTACCAATTTAAGTACAGCTGCCGCTGGATATTATTGGGACTTTGATTACAATGGCTTACGAGGTGCTTATACCTCTACGCTTGTAAACCCATCGTTTACATACCTCACTGAAGGAACTTACGATGTACTACTAGTAGCCTATAATGTAAATGGTTGTGTTGATTCTATCATCAAACCCGTGTATATCCGTCCTTATCCTAAAGCAGGTTTTGTAGGTGATACGTTTGCAGGTTGTGCACCCCTTACTATATCATTTAATGACACCTCACATTATGCCTTTAGTGGCCCAGGTGGTATTACGGCATGGCATTGGGATTTTGGTGACGGAACCACGATTGGAGGAACCCCTAATCCTACGCACACTTACTTATTACCAGGTAAGTATCAAGTTACCTTAATTGTACAAAATGACGGTGGCTGTAGTGATACCATTAGCTATGACAATTACATTGATGTTTATCCCACGCCAGTGGCCAGCTTTGCTTGGGCAGAAATTAACTCTAAGACATTTAACTTTGGGAATACCACCCAATTTACGGATGACCCCAGAACCCAGTACTTCTGGACATTTGGTGATGGAAGGGTTAGTTATGACAAGCACCCTAAACATACCTACAATGTAGATTTATTTGAAACAGACTACATATTTGATGTTTGTTTATACGTGACCAACCCGCACGGTTGTACCGATACCTTTTGTACCACGGTTGACTTAAAAGGCTACCTATTATTTACACCCAATGCTTTTGTCCCGGGTGTAGAAGGAGCTGGTCAGGCCAAGTACTTTTTACCAGCCGGACACTCCATGAAGGAGTACCATCTGTACATTTTTGACGAATGGGGTAACATCCTCTTTGAGTCAACATCTATAGATGAAAACGGAATACCCAACGAGCCTTGGGATGGAACACACTATAAAACAGGAAAGCTACTGCCAATGGGTGCCTACGTTTGGCGTATTGACGCCACCTTTAATGACGGCACTAAATGGAAAGGAGCAGATGCAAGTAAAAAATTAAGCCAACCATATGGAACGGTTACTCTCATTAGATAAGAAGCTGTTAACTACAGGACTTGTGCTTTTAGCCTTTATGGTTAAGGCGCAAGACCCTGTCTTCTCACAGTTTAACTTAAACAAAAACTATCTGAATCCAGCGTATGCTGGCTACTCAGAAGACCTTAGTGCTGGTATTAACCATCGAATACAGTGGAGCAATATACCGGGTAAGTTTAACACCACCACCTTTAACGCCAACATGGGTTGCGGACAAGGCAGGGTAGGTTTTGCCTTAGCGGGATATGATCATGTAGAAGGAGAAGGTTTGTTACGCACAAAAAATGGTGCCCTTCAAATATCAGTCAATATACCAGGCAAGCTAGCTCGCTGGTGGGGTAAAAAACTATACCGCAGAAAGTTTATTACCTCTGGTGGCCTATCGGTAGCGGTAGGGCAAAAATCCATTGATTGGAGTAAACTAACCTTTAGCGACCAGTACAGCCCTTACCAAGGTTATCTTAACCAACCCTCTGTGGCCAGTGGCTTTGCCTCTACCAGTAACACCATTTTTGATGTAAGCGCAGGTTTAAAAACGCAGGCTCAAATAAACAAACGTGGATCTTATGTTTCGTTTGGTGGCGCTGTGTTTCACTTAAACAAACCTGTAGAAACTTTCTTTGACTCGGATAATAGATTACCGATACGCTATACGTATCATTTCTTCACCTATTTCCAGCTAAAAAAGTTTACTAACAAGCCTAACTACGTATCACTCGGAATGATTTCAGATAATCAAGCCTCCTTAAAAACCAATACGGTAATGGTGAGCAAAGATATTGATCACTTTGCCAAAGTGAGTGCTGGTTTTAGAAGACAAAATTTTCTTTTGATTGATGAAAATGTAGACGCTCTTATAATTCAAGGATTAATAAGTTTTGGTGGCCTCACCTTAGGGTACAGCTACGATGTAACCATCTCTAAATTAGGGCCACACCGCACCTATGGTACCCACGAGTTTGGTATAGCCTACACCTTTAAAGGCGTAAATGTTTGTAGAGGGAAAGGAAAAGGCCGAAAAGGAAAAAAATCACATGATAACTGCTTTATGCTAATGGATGATGTAAGCTCCAATTTTAGAGACTTATACTTATGGAATCCGTAACAATATTTTAGATTGGTTGGAGTGATGAAACCCCCGCTGCTATTTCTTATAGCAACCGGGGGTTTCTGATTTTTTAAGCCCAAACTGACTGATTATAAAATAATTATAGTTATTTTCACTTCGTTAAAAACCTTAAAAAAGGTAGTATTTCGTTATGTTAAATGAGATAAGTCATGAACATCAATGAAATAGAATGTTTGAATTTTAACAAACGTCAACCAACGTAAAACCATTAACCCTAAATCACTCTATTAATTTGCCAAACAAAGCCTCCACTCTGCAAAAAAAAATACTTGGAACCCGAGATGACTTCGGCATGCGTATACGTGTTTTTCACGCTGTTAGCCTAGGCTCCTTTGTTATTATGTTCTTTGTTACTATCAATAATTTTGTAATGAATTTGGTAGGAGTTGGACTCTCTACTGCTGGTATTTGCTTGCTTACGATAGGTCTTTATTTTTTATCAATAGTGTCCGATAAAAATCTGAGATTCAATTTTACTGGCTTGTAATCCCTAAAAACATTGATATTTTAACACG
>CAKZRR010000043.1 GCA_937146805.1 uncultured Owenweeksia sp. | reverse complement strand
CTGGTAAAGTTTGTAGCCGAATAAGGTAAACCTGGGTTTAAAGTATACGTACCTGATAAGATACCTGGGCAGCCTGTGGTTATATATAATGGACCCGTCCAGTAACTAATGTCAAAAGCAGAACAGCTATCCGCTACATACACAGCATACGTAGTTAATGGAGATAATCCTGTTAAAGTAAAAATGGTATCATTAATGGTACCTGTTCCTGATGGTGAATTAGATCCTTGTACGAAGCCCAAAGGACCCCAGTGCACTTTAAAATTAGAACCGTTTACAGTTTCCCAAGCCACAGTAGCTGTAGTAGCGGTAGTTCCTGAATCTACAACGGCATAAGGTTGAGGACAAGTAACATCAGTAGTAATTTGGTTACTTGTTGCAAATCGAGCAGAATCAGCTCCGAGATTACAAATCTCACCAAAATAATAATCGTAAGTGGTAACTGGGCTTAAACCCGAAACAACCAAAGGTGGTTGAGAGGCAGGATACGTTCCTGTAACTTTAGTACCCGTACCAGGGGTGAAACCTAGAGGGCCGTACTCCATGTAGTAACCTGTATTTCCCGTTCCTGCAGTCCAGTTAAATTTTGCACCTGTAGCTGAAACGCTATCTACCGCAAAATTGGAAAACTGATTACAACCTCCAATAATATTGGGTTTAATGTTTACCGTGTAATCATGTACTTCACCATAAGACATAGATGAACAGTACTGTGTAGAATCCATTGCTGAGTTCCACTGAACTCTTACACGCATACGGTGCAAGCCTACTGGCGTTCCACTAGGAATTAACAACGAATCCTGATATCCGGCAGCAGCACCAAAAGCTGCGTTTCCAGCAATCACAAATTCACCTGCATCGGCAAAGTCAAAATCATCATTAAAATCAATCCAAACACCTACATATTCACTTACGGGGCCATAGTTTGTTCGAGCCTCAAATGGATAGTAAATAGTATTTGAAATGGTAAGGTCAATTACGGATGATGTAAAATCTTCGTAGTTGGCAGTTGCGGCACAACCTGTAAGGCTGTCCTTAAAGGAGGCTAGTGTAATGCCGTCCAAATCATCACCTACAGTACAGCCCGAGGTATAAATTGGGGCACAATAGGTTTGCGCATTGATACTTCCTACGTAAAGGAAAATACTCAAACACAGTAGTAAAATTTTTCTCATTTTTTGAAAATGGAGATTAGTTAATAAAATAATAGAAAATAGACGCAATAGTACTACCTTAATAAGACATATTAAAGGATAGTGTTAATAATATTTTTGATGATAACCAGGGTTAGGAGGTTGGTTTAATGAATTGTTTGTGTGTGTATTAGCATACGATAGGACAGTGATTCCTTATTTACAATACGGGTCTTACCTTCTTTTAAAAGATTTACCTTTCAGATATTGCAGAGGAAAATTCTTAAACGATAGTGTTGTTGTGAAAAACAACCACACTTATCCAAATATGGCTTAGGTGGAATAAAAAAAAGGCCCAGCATTAAAAGTGCTGAGCCTCCAAAAAAAAACGTTTCTATAATTAGAGATTTATTTCCTCATTTTTTCGAGTGCAGCATCTAGCCTAGCACCATTTAAGTTTTTGGCAATGATGACTCCGTCTCCATCTAACAAAAATGTGGCGGGGATAGAATTAACGTTGTAGGTAGCGGCACCAGCCGATTTCCAAGCTTTTAGATCGCTTACGTGGTTTTCCCAAACAAGGCCGTCCTTTTTAATGGCGGCTACCCAGCTGCTTTTAGCTTGGTCAAGCGAAACACTAAATACCTCAAAGCCTTTGCCGCTTTTAAACTTTACATCCTTGTATTTGTTGTACGTATTTACCACGTGTGGGTTTGCGGCACGACATGGGCGACACCAGCTGGCCCAAAAGTCAATTAGTACCACTTTACCTTTTAAATCGCTAAGGTTTCTAATGTTTCCTTCAGGATCTTCAAAACTAAGTTCGGGGGCGGTTTGGCCTATTGTAATTGGTGAACCTTGACTATTTTCTTCTGAAGGACTGTGGCTGTAATCTTCCACAAATCCTAAACCTACAAAGCAAATAGCGGCTATTAAAATAAGTATAGTTGGTTTTTTGGCGATTTTTTTCGTTTTCATGATATATGTTCTTTAAGATTCATAACTACTATAATGTTCTAAAGTAGAGCCATTATTGCGACAATTGTGCCAAAAAGAGTATAGTTTGGAGTGGCTATCGCAGCTGTAAATTTAATCTAATCTCACAATTTCAGCCCCTATTGCACGTAATCTTGTGTCAATATTTTGATAGCCACGGTCAATTTGTTCAATATTATGAATGGTACTAACACCCTCTGCGCTCATAGCAGCAATCAATAAGGATATACCCGCTCTAATGTCAGGACTGGTCATAGTAGTGGCTCTAAGCGGAGCCTGTTTATTTAAGCCTACCACGGTGGCACGGTGCGGGTCACATAAAATAATTTGAGCGCCCATATCAATTAGCTTATCTACAAAAAACAGGCGGCTCTCAAACATTTTTTGATGCACCAGTATTGTTCCTTTCGCTTGCGTGGCAATCACTAAAATAATACTCAATAAATCAGGCGTAAAGCCAGGCCAGGGAGCATCCGAAATAGTAATAATAGAACCATCAATGTAATTCTCAACTTCGTATTTGTCTTGCTCGGGGATAAATATATCATCGCCTTTTTGCTCCAGCTTAATTCCAAGCTTTCTAAAAACGGAAGGGATTACGCCAAGGTCGGGCCAGCTTACATTTTTAATGGTGATCTCCGAACCGGTCATCGCTGCCAAGCCAATCCAACTGCCAATCTCAATCATATCCGGCAATAGCCTATGATCGCAACCACCCAGCTCGGTAACACCATTTATGGTAAGTAAGTTTGAGCCAATGCCCCCAATGTTGGCACCCATACGTACCAACATTTTACATAATTGCTGCAAGTAGGGTTCGCAAGCTGCATTGTAAATAGTAGTAGTGCCTTTGGCTAAAACAGCAGCCATTACAATATTAGCCGTCCCTGTTACCGAGGCTTCGTCCAAAAGCATATCGGTTCCTTTGAGCTCTTTGGCTTCTACGCCATAAAAGGATTCTTCGCTATTGTATCTAAACTTTGCGCCAAGCTTTTGAAAGCCAATAAAGTGGGTGTCCAGTCTGCGTCTGCCAATTTTATCGCCCCCTGGTTTGGGAATATAGCCTTTGCCAAAGCGAGCCAATAAGGGGCCTACAATCATAATAGATCCTCTTAAAGAACCTCCTTTTTGCTTAAACTCTTCCGATTGCAGGTAATCAAGGTTTACATTATCCGCTTGAAAAGTATAGGTTTCGGGACCTTGCTTTGAGATACTTACACCTAAATCGGCCAGTATGTCAATCAGCTTGTTTACATCTCTAATATCAGGAATGTTGCTGATGGTTACTTTTTCGGGAGTTAGTAAAACGGCACAGATTACTTGTAATGCTTCGTTTTTGGCTCCTTGAGGCGTTAAATCGCCCTTTAGTTTTTTGCCTCCGGTAATTTGAAAGGTTCCCAATGCTTGGTATGTTTAGGGGTTATTTTTTATACTTTTTACGGCCATGGTTGCGATTGCGATTTTTACCATGGTTGCTATGTTGTTTTTTGGGTGCGCTCTTCACCAGCTCTTGCTTGTCTTTTAGGCTCATATTGTCTAATTTAAGCTGACCTTTGGCAAGTTCGTTCATCTCCTTCAAAATCACCTCGTCATCTACCGTGTCCTTATTCCAAATAAGGTAGGTTTTTTTCATGTGATTGGCGATGGCCATTTTTAACTTTTCCTTTTCTTCGCCAGCAGGCTGCTCCACAGCATAGTCAATCATTTTTCGAACTACGGTACCGTAATGGCGGTATCGCCTGTTTTTTACAGGATAGGAAAGTAGCTCAGGCTTTTCCTTAAAAGTTTCCTCGGAAGGTTTGGGGTATGGAGAGTCTACATCTAATTTAAAACCCGACATAATAAAAAGGTGATCCCAAAGCTTATGTCTGAAATCGGGCGTATCGCGAATTTGCGGATTTAGATTTCCTATTATCTCAATGAGATTTTGCGTTTGTTTGTTACGCTCTTCATCATTTTCGATGGTAATTAGATGTTCCACCATTTTTTGAACATTACGCCCGTACTCTGGTATAATTAACTGGGGTAAGCTTGAATTGTATTCCATTACTAGTATTTGGATTTGATAGTATTCGAGGAAATCGTATTTCATAATCCCGGAATACCGAAAAGCTACATCTTTTCTAATTTGGCAAATTTGAGCAATAATTTTTTCTCTCCAACATTTTGAAACTGAATAACTGCCTTTTTATTAGCACCGTTTCCCTCCAGCTTCTTTATTAGGCCAACACCAAATCGCTGATGCTTCACTTTATCGCCTACTATTACGTTTATATTATTTTTAAAATCACCCTCTTGTGCTGGGGTTTCACGGGGCATTCTTTTTAAATTTTTCCTTTGCGGGATGGCTCTTGGAGTAACAGAGCCTGTGGGTTTGCGAGCGGTGTTGGTTTGAGAACGATTAGTATTGGGTTTACTACCACCTTCGCCATAAGCGCCCGAAAAAGGAGAAAACTCAGGGATTTTAATATCTAAATAGCTTTCATCAATTTCTTCTAAAAAGCGACTGGGTTCGCAATCAATTAATTTACCCCAGCGATAACGCATTTGCGTATAAGTAAGGTAGGCTTGTTTTTCGGCACGGGTAAGTGCCACGTAAAATAAGCGCCTTTCTTCTTCCAAATCGCTGCGACTGTTCATACTCATCATACTCGGAAAAAGAGATTCTTCTAATCCCACCACAAAAACCACCGGAAACT
Source organism: uncultured Owenweeksia sp. (assembly GCA_937146805.1). GTDB lineage: Bacteria > Bacteroidota > Bacteroidia > Flavobacteriales > Schleiferiaceae > Owenweeksia. Next base: position 121,467 of record CAKZRR010000043.1, on the reverse strand, counting down.
CCAAACCTTTGGCCAGGTGAATTGTCATTAACGAAACCTTGTTGTTATCGCCATCGTCCTTTTTATCTCGGTCGGTGAGCAAGGCTACATCCTCCATAAAGTGCGATAAGCTGCTGTTGGCGCCTTCTTCTTCCAGTTGGTTTTCGGTAAACTCTTTAACCGAATTGAGTAGCTCGTCAATGTTTTCAATACGGCTTATGCCTTCGGGTGTTTTATCTTGTTTTAGCTCGCCTACCACGCCAGATGTTTTGGCAATGTGTGCCGCCACATCATAGGCTTCTCCTTGCTCAGCCAATATTTTAAAGCTCTCTACTTTGGTTACAAAATCTAAAATTTTACTTTGTACACCTTTGCTTATTTTTAACTCGGGCAATTGCGAAATGTGCTTGCAAATTTCCCAAACCGATAATTTACGATCGTTGGCGGCCACGGTTATGCGTTCCATAGTAGTATCGCCAATACCGCGCTTGGGGTAATTAATTACCCTACGCAGGGCTTCTTCGTCTTTTTGGTTGGCACTCAATCTAAAATAAGCCAATAAATCTTTTACCTCTTTACGCTGGTAAAAACTAAGTCCACCATAAATTTGGTAGGGAATGTTTTTTCTTCGCAATGCATCTTCAATAGCCCTAGATTGCGCATTGGTACGATACAAAATGGCAAAATTTTGAAAAGCCAATTGCTCGTTCATCTGCTTTTCAAAAATGGTTCGGGCTACATAATTGCCTTCATCATTATCGCTTACTGTTTTGTAAACTGTAATGGGGTTTCCCTCGGTATTAGCTGTCCAAACCTCTTTGTGCAGCTGGTCTTTATTTTTTTGGATAAGGCTATTAGCTGCTCCTACAATGTTTTTGGTAGATCGGTAATTCTGCTCCAGTTTAAAAACACGCACGTCTTTATAATCGCGCTGAAAGTTGAGAATGTTTTGAATATTGGCGCCCCTAAATGCATAAATAGACTGGGCATCATCTCCCACCACACAAATGTTTTCGAAACGGCTGGCCAGCGCCTTTACAATTAAATACTGCGCGTGATTGGTATCCTGGTACTCATCTACCATTATATATCTAAACCTATCTTGATACTTGGCCAGTACTTCTGGGAACTTCCGCAACAATATAAAGGTGTAAAGGAGTAAATCGTCAAAATCCATGGCGCCACTCCTAAAACAACGCTCAGCATAGGCTCGGTAAATATCTCCAAACAATGGCATGCGTGCGCCACTGTCTTCTTCCTGTAAATCAGGTCTGCGCAAGTACTCTTTGGGCGTGATTAAGGCATTTTTTAAAGCCGAAATTCTACGTGCTACGCTTTTGGGCTTGTAAATTTCCTTGTCTAATTTTTGCTCCTTAATTACGTTGGCTACCACTTTGCGCGCATCTTCGGCATCGTAAATAGTAAAATTAGAAGGAAAGCCCAAATGGCCTGCCTCAAAGCGTAATATTTTAGCAAACACCGAGTGAAAGGTGCCCATCCAAAGGTTTTTAGCTTCGGTGCCACCTACAATTTGGGCCACACGCTCTTTCATTTCGCGTGCGGCTTTATTGGTAAAAGTTAGCGAAAGAATATTAAAGGCATCTACCTTTTGCTGGTGCATTAAATAAGCAATACGGTAAGTAAGTACACGGGTTTTACCCGATCCTGCACCCGCAATAATCATTACGGGGCCTTTATAAGATGTAACCCCATCTTGTTGCGATGGGTTGAGTTGCTCTAAATAGTCTTGCACGCTTTTATTCTTTTGCTGCTGCAAAGTACTCATATATATAGCGAAGCGGCAAGTGCAAAAAGCGCTTTATAGTACATTGTTAATGTAAGGGTGCGTAAGGCTTACCCTTTCGGGCGATTTGATGGCTGATTGACAAGAAGTTTTGCAGCTGGGGAGCTGTTTGGGGTTTTGCAGCTATCCAAAATTGAGTAATTTCACCTATATATTAAAGACCTCTAAAAATAGAAATGAAACAACTTTTAGTCACTCTTTTTTTGGTGCTAGGCTTTAGTTCACTAGCCCAAACCTACATTAACAGGATAGACTCTATAATTGGCGGTAGGCCGGCACCTTCTGTATTGGTAGAGGATAGCCTTATTATAGTAAGCAGTACCAGTTTCCTTAATTTTAGCGAAGGGCAGTTTAGTAAGTACGATTTTAAAGGCAATTTAGTACAGCTTAAAACTTACGAAGATACCTGTGTGTTTATTACAGAGCGTTGCAGAGATTGTTTGAAGAAAAAAGGGATTAATTATTACATGGCGGCCACAAATTTTTATTTGGGGAATAACAATACGGAGGTCGTTTTTCAAAAGTTGGATCAAAACTTAGATACGATATATAGCAAAAAATACCATGGTATTAAAAGTGGCCGGCCATTTATTAATGCTTTGCAGTTTGATACGGACTCCAGTTTTATAGCTACGGGCTATTTGTACCGTGATTCTGTAAAAAGTAAGCGGAATTTATGGGTAGCTCGTTTTGATACGGCCTTTAATGTATTATGGGAGAAAAGTTTGAAAGACCAGCACCAAGCACTTAATGGTGGGTATTATGCCGAAGATATTTGCATTGACGCCTATGGGAGTGTGCTGGTAAGTGGTAGGGGGCAAATTGTGGATAATGGCGCTCAAATATTTGACTATTACTCGGTAACCGCTCGGTTAAATAGAGAGACGGGGGATTTATATTGGTTAAAGGAGTTTACTGGTCCAGAGGGTAGTGGTAATATGTTTGTGCTGGATGAAGGAGATGGTACTTATCTTTTTGCGCGGCCGCAATATTTGCAGGTTTTCCCGGGCACATCTACACCCATTCGTAGTGAGATACGCTTTGGTCTTTTAGATACTTTGGGTAATGTGCTTTGGGATACGACCACAGGTCCAAAAGAAGGGCTTTTCGAATACCATGATTTGCAGCGGACACTAGATGGTAATTTGTATATGGCAGGAGCCAGAAGAATGCCTAAGGCATACAGGTCGGTAGGCTATAAGTTTACACCCCAAGGAGATAGTATTTGGTTTAGAGATTACTATTATCAGGACACCACCGATATTAGCTATATATGGAGTTTTGAGGAAACGGCCGATTCGGGCTTTGTACATGCCGGTATTTTTGTAGATCGTAATAAGACGTTGGATAGCCTAAGGATACAATACAGTTGGTTGTTTAAAACGGATAAATACGGCTGCCCCGTTCAAAACTGCCATACTATAGGTGTGCCAGCGTTTAAGGCCAAGGCGCCTTTAATAGCCGTGTATCCTAACCCAAGTACTGGTGTTTTTACTATTAAAATACCTAAAGAGGTTTTTGCCACAAATTTAGAAGTACAAGTTTACAATACCACGGGGCAGCGGGTTTATGCTAAACCCTTGCCTCAGCTGCAAAGCGCCATAGTATTGCACGGCCAGCCACCGGGTTTGTATCTGCTTACCATAAGGCAAGGCAGCGAGGTAATGCATTCACAAAAAATCAGGGTGGAGTAAGTGATATTCGCTCGCTCTGTGCTGGGCATTCGCTGCCTTTAAGTTGGCTATGTAAAAATTCCTAAAACATTTTTTATCAACGCATTGCCACAAATACAAATTGTTTTACATTTGCACTCCCCAAAAATGGGCACCTGTTGATTTTTAACAGTTTATATAAAAAAGCTATATGCCAACTATACAGCAATTAGTACGTAAAGGCCGAGTGAAGCTTACTAAAAAGAGTAAGTCAGCGGCTCTTCAGTCTTCGCCACAAAGACGTGGTGTATGTACACGTGTGTACACAACTACCCCTAAAAAACCTAACTCGGCTATGCGTAAAGTAGCCAGGGTGCGCCTAACAAATGGTAATGAGGTGAATGCCTATATTCCAGGAGAAGGTCATAATTTACAAGAGCACAGTATTGTATTGGTACGTGGCGGAAGAGTGAAAGATCTTCCTGGTGTACGTTATCATATTGTACGTGGTGCTTTAGATACGGCCGGTGTAAGTGGGCGTACGCAGCGTAGATCAAAATACGGTGCTAAAAAACCAAAGGATAAGAAATAATTCTCGATTTATTTAGAGTAGCATGAGAAAGACAAGAGCTAAAAAAAGACCCCTTTTACCAGATCCGCAGTTTAACGACCAGCTGGTAACCCGCTTCGTAAATATGTTAATGCTTGACGGAAAGAAGAGTATTGCTTATCGTTTGTTTTACGATGCCATTGATATTGTTCAAAAGAAAAACGAAGAAGCCAATGGTTTAGAAGTGTGGAAAGAAGCCCTTAATAATGTGATGCCTCACGTAGAGGTACGTAGTAGAAGAGTTGGTGGAGCTACCTTTCAAATTCCAATGCAAATTCGTCCAGACCGTAAAATCTCCATTGCAATGAAGTGGTTGATTAGTTTCAGTCGTAAGCGCAACGAAAAATCTTTTGCTGAGAAGTTGGCGGCAGAGATTTTAGCAGCTGCTAAGGAGGAAGGTGCTGCTGTAAAGAAAAGAATGGATACGCACAAAATGGCTGAAGCTAACAAGGCTTTCGCTCACTTTGGTCGTTTTAAATAATATTGATTTAAGAATCTAGCATAGGTCATGGCAAAAAGAGATCTAAAATATACCAGAAACATTGGAATTGCTGCGCATATTGATGCTGGTAAAACCACTACTACCGAGCGTATTTTATACTACGGTGGTGTAAGTCATAAAATTGGTGAGGTACACGATGGTGCCGCTACCATGGACTGGATGGAGCAGGAGCAAGAAAGAGGTATTACTATTACTTCTGCTGCTACTACATTGGGTTGGAATTACCGCGATAAAGATTACCATGTAAACATTATTGATACACCGGGACACGTTGATTTTACCGTAGAGGTGAACCGTTCTTTACGTGTGTTAGATGGTTTGGTTTTCTTGTTTAGTGCTGTTGATGGTGTAGAGCCACAGTCAGAAACTAACTGGCGTTTGGCAGATAACTACAATGTGCCACGTATCGGTTTTGTAAACAAAATGGATCGCCAAGGTGCAGATTTCTTAAACGTTTGTAAGCAAGTAAAAGAAATGTTGGGTAGCCATGCGTTGCCTTTACAAATTCCTATTGGTGCTGAAGCCGACTTTAAAGGTGTGGTGGATTTGATCAATTTCCGTGGAATTACTTGGAGTGAAGAGGATCAAGGGATGACCTTTGAGGTAATCGATATTCCGGAAGATGTAATGGAAGAAGCTACCATGTACCGCGAGGAGCTTTTAGAAGCGGTGGCTGAGTTTAATGATACTTTGATGGAGAAGTATTTCGAAGATCCAGATTCGTTAACAGAAAGAGAAATATTAGATGCTTTACGTGAAGCGACTATCGCAGGAAAAGTAATTCCTATGATGTGTGGATCAGCCTTTAAAAACAAAGGTGTACAAGCTATGTTGGATATGGTAATGGAAATTTTACCTTCTCCAATGGATGTGGAAGCTATTGAGGGAACTAATCCTGATACGGAAGAAGCGGAAAGCAGACAGCCAAGCGTGGATGAGCCATTTGCGGCTTTAGCGTTTAAAATTGCTACCGATCCTTTTGTAGGTCGTTTGTGTTTTACACGTGCTTACTCTGGTAGATTAGAATCGGGTTCGTATGTATTAAATGCTCGTACCGGTAAAAAAGAAAGAATTTCAAGAATCTTTCAAATGCATGCTAATAAGCAAAACCAAATTGACAGCCTTGATGCTGGTGATATTGGTGCATTGGTTGGATTTAAAGATATAAAAACGGGAGATACATTGTGTGCTGAAAAGTCACCGATTGTATTGGAATCTATGGACTTTCCTGATCCAGTTATTGGTTTAGCTATTGAGCCAAAAACTCAGGCGGATGTAGATAAATTAGGAATGGCTTTAGCTAAATTGGCTGAAGAAGATCCTACCTTCCAAGTAAAAACAGACGAAGAAACAGGTCAAACTGTGGTAAGTGGTATGGGTGAGCTTCACCTTGATATTATTTGCGATCGTTTAAGACGTGAGTTTAAGGTAGAAGTAAACCAAGGAGCTCCACAGGTAGCTTACAAAGAATCTATTAATGGTTCGGTTGATCACCGTGAGGTTTACAAAAAGCAATCAGGTGGTAGAGGTAAGTTTGCTGATATCGTTATTAAAATTGAGCCAGGTGATCCAGAAAACCCAGGTTTAATTTTCGAAAATGTAATTAAAGGGGGTAACGTACCTAAAGAATTTGTTCCTTCTGTAGAGAAAGGTTTTAAAGAAGCCATGAAAAATGGTGTGTTAGCAGGTTTCCCTGTAGATGCTTTAAAAGTTACTTTGTCAGATGGATCTTTCCACGCAGTAGATTCCGATCAACTGTCGTTTGAGATTGCCGCTAAAATGGCCTACAGAAATGCTGTTCCACACGCAAATCCTGTATTGCTTGAGCCTATTATGAAGTTAGAAGTACTTACCCCAGAAGAAAATATGGGTGATATTGTAGGTGACTTAAACAGACGTAGAGGTGTGGTAGAAGGAATGGGAGACCGTTCTGGTTCTAAAGTAATCAAAGCTAAAGTTCCATTATCAGAAATGTTTGGTTATGTAACAGCTTTACGTACTATATCATCAGGTAGAGCAACCTCTACCATGGAGTTTTCGCATTATGATGATGCTCCTAAGAGTATCTCGGAAGAAGTTATCGCAAAAGTTAAAGGACAAAAAGCTTAAGACCAGTTACCATGAGTCAAAAGATAAGGATCAAATTGAAATCATACGATCACAATTTAGTGGACAAGTCTGCTGAGAAGATTGTAAAAACGGTAAAAAGTACAGGTGCTATTATTAATGGCCCTATTCCATTACCAACTAACAAGCGTATTTACACGGTGCTTCGTTCGCCACACGTAAATAAGAAGTCGAGAGAGCAGTTTGAACTTTCTTCTTACAAGCGCTTATTGGATATTTATTCAAGCTCTTCAAAAACGATTGACGCTCTAATGAAATTAGAGTTGCCAAGTGGAGTAGAAGTAGAAATCAAAGTATAATTAATTTTAAAAGAAGAATCGAATGCCTGGAATGATCGGTAAAAAGATCGGTATGACAAGCCTCTTTGATGAAAACGGTAAAAACTTACCGTGTACTGTCATCGAAGTGGGGCCTTGTGTGGTTACTCAAATTAAAACTACAGAAACCGATGGTTACGAAGCTGTGCAAATAGCTTACGGTGACAAAACAGAGAAGAATGTACCTAATGCCTTAGTAGGGCATTTTAAGAAAGCTGGATCTACTCCTAAAGGGAGTGTGGTAGAGTTTGCTAGCTACAATGAAGATTTGAAGTTAGGAGACGAGTTGCTAGTAAGTCTTTTTGAAGAGGGAGAGTTCGTAAATGTTGCGGGAACTTCAAAAGGTAAAGGCTTTCAAGGGGTTGTAAAACGTCACAATTTTGGTGGTGTTGGACAAGCCACTCACGGTCAACATAACCGTTTACGTGCGCCAGGTTCTATTGGTGCTGGTTCAGATCCGTCAAGAGTATTTAAAGGTATGAAGATGGCCGGTAAAATGGGTAACGCTCGTACTTTGATCGAAAATCTTCGTGTATTGAAGGTGGATGAGGATAAAAATTTATTGGTAGTTAAAGGTTCTATACCGGGTGCCAACAATTCAATCGTACTAATAAGCAAGTGATGAAAGTAGCTGTATTAAATAAAGAAGGAAAAGATACTGGACGTAAAGTTGAGTTGGCGGATGACCTTTTTGCCATGGAGCCAAATCATCACGCGATATATTTAGATGTGAAGCAATACTTGGCAAACCAACGTCAGGGTACTGCAAAATCTAAGGAGCGTGGCGAGATTGCGCGTACTACTAAGAAGTTTTACCGTCAAAAGGGAACAGGTAATGCCCGTGTGGGTTCATTGCGCTCTCCTTTGCACCGTGGTGGTGGTACTGCCTTTGGCCCTCGCCCAAGAAATTACAGCTTTAAGTTGAACAAAAAGCTTAAAGATGTAGCACGTAAGTCGGCCTTGAGTTTAAAGGCTACTGACCTTAAAATTCAAGTAATTGAAAAGCTTGAAATGGAAGGCCCTAAGACAAAAGAGTACGTAGGTATTATGAAGTCATTAGGCTTAGACGGAAAAAAATCCTTAGTGGTTCTTGGTGAGTCAAATAAAAGTATATATTTGTCGTCCCGAAATTTTAAGGGGTCCGAAGTTATAACGACTTCAGAATTAAACACTTACAGCCTAATGAAGGCTCAAAACCTAGTTTTTTCAGAAGATTCATTGGAAAAACTAGAAAATCTTTTAAGAAAATAGACCATGGGTATCTTGATAAGACCTGTTATAACTGAAAAGGCTACGGCAGATAGCGAAGAGAGAAATCGCTTTGCTTTTGTAGTGGATAAAAAGGCCAATAAAATTCAGATCAAGGAAGCTATCGAAGAAGTGTACGGTGTACATATCGATAAGGTTCGCACCATGTTAATTCCTGGAAAGAAGAAAAGCCGTAACACCAAAAATGGTGTAGTGTCTGGAACTACAGGAATGTATAAGAAAGCCATCGTAGAAGTACGTAGTGGCGAAACAATTGACCTCTATAGTAATATTTAAGAGCGATGGCAGTAAGAAAATTAAATCCGGTAACCCCAGGGCAGCGCTTCAAGGTGGTAAATGGCAACGAAGCCATTACAGCATCTAAGCCTGAAAAGTCCTTGGTTAAGGGAAAGAGTAAGTCAGGTGGTCGTAATGATACTGGTAAGATGACAATCCGTCAAGTTGGTGGTGGTCATAAGAAAAAGTATCGCGCTATCGATTTTAAACGCGAAAAAGACGGCATTCCAGCTACAGTTAAAAGTATTGAGTACGATCCTAATCGTTCGGCTCGTATTGCTTTGCTAGCTTATGCTGATGGTGAAAAAAGATACATTATAGCTCCTAATGGATTGACTGTTGGTCAAAAAGTGCAGAGCGGTACAGGTGTAGCACCGGAAATAGGAAATGCTACTTTTTTAGCGGAGATTCCTTTAGGAACGATCATTAGTAATATTGAAATGCGTCCAGGTCAAGGAGCGGTAATTGCTCGTAGTGCTGGTACATTTGCTCAACTAGCAGCAAGAGATGGTAAGTATGCCATTATTAAATTGCCTAGTGGAGAGAGTAGAATGATATTAATTACTTGTAAGGCTACTATTGGTGCCGTAGGTAATTCAGATCACGCATTGCAAGTTTCAGGAAAAGCAGGTAGAACAAGATGGCAAGGTCGTAGACCACGTGTACGTGGTGTAGCGATGAACCCGGTAGATCACCCCATGGGTGGTGGTGAAGGTAGAGCCTCTGGAGGTCACCCGCGTTCGCGTAACGGTATTCCTGCTAAAGGATACAAAACGCGTACTCCTAAAAAAGAGTCCAATAAGTATATTGTTGAAAGAAGGAAAAAATAATTAGGATGGCAAGGTCGCTTAAAAAAGGTCCATTTATACATTACAAATTGGAGCAAAGAGTGCTTCAAAACACGGAAGGAAAGAAGAAGACGGTTATTAAAACCTACTCAAGAGCTTCTATGATTTCCCCTGATTTTGTAGGACAAACCATCGCAGTGCATAACGGTAGAACCTTTGTGCCGGTGTATGTGACAGAAAACATGGTAGGGCACAAGTTAGGAGAATTTGCTCCTACTCGTACATACCGTGGTCACGGAGGAAACAAAAAGGATAAAGGTAAGCGTTAATATTTACGACAATGGGTGCCAGAAAAAAACTAAGAGCAGAGGCCATGAAAGAGGCCAGAAAAAGCGTGGCAATGGCCAAGCTTAATAATTGCCCAACTTCTCCTCGTAAAATGAGATTGGTTGCGGATATGATCCGTGGCGTAGAGGTTGAAAAAGCAATTTTTATGCTGAAGCATAGCGGTAAAGAAGCTAGCATCAGATTGGAAAAGCTTTTGCTATCGGCAGTAAATAACTGGGAGCAGAAAAATGAAGGCGAGCGTAGTGATGCTGCTGGACTTTATGTGAAAGAGATATTTGTTGATAGTGCACGCATGTTAAAGCGTATCCAACCTGCACCGCAGGGAAGAGCGCACCGTATTCGCAAAAGAAGCAATCATGTAACGATTGTGGTAGATGCCAAAACGGTAGTAGAAGAAGTAGTAACCGAAAGTAATTCATAAGCGATGGGTCAAAAAACAAACCCCATAGGTAATAGACTAGGTTTTATTCGCGGTTGGGAAAGCAACTGGTACGGAGGTAAAAACTACGGTGATAAGATTGCCGAAGACAACAAGATTAGAAAATACCTTTACGCCCGTCTTTCAAAGGCCAGTGTAAGCCGTATTATTATCGAAAGAACGTTGAAATTAGTTACTGTAACTATTACAACGAGTCGTCCTGGTATTATTATCGGAAAAGGTGGTCAGGAAGTAGATAAGCTTAAAGAAGAGCTTAAGAAACTGACTCAGAAGGAGGTTCAGATAAACATTTTTGAAATTAAAAGACCTGAGCTAGATGCCAAGTTGGTGGCTGATAGTATTGCTCGCCAAATTGAGGGTCGTATTAGTTTTAGAAGAGCCATTAAAATGGGAATCGCTGCAACCATGCGAATGGGAGCAGAAGGTATAAAAGTACAAGTATCAGGAAGATTGAATGGCGCTGAAATGGCTCGTTCAGAAATGTATAAAGATGGGCGTACCCCTCTGCATACCTTTAGAGCTGATATTGATTACAGCTTGGCCGAAGCTCAAACTACCTATGGCTTAATAGGAATTAAAGTTTGGATTATGAAAGGCGAGGTATATGGTAAAAGAGATTTAAGTAATCTTTTAGGTACTGTATCCAAAGGTGGAAAACAAGAAGGTCGCTCTAACCGAGGTGGTAGAGGTGCTTCGAAAGGAAAAAGAAAATAGGACTTTTAAAGAGAACATTTTACAATGTTACAACCTAAGAAAACAAAACACAGAAAGCATTTTAAGGGACGCATGAAGGGTAATGCCCATCGTGGATCGACTATCGCTTTCGGAAGCTTTGGAATCAAAGCGCTAGATGAAATTTTTATCACTTCGCGCCAAATTGAGGCAGCTCGTATTGCAGCAACACGCTACATGAAGAGAGAAGGACAGTTGTGGATCCGAATTTTTCCGGACAAGCCAATTACCAACAAACCTGCAGAGGTACGTATGGGTAAGGGTAAAGGAGCCTTGGATCACTGGGTGGCAGTGGTAAAACCTGGTCGTATCATCTTTGAATTGGATGGTGTGAGTTCAGAAGTTGCTAAGGAAGCACTTAGGTTAGCGGCACAAAAGTTACCAGTAAAAACAAAATTCGTAGTTCGTAGAGACTACGTGGGTGCATAAAAGTTTAGAAAGTATGAAGGCATCAGTAGTTAGGGAAATGACAACCCAAGAAATTGCGGAGCAACTAGTAGAGCAAAAGGTGAATTACGCCAAAATGAAAATGGGTCATTCCATTACGCCACTAGAAAATCCAAATGAGTTAAAAAACTTGCGTAGAGCTGTAGCTAGATTAGCTACGGAACTTAATAAGCGTAACCAAAATACTGAACAGTAAAAATTTCTGGAGATGGAAGATTTAAAAAGAAATTTGAGAAAGGAACGTATTGGCGTTGTTACCAGTAACAAAATGGAGAAGACCATTACGGTATCGGTAGAAAGAAAAAAGAAACACGCCATGTATGGTAAGTTTATTAAGCTTACTAAAAAGTTTCATGCTCATGATGAGAAAAATGATTGCAATATTGGTGATACCGTGCGCATCATGGAAACTCGTCCGTTGAGTAAGTTGAAAAACTGGAGATTAGTAGAAATCATTGAAAGGGCTAAGTAATCATGTTACAGCAAGAATCAAGACTAAGAGTAGCGGATAACACAGGAGCCAAAGAAGTTCTTTGCATCCGCGTGTTAGGAGGTACCAAAAGAAGATATGCTTCGGTAGGCGACAAAATTGTGGTTACCGTAAAGGAGGCTACTCCAGCAGGTAGCGTTAAAAAAGGAATTGTATCTACAGCAGTTGTAGTACGTACTAAAAAAGAAGTGCGTAGAGCCGATGGATCGTACATCCGTTTTGATGATAACGCTTGCGTGTTGCTAAACGCTCAAGGCGAGATGAGAGGTACCCGTGTATTCGGTCCTGTTTCACGCGAATTACGCGATAAACAATTTATGAAGATAGTATCTCTGGCACCAGAAGTATTATAAATTAATAAGACAATGGCAAAGTTTCATATTAAAAAAGGAGATACCGTAAAGGTACTTGCAGGAGAGCACAAAGGGCAATCAGGTAAGGTGCTGGAAATGATAGGCGAGAAGAATCGCGCTTTAGTAGAAGGTATTAACATCATAAAGAAGCACGAAAAGCCAAGTGCTGCTAATCCGCAAGGAGGAATTGTGGAGAAAGAAGCACCTATTCATCTTTCTAACTTAATGTACGTAGATGCTAATGGCGATGCAAGTCGTATTGGAAGAAAGAAGGATGAGAGCGGTAAGCTGGTAAGATATTCTAAGAAAACACAAGAGATCATTAAGTAATGAACTACGTTCCTACACTAAAAGAAAAGTACCGCAGCGAGATGGTAGAGGCTCTTAAAAAAGAGTTTAGCTACGATAACGTAATGCAAGTACCCCGCTTAACAAAAATTGTTTTGTCACAAGGTATTGGTGCTGCTACGGCTGATAAAAAATTGGTAGATCATGCGATTGATGAAATGAGTCGCATTACAGGTCAAAAGGCCTTAGCTACTTTTTCACGAAAAGATATTTCAAACTTTAAGTTGAGAAAGGGTATGCCAATTGGGGCTAAAGTAACCCTTAGAGGCGAAAAGATGTATGAGTTTTTAGAGCGTTTAATTTGGACAACGCTTCCTCGTATTCGTGACTTTAATGGAATGAAAAAAACGGGTTTTGATGGTCGTGGTAATTACACCATGGGTATTACCGAGCAAATAATATATCCTGAAATTGACATCGATAAGGTGAGTAAAATTACAGGTATGGACGTTACTTTTGTTACTACGGCTGATACCGATAAAGAAGCAAAAGCATTATTACAACAATTCGGATTTCCCTTTAAGAAATAATTATGGCGAAAGAATCGATGAAAGCCCGCGAAGTAAAGCGTGCCAAAACAGTAGCTAAGTACGCTGAAAAGCGTAAAGCGTTAAAAGAAGCAGGTGATTACGATGCACTTCAAAAATTACCTAAAAATGCCTCTCCAATTAGAATGCACAACCGCTGCAAAATCACCGGTCGTCCTAAAGGATATATGCGTCAATTTGGTGTTTCGAGGGTTACGTTTAGAGAAATGGCCAACAATGGCTTGATCCCAGGAGTAAAAAAAGCTAGCTGGTAAAATTTTAGAAAGATGGTTACAGATCCAATTGCAGATTTTTTAACGCGCGTTCGTAACGCGATGCTTGCCGGACATAAAGTAGTAGAAATTCCTTCTTCAAGTATGAAGGTGAATCTTACTAAAATTTTGTTTGAGCAAGGTTATATTACAAACTACAAAGTAGAGAGCGATAAAGGACCGCAAGGCAACATTAAAATTGCCTTAAAGTATAATCGATTAACACAAGAGCCAGCTATCCGTTCGTTAGAGCGTGTAAGTAAGCCAGGTTTGCGTAAGTACCGTGCAAGTAGCGATATTCCTCGTGTAATTAATGGATTGGGAATAGCGATAGTATCTACCTCTAAAGGCGTTATGACTGATAAGCAGGCGCGTAAGGAGAACGTAGGTGGAGAAGTACTTTGCTACGTATATTAATTGAAGCAACAATTAGAAAGTATTAAAAGATGTCACGAATAGGAAAAGCCCCCATTACAGTTCCAGCCGGTGTTGAGTTTACCGTTAGCGGTAACTTGGTTACGGTAAAGGGAAAATTAGGGGAGTTGAGTCAAGAGTTACCAAACACTATTTCAGTAAAACTGGAAGAAGGTGAGTTAAATGTAACACGTGCCAACGAGGAAAAACAAACCAAAGCTGATCACGGATTATTTCGTTCGCTTATTGCGAATATGGTAGAAGGTGTAAGCAAGGGTTATGAAAAAAGACTAGAGCTGGTTGGGGTAGGTTATAGAGCCTCTAATCAAGGACAGAAACTGGATTTAGCTTTAGGATATTCACACAATATTTTGTTTGAATTACCAACTGAGGTTAAGATTACAACCGAATCGGTAAAAGGAAAAAATCCTATCGTAATATTAAATAGCCACGATAAGCAATTAGTTGGTATGGTGGCTGCAAAAATTCGCTCATTACGTAAGCCAGAGCCGTACAAAGGTAAAGGTGTTAAGTATGTGGGAGAATACATTAGAAGAAAAGCTGGTAAAACCGCTGCTAAATAATTAGGAAATGGCACTTAGCAAAGCAGACAGAAGATTACGTATTAAGCGTAGAGTTAGAAAGATTGTAAATGGTACATCTGAGAAACCACGTTTAGCCGTATTTAGAAGTAATAAAGAAATTTACGCGCAAATCATTAATGATGTAAATGGTCAAACAATAGCGGCCGCGTCATCATTAGAAAAAGGTTTTGCCAAAGAAGGATCGAAAGCCGAAGTAGCGAAAGCTGTGGGAAAAAAGCTTGCCGAAAAGGCTACGGCCAATGGTGTAGATGCTTGCATCTTTGATAGAGGAGGATATCTATATCACGGAAGAGTAAAATCTTTGGCTGAAGGAGCCCGAGAAGGAGGACTAAAATTTTAAGATACCGACATGATTAAAGGTCATAAAAACGTACAAAAAGTAAAGCCAAGCGGATTGGAATTAACCGATCGCGTGGTAGGTATTCAAAGAGTAACAAAGGTTACAAAGGGTGGTAGAACATTCGGATTTTCTGCTATTGTTGTAGTAGGAGACGAGAATGGTGTAGCTGGTTTTGGTTTAGGAAAATCAAAGGAAGTTTCAGAAGCCATTCAAAAAGGAATTGAAGACGCTAAGAAAAACTTAGTTCGAATTCCGCTTGTGAAGAAAACAATTCCGCATGAGCAGTTAGGTAAATATGGTGGTGCGCGTGTATTTTTACGTCCAGCATCAAATGGTACTGGAGTAATTGCTGGTGGTGCTATGAGAGCAGTATTAGAAAGCTTAGGGGTACACGATGTATTAGCAAAATCGAAAGGTTCATCTAACCCGCATAATGTTGTAAAAGCAACTTTTGATTGCTTATTAAAACTTCGTGATGCAGGAACCATTGCTAAAACTCGTGGTATTACAGTAGATAAAGTATTCAACGGTTAAAATATTAGCGAAGATGGCTACCATTAAAGTAAAACAAGTACGCAGCAAAATTAATCGCCCGGCAAATCAAAAATTGACTTTGCAAGCTTTAGGATTGCGTAAAATGAATCAAGTTGTAGAGCACGAAGCTACCCCTCAAATTTTGGGTATGGTACGTAAGGTGGCTCACTTGATAGAAGTAGAAGAAGTAAAGTAACATCTTTTAAGAATTTAAGTGATGAGTTTAAATAATTTAAAACCAGCAGCAGGATCAACTAAATCGCGCAAGCGTATTGCCCGAGGTGAAGGTTCAGGAAAAGGTGGCACAGCCACACGTGGTCATAACGGAGCAAAGTCTCGTAGTGGTTACAGCCGTAAGATTGGTTTTGAAGGTGGCCAAATGCCCCTTCAAAGAAGAGTACCTAAGTTTGGTTTTCGTAACATGAATAGGGTAGAGTATCACGGTGTAAACTTGGATACCTTGCAGATGTTGGTAGATGAAGGAAAAGCAACCGATAGTATCAACAAAGAGATATTGGTGGCGAATGGATTAGTGGCGAAGAAAGACTTGGTAAAAATATTAGGTAGAGGAGAATTAACAGCTACTATTAAGGTAGAGGTTGATGCTTTTTCAAAAACAGCTAAGGAAGCCATCGAAGCAAAAGGTGGTGAAGCTCTAACTCTATAACGAGATTTCCATGAAGCGTTTTATTGAAACATTAAAAAATATTTGGAAGATAGAAGAACTCAGAGAAAAGATTTTACTTACTCTGGGTCTTTTGTTGGTGTATCGTTTAGGATCTAACGTGGTTTTGCCAGGTATAAATCCTGAAAGTTTATCCAATCTTCAAGCACAGGCAGATGGTGGTATTTTAGGTCTTCTAGATGCCTTTACTGGAGGTGCTTTTTCAAACGCTTCAATATTGGCCTTAGGTATTATGCCTTACATTTCCGCTTCTATTGTTATTCAGCTTTTAGGAATGGCCGTTCCTAGCATTCAAAAAATGCAGAAAGAAGGGGAAAGTGGAAGAAGAAAAATTAATCAGATTACACGTTTTTTAACAATAGCTATTACAGCAGCGCAAGCTCCAGGTTACATTGCCAACTTAATGAGTCAGCAGGTAGAGCTAACTATGGCTCCAGGATTGTTTTGGATTACAGCGATTATAGTGCTTACAGCCGGTACCGTGTTTGCTATGTGGCTGGGAGAGCGTATAACTGATAAAGGTATTGGTAACGGTATTTCGCTACTTATTATGGTGGGTATTATTGCTAGCTTACCTCAAGCATTAATTCAGGAATTTGCTTCTAAGTACGACTTAGGTGGAGGAATGGTATTGTTTATCCTTGAAATTGCGGCCTTACTTATTGTGATATTACTGTCGGTAGCCTTAGTACAAGCAGTGCGAAGAGTGCCGGTGCAATACGCTAAACGTACCACTGGAGGAAGAACTTTTTCTGGAAACGCAGCTCGTCAATATATACCTCTTAAGGTAAATGCGGCAGGAGTTATGCCAATCATTTTTGCTCAGGCTATTATGTTTATCCCGGTAACGGTTTTAAGCTATGCTAATTTAGAAGGTGATAACGCCTCGGCAGTTGTATCGGCTTTTAGCAATATTCAAGGTTTTTGGTATAACACCGTATTTGCGGTAATGATTATACTGTTTACCTACTTTTATACAGCTATTCAGGTTAACACAAACCAAATGGCCGAAGATTTAAAACGTAACGGAGGTTTTATTCCGGGTATTAAACCAGGTAAAACTACAGCCGACTTTTTGGATACGGTGCTGTCTCGTATTACACTTCCGGGGTCTATCTTTTTAGCGCTTTTAGCTATTTTACCTGCCTTCGCAATGATAGCAGGAGTTAATACTCAGTTCTCTTATTTTTATGGAGGAACCAGTCTTTTAATTATGGTTGGGGTGGTATTGGATACTTTGCAACAAATTGAAAGCTATTTATTAAATCGTCATTATGATGGTTTGATGAAGTCGGGTAAATTAAAAGGTAGAGCAGTAAGCTCTATTTAATAAAGTAATATTAAGAGATGGCCAAACAGGCAGCAATAGAGCAGGACGGATCGATCATTGAAGCGTTAAGTAACGCCATGTTTAGAGTAGAACTCGAAAACGGACATGTTGTTACGGCACACATTTCAGGTAAAATGCGGATGAACTATATTAAGCTGTTGCCTGGAGATAAAGTGAAATTGGAAATGTCTCCATACGATTTAACAAAAGCAAGGATAACTTACAGATATTAATACAAATGAAAGTAAGAGCATCATTAAAAAAGAGAAGTGCGGATTGCAAGATCGTGCGCAGAAAAGGAGTTCTTTACGTAATCAACAAAAAGAATCCTAAGTTTAAACAAAGACAAGGATAATATTTTAACGAACTACCTATGGCAAGGATTGCTGGTATAGATTTACCAAAAAACAAAAGAGGCGAGATTGGTTTAACGTATATTTTCGGAATAGGAAGTACCCGTGCTCGTAAGATTTTAGATAGCGCAGGCATTGACCGAAATGTTAAAGTTAGCGACTGGAATGACGACCAACTTACAGCTATACGTAACAGTATTAGCGAACAGTTCAAAGTAGAAGGAGAGCTTCGTTCGGAAATTCAATTAAGCATTAAACGTTTGATGGATATTGGTTGTTACCGAGGAGTACGTCATAGAAATGGCTTACCTCTTAGAGGACAAAGAACCAAGAATAATTCACGTACCAGAAAAGGAAAGCGTAAAACAGTGGCTAACAAGAAAAAAGCTACTAAATAATTAGTTTGACCTATGGCAAAAAAAGCAGCAGGTAAAGGCACCAAGAAAAGAAAGGTTATCATTGAGGCAGTGGGCGAAGCGCACATCAATGCTACTTTCAACAACATTATTATCTCTCTTACCAATACTAAGGGGCAGGTTATTAGCTGGTCATCAGCTGGTAAAATGGGCTTTAGAGGGTCTAAGAAAAACACTCCTTACGCTGCTCAAATGGCAGCAGAGGATTGCAGTAAGGTAGCCATGGAATTGGGCCTTAAAAAGGTAAAGGTTTTTGTAAAAGGACCGGGAAATGGTCGCGAGTCGGCTATTCGTACCATTCATAATTCAGGTATTGAAGTGTCTGAAATCATGGATATTACACCAATGCCACACAATGGCTGCCGTCCTCCCAAAAGAAGAAGAGTTTAAGAATATTATTAAGAAAGCGTAGAAATGGCAAGATATACAGGCCCCAAGACTAAAATCGCTAGAAAGTTCGGAGATCCCATTTTTGGACCCGATCGTGCATTTGAAAAGAAAAATTATCCTCCGGGACAACATGGTCCTAATCGTAGAAGAGGTAAAAAGTCAGAGTACGCCATTCAGTTGGCCGAAAAGCAAAAGGCAAAATATACCTATGGTATTTTAGAACGTCAGTTTGCTAATCTGTTTGACAAAGCTTCTCGCGCCAAGGGTATTACAGGTGAAGTATTACTTCAACTTTGTGAATCTCGTTTGGATAATGTTGCTTTTCGTATGGGCTTAGCGGCTTCTCGTAGAGGTGCTCGCCAGTTAGTATCACACCGCCACGTATTGGTGAACGGTAGTTTGGTAAACATTCCATCTTACCAGGTAAAACCAGGTGATGTGATTTCAGTACGCGAAAAATCAAAATCATTAACTGTAATTTCTGAATCATTAGGAAGGCACAGTGCACAGTACGAATGGTTAGAGTGGAATAACTCAAACCTTACGGGTACTTTTTTAAGTACACCACAAAGAGATATGATTCCTGAGAATATCAAGGAACAACTTATTGTGGAATTGTACTCCAAATAATCAATTATCAACTTCTATTCAACTTGCTATGGCAATATTAAACTTCCAAAAACCTGACCAGGTAATCATGAACCACGCTTCTGATACTGACGGTCAATTTGAGTTCAGACCATTAGAACCAGGGTATGGATTAACAGTGGGTAATGCACTTCGTAGAGTGTTACTTTCATCTCTTGAAGGTTTTGCTTTTACTTCGGTTAAGATTGAAGGAGTAGAGCATGAATTTTCTACTATCAAAGGGGTGGTAGAAGATGTTACCGAAATTATTCTCAACTTAAAACAAGTTCGTTTTAAGCGCCAAATCGAAGATTTGGAAGAAGAGAAGGTAAGCGTAAGCTTTACAGGTCAAGATAAATTAACGGCTGGTGATTTAGGAAAGTTTATTTCGGCTTTTCAAATTCTAAACCCGGATCAAATTATTTGTAACATGGATCCTTCTGTGAAGTTGGATATGGAACTTGTAGTTGAGAAAGGTAGAGGATATGTACCTGCTGATGAGAACAAGAAGAACAGTGCTTCTTTAGGTACTATTTTTATTGACTCTATTTATACGCCTATTAAAAACGTTAAGTATAGCATTGAAAATTACCGTGTAGAACAAAAAACTGATTTCGAAAAGTTGATTTTTGAAATTACTACAGATGGTAGTGTTCATCCTAAGAAAGCGTTAACCGAAGCGGCTAAAATTTTGATTCACCACTTTATGTTGGTGAGTGACGAAAAGATCACTTTAGAGGATAGTAAAACTTCGGAGACTGATAATTACGATGAAGAAATTCTTCACATGCGTCAGTTGCTTAAAACGAAGTTGGTAGATATGGATCTTTCGGTACGTGCTTTAAACTGCTTAAAAGCGGCAGAAGTAGATACCCTTGGAGACTTGGTAACTTTTACAAAGAGCGATTTAATGAAGTTTAGAAACTTCGGAAAAAAGTCACTTACTGAATTGGACGAATTGGTAGAAAACAAGGGTCTTCATTTTGGAATGGACATCGCAAAATATAAATTGGATAAGGAATAACGAACGATGAGACACGGAAAGAAATTTAATCATCTCGGACGTACCGCTCCGCACAGAAAAGCGATGTTGGCCAATATGGCAGCTTCGTTAATCGAGCACAAGCGTATTAATACTACGGTAGCTAAGGCCAAAGCTCTTAAGCTATACGTTGAGCCATTAATCACCAAGTCGAAAACGGACAGTACACACAGTCGTAGAATTGTATTTGGATACTTAAAAAACAAATATGCGGTAAGCACTTTGTTTAGAGATGTAGCTGAAAAAGTGGCCGACAGACCGGGTGGATATACACGTATTATTAAAACGGGAAATCGTTTAGGTGATAATGCCGAAATGTGTATGATTGAGTTAGTAGACTTTAACGAGCTTTACAGCAACGGAAAAGCTACTGAAACAAAAGCGCGTAAAAGCCGTAGAGGTGGTGGTGCTAAGAAAAAAGTGGAAGGTAGCGCAGCTGCTGAAGCTCCAAAACAAGCTGAGCCCAAAGCTGAAGCTGCTGCTAAGGAAACAAAAGCAGAAGCTAAGGATGATAAATCGACTGAAGCTGGCGAATAGAATCACCACAAATTGAAATTTATCAAATAGATATAGAAAAGGGTAAGGATTTTTGATTCTTATCCTTTTTTTTTGCCAAATATTTTAAATCGTAAATGTCTTTAATAAAGACCATGCAAAACCAACAAAAAAAAGCACTTATCCTTTTACAAGATGGCACCCTCTTTTGGGGTAAAGCTACTGGCCTAGATGGAGACGCTATTGGAGAAGTTTGTTTTAATACCGGGATGACAGGATACCAAGAGGTGTTTACCGACCCAAGCTATTTAGGGCAAATTATGGTAACCACCAATGCGCATATAGGTAATTACGGAGTAAATGATAAGGAGGTAGAATCCGATGGAGTAAAAATTGCAGGCCTAGTGTGCAAAAATTTTAGTGTCAAGGAAAGTCGCCCTGATTCAGATGGGAGTTTATACGACTATTTTAAAGAGCAAAATAAAGTACTCATCTCTGATGTGGATACCCGTGCGTTGGTTCAACACATAAGAGATGCTGGAGCAATGAATGCCCTTATCACCACTAATACTGATAACTTAGAAGCACTACGTAATAAATTAAACGAGGCGCCTTCGATGGAGGGGTTAGAATTATCGAGCAAAGTTTCCGTTAAGGAACCTGCTCTTTACGGCAACCAAGATTCGGACATCAAAATAGCGGTGTTGGATTTAGGAATTAAGCAAAATATACTTCGCAATTTTGACCAGCGCGGTGCCCATATGAAGATCTTTCCAATGGATACACCATTAAGCGAAATGCAAGAATGGAATCCTGATGGATATTTTTTCTCCAATGGACCAGGTGATCCTTCAGCAATGCCTGAAACGGTGGAGCTTATTAAGGAGATAATTGCCGTAGGAAAACCAGTTTTTGGTATTTGTATGGGTCATCAGCTTATTTGTATTTCGCAAGGATTGAGCACCTATAAAATGCACAACGGGCACAGAGGAATTAACCACCCAGTAAAGAATTTAGTTACTGGAAAGGGAGAAATAACAACCCAGAATCATGGTTTTGTGGTAAGCGCGGAGGATGTGGAAAGTAGTGAGATAGTAGAGCTTACCCACCAACATTTAAATGATAGCACGGTAGCAGGTATACGTCTAAAAAACGCTCCTGTTTTTAGTGTGCAATATCATCCCGAAGCAGGGCCAGGCCCTCACGATTCGGCTTACCTTTTTGACGATTTTATAGACCTAATTAAAAAATACAAGTAATGGCATTAATAAGTGGAATAATTGCGCGCCAAATTTTAGATAGTAGAGGAAATCCAACTGTAGAGGTGGATGTTTATACTGACAATGGTGCTATGGGAAGAGCTGCGGTACCATCCGGTGCTTCTACTGGTATACATGAGGCGGTGGAGTTACGTGACGGTGATGAAGCGGCTTATTTAGGTAAGGGCGTATTACGTGCTGTATCTAATGTAAATGAGGCGATTGCCGAAGAAATTAGGGGTATGTATGTGGGGGATCAAGCCGCCATTGATGCCGCTATGATTGACTTGGATGGAACACCCAATAAAGCAAACTTAGGCGCCAATGCCATGTTAGCCGTATCATTAGCTTGTGCCAGAGCAGCAGCCCAAACTACAGGCCAGCAGTTATACAATTATATTGGAGGGGTAAACGCTCGTACATTACCCGTTCCAATGATGAATATTTTGAATGGTGGCGCCCATGCCGATAACTCTATCGATTTTCAAGAGTTTATGGTAATGCCTTTTGGAGCATCTAGTTTCTCGGAAGGCTTGCAAATGGGTACCGAAATTTTTCATCATCTTAAAACGGTGCTAAAGTCAAAGGGCTACAGCACTAATGTGGGAGATGAAGGTGGTTTTGCACCGAATATCACATCAAATGAAGAAGCTATTGAAACGGTTTTAATTGCGATTGAGAAGGCAGGATTTAAGGCAGGTGAAGATATTTACATTGCTATGGATGCCGCTGCTACTGAGTTTTATGATGAAAAAACGGGACTCTATTCTTTTTCAAAAAGCACGGGTCAACAACTAACTTCGGATGAGTTAGTGGCTTACTGGACGGACTGGACTAATAAATATCCCATTATTTCGATTGAAGATGGTTTGGCCGAAGATGATTGGGATGGTTGGAAAAAACTAACGGAATCAATTGGCGATAAAATTCAATTGGTAGGTGATGACTTATTTGTGACCAACGAAACGCGCTTAACACGTGGTATTGATAATGATATTGCCAACTCTATTTTGGTAAAGGTAAATCAGATTGGCACTCTTACCGAAACAATAAACGCAGTACAAAAGGCACATACTTGTGGCTATACCTCCGTAATGAGTCATCGATCTGGAGAAACGGAAGACAGCACCATTGCTGATTTAGCCGTAGCCCTAAACTGTGGTCAAATAAAAACAGGTTCGGCATCGCGTAGCGACCGGATTGCGAAATACAATCAACTTTTACGTGTCGAGGAACAATTAGGAAACAATGCGGTGTACCTTGGCAAAAATTTTAAATACATTAAATAATCTCCTCTAAATAACAACATCATGGAAAGACTTAAAGACCATTTTAGAACCAAAATTGATCCGGCCCGTAAAGAGGTAAAGGATTTTGTTGCCAAGTATGGCGATGAAGTAATTGGGGAGATTAAAGTAGCACAGCTTTTTGGCGGTATGCGTGGCATGCAAGCCTTGGTTACCGAAACTTCTAAGCTAGATCATAACGAAGGTATTCGCTTTCGTGGATACAGTATTCCTGAATTACAGGAAAAATTACCAGCTTACCCAGGTGGTGAGCAACCTTTACCAGAAGGTATTTTTTACTTGATGCTTTTTAATGAGCTTCCGGATGATGATACCGTTCGCAGAGTAAGTAATAACTGGGCTCGTAGAGCGCAAATTCCACCACATGTATTTAAGGTGATTGATGGTTTGCCGATGCACACGCATCCTATGACGCAGTTTGTAATTGCCATTATGGCTTTGCGTACTGAAAGTGAGTTTAAAAAATCATATCGTAACGGTATTAATAAATCAGATTACTGGGAACCTACTTACGAGGATGCCATGAATCTTATTGCGCGTTTACCGCGAATTGCGGCCTACATTTATCGTAGAATGTACCATAATGGCGACCACATTGAGCCCGATCCATCTTTAGATTGGTCTGGAAACTTTGCGCACATGCTAGGTTTTGATAACGAAGAGTTTAGAGAATTGCTTCGTTTGTATATGACTATCCACGTTGATCACGAAGGTGGAAATGTTTCTGCTCACGCCATTCATTTGGTGGGTTCGGCTTTATCCGATAGCTACCAGGCTTTTTCTGCCGGTATGAATGGTTTAGCAGGCCCGTTACATGGTTTGGCCAATCAAGAAGTAATTCGTTGGATTTTTGCCATGCGCGATGAGTTAGGTGGAGGCTTGCCTTCTAAAGAGCAAATTGCCAACTATTGCCGAAAAACATTAAACGAAGGAAAAGTAATTCCAGGTTTTGGACATGCAGTATTGCGTAAAACGGATCCTCGCTATACTGCGCAGCGTGAGTTTGCTCAAAAGCACATGCCGCATGATGATTTGTTTCAAATTGTAAGCAGAGTTTATGAGGTGGTACCCGAAATTTTACAAGAAACAGGCAAGGTGAAAAACCCTTGGCCTAATGTAGATGCGCACTCGGGGCAGTTGCTAATGCATTATGGTTTAAATCAATACGATTTTTACACGGTATTATTTGGAGTTTCTCGTGCTTTAGGTACTATGGCAAGTTTAATTTGGGATAGAGCTTTAAGCTTCCCAATTGAAAGACCAGGAAGTACCACTACTGAATTATTGAAAAAGCAATTTGACGGGAAATAGTCAGTTCATCGTCTTACATTACATGCCGACTTTGCTTATTGCAAAGTCGGCTTTTTTGTTTCTTACGGAAGTTTTGGGATAGAAAAATTGTTGTTAATTAATTTTTCAAGCAAGAGTTTTAAATTGGAGATTTCACATGCTAATGCGCTTTACATTTGTTTTGTAAAAACTAAAAAAGAAATAGTATAAATGCCATCCAAAGGAAAAAAATGGACGAAAGGGAAGCTAATTAAAATACTCCTTTTTACGGGGCTTTTAATTGGTACATTGGCCATAGCTAGTCGCTATTATAATCGTATAAAAGGTGCCAATATTCAATTGCCTCAGGCGCAAGCCGATTTTTTTATTGGTAGAAGCGATGATGCCGCGACCGTTCTTAAAAACTTGAATGCGAAAGGCTGGATTAAAAACCAAGAAAGCTTGAAATGGCTGGCTAACGAAAAAAACTACCAAGGCAAAAATGTGGTGCCGGGAAAGTACATTTTACACGATGGGATGAGCAACAATGAGTTGATTAACCACCTAAGAGCAGGCAATGGATTGGTAGATGTGAAAGTGCAGTTTAACCAATTACGAACAATACCAGAGTTGGCCGGAAGGTTGTCTAAAAACATTGAAGCCGATTCGGTAGAACTGGTAAACTGGTTGCAAAATTCCGATTCGCTCAAAAAGTATGGTTTTAATACCGCCACCATCACAGCCATGTTTATTCCCAATACTTACCATGTTAATTGGAGTATTAGCACATCGCAACTTATGCAGCGTATGGCGAAAGAATTCACCGAATTCTGGACGGTCAATCGCCTTGGAAAAGCTCGCGCCATGGGGCTTAGCCAGTCAGAGGTGGTTACCCTGGCCTCCATAGTATATTGGGAAACCAAAAAGGAAGCCGACATGCCTAAAGTAGCGGGCGTATATGTAAATCGTTTAAAGCGCGGTATGCCCTTGCAGGCAGATCCCACCTTGATTTTTGCACTTGGAGACTTTAGCATTAAGCGTGTATTAAATAAGGATAAACAGGTAGATTCACCTTATAACACATACAAATACAAGGGTTTACCACCGGGACCCATTATTATTCCGCCTTCGCGGTATGTAGATGCGGTACTTAATTACACCCAGCATAATTACATCTTTTTTGTAGCCAAGGAAGACCTTTCGGGAGACAGTTATTTTTCAAGTACCTATGCTCAACATAAAGCTTACGCTAGAAGGTATCAACGAGCCTTAAATAAAATGGGGGTAAGGCGCTAAATTTAGCCGGTTGTTAATATAGAGGAATTCACCCTTTCGCAACAAATGTTTACATTCGAGTTTCAATATTTTAGAGATCTAAACTAAGATCATGAAAAAACTTTATTTAGTTAGGCATGCCAAATCATCGTGGCGCCACGAGGGTTTAAGCGATATGGATAGACCCTTAAAAGGAAGTGGCATAAGAGATGCCTACAATACCTCTGAGTGGTTAAGGCAAGAGGGCGAAAGACCGCAAAAAATATTTTCGAGCCCAGCTACAAGAGCACTTCATACCGCTTTAATTTTTTCAAAGCAGTTGCAACTCACTTTTGATAACTTAGAAATTAGAGAAGAAATTTACATGGCCAGTAATAAGGCAATGTTTGAATTTGTAAAAGGTTTAAATGATGATTGGGATTCGGTAATGATTTTTGGCCATAACCCAACCTTAACCGATTTTGTAAATAAATGCATAGATCATAGAATTGACAATGTGCCTACTACGGGTGTGGCTTGCCTTAACTTTGAATCTAAAAACTGGAGCAGTATAGATAAAAAGGCAGACTTGCTCTTTTTTGATTATCCAAAAAGACGAAACAAATAGTGATCAACCCATCAGCACCCACCATGGTGGCCCGCGATTTAAGCTGGCTATTGTTTAATGAACGCGTATTGCAAGAAGCCGTTGATACGTCTAACCCGATTGTGGAAAGGCTACGGTTTCTAGGTATTTTTTCCAGTAATATGGATGAATTTTTTAGAGTACGCTTTGCCAGTATTCAGCGGCTAAGTCAACTAAAGGATTCGCCTCAAAAAAGGCTAGGGGGATTAGCACCGAGCATGCTGCTTGAAAAAATTTCGGAAAGGGTAATTACCATGCAAGCTAAAGCGCAAGAGATTAACGATGGGCTGCTAAAAGAAATAGAACAAAACGATATTTCGGTGGTAGATGAAAAATCACTTACCACAGGGCAGAAGGAAGTGGTCCGTAAAATTTTCATCGATAAAATTAGCCCAGCCGTCATTACCCTAATTCTTAACGACAGTGAAAAATTACCCGAACTAAAGGATAAGTCTATTTATTTAGCCATTAAGCTAATTAAAAATATCGATCCCGAAAATCCGCAATACGCTCTTATAGAGGTGCCTTCGGAGCTGTTGGGTCGTTTTTGGGAGCTGCCTCGTTACGGAAAAAAATTCTTAATTTACTTAGAAGACGTTATTCGATACAATCTCGATTACATTTTTTTTATCTATGAATTTGATAAAATTGAAGCCCATACTATTAAAATTACTAGAGATGCGGAGCTTGATTTAGACGATGATGTCTCTAAAGGGTTTTTAGAGAAAATGTCAACATCCGTAAAACGAAGGAGAACTGGAGATCCTGTGCGTTTTGTTTATGATAAGGAGATTTCGAGTGACATGCTCCAGTTTTTAATTAACGGGGTGCATCTTGATACTTTTGATAGCTTGATTCCAGGAGGGCGTTATCACAATAAAAAGGATTACATCAAATTCCCCAATATTGGTAGCCGCGATTTAGAGTTTGAGAGCTTGCCATCGATGAACCACCCGGAGTTGGATATGGATCGGAGTATTTTAAAGGTATTGCGCGAAAAGGATATTTTGCTTTTTATGCCCTATCATAGCTTTTCGTACATCATTCGTACGCTACGCGAGGCGGCTTTAGATCCCAACGTGCTAAGTATCAAAACAACCTTGTATCGCTTGGCGACCAGCTCACGCATTATTAGTGCCTTGGTAAATGCGGCAAAAAACGGAAAACAAGTTACCGTGGTTATTGAGCTAAAAGCTCGTTTTGATGAAGCTGCTAATATTAAATGGACGCAAGAATTACAAGCCGAAGGAGTGCAAGTTATTTTTGGTGTGCCTGGATTAAAAGTTCACAGCAAGCTTATATTAATTACAAGGCAGGAGGAAGAAGGTTTACGCCACTATGCCAGTATTGGTACAGGTAACTTTAATGAATCAACGGCTAGGTTTTACACCGATTACCATTTGTTAACGGCCAATAAGGCAATAACTAAAGAGATTGAAAAAGTGTTTAGCTTTTTACAAAGCAATTACAAACGCTTTAAATTTCAGCACCTTTTGGTTTCGCCAGATAGCACCCGTAAAAGTTTGATTAAATTAATTAGCAGAGAAATTGAGCATGCCAAACGAGGGAGTAAAGCAGGTATTACGCTAAAATTGAATAGTTTATCTGATGTAAAGTTAATTGAAAAATTATACGAAGCCAGCGCCTATGGGGTTAAAATCAAACTTATAGTTAGGGGAATTTGTTCTTTAATTCCGGGGGTTAAAGGTTTGAGCGAAAACATTGAGGCCATTAGTATTTTAGATCGATTTTTGGAGCATTCACGGGTGTTGGTATTTGAGAATGGCGGTAACCCTGCTTACTATATCTCATCAGCCGACTGGATGCCTAGAAACTTGGATTATAGAGTGGAAGTTACCACGCCCATTTATGATGAAAATGTAAAGCGACAATTGCGTGAGCATTTAGATATTATTTGGAAAGACAACGTGAAAAGTCGCTGGCATAATAGGGAAGAGCCAAATGCCTATAGGGTAATAAAAGGCCATAAAGTACGGTCGCAATATGCTTTGCACCAATATGTTAAAAAGCAATTAAAAAGAGGAAAGTGAAGATAACGAAACTAGCAGGTATTGACATTGGATCAAACTCGATACGCCTACTTATTAGTAATGTAATTAATAATGAAGGCGAAATTATTTTTAAAAAATCATCACTTACACGTTTGCCAATTAGGCTGGGAGCCGATGTTTTTGAGAATGGAAAAATATCCGATGACAATCTAGAGAGATTAGTTAAAGGCATGCAAGCTTACCGCGCCATTATGGATGTGTATGGAGTAGAGGTTTATCGAGCATGTGCTACTTCGGCTATGCGAGAAGCGGAAAATGGAAAAGAGGTGATAGCCGAAATTGCTAAAAATTCAAACATTTCCATTGAATTGATTGATGGCAAAGAGGAGGCTCAAATTATTTTTAACTCGGGGTTGATATCTACTATAAGCAGCATGAGTTCTAACTTTCTTTATATGGATGTAGGAGGTGGTAGTACTGAGTTTACTTTGTTTAGTGGAGATGAAATTAGAGCAAGCCGCTCTTTTAAAATTGGAACTATTCGTTTGTTAAAAAACCGTGTGGATGAAACTCTTTGGCAGGAAATGGAAGAGTGGATAAAAGAGAAGACAGCGGGCTTATCTAATGTTTTAATGGTGGGCTCTGGTGGCAACATCAATCGTACTTTTAAAATGACGGGTTTGGCCGTGGGCAATACCCTTTCGGTAGATTTTTTAGAAGAAACCTACCAAAATTTAATGGCCTTAGAACCAGAGCAACGAATGTTGCAATACGATTTGAATCCCGATAGGGCTGATGTGATTACACATGCTTTGCGTATTTATTTATCGGCCATGCGTTGGGCTACATCATCAAAAATGTTGGTTCCTAAAAAAGGGTTAGCGGACGGTATGGTACGAAATTTATACAACGATAATTTTGCCGAGCAGCACATAGAGCTATAGATTAACCGCCTACGCGTTTAACCATGTATCCTTGGTTTTTTAGGTAATCCATCGCTTTATCGCGCACATTTCCCTGAATAATTATTTCGCCATCCTTTACGCTTCCACCTGTAGCACAGTGATTTTTGATTTTTTTGGCCAGCGATTTTAAATCCTCGTCATTTCCAATAAATCCTTTTATAATAACCGCTGTTTTGCCTCCTCTACCTTTTTTTTCGAGGTGGGCCTCTAATCGCTGATCCGAGCTATTGAGGGTCTCTTCCTCAGCTCCATTATCGGTTTCAAAATTATCATTGGTACTGTATACAAAGCCACCTAAGTCAGCCAAGCTTTCAATTTTTTTACTTTTTCCCATGTCTATTTTTTAAGCCCAATTTCTGCTAATCGTTCATTTAAATATTCCCCAGCCGAAATATCCGAATACAATGGAGGACGTCCTTCTGTGCAGCATGCGGTTAGGCAATCCAAGCGCATTTCCGATCTAGGGTGCAAGAAAAAGGGAATGGAGAAACGAGATTGACTCCATTTTTCGCGAGGAGG
Source organism: uncultured Owenweeksia sp. (assembly GCA_937146805.1). Taxonomy (GTDB): domain Bacteria; phylum Bacteroidota; class Bacteroidia; order Flavobacteriales; family Schleiferiaceae; genus Owenweeksia. The sequence continues at coordinate 91,725 of CAKZRR010000043.1, read as the reverse complement.
GTTAACCACACGGTGGGTGGTGCTTTTTAATTGGTTGTTGGTTAAACGCTGTAGCATATCTCCAACGTTTACCACTATTTGGTTGGGTAGCGCGGTTACGCTTATCCATTCATTATTTTTGTTGAGTACCTGTAATCCTTCCGCACTAGCGCCCATTAACAAGGTAATTAAGTTAATGTCTTCATGCTCGGCAGCACGAACAGCATCTTTGGGCTCATTGGTAATAGGTGGGTAATGAATGGGCCTTAAAATACTGTTGCCGTTGTGAATTTTAGCATCAAAATAAGTTTCAGCTAAGCCTAAGTATAAAGCAATGGCTCGCAACATTTCCTTTCCCGCATTCTCTAAGGTTTGATATACTTTTTTTCCAATACCATCAAACTCTTTCAGCTCTTTTACGGATACATTGTTGGGATATTCCTGAGCAATAGTATCGCCATCTTCTACATACTGACCAAAGTGCCAAAACTCTTTTAAATCACCTGTATTTCTTCCTTTTGCATGTTCCTTACCAAAAGAAGTATAACCACGTTGGCCGGCCAAACCTTCAATTTCATATTCTTTCTTTTGGTTAGCAGGTAAATTAAAAAAGGCCTCTACTTGTTGGTAAAGCAGCTCACTTTGGCTGTTAGTTAAGCCATGATTTTTAACGGCTACAAAGCCAATGTCTTCATATGCCTGTCCTAACTGAGACACAAAAGCCTCTTTTCGAGCTTGATCATTAGAAGTGAAATCGGCTAAATCAATGGACGGTATGGAATTGCTCATAACTGTTTTTTGGGTGATGTAAAGATATTGCTAATTGAAAGGGACAGGCAAAATAAAGCCTTTAATCCTAGAATTAAAATGAGAAGAGAGTATTTAAAAATTAGACCATCATGTTTTGTAGGGTTAATCCTTGCAAAAAAGATACTGGTGAAAATCCCCATATCTTATGGTTGATTATCAACGGATTCAGTATATTTGCAGCCAAAATATTTAGGACTGGTAGTCCACAATATTAGGGGAGCCGTTGGGTTAGCAGCTAAATTCCTTCCGTGAGGGATAAATTCTTTTGGCTCCCCTTTTTTCAATCAATTTTTCTTTTTTGTATCTGACAAACAGCTTTTTAGCTAAGTGTAAATTGTAATTTTACTTTTTATATTTGGCCTTTTGATACATGGAAAACTCAATAGATAGCGTAAAGCTAAATTTTAGTGAAGATGCCCTTTGGGGCTTAAATATTGCCCTTGCGGTGGTGATGTTTGGTGTTGCTTTAGGCTTAACCACCCAAGATTTTGTGCGTATAGTAAAGGCCCCTAAATCGGCTTTGCTTGGGGTGCTTTCGCAGTTTGTAGTATTACCCGCCCTTACATTTTTACTGGTATATATCTTTGAACCAACACCTAGTATAGCGCTAGGAATGATATTGGTAGCGGCTTGCCCAGGTGGTAATATTTCCAATTTCATGAGTCAGATTTCGGGGGGCAACTCAGCACTATCAGTTACCCTTACAGCATTTGCTACTTTGTTGGCCATCTTTTTTACTCCATTTAATTTGAGTTTTTGGGGCGGTCTGTACCCACCTACCCAGGCAATTTTAGAGCAAGTTTCTATAAACCCGATAGATGTTTTTAAAACGGTGGCGCTAATTTTAGCGGCCCCTTTGGTAGCGGGTATGCTAGTACGAAGATGGAAGCCAAAAACAGCAGAAGTAATTAGTAAGGTGCTAAAACCCTTATCTATTTTAATATTTGTAGCATTGGTTATTTTGGCCTTTAGCAATAATATAGATTTATTTAAAAGATTTATTGGTCAGATAATTTTGTTGGTGTTTTTACATAATGCCATTGCCTTAAGTTGTGGTTACTATTTAGGTAAATTAGGTAAGTTGCCTATTGCGGATAGACGAACATTAGCGGTTGAAACGGGTATCCAAAATTCAGGTTTGGGTCTATTGTTAATTTTTAGTTTTTTTGACGGTTTAGGAGGAATGGCCATTATAGCAGGATGGTGGGGAATATGGCACATTGTGGCCGGCTTAACCATGGCCTTTTGGTGGAGTAAACGTAAAATTAAGCATGAGTAAAATTATTCAACGTATTTGGTATTTTGTTTTTACGAGATACCTAAAGTTATGCCTTTATTTATTCTACAAGAAAATAACAATCAAGGGAACTAGTAATATACCCAAAGGGGTACCGGTAATTTTTCTACCAAATCATGAGAATGCCTTTTTGGATGCGCTTTTAATTGCAGTCAGTAATGGTAGGTTTACTCACTATTTAACTAGGGGAGATGTGTTTGCAAAGCCACTTGTGGTAAAGTTATTAGCTACTCTAAATATTAGGCCTATTTACCGCATGCGAGATGGTAAAGATGCTTTGGCAAAAAATGAAAAAGTATTTTCTGACTGTATCAAGTACCTTTCTAAGAAGCAGGCGGTTATGATTTTTCCGGAAGGAACTCATCAGCTAAAGGCACAATTGCGGAATATTAGTAAGGGATTTACCCGTATCGTTTTTCAGGCTTTAGAGAAACACCCCGATATGGATATCGCGCTGGTGCCGATGGGTATTAATTACCAGTCTCATAGTGGTTTTCAAACAAATGTAAGCCTGCACTACGGTAAGCCTATTATGGGCCGTGATTATTTTAATCCCGAAAAGGAGAAGGAAAATACATTGGCTTTAAAGAATAGGGTGCAGGACGAAATTAAGAAGTTGGTAGTACATATTAATAGCGATGTGTACGAAGAGCATCATAAAAAATTGATTGACGCGCATGCGGATTTTTCGAATGTGGAGCAGTGCGATGAGTTAATTGCCAGGTTGGATGAAGGCAAAGACTTGAAGCCCCTTAAAGTACGTAAGCCCAATTGGATTGAAAAGATATTGTTCCCTATTGTGGCTCTAAATAATTGGGTGTGTATGCTTATTTGGAAAAAAGTAAAGCCCATTTTTAAAGACCCTGCTTTTTTGGGTTCGGTAAAGGTGAGTGTAGGGCTTTTTGTGGGCTTCCCCGTATATGTAATTCAGTCTTTGGGAGTTTATTTGTTGTTTGATGTTGTTTGGGCCTTTGTTTATTTTTTGTTTTCGGTAGTTTCCTTACCTGTTTTACGGGTGTCTCAAAAAGAACATGTTCACGAGTAACCTTCTGTTTTTAAGTGTTTTGTGGTTTAGTACGCTGGCTTTGTGTTGGAAAAGCATAGGGGGTGTTTGAATTACTGAATTTTGCTTTAAGTTTTTGATAAAATAGAATTATATTTGCAGCCCTTTTTTGTGAGGTGTAAGACGCAATAAAGGTTTTGTAAATCAATTATTTAAACAACTTTCAAGTTGTGTTTTCTTAAAGATCTTACCACTACTTGAAATACAAAATAGTTTCTGCATGTCAGAAGAAAACAAAAAAGCAGCTGAAGAGCAAGTGGAAAACACTGCCGCTGTAGACAAACAAACCCCAGAAGCAACTCCTGCTAAAGAGGAAAAAGCCAAAGCGCCAGCAGCTAAAAAGCCTAGAGCTAAAAAAGCGGCTAAAGCAACAGAGGTTACCGAGGAAGTAAAAGCAGAAGAAGTAGAAGTGACTGCCGAAGTAGAAGTTTCGGAAATTGAAGTTGCTGTAGCTCCTGAAGATTTTGACTGGGAAGAATTTGAGTCAGGCCTTAAAGCCAATTCAAAAAAAGAAAGAGAAGAATTAACAGCCCTTTACGAAGAAACCATTACCTCAATTGATGAGCACACGGTTACGGAAGGTAAAGTGATTAATATGACCGATCGCGAGGCTATCGTAGATATAGGTTATAAATCAGAAGGCGTTATTTCTTTAAATGAATTCCGTTACAATCCCGACCTTAAGGTAGGTGATATGGTAGAGGTGCTTGTAGATAAGCAAGAAGATAAAGACGGCCAATTGGTGTTATCGCACCGTAAGGCACGTGCTATTAAAGCATGGGATCGCGTAAATGCAGCGCACGAAACGGAAGAAGTAGTAAACGGTTACGTAAAATGTCGTACTAAAGGTGGTATGATTGTAGACGTATTCGGTATCGAAGCCTTCTTACCAGGATCACAAATTGATGTGAAGCCTATTCGTGATTACGATGCATACGTTGATAAAACAATGGAATTTAAGGTTGTTAAAATTAACCATGAATTTAAAAACGTGGTGGTTTCTCATAAAGCCCTTATTGAGGCTGACCTTGAAGAGCAGAAGAAAGAAATTATTGGCAAGCTAGAAAAAGGTCAAGTACTAGAAGGTGTTGTGAAAAACGTAACATCTTATGGGGTATTTATTGATCTTGGTGGTGTAGATGGATTGATCCATATTACTGACCTTAGCTGGAGCCGTATCAACCACCCATCTGAGGTTGTTGAACTAGATCAGAAAATGAACGTTGTAATCCTTGATTTTGATGAGGATAAAACACGTATCCAATTAGGATTAAAGCAATTAGAGCCACATCCATGGGATAAATTAGATGCTAGCGTAAATGTAGGAGACAAAGTAAAAGGTAAAGTAGTAGTATTAGCTGATTACGGTGCTTTTGTTGAAGTAATTCCTGGTGTTGAAGGTTTAATTCACGTAAGTGAAATGAGCTGGAGTACACACCTACGTAGTGCACAAGACTTTATGACTGTAGGTGATGAGGTTGAAACCGTTGTACTTACATTGGATAGAGAAGAGCGTAAAATGTCTTTAGGTATTAAGCAAAATACGCCAGATCCTTGGACTGATATTACTACTAAATACCCATTAGAATCTAAGCATAAAGGAACCGTTCGTAACTTTACCAACTTTGGTGTATTTGTAGAATTGGAAGAAGGAATTGATGGATTGATTCACATTTCGGACTTAAGCTGGACTAAGAAAGTAAAACACCCAAGTGAGTTCACCTCTATTGGAGCTGTATTAGACGTTGTAGTACTAGAAATTGATGTGGATAGCCGCAGATTGAGCCTAGGACACAAACAAGTTACCGATAATCCATTTGATACTTACGCCACACTATTAGAGGAAGGTAGTATCTTAGAAGGTAAAGTGGTAAATATTGTGGACAAAGGTGTAGAAGTACTTTTTGAAAACTTAGGTGTAGAAGCCTTTGTGCCAAGCCGTCACATGGTAAAAGAAGATGGAAGCAACGTTGCTAAAGATGAAATTACCGACTTCAAAATTATTGAGTTTAATAAAGATTCGAGAAGAGTAGTAGCTTCAGCTACCGAAATTCACAAATCGATAAACGCAGAAAAAGAAGCTGGTGAGAAAAAGCAAACTGCCAAAGTGGTTAAGAAAATTCAAACCAATGTAGAGCGTTCTACATTAGGTGATTTGGATGCACTATCTGCTTTAAAAGAGAAAATGGAAGAAGACGAAAATAAGTAGGTCTTTAGCATTTTAACTTATAAAACCTCCCGAGAAATCGGGAGGTTTTTTTGTTGGTAGCTATACCATTAGCCTTTATTAAAATTACCTCTTCTTTTTTTGAAACTAAAGGTACTCCTGTTAAATTAGCCGGATGCAGATACGAGAAATCACGCGTTTTTTGGAGTCCGTAGCTCCGCGTTCATTACAGGAGTCATACGATAACTCTGGATTAATAGTAGGTTACCCTAACCAAAAAGTAAATAAGGTTTTGGTAAGTTTAGATGTAACCGAAGCCGTGGTAGAAGAAGCCATTACCAAAAATTGCGAGATGATTGTTTCGCACCACCCTATTGTATTTAGTGGTTTAAAAACATTTACGGGTAAAACCTATGTGGAGCGCACCGTTATGCTCGCCATTAAAAACAACATTGCTTTATATGCTATGCATACTAATTTAGATAATGTGGCCGTAGGCGTAAACAATGTTATTGGTAAAAAGCTAAAAGTTGAGAATAGAAGAATCCTTGCGCCTAAAAGAAATCTTCTAAAAAAGGTGGTGGTTTTTGTGCCTATTGCAGATAAAGATGAAGTAGCACAAGCCATGTTTGCAGCTGGAGCTGGACAGATTGGGAATTATGAAGAATGTAGTTTTGAGAGTGAAGGAATGGGAACTTTTAAACCGGGAGCAAATAGTAAACCGAGCACCGGTGCTATTGGTACAAAACAAAAAGAGCCAGAGGTGCGATTGGAAGTACTCGTGGAGCAATCGGCTTTGAGTGGTGTGCTAAAAGCCATGCAAGACGCTCATCCATATGAGGAGGTGGCTTATGATATTCTAAGCATTGAGAATGTGCATCCTCAAATTGGGTCTGGAATGATTGGTAGGTTGAAGGAACCACAATATGCCTTTGATTTTTTACAAAACATTAAAGACACCTTTGGGGGTGGCTTGCGCTATACCGATATTACAAAAGATCAAATTGAAACAGTAGCTTGGTGCGGAGGTTCGGGTAGCTTTTTATTGCCGCAAGCTATTGCCGCAGGAGCCGATATTTTTATCACCTCCGATTTTAAGTACCACCAGTTTTTTGATGCCGAACAAAAAATCACAATTGCCGACATTGGGCATTATGAAAATGAGCAATTTACAAAAGCGTTAATAGCTGATTTTCTTATTGAAAAATTCCCTAGTTTTGCGGTTCTTTTGACGGACACAAACACAAATCCGATTAAATACTTATAAGTTTCTATGGCTAAAGAAGTTACTGTTGAAGAAAAGCTACGCGCTCTATACGATCTTCAACTAATTGATTCAAGAATTGACAAGATAAAGAACATCAGAGGCGAATTACCACTAGAAGTGGAAGATTTGGAAGATGAAATTGCCGGGCTCACAGTTCGTTTTGAAAAAATGAATAGCGAAGTTGCCGAGTTGGACTTGGAAGTAAAAGGCAAGAAAAACTTAATCAAAGAATCACAAGAAAAAATCACGCGTTACGAATCGCAACAAAAAAATGTGCGTAACAACCGTGAGTTTGATGCCTTGAGCAAGGAGGTAGAATACCAGCAGTTGGAAATTGAATTGGCCGAAAAACGCATCCGTGAGTTTAAAGCCAAAATTGAGAACAAAAAGGAAGTTTTAGCTTCTAGCGAAGAAAAGCTAAACGAACGCCAGTCTCATTTAGATTTCAAGAAAAGCGAGTTGGACAATATCCTAAAGGAAACCGAAAAGGAAGAGCAGGAGCTTTACAAAAAATCGGAAGAATACGCTGAAAACATTGAAGAGCGCCTTTTAGTTGCTTATAAGCGAATTAGAGGAGGTGCTAAAAATGGTTTGGCCGTAGTAGCGGTAGAGCGTGGCGCATCAGGTGGTTCGTTTTTCACTATTCCGCCACAGCGACAGTTAGAAATTGCGGCTCGCAAAAAAATTATTACTGATGAGCACTCAGGCAGAGTTTTGGTTGATCCAGATTTGGCCAGAGAGGAAGAGGAACGTATGCAGAAGCTTTTTGTGAAGCTTTCTAAATAAAATAAGTTTGACTTAATTTGACAAAGGGATCTTTTTAAAAAAGGATCCCTTTTTTTATGAAAAAAGTAACCTGCTATATTTTTCTTTTTGCTACCCTATTGGGGATGCGTGCTCAGGCACAATCGCAATATAACGCAGAATTAAAACAAGCCTTTGTATTAATAACACAAATGCGTTTTGATGAAGCCAAGGTATTGGTGGCACAAGAAGAAAAGCGGCAACCAAGTAACCAAGTAACTGCCTACTTGAGGGCTGCTATGGTGTGTTGTGAGCTTTTTGTAAATGAAGATGCAGGCATCTTTGATGCCGCTCAGCCTTCGCTGGACGAGCTGATGGACGAGATAGAGGAGATGGAGGAGGAGAATCCATTTCGTAATTTGTTTTTGGCTGAGGTATATATTGCCCGAGCCACTCTCAACGGAAAGTTTAAAAATAATATTAAGGCGGCCTGGCAGTTTTACCGTGCCTATGATTTATTAAGCCAAAATGCTATTGAGCATCCACAGTTTTTGCCCAATAATATTCCCTTGGGTGTTTTACACGTAGCCATTGGTAGTTTACCAGATGATTACCAAACGCTGGCTTCGCTTTTGGGTTTTAGCGGTAGTATTGAGAATGGGTTGCAAATGTTGCATCAAGCCTACTATCAGTTATCGGCCACACCATCGTTAAACTTTTACGCCAACTATGCCGGTTTTGTGTATTCTTTTGTGAGCTTTCAATTGGGAGTAGAAAACAATTCTACACCTGAAAATTTAGGTTTAAAAGTGGGTGACAGTCCCTTTTTGATTTACACCCAAGCGCGTATTGAGTGGAGCAATGGCAATGCTAAAAGAGCGATCCATTTTTTGAACAAACGTCCACAAAAGGAAAATTACACACCCTTTTATCACTTAGATTATTTGCAAGGGAAAATGATGATTGGCTTGGATCCCGAAGCAGCCACGTTATATTTTATTAAGTACCTAAAAAATAGCCCCAGCCAGATGTACATTAAGTCGAGCTACCGCTATTTAAGCTGGTGCTATTTGCTATTGGGCAATGAGACGAAAGCGGCTCAAATGAGACAGAACGTATTTAGGTATGGTGAGGCTCAAAGCGGAGCAGATAAACAAGCGCTAAATGAATCTAAAAGAGAGCTAAACGTAACGCTTATAAAGGCTAGGGTATTGTTTGATACAGGTTTGTTGGTAAAGGCTAAAAATGTATTGTTACAAATTGCGGTAGAGGAGTGTTGTGCCACTCCCTATTTTAAAGCCGAGTATTACTACCGATTAGGGAGAATACATCAGGAGATGGGTAATACGGAGGAGGCTTTGCAATGGTTTAAAAAAGCTTTAGCGGTGCCCGAGGTAGCCTCATGCTATGCCCTAGGAAATAGCGCTTTGCAGGCAGGCACGCTCTTAGTTAGTACCGATGCTAAGCAAGCATATGAGTATCTCAAAATGGCCTTAACCTATAAAAGTTACCCTTTTTACGAAGGAATTCATCAAAAAGCTAAAACGGCATTAGCTCAATTAGACTAGCTTTTTTGAAAATTAAGATTATTTGATTTAGTACTTTCACCGCTCAAAATTTGGTCATGAATCAACTGCTTACAATTACTTGGGATATGAGTCGTGGACTCGATTTAGGCGTTATTACCCTACGCTATTATAGCCTACTCTTTGCCCTAGGGTTTATACTAGGTTATATGCTGATGCGCCAAATATTTAAGAAAGAAGGTGTAGCCCAAGAAAAACTGGACACCCTGCTTACCTATACTGTAATTGCTACCATTTTGGGTGCAAGGTTGGGGCACGTTTTCTTTTACCAATGGGATTATTACTCGCAACATCCAGGCGAAATATTAAAAGTTTGGGAAGGTGGTTTGGCAAGCCACGGTGCGGCTGTGGCCATTATAATAGCGGTAATTTATTATAGTAAAAAGTCCTTAAAAAAACCCGCACTTTGGATGTTTGACCGCTTGGTAATAACCATTGCTTTGGCAGCCGCCTTAATACGTGTAGGAAACTGGTTTAACAGTGAAATTTATGGAGATATAGCCAACTCAAATATCGAAACCGTTTTTACCGATCCAGTACGCCATCGTGTGTTGGATGTATTTCCAAATACCATGGAAGCCATTGATTTTGAGGCTACCGAGAGTAAATTGATAACCGATTCTTTGGTATTCCCCATCTATAAAATGAGCTTTACAGTATTGCCAACGGTAAAGCCAGAGCATGCCGAAAGTACGCTCCTAAACAGAATTAGGCCTTATGTAAACAGCTTAGATAAGGACGATAAAAACATCCTTTTTATGGAGGATACCAAGCTAACTTGGAGTGAAGAAAACAAGCAAGTACTTACGGTTGAGGTACTCGGAGTACCACGGCACCCCACACAGTTATACGAGGCCTTTGCCTATCTGCTCATATTTTTGGTGCTCTACCGCCTGTATTTATTGCCGGGCATAGCTGGCCGCCAAGGTTTTATTTTTGGCAGCTTTTTAGTATTGCTGTTCGGCTTCCGTTTTTTTATTGAGTACTACAAAGAAATACAAGTAAGCCGAGAAGCTGGCATGGCCTTAAACATGGGACAATACCTAAGCATTCCATTGGTTTTAATAGGCCTTTATTTTATAATTACCTCCAAAAAGAAATTAGATGACCAAGCGAAATAAATTAATAGCCCTCGTGTTGTTGCTCGCTTTCGCGGGATGGATGATGATGACCGTTATGCCATCGGGTACCACCACCAAAAAAATTGGTAACGTAGGAGGAAAAGAAACCTATGAGCCAAAGTTTAGAGATGAAGGCGATTTGCAATTTGTAAGTGCTGAAAGTGGAGATACGCTAAAGACGATAGATATTGAATTAGCCAATGCACCTGATGAAATTGCTTACGGCATGATGTATAGAAAGAGTATGGACATTAATACCGGTATGCTGTTTTTTATGCCCACCGAAGAAGTTCAGTCTTTTTACATGCGCAATACCTACGTATCGCTGGATATTATTTTTATTAATAGCCGCCACGAAATTGTAAGCATCCAAAAAAATGCTGAGCCCTTAAATACCACCAGTTTACCATCTACTGGCCCCGCTAATTTTGTGCTAGAAGTTAAAGGAGGTTATTGCGACCAATTTGGTATTGCCGCAGGTGATAAGATACAGTTTCAGTTGGCGGAATAGATTTAATTTACCTACTTGAATTAATGGAGATGATTTTGGGACAAGTGCTTTTTAGAACAATTTGGTTTATAATGTAAACTAGTTTACATTTGTGGAAAATAAAACTACAATGGAACCAACAAAAAGTATCGAGATTATTGAAGGCATGCTATTGGAAAGTAAAAAGTCTTTACACCGAAATTCCTTTTACTTTTTGGTTTGGGGTTTTCTGTTAGTCCCAGCCGGAATTGCCGAGTATTACCTTCAGGGCAAACCTCTATTTATGATGATTTGGCCAATTGTGGGCATGGTTGGAGGTGTAATATCTATGCTATACGGCCGCAAGGAAAGTAAAAGGGTAGGAGCCGAAACTACCGGAGATAGGGTGACCTCTTATACTTGGGGAGCGTTTTTGGTTACTATGTTTATAGGCATAGGTTACACCACTTACAACGGGTTATCTCCTCATACCATCATTCTGTTATTGGCAGGTATGGCTACTTTTATTAGTGGTGGTATTTCTAAATTTACCCCTTTTGTAATTGGGGGAATATTGTTGCAGGTGGCCGGAATAATTTGTGCTTTTGTGCTAGAGCCTAGCTATCACAGTTTGGTGTTTTCGGCTGGTATTTTTGTTGGCTACGTTATACCCGGTATTTTATTAAGACGATCGGAGAATGTCTAAATTAAATCCACTGCTACATCAAGAGCTGCGATTATCCATTGTTAGTTTTTTGGCGGGTGTTGAAACCGCAGACTTTAAAAAGTTGATGGAAGTAACCCAAGCTACTAAGGGAAATCTAAGTGTTCAAATTAGTAAACTGCAAAAGGCCGAGTACATTACAATTGCAAAGTCGTTTAAAGGCAGTTACCCGCATACCAATTGCGCCCTTACCCCAAAGGGGGAAAAGGATTTTGAGATCTATCTAAAGGAATTGAAAGAGCTTTTGAATATTTGAGATCGTTGTTTTAGCGAGTATTTTCAATACAACCAAACTTCCCGCAACAATACACCCTTGTTTACAAAAGCCACGGTATAACCGCTAAAACTCTCCATTTGTTGCCGGTAGGCTTCCGCTTGAATATACATTTGGCCTTTTCCTAATTGCTGCAATTGCGTAGGGTTTAAGCGAACAGTATCTCCCCAAAGGGTGTTTATACGTAAAGAGCTTTTAGGTCCAATTAATTGATAATTAACACTGTCAATACTCCCGCGCATGTTGGTAAGCGGATGGCTTTGGTCTATAATTAAGGCCAAATCCTCCGAGCGGTTAATGCTGTCGCCTACATTAATGTCGCCAATTTCAGGAACCGCATCTTGCAGCACTTTGGTAAAATCAGGCACATTGCCAGTACCGTCTATTTCCCATATTATTTCACTGCCAAAGTCAATTCCTTGGCTGCTGCCTGGGTTATTGCTAAAGTGGTTGCCTTTGTAAAACAGTGGCACTAATTCTGCTTTTACACGGATGGTTGCAATTTGATTATCGCTAAGATTATGCAGTAAAGCCTTGCCATAACCAGCAAAGTGGGTAATAATACCCAATGCACCCGAATCTTGCAGGGTGCTAAAATAAGTGGCTTGTAAGGTAGCTTTAGTACCCGCCACGTTGGTAAGTGGTAGGCTGGGTCGTTCGGCTTTGGGTTGCGGTACTTCTTCTTCCTTTTCCTTTTTACAAGAAACTAATAGCAGAAAAGCAAGTGATACTAAAATAGGGATTAGGCGCATAGGTTTAAGCTCAGGGTAGTTTTAGCTTTTTTGCAAGGCTTGTTTGGCTTGTTCTACCGTTTTGGCGGCATTACCAATAAAAATTTGCTCATTTATTATAAGCACGGGCCTTTTTAAAAAAGTGTACTCCTCCAAAATTAAGGCTTTATAATCACTTTCTGTAAGGGTTTTTTGTGCTAATCCTAAGCTTTTGTATTTCATAGCTCTACGGCTGAATAAAGCTTCATAACTCCCTGCTAGATGAGCCATTTCAGCAAGTTGCTCAGTACTTATTGCTTCTTCTTTTATGTTTTGCAATACAGTTTCTTCTGGTAGATTAAGTTCTTTTATAATTCGAACGCAAGTGGAGCAGGAGGCTAAATGATATATTTTTTTCATGAAAATGTATTTCGTTTTAGAGGCCAAAAATAACACCTTAATGCCTTAAATTTTTGTGCATTTTTGCATTTATGCCCCAGTATGCAGAAGTAATTCTTCCGTTGGCTTTGCCCAAAAATTACACCTATTTGGTACCGCCTGTTTTACAAGCCGAACTGCAAGTTGGCATGCGGGTAGTGGTGCAGTTTGGTAAGCGTAGATTGTACACCGCACTGGTTTCTCAGTTTGTAAAAAATATTCCGGATGGTTTTAAACCCAAAGAGGTTTTAGAAATAGTAGACGAGCAACCCATTGTTGGAGCCGCGCAGCTAGACCTTTGGAAATGGATGGCGGCTTATTATATGTGCAGCATGGGCGAGGTAATGACGGCCGCTTTACCCACTGGACTAAAACTAGAAAGTGAATCGGTGGTGATGCTCAATACTTTAAAAAAGATAGAGGATGACGAGCTAACCGATACTGAGTACCTGATTGTGGAGGCTTTGCAAAGTCAATCGGCTTTAAGAATTGCGGAGATTGCCGAAATTGTGGGAATAAAAAATCCTTTACGCTTTATTCAAAGCTTATTGGGTAAGCACTATATTTTACTACAAGAGGAACTAAAGGTAGGGTACCGCCCTACACAAAAGCGGTTTGTTAAATTGGCCAGCGCCTACCATGGTAGTGGAATAAATGATTTGTTTAATCAGCTGGAAAGAGCACCCAAGCAAAAGGAACTTTTATTGGCTTATTTTCAAATGCAAAGTCCGGGTAATGCTGGTAAATGGGAACCAGTATTGGCCTCTAAATTATTGCAAAAGTCACAAGCCAGCGATTCAAGTTTAAAGGGGTTGGCTGAACGTGGTTTCTTGGAAATATATACAGATTATTTCAAAAAAACCGAACCGAAGTTAGAGCAAAAGGGTTTTGTGGAGCTCAACCCACAACAGCAAGAGGCCTACACTCAACTGCAACATAATTTTGAAACGAAGGCGGTAAACCTACTGCATGGGGTAACCTCTTCTGGGAAAACCGAAATTTATGTTCGCTTTATTGAGCAGTACTTAAAGCAGGGTAAACAGGTATTGTATTTGGTGCCCGAAATTGCACTAACTACTCAGCTTATTGGCCGTTTACAGAAATACTTTGGTCATCAAGTATTGGTTTTTCATTCGCGCTACAGCGATAAAGAAAGGGTAGAAACTTGGCTTAAAATTGTGCGTAACCCCAATCAACCTTATTTGGTAATTGGCGCAAGGAGTAGTTTGTTTTTACCTTTTCAAAATTTGGGTTTTGTAATTGTAGATGAGGAACACGAAACCAGTTATAAGCAGTACGATCCGGCTCCTAGGTACCACGCTAAGGATACCGCCTTGGTGCTAGCTAAAATGCAGAAATCCAAGGTGTTGCTAGGTTCTGCTACGCCATCTGTAGAGAGTTATACCCATGCTTTAGAAGGGAGGTACGGCTTAGTTACTTTATTGCATCGTCATGGAAATTTGCCTTTACCGGAGGTACAATGTGTAGATTTAAAAGTGGCTCGTTTTAAAAAAGAGATGAGCGCGAACTTCAGTAAAACGCTTATTAAAGCCATTGAGGAGGTTTTAAAAAAGGGTAAGCAGGTAATTTTGTTTCAAAACAGGCGTGGTTTTTCTACCTATTTGCAATGCCAGAAGTGTAGTGAGGTACAGCAATGTAAAAATTGCGATATCAGCTTAACCTATCATAAAAAAGTAGATTTATTAAAGTGTCACTATTGTGGATTTACCAAACAAGTGCCACAGCGATGCCCCGCGTGTGCCAGCTTTGAAGTAAGTGCAATGGGTTTTGGTACCGAAAAAATTGAAGATGATTTAAGCCTCATTTTACCAGAGGCGAGAATTAAGCGAATGGATCTGGATACCACACGAAAAAAGAACGCCTATCAACATATTATTGAGCAATTTGAAGGAGGGGAGATTGATATTTTAATTGGAACTCAAATGGTTACCAAAGGCCTTGATTTTGAAAATGTAGCCTTGGTAGGTATTCTTAATGCAGATAGTTTATTGAATTACCCCGACTTTAGAAGTCATGAAAGAGCTTTTCAGCTGATGTCGCAGGTGTCTGGGAGGGCAGGACGAAAAAATGAACGCGGCCAAGTGCTTATTCAAACCACCGACCCGTACCATAGTATTATAAGAAAGGTAATGGATACCAATTTTGTGGAAATGTATAAAGATGAGGTGTATGAGCGCAAGCAATATAAATATCCGCCCTTTTTCCGTTTGATAAAAGTTACCCTTAAACACCGCGATCAGCATCACCTACATCAAGCGGCACGCTTTATGGAAAAGCGATTAAAGGGATTGTTTGGCGAACGTATTTTGGGACCTGAATTTCCATTAGTGGCGCGTTTACGAAATATGTATCAAATGGAATTTTTGTTAAAATTGGAAATGACCGCATCGCCTAGTAAGGCTAAAACAATATTAAAAGATAACTTGGAGCAAATGATGGCACAAAGTCCAAAACACAAAGTGGTGTTGGTTTTTGATGTGGATCCCTTATAATTGAATTTAGTATGAAATTGAAATATTTGATTTGGGCAGGACTGTTCCTGTTTTTAGGCAGTTGCGATAAAGAAAGTCAGGCAGAGAAAGACGAGAAACTAATACGAACCTACTTAGCCGATAGAGGTTTGGCTGCCGAGGAAACGAGCAGTGGTTTGTTTTATGTGGTTACCGATTTAGGAACAGGCAAGCAACCAAACTCGGGCAGCCGTGTAAAGGTGGCTTACAAAGGTTATTTTACAGATGGTAAAGTGTTTGACGAGAGCAACGGCAGTACCTTTTACTTAAACCAAGTAATTAGAGGCTGGCAAGTGGGTATTCCTTTGTTTAAAGAAGGGGGTAGTGGTATTTTGTTGGTTCCTTCGGCTTTGGCTTATGGTAACAGCGGTTCAGGTGGAGTGCCGCCCAATACCATACTCATTTTTGATATAGAGTTACAACAGGTGTTGTTTTAATCATTTTGCGAAAGTTCTAAAATCTCTTTGCAAATAAAGAAAAGCGAAGCACCGAAACATAGTGTGCTTACCATATCTATATATACATTAGAATAAACCCAGGGGGTAGTAAGCCCTATGCTGGCAATTAAAAATGCCAATAGACCAAGCTGCTTTAGGCTTTGATGTGGTTTTGATTTAAGGTGAAACCCAATAAAGGAAAGTAAGCCTAAAATGATAGAAGCCCAATGCAATTGCTGGGAAATGTCGTTTTCAAAAACTGTTAAAAGTTCGGATATCCAGATAAATAACAGGCCTGTTGTAATCCATATTTTGTTTGCTAAATCACTAGCGCCATTATAAAAAAAGGCAAATAGGGAGAATACTAAAAGGACTTTACCTAATATAAATAGCACCTGGCTTTGGGGTTGGTAAATAACTACTATTTGAAGCGTTAACAACGCGAAATATATTTTCGAAAAATCTTTAACCTGCAAAATATTGGAATTTAATAGAATACAAATTGAACGCTGCAATGGTAGCAATTTACCATGGGCCTTCGGTAACCTTTTTCAAATTTGTGTTACCAGCTAATTCAGAAATTATGTCATTAAAAGTTAAGATGCAACGCCAAGTTGACTGTTTATTTTCAGTTATAACTGACAGATATTCATGATTTTAGGTTGTTTTTGGGATTGGTATTTGGTTTGACTGTATCCAAGTGAACTTAAAAATAATAAGATGAAAATTTTAGCAAACGATCCAAATATGAATCGCCTTTTTAATAACCTTTTAAAGCCTTTAGATGATTTGGACTTTGATGGTGGTAGAGTAAGAAGCAGCCCAAAGGTGCGGACCAATATTTTAGAAACCAAAGAGGAATATGAAATAGAAATGGAAGCACCGGGTTTTACCAAAGCTGATTTTTCGATTGATTTAAACGGCAAATCACTTTCTATAAAAACGAAAATGAATGAAGAGGCTAGTAAACCTGGGAACTATATACAGCAACAATTTGAGAGAAAATCTTTTGAAAGGAGATTTTTGGTTCCGTTAGAAAAAGTAAATGTGGAAGCATTGACGGCCAGTTACGAAGGAGGCATTTTGATAGTAAGGTTAGCCAAGAAGGCAGAAGAAAAAGAAACGCCTAAAACTTCGATTAGGGTAGAGTAACAAAGTATTTTTTATTGGGTTAGGATGTAAAAAGCCTCTTCTGGAAAATCCGGAAGAGGCTTTTTGAGTTGAGAGAGTAAAGAGTAAAAGCGTGTGCTTTTAGCGTGTAATATTGTCTAAAAAGTAGTTAAGGTTCCCGCTGTATCCGCTGGTCGATATTTTATCTCCGT
Organism: uncultured Owenweeksia sp.; assembly: GCA_937146805.1. Lineage (GTDB taxonomy): Bacteria > Bacteroidota > Bacteroidia > Flavobacteriales > Schleiferiaceae > Owenweeksia. The sequence continues at coordinate 74,786 of CAKZRR010000043.1, read as the reverse complement.
TGTTTAGGTAAATGTCAAATGAGTTGCTGCTGCCTCCTCCAATTTTGCTTACCTCGGCTAATGAGTATACTTTCTCATCTTGAAACATTTGCTTGGTGTAAATTTTAGAGCCGTCTGTTTTTAAGTACACATTAAATTGGAGACTTAACAAAACAATAGCCGGTACTAAGGCAAGGGTAGAAAACACGGCTTGAAAAGTGGCTTTATGGGTTTTTTGAGGTGTTAAAAGGTGTTCTAAAAAGGCCGATTTATTAATCCCAACAAATTGGGCGTAAATGTTTTTTGCCCAAAACGTACTTATGTAAAAACCTATGATGAGTGAGGGGATAACTAAAGCTGTTTGTTTTACCACCAACACGCCTTCGTAATTACCTAAACTGTGGGCTATGCCAAAAAATAAGTAGATAAGCCAAAAGCTAGCAGTACTCAGAATTAATCCGGTAATTACAAATAAAAAGGAGTGGGTACTTTGCTCCCTTCTTAACTCAGCCTTTTCGGCTTCAGAGTTTACTACATTAGTAAAAGGGCTATTTCTAAGAAGTGATTTTCTTAGAAATAAGAATATAACGGTAAGAGCTGAAAGCTCTAAAATAAGCTTCACTAAAAACATGCGAGTAGAGTTTTAGTATCAAATGTGTTTCCAAATACTTTCTCCTGTGGGTAAGGGCGCTTTTACACGAATGGTTTCCTTGCTTACAGGGTGTTCAAAGATAACAATTTTTGCGTGCAAACAAATGCTTGCGTCTTTGTTACTCCTTGAAAATCCGTATTTTAAGTCTCCTTTTATAGGATGTTTGATGGCAGATAGCTGCGCTCTTATTTGATGGTGTCTTCCTGTTTCGAGCTTGATTTCCAATACGCTGTATTGGTCTAAATTTTTAATAGTTTTGTAAGAAAGAGCTGCTCTTTTGGATCCTTTTACTTCCCGTAAAAAAAACTGAGATTTATTTTTTTTACTGTCCTTTTTTAAGAAATGTTCCAGTGAATTGGAGGCGGGATGAGGTTTCCCTTGTACGATAGCCCAGTAAATTTTATCAACTTCTCTTTTTTCAAAGAGCGAATTCATTCGTGCTAAAGCTTTTGATGTTTTAGCGAAAATCACAATACCCGAGGTAGGTCTGTCTAAACGATGCACCAGTCCTGTAAATACATTACCCGGTTTATTATAGGTTTCTTTGATGTAGTCACGTACTCCTTCTAAAAGAGGTTTGTCCCCCGTAAAATCACCCTGTACCAGTTCGCCCGGGAGCTTATTTACGATTATAAGATGATTGTCTTCAAAAAGTACCCGCTTTGTTAGTGAATGACTCAATGCTTAGTATTGCTCTTTGCTGTTAGGGAAATCGTTTGATTTTACATCACCTACATACGAATTTACAGCACCCGTAATGTCTTCGAAAAGGTTGAGGTAACGTCTTAAAAATCGTGGATTAAACTCATGTGTCATACCTAGCATATCATGTAGCACCAGTACTTGGCCATCTATATCTCCACCGGCACCAATACCAATTACGGGTATGGTAAGTTCTTTAGCTACTTGGGCGGCTAATTCGGCTGGAATTTTTTCTAAAACCAGAGCAAAACATCCCGCTTGCTCTAACAACTTGGCATCTTCCAGTAGTTTTTGAGCTTCTGCTTCTTCGCGGGCACGCACAGTGTAGGTGCCAAATTTATAAATAGATTGAGGAGTAAGACCGAGATGACCCATTACCGGAATGCCAGCTTTTAAAATTCGTTTAATACTGGTTAATATTTCTACGCCTCCTTCTAACTTTACAGCATGGGCACCACTTTCTTTCATTATGCGGATGGAGGAATTTAATGCCGCCTTTGAATTTCCTTGGTAACTGCCAAAAGGTAAATCCACAACCACCAAGGCTCTTTCAACAGCTCGTACTACCGAGCTGGCATGATAAATCATGTGATCTAGCGTTATGGGTAAGGTGGTTTCGTGGCCGGCCATTACATTAGAGGCAGAGTCGCCAACCAATATTACATCAATACCTGCGGTGTCAATAATTTTGGCCAAAGTGTAATCGTATGCAGTGAGCATCGATATTTTTTCACCCTGGTTTTTCATGGCTTGTACCGAGTTGGTGGTTATTTTTTTAAATTCTTTTGTTACCGCAGACATAATTTCAAATTAGAAGCACAAAATTATACTTTTGCAGCGTACCAAAGGAGCTTTGTTATTTTGAAATACAGCTTGATTGGTGATTAAATTTTTTTGGATAAAAAATGCGCTTTGCGTACCACCTTTTAGCCTTATGGAGGTCGAAAGGATGGAAATATATTGATTTATGAAAAAAGTTATTGGAATTGCCGCAGCCCTGCTACTCACCGTTTCGTCTTGCGACAATGAATTTTCGGTAAATGATGAGTGGAGTGATGTTACCGTAGTTTACAGTTTATTAGATGCCGCGGCTGATACTAACTGGGTGCGAATTGAAAGAGGTTACCTCGGAAACCGACCTGCCAACGAGTCTTTTGGTGTGGCAGATTCCTTTTACTATAAAGATGTAACGGCTTATTTATTAGGTTATAAGGATAATGGTAAGTTTGGAAAGGCAGATTTGGTAGACTCTCTGTATTTGACAAAAGACGAAACCAGTCGAAAATTAGAGCTGGGTGTTTTTACACAAGATGGTTACCACCTGTATCGCACTACCGAAACGCTGGATGATGAATTGGTTTATCGCTTAAAAGTAGAAAAAGAGAACGCTGATGCGCCTGTTGCTATGGCTACTACTAAGTTATTGGCTGTAGGTACTGGTTTTTCAGATTTTGGAATTAAAACGCCTCGTCCTGTTTCGTTTCCACGGATATACAGCCAAGCCATAGAGTGGTACACCAGTGATAACGCAACCATTTACCAAGTAGAAATGGAATTTTGGTATAAAGAGTTTAACTGCACTACAAAACAGGAAGAATTGAAATCTATTTTGATGGATATTTCTACCGTGTCAGGTATTCAAGCACAGGGCAGTGGCGGTTTTGTGAAATTGCAATTACGTTATGCTGCTTTGTATGATATGATCTCAAATAGATTGGAGCCTATTGAAGACGGCTATCTTCGATTTTTTGACCAGTTTAAAATATTCGTGCATGCAGGGGGTGAAGATTTAGAAAAGTACATGATTTTGAATCAACCTAATGATGGCGTTGGTCAAGATAAACCGGAGTTTCCAGGAATTGAAAATGGAACGGGTTTGTTTTCTTCACGCACTTCAACAGAGATGGAGGATATTGAACTAAATGCCGAGCAATTGGGTAAGTATTATAAAACTGCTTCGCTTTGCGAGTTGGGTTTTGCGGTGGCCGAGAGTGGAGATACTTTTAGATGCGAAATTCAAGGAAATGCGCCTACTAAGGTAAAAGTGCAAAAGTAGAAGCACTTAAGAACACTAAGTATAATGTTGGAAATCCTCTGTTTTTAGACAGGGGATTTTTTTTTGACATCTACATTACTGACACATAGGCAGCCGTTAGGTGTCTGTAAATCCATCGCGCGAAAGCGAAACTGACAAAGCTGACAGTTTTTTAGACTTAAAACCCGATGGCATAAAGATTGACTTAGAGAACGGAAATTGATAATTCAAAAATTTAAATAAAACGTAATGGGTAAAATCATAGGAATTGACTTGGGTACCACAAACTCGTGCGTGGCCGTTATGGAAGGTAACGAGCCCGTGGTGATTCCCAACAGCGAAGGAAAAAGAACGACTCCATCTATTATTGCCTTTGTAGAAGGCGGTGAGCGTAAAGTGGGCGATCCTGCTAAAAGACAGGCAATTACCAACCCTCAAAAAACTATTTCATCCATAAAAAGATTTATGGGATCTAGTTTTTCGGAACTAAGTAAGGAAGCCGGCCGTGTACCTTATAAGGTGGTTAAAGGCGATAATGACACACCGCGTGTTGATATTGATGGACGTTTATATACGCCTCAAGAGCTTTCGGCTATGGTACTTCAAAAAATGAAGAAAACGGCTGAGGATTACTTGGGTACAGAAGTAAGCGAAGCGGTAGTTACCGTGCCTGCTTATTTTAACGATGCACAACGCCAAGCTACTAAAGAAGCTGGTGAAATTGCAGGTTTAAAAGTTCGCAGAATTATCAACGAACCTACGGCTGCATCGTTGGCATACGGTATTGATAAAAAAGGCGAAGACAAAAAAATTGTAGTATTTGATTGTGGTGGTGGTACGCATGACGTTTCTATCCTTGAATTAGGAGATGGCGTTTTTGAAGTACGTGCAACGGATGGTGATACGCATTTAGGTGGTGATGACTTTGATCAAGAACTGATTGATTGGTTGGCCGCTGAATTTAATAAAGAAGAAGGCATTGATTTAACTAAAGACCCTATGGCTTTGCAGCGTTTGAAAGAAGCTGCTGAAAAAGCAAAGGTTGAGTTATCATCTGCTGCTAGTACCGAAATAAACTTACCATACATTACCGCTACTGCTAGTGGCCCTAAACACTTGGTAAGAACTTTGAGCCGTAGCCAGTTTGAGAAATTGGTAGATAGCCTTATAAAGCGCACCATTAAGCCTTGTAAAAGTGCCTTAGAGCAAGCTGGTATGACTACTAGTGATATTGACGAAGTGATTTTAGTAGGTGGTAGTACTCGTATTCCAGCTATACAAGATGCGGTAAAAGCCTTTTTTGGAAAAGAGCCTAGTAAAGGTGTTAACCCAGATGAGGTTGTTGCTTTAGGTGCAGCCATTCAAGGGGGTGTTTTAGCAGGAGACGTTAAAGACGTATTGTTGTTAGATGTTACACCTTTAGCATTAGGTATTGAAACAATGGGAAGTGTAATGACCAAATTAATTGAGGGCAACACGACCATCCCAACTAAAAAAACAGAAACGTTTTCTACCGCGTCTGACAATCAGCCGTCTGTAGAGATTCACGTATTGCAAGGTGAGCGCCCAATGGCTAAGGATAACAAGTCTATCGGTCGTTTTCACTTAGATGGCATTCCACCAGCACCTAGAGGTGTACCTCAGGTAGAAGTGACCTTTGACGTAGATGCCAACGGAATTATGCATGTATCTGCTAAAGATAAAGCTACTGGAAAAGAGCAAAGTATTCGTATTGAAGCTTCATCTGGCTTAAGCCAAGAGGAGATTGAAAAAATGAAGAAAGAAGCGGAAGCGAATGCAGATGCAGATAATGCAGCCAAAGAAAAGGTAGATAAATTGAATGCGGCTGACGGCATGGTTTTTCAAACTGAAAAGCAGTTGAAGGAGTTTGGTGAAAAATTATCTGATGATAAAAAAGGACCTATTGAAGCTGCTTTGGTTGAATTAAAAGCTGCTCATCAATCACAAGATGTGGCTGCTATTGATGCCAGCATGGAGAAGATAAATGAAGCTTGGAAAAATGCTTCGGAGGAAATGTACAAAGCACAAGAAGAGGCCGGTGGTGCCGAAGGTGCTGCTGGAGCTGAAAATGCCGAAGGAGCTACCGAAAACAGTGCAGAGGATGTTACCGATGTAGAGTTTGAAGAAGTGGAAGAGGAGAAAGGCTAAACATAGCAACTCTGAATAGTATAAAGCCCGCCTCGAAATTTTCGAGGCGGGCTTTTTGTTGTCCAAAGGAGAGGGAATTATTTTATCTCTACCGTTTTGGTATTAACGCCTTCGTTAATATAGGCTATTTTATAACCGCTATAGTCTCTAATAACTGTGTTGTAGGCTGCTGCCTGTGCATAGCCATTACCTTTGGCTAAGCCGGAAAGCTCGGCCTTACTAAACGTAACTTGTGTTTGGCTTTTGTGCATTGTTTTTTGCACCACTCCACCCGCATTGTCTATAATTAAGTACAAAATAGAATCGGCTGGGCTAATATTGGAGAAGAGACTTGATGTGTTAATCCCAAAGCTAAAATCGCCAGAAATGTCAACACCATTTTCAAGCCCTGTTAAATCAGCTACTACAGGTACTTCGCGGTTGTGGGTCTCGCTAATGGCTGGTACACTGCCATTTCCTGCTATTTGCCAACCCTGCGTACTTCCAAAGGTTAAACCCGTAGGGTTGGTGGCCGACATTTCATAAATGTAGGTTCCGCTGGTGTATTTTAAGTTTTCGGTATCCACGCTCACCGTACCTGCATTTACACCTTTACTAGGATCTTGATTTTCATAAAACTTGGCAATAGCTAAGCCTAGGGTAGTAGTGGTGGTTCCAATAAAGGGTACCTCTACACTGCTAGAGGAATTTAAGGCCACTAAAAGCCCGTCCATACCGGGCACCGAAATGGTCGGAGCTGCTGGTGTTCCGCTAGCTGCGGGATTGTCGTCTTTCTTGTCTTTTTCGCATGCAGAAATACTTAGGCCAAGGGCCAAGAGATACACTAACTTTTTCATTTTTTTGTCAGTTAAGGTTAAACAATAAAAAATGTGTCTGTTAGTTTTTTCGGCCACCCATAAAGAACCTTTTGGCCCAGTAAGCCTCGCTAAGGTTGCTAACCATAACTCCTCGGCTGGAGCTGGTATGTGCAAAATTGCCATCGCCTAAATAAATGCCTACATGGTCAATACGAGAGCCCCGTACTTTAAAAAAGACCAAATCACCTTCTTGCAATTTTGCTTTTTTAACTTTCGTGGTTTCGGCAAATAAATCTACCGCTCTTCTGCCTCTAAAGTTTATTTGATAAACATCCGCATACGCTTTAATTACAAAACCGCTACAGTCTACGCCCTTTTTGGTAGTCCCTCCCATTACATGGGGAGTTCCTTTCCAATCGTTTACAAAGCCATTTAGTTGGGTAGATGAGGAAGCGATGGGCTCCTTTACCTCCTTTGGCTTGTCATCGGTAGTAACCAACAAATCGTGCTCAAACTGAGGTTCAGTAGGTCGAGGTACATCGGCCTGGGTGCTAAGCTTTTTTTGGTTTCCGCAGGCAGCGCTAAAAACTAAAAGAACACTCACAGCAAGAGTTTTGGGCTTTATCACGAGATAGAATTTTTTCAAACTCAAAGATTCAGGAATTTTCATTCCGTTTTCTCCAATCTCTTAGAAGTTATTCAATCATCAATGTGTAAATAACCAAGTCAAATACTGTGGGTTCAAAAGTGTGAAATACCGACTGATACAGCAATACGGTACTTTACGTATATCCAAATAGCTGGCGGCTTATGCCTTTTACATTCCGGCCTTTTGCATTGGGTTTTTTGCTTTGCCACTGGATTTTTTGTACAACTCAAAGCGGCTGGGCTCTATTCTGGCTGGCCAGTAATTGTTGTTGCGATCGGTATCGGCTGTTTCCAGTAGCGGATCTAATTCTACTTTGGCAAGTTTCTTTTTAAAGGCAAAAACTTTAGTGAAATGTGCTTCGTTACCAATCCAAATTTCAGCAGGCATATGCTTAATCTCAGTGCTACCATCTTCAAAGGTAAACTCTAGTATTACTGGCATTACCAAGCCACCAACATTACTAAAGCTCATTTCGTAAAAGTTGAGATTGCTGTTGAGTAGTTTTTTCTCTTCAGCACTTAAGCTACCTAAGTATTTTTTGTAGGCGGTGCGATCAGGTCCATAAACCGTAAACGGATCGTTACTATTGTAAAAGTCCTTCATGTCGGCATCTTTATCTACAATTGTTTTACCACCGTATTCTTTTTCATTTCGGGTTTGACCCACAAAGCGATCTTTTTCAGCATTTTTTGCTCTAGCAATTTTGTTTTCTACATCTGGGTTTTTCGTGCTAAACTGATAATGTTGCACACTATTCAATGAAATATCTACATTTTGAGTGGTGTAAAACCAGCCTCTAAAAAACCAATCTAGGTCGGTGCCAGAGGCGTCTTCCATGGTTCTGAAAAAATCAGCGGGAGTAGGGTGTTTAAACATCCAACGCTCGCAATATTGCTTAAAGGCATAGTCAAACAACTCGCGACCTAAAATGGTTTCACGCAAAATATTTAGTGCCGTAGCCGGCTTTCCATAAGCATTGTTTCCAAATTGTAAAATAGACTCAGAGTTGGTCATAATAGGAACCATCTCGTTGGGCTGAGAACGCATATAATCGGTAATTTTATAAGCAGGACCTCTTCTTACTGGGTAATCCACATCCCATTCAACCTCAGTTAAATACTGTACAAAGGTGTTTAAACCTTCGTCCATCCAAGTCCATTGGCGCTCATCCGAGTTTACAATCATTGGGAAATAATTGTGCCCCACTTCGTGAATAATAACACCGAGCATACCGTATTTAGTAGCTTGTGAGTATGTGCCATCCGCCTCCGGGCGACCACCATTAAAGCAAATCATGGGGTATTCCATTCCAATGCGATTACTGTGTACTGAGATGGCTTTAGAATAAGGATAATCAAAAGTGTATTTACTGTATACGTTTAAAGTATGAGCTACAATGCGGGTAGAGTATTGTTCCCAAAGTGGGTTGCCTTCTTTAGGGTAGTAGCTCATTGCCATTACGGTGCGCTCACCAAATTTAACCGCCATGGCATCCCAAATAAATTTACGCGATGAGGCAAAAGCAAAATCACGCACGTTTTCGGCTACAAAGTGCCAAGTTTTGGTTCCTTTTGCTTTCTTCTTTTCGGCTGATTTAGCCTCACTTTCGGTAATTATAAACACGGGCTTGTCAACCGATTTTCTGGCTTGCTCCAAACGTTCTTGCTGTTCTTTAGATAAAACATCTTTAGGGTTTTGAAGGGTACCAGTAGAGCCTACCACGTGATCCGAAGGAGTGGTGATTTTTACATCGTAATTCCCAAAAACCAAAGCAAATTCGCCTCTGCCTAAAAACTGCTTGTTTTGCCAGCCTTCTACATCGTTGTACACGGCCATTCTTGGGAAAAATTGTGCTATGGTATAAAGATAATTGTCTTCATCCTTAAAATACTCCAAGCCCGAGCGGCCACCAATTTTGGCGCGTTCATTTATATTGTACCACCACTTCATCGAAAAGGTAAAAGTCTCTCCTTTTTGCAAAGGTTTATCTAAATTAATACGCAACATGGTATTGTTTACATAAAACTCCAAAGGCGCACCATTGGCATCTTTTAGGTAATCTAACTTAAAGCCCCCATCAAAATCGTAAAATAAATACTTTAAGCTTTTATGGCTCATTTTATCCGAAATACTCCCTTTTCTAATAGCCTGGGTTTGCGAGTCTTTAGCCCGCACATTTTGATCTAACTGTATCCAGATATAGCTTAGCGGGTCGGGCGAATTATTGGTGTATACTACTGTCCCTTCTCCCAATATTTTTTGATTTTCATCATCCAATACAATGTCCATATTGTAATCAGCTTGTTGCTGATAATACCATGGACCGGGAGCTCCTGATCCAGTTCGGTACACGTTAGGCGTAGGTAACTCTTCCTTAAGCTGTTTAAATTTACTCTCGTTAGTGTACTGTGCTAATGCAGCAAAACTAAAACAGATAACCACTACGGTAGGAAACCACTTTTTCATAAACAAAATTGATTTTTATTTCGAATTTGGACGCGAATATAAACGATAGAGCAATAGGGTTGGCTATTGCCTAAATGAGGGCTAAAGTGGATTGTTTAAAAAGGCCATGCCAGGTAACACATTTGCAAGGCCAATCCAAAGCCAACGCCCGAAAAGAACAAATTCCAAGATATTGTTTTTACGTTGAGAATGCGTTGAAAAACAATCATTAAAAGAAGAAAAACAAGTACAATTAGAAGTTGACCGAGCTCTACGCCTAAATTAAAAGGTAACAACGCTTCCCAATACGAGCTGTCGCCTAGCATTAGCATATCGTAATAATTGGCAAAACCCAGACCGTGTATTAAGCCAAAGGCGCCCGCTATCCAATATTTTGTTTTGCTATTTTGATTTTGACCCGCTTTGGTAAGGTTGTAAAGTGCTGTAAATAAAATGGTAACCGGAATTAGAAACTCTATTAAGCTGGTGCTAATAGTTATTAAATCTAAGGTAGAAAGGGTAAGGGTAAGTGAATGACCAAGGGTGAAAAACGAAACAGCCAATACTAGTTTAAGCCAATTTTTACTTTGATAAACGGCCATTAAAACCACAATAAACAGCAGATGATCGGCTGCTGATAAGTTGGTAATGTGCTCGTAGCCAAGTCGTAAGTAGGTGCTAAAAGTGTTCATTTATTTGTGTGAGTCGTGAGTAGTGCTTTTCGGGTTTCGAATTTAGTCAAAACGGAGTACTTGCTGGGGTTTATTCTTGTTTAAAAAAACGGAATGCCAATCGCCATTAACTCGCGCATTTACAATATTGGCTTGGTCGTTAAAATCATCTATAAATATGGTGTTGCGTAGGGTAACTTGAGACTGAGGATTTTGGTTCAGTCCTTCCAGGTAGAGGTAAGTAATGTCTTTTTCGTGCTCTAATCCTAAGTAGCTAAAAATTACAGACTTGTTACCGTTTACAACACTAAAATGCTCTTTTAAGAAAATCGTTAATATGGAATCGGTGGTGTTGGTTCTGGTGGTTTCCGAAAAACGAATTTTATGTTGGTAGCGCGCTTGTAGATGATTTTCCAAATCATCAGTAAACACTTTAATTGATACCTCCAAGTTTCCACTTTGGGTGTTAAAGTGGGCTTCGGTAATACTGGTGTGAAAATCGTGTTGTAGTAGTGGTTGCCAAAGGGAGAGTAAGCTTAATAAAAGGTACATAATTTAGTTGTTTACGGGTTATATTTTGGGGCTTCGAAACCATGTTCGCGTATTTTCATAACCCTGTTTTATTTGTATAGTGTCATCACCAGCATTAAAATTTAGCATGTTCCATACGCCTCCATTTTTAAGCACTCTATCCGGAAAATAGATATTCTTTCCATCTTCTGTTAACTGCCAGGCTTCCTTTTTGTCCTCGTTATAATAGTGGGTTGTCAACGTGTCTGGGTCAAACGTCATTTTTAGCTCAAATATAATTTCCGGAGATGGGGGAGGTAGGTTTAAACTTTTATCTATTCTCGTCCACTCTCCGTATAAATCTTCAGGGGAAATGGTTGAATTGGCCTTTTTCAAAGTTACCTTTCTATTGGGTTTGAGGTGGTAGGTGAGATTCAGGATAGTATCACTTTCATTCCAGATGGATGAGATAGGAGTGATCCCGTCTAGGTATAGAAATAGATGAGCTCCTTTGTAGTTAAAAATTTTCCATTTGTCACCATGGTTTTTATCAAAACCAACCGCTATTGAGTCGTTTATAAAAGTTAGGCTGGTTGAGTTTTCAGGCCATTTTAATAAGTATGAACCTTTGAGTGGCTGCTTCAATTTTTTAGTAAAATCAATCCGTTTTAAAACAACCGATTGATTGGTTCTTTCCTCTTTTGTATTAAAATTTAGTATTAGTGAATCTTCAACCTGGTAAGAAAAATATATGGTGTCTTTCTCCCAATATGAAACAAATCGATCGTTTATAAATTCATATTTATAAGCATTCATGGTTATTTCTCTCAAATTGCCTGAGGCGTGATTGCCAAGTTGAACAATTTTTAGGGAGTCATGCTCAAAATCAAAAATATTTTGTGTTTGAGCGGAAGTGGTATGGCCATTTTCGCTAACATGGCTAACTGTAATCCAAACACCTTCAAAAGGGTGCTTTTGATTGCAAGAGGTTAAAAAGGCAACAATTAGGATTAAAAGAGTTAGTCCTTTCATCTACTAGGTTTTAACTGTCTGTACAGGTGTGCCTTGTTATAAACAGAACCAATCGATTCTATTTCCAAGATGTTTTCTTGTGAGAACCCTGCGGTGAAAAAAAGGACTGTAAAAGTAAAGGTCAAAAGTATTTTCATCAATTTTTTCGTATTCAGTTCAACAAAGAACTTATTTTTTTTTGAATGGGCGGGAACCTTACATTTGTGCAAACCCTAACAAGCAAAGGGTAAAAACCCTCCGCTACTTGACTTGATGTAATTTAGTTGTTTACCATGAAAAAATTGTTTTTAGCCCTGTTTTTGCCTTTGGGCATGTTGGCGCAGTACCAAAATGTAAAAATTGGCGAGTCGGCTCCCATGCGAAGAGGTATTTGCGAGCCTTCTATTTGTATTAACAAAGCACGCCCCCACGAAATGGTGGCGGGCGCTATTTTAGATCGTGTGTTTTACTCTGAAGATGGAGGTCAAACATGGAAAGGTGACACCCTAGTTTCAAGTTACGGTGTTTGGGGAGACCCAGTATTAGTATCAGATTTTGAAGGGAATGTATATTTTCTGCACCTTTCCGATCCTACTGGCTTAAATTGGAAGAGTGAAGAAATTTTGGACCGTATTGTGTGCCAAAAAAGTACCGATGGAGGAAAGTCATGGAACGATGGTAGCTTTATGGGGTTAGATCACCCAAAGGATCAAGACAAACAGTGGGCAGCCGTGAACCCCTTAAATAATACGGTTTATACCACATGGACTCAGTTTGATAAATATGGCGCTAAGGAAGAGGAGTTTAAGTCGAATATTATGTTTTCACAGTCTACAGATGGTGGAGAGTCTTGGAGTAAAGCCTTGCAAATAAACCAAATAGCCGGAGGTTGTTTAGATGATGATAATACAACCGAAGGCGCAGTGCCTTGCGTATCTCCAGATGGTGAGATATATGTGGCCTGGTCTAACGGTGGTAAGATATATTTTGATAGAAGTCATGATGGCGAAAACTGGCTGGAAGAGGATATTATAGTTGGCGACCATGTTGGAGGCTGGGATATTGAAATACCCGGACTGCAAAGAGCCAATGGTATGCCGGTAACGGCTTGCGATATAAGTGATGGATCTAATCGGGGTACGATTTACATAAATTGGGTGGATGACAGGAATGGTCATTACGATGTTTGGTTGGTTAAAAGTACGGATCAAGGAGATAGCTGGTCGGAACCTATAAAAGTAAATGACGATAAGAAGAAAAGGGATCAGTTTTTTAGTTGGTTGAGTTGCGATCCTGTTACGGGGTATTTATATACGATATTCTACGATCGTAGAAATCATAAAAAGTTGGAAACCGATGTGTATATGGCCTATAGTAAGGATGGTGGAGAAACTTGGGTAAACGAAAAAATTAGCGAGACTTCTTTTGTCCCAGACCCTAGTGTGTTTTTTGGAGATTACAACGATATTGAAGCCTATAATGGCCAAGTGCGCCCTATATGGACACGCATGGAAGTTGATGGTAGCATGAGCATTTGGACTGCCCTAATTAATTTTGAAGAATAGATGAGCCATACTTACTTACCCCAACCCTCCGAAAATTTGAATCTATTGGTAGTCTCTACCAGTAAAATTCATGGCTCCACCTACATGGGGTATTTGTTAGATGAGGTAGCCGACTTTTTTAAAGGCGTGCAAGAAGTTCTTTTTGTACCCTACGCAAGGCCGGGAGGTATAAGTCATGATGGGTACACTGAATACCCGCGCAAGGCTTTTGCCGAAATAGGTATAGCGGTTAAAGGCATTCATGAGTTTGATAATCCCGCGAAAGCGATAACCAACGCCCAAGCTATTTTTACGGGAGGGGGCAATACCTTTTTGCTTTTAAAAACCTTGTACGAGCTGCAGCTGGTAGAGCCATTGCGCCAAGCTGTTAAAAGCGGTACGCCCTATATGGGGAGTAGTGCGGGTAGTAATATTACGGGTTTAACGGTAGGTACTACCAATGATATGCCCATTGTATATCCACCCAGTTTTAATGCCTTACAGTTTTTAGATTTCAATATCAACCCTCACTATTTAGATCCCGATCCAAATTCTACCCACCAAGGGGAAACCCGCGAAAAACGCATTAATGAGTTTCATTCTATGAACGATCAAGCGGTTTTGGGATTACGTGAGGGGAGCTGGTTACATGTAGAAAATTCTAGCATTACGCTAAAAGGACCACATAAGGCAAGATTGTTTGAAAAAGGGAAGGTGCCGAAAGAAATTGAAGTAGGTCAGGTTTAGTACTATTTTATGTTAATTGGCGATTTTAATTTGGTGATTGGCTATCAATTGATTCCATTAAATAGTATTTCAACTATCTTGTGCGAATTATTTTATATAATCTAGGGGTGAAAATGATACTTAGAAATTCCATAGAATACGGTACACGTACTTATTTAAATTGCTTAGTTTTTTTGTTTGTCAATCTGTTGTTTTTTAGTGAGATAAGTGCTCAGGGATGTGTTATATCTGCACAAAATGATACTTTGTGCACGGGAGATTCTACTACAATAAGTTGGTCTGGAGCGTATGTAGAATCATGTGCAGATTTTGATGGGGTAAACGACTATTTGGAGATAGTTAATTCGGCTAAGTATAATTTTGGAGCTAATCAAGATTTTACCATTGAGTTTTGGATTAAAACAACGCAAAGTACAGGTAACCGATGGGTTATTACAAAGAGTGGCTATAGTGTAAATGCGCGATGGCAAATTGGTTTGAAAAATGGAAAGGTTTGGATATCTTTAGGCGATGGGTCTAATAATGCTGCAACTTCAGGAGGAGTTTCTGTGGCTAACAATACCTGGCACCATGTGGCAATTACCTATGATAGGTCAGGTAGTTCCAAAGTGTATGTGGATGCTCAATTGCAGTATAGTTTGAATATTAGTTCTTTAGGAAGTATATCTAATTCTGTAAGTATTGGATTAGGAGCTTCTTCTTATCCAGGTGGTTTCACTCATTTTTTTGATGGAAAGTTAGACGAGGTTAGGTTTTGGAACGGACTTAGAACTCAATCGCAAATTGCTAATAATAGGTTTAAACTGCTCAACCCATCACAGCATTCAAACCTAATAGGTTATTACGATTTTAATGAGGCATCGGGAGGAGCTATTGATTGTATATCTCCGCAAACTAATGGAACATTTAATAATGGTGCCTCTAGGCTAACCGGTGGTGCTATAGCCACTACCGCTTTTGATGTATTATGGAGTACTAGTGATACAGCTAAAAATATTACGGTAAAGCCTTTATTTTCTACAACTTACAGTGCCACATCTACAGGCTGGTGTAAGTACTTTTGCGAGGATTCGATTAGAATAGAAGTGATTGATCCGAATATTGATTTATTGCCAAAGGATACTTTTATTTGTCATCTTAAGCCCATTTACCTTAAACCAAGTATTTCGAGTTGGAGCAGTATTAGTTGGAGTAATTCAAGCACGGCTGATTCTATTTTGTTAGGTACCGCGGGGACATATTGGGTTGGTGTGGGAATAGGCTCTTGTATTATAAGTGATACTATTGTGGTAACTGACGATACGCCTGCGGGAAATTTACCCGCAGATTTTTCTATTTGCAAGAATGATTCTGTTTGGCTGTCGGTACAAAATTTTACGGGAGGCAATATTTTATGGTCTAATGCGGCACAAACAGATTCTATATTAGTAACGGGTAAAGGTGATTATTGGGTTGAGATAAGTAACGGTCGTTGTTCGGTTTATGACACGATCTCTATTCTAGAAATGGATTCTGTTTTGTTGCCAAAAGATACTTCTATTTGTAAGAATGATTCTGTTTGGCTGTCGGTACAAAATTTTGCGGGAGGCAATATTTTATGGTCTAATGGAGCGTCAGCAGACTCTATCTTAGTTACGGAGGGAGGTAAATATTGGGTTGAAATAAGTAATGGTCTTTGCTCGGTTTACGATTCTATATACATCTTGGAAATGGATTCGACTCAATTTTTCTCCGTTAATGAAGAACTTTGTATTGGAGAGTCCTACCTTGTTCAAATTCCACAGTCAAATGGCCTTGTAGTTTTGTGGTCGGACGGTTCTAAAAGTCAAAATAGGATTTTTACGAGTACAGGTACCTACTGGGTAAGTCGTACCTACCCCTGTATGCAAAGAATAGATACGATTACTCTTAGCTTCGTAGACTGCACGGTACCGAAGAAACCTTATAAAATTTACTTTCCCAACGCCTTTACTCCTAATGGAGATGGACTTAATGAATATTTCGAAATACAGGGAGTTGGTATAGCTTACTATTCTATCAAAATAAGTAATCGTTGGGGCGCTCAAATTTTTGAAAGCAATGATATTGCTGTATCTTGGGATGGTGACTTTAAAGGAAATAAGGCGTCTGAAGGTACTTATTATTTTAGAGTGAAGGTTTTAGACGAAAATGGAGGTGAGCACGTCCATGAAGGTGAGATTAACCTATTTAGATAGTTTATTTACTTACGTTTCCCGAAAGGATTCTTTCTACGCAACTATCAAATAACTCACTCAAACTAATTCCTGCGTATTCCGCTTGCTTAGGCAAAATACTTTCGTTACTTAAACCGGGTACGGTGTTTACCTCAATAAAAAAGGGAACCCCATTTTCGGTTACAATGTAATCAATACGGGTAAGGCCGTTTAGGTTCAAACTTTCGTAGATAAAAGCGCTTTCTTCTAATATCTGCTGGTATGCATCCTTCGGAATTCGAGCCGGTGTAAATTCTTCTGATTGTCCACTATACTTAGACTCGTAATCAAAAAAATCGTTTTGAGGAACAATGTCCGTTACCGCGATAGCCTCAATTTTTCCGCTGTGGTTACTTACGCCACAACCTACTTCAATACCTGCCACCATGGCCTCAATAATTATTTGAGAATCTACTGCAAAGGCAACACTAATGGCTGCTTTTAAATCTTCAGCTTTGTTTACTTTACTAATACCAATGCTCGATCCGCTGCGATTGGGTTTTACAAAACACGGAAGACCAACCTTGTCAATAATTTCATCGGTATTGTAGTCTTCATGTTTGGCTAAATAGTAGGCTTCTGCAATAGTAATACCTTGCCCTTTTAACAAAAGGCTACATTCGGCCTTGTTAAAAGTTAAAGCGCTTTCAAAATGCCCACTGGCGGTTTGAGGTACTTCAATTAAATCAAGGTATCCAGCTAAGGGGCCGTCCTCGCCTGGAGCCCCATGTATGGCGTTAAAGACGGCATCAAAGCGTATCTTGCTTCCGCTAGCATCGGTAAACGAAAAATCATTTTTATCAATGTTAAACTCTTTATTTTCGGAATCTAAAGCTACCCATTTGTCCTTAAGGATATGAACTTTAAAAGGTGTAAACTTTAGTTTGCTGAGGTGGTTATACACCACGTTTCCACTTTGTAAAGAAATTTCGAGTTCGGAGGAATAGCCTCCCATCACTACGGCAATAATTGGTTTCATATAGTAGTACAATTGCTAGCAAAGTTAGTGCGAAAACTATTTGAAAAATAGAAGAACATAAAGGTTTTTACAGAGCCGTACTCACAAAAAAAAAGAAGCAGTAAAATGGTTAGTAGTCCACTTTTTACTGCTTCTATTCCTTTTGTAAAAAGGGCTGTTGTGTTGATTAGTCTAATCTAATTGACCGAAAACTTTTGTTAAAATATCATTGATTCGGGCACCTGGGTTGTTTCTGATATCTGATTCTTCTTCTGATATTTTTAAGAACAATCCGTCCAAAGCTTTTTGCGTGCCATGAACAGAAAGGTCCGTTGCGGTTACTGGATTTAAGCTTATCAAGCTGCTAATGCTACCTAACAAAGGTATATTGGTGTTTAAAATATCGTTATAAGATTGAACAAAGTTCTCATAGCTATCCGCTACGCTGGTATTGCCAATTTTCACACTTTGCAGGGCGTTTTCAACAATAGGGTCGTAGGCTGTAACAAGCGCGTTGCTGGTAGTACTTTGCAAATAATTGGTAGCAGCAAAATCATCTCCCCCAAACAAAATATTATAACCATCGGCAATGGTGATATCCGTAATAGCGGTAATAAAGATGGGACCCGCAGTAGTAGCTGCATGTTCAGCCGCACGGTTTAGTCCCAAAATTAAATCGTCCTGTTTTTGGCTTAGGCCATTAATGCCTAAGGCAGGTACGCCATCAAAAAGCATTTGTCCTGTTACCGTTCCTAAGGCCGGTACATTAAAAGATTTTGCCTTAAAATTAGCCAAAGTGGTTTCCATTTCGTCTGGCAATAAAATTTTTACGGCAGCGTCTGCAAAGTAGCCATCTTGAAGGCTTAAAATGCCGGTAGATGTGTCGGTTCCCACGGCCAAAGCCTCCTTTAAGCCTTCTACAATTTCAGCATCGGTAAGGTTAGTATTTAAAATATCCTTTACCGTATCAGTGGTTTCGCAGGCAGTGTTTAGCAATAACGTGGCACCAATAGTAAGTGCCGTAAGTAATCTTTTCATTCAAAAAATATTTGGTACAAAGTTACAATTTTTGATACGCGACTCCGTGAAGGGGAATGCATACAACGTAAGTCGTATTCTCCTAAAAATCTAAAGTAAGTTGCACGTATGTGGAGATGTTGTCAACTGGTTCCTCTCCTAAGTTGCTTAAACTAATACCCAATAATCGCACCGGTTTTTTGGGAAAGGGCTGTTGTAATAATTCTAAAATTTTAGGTAATAATAGCTTAGCATTGTTGGTGGGTTTTTCAAAAGTGTAACTACGGGTGTGTTGCTCAAAATCGTGGTGTTTTAATTTTAGCGTAATGGTTTTTCCGCTTTCGCGGGATGTATTAATACGTTCGTTGAGCACTTTCATGATTTTGGTAAGTGCTTCCTCCATTTCCAAAGGAGTACTCAAATTACGGGCAAAGGTGCGTTCGGCTCCAATTGATTTTCGCTGTCGGTTGGGTTTCACCTCACTCTTTTGTAATCCCCTTACAATTTGGTAGTAATGGGCGCCACTTTTTCCAAACTCCTGTAGCAATAACGCTTGGCTCCAAGTTTTTAAATCACGACCAAAATGAAGACCTTGCCGTTTCATTTTTTCGGCTGTTTTGGCACCTATGCCGTAAAACTTACGTATTGGCAATTCTTCCAAAAATGGAATTACCTCATCCGGCATAATGGTTTTTTGTCCGTTGGGTTTATTAATATCCGAAGCCACTTTGGCAATAAATTTATTAATGGAGATTCCGGCCGAAGCTCGCAATTGGGTTGTTTCAAAAATACGGGCTCGTATCTCTTTGGCAATTTTGGTGGCGGTAGCTATTCCCTTTTTATTTTCGGTTACATCTAGGTAGGCTTCATCCAGCGAAAGCGGTTCCACCAAATCGGTATATTCATAAAAAATGCTGCGTATTTGTTGCGATACAGCTTTGTATTTTTCGAAATTGGGTTTTACAAAAATAATATGCGGGCATCTGCGATAAGCTATTGCCGAAGCCATGGCCGATTTTACCCCAAAAGCACGTGCCTCATAGCTCGCAGCAGCTACTACGCCTCTTTCCTTTGATCCGCCTACAGCCACTGGTTTGCCTTGCAGTTCAGGATTGTCGCGTTGTTCTACCGAGGCGTAAAAAGCATCCATGTCTACATGAATAATTTTTCGAATGTACTCAGCTGGAATCATGCTCCAAAACTAAGCAATGGCTTTGTTTTGGGTTGATTTCATTCAAGTGTAAATTTTAACCAATAAATTTTTTCAGCAATGAAGGATTTTGCCAAAACCTAAAGGTGTATTTTACAAAAAGTGTCAAGTTTTATCACTTCTCGTTTTTAATAGCATAAAAGAAGTTGATCTTCAAAAAAGGTACGTACCGTTGCTCTTGTACCTCAAGGTTTATTTTACGTATTCCGGTGTCGTATACTTCTTTTTCGTAATTGGTATTACGTATGGCAGCATTTAGGCTTATATCAATTCCCCAATTCTTTTTTGAGCTAAAATAAAACTTGGCTCCTAAACCTAATCCAAATTCAGAGAATTTCCCGTCTGCTGTAGTGTTGATGAAATCCAGGTTTAGGATGCTCGTGTCATTTTCATATTTTTCATACCACATATCATAATTTCCAATTTTAGAATACAGATTTAAGTAGTACAAGGATTTTTCACGCGAATGAATACTCAGTTTATAATCCAAGTATATGAACGTTCTTTTCTCAAGTTCATCATACAGAGGAATGGGGTCCGGGTCATCCGTTTGATATCTCCAACGAAAAAAGCTCGCATCTACTCCTAGGCTATGTTTGTTATTATAAATAATTTCAGCACCAATGGTGCCTGTTCTGCAAAACCAATCTTCAATAAAGAAAAGGGATGCCACTTTTCCTCGGATGGATATCGAAATATCTTCTCCTATAGTTTTACTGTAATCCCGTTTTTTAAATGTTGTTTCATTTGGCCGAAAGTTAACTTGCCCTTTGATTAATAGAGACGTTAGTACAAGTGTTAAGGTTAAAAAGACTTGTGACATTGTTTTGCTATTTTTTGACTGTTCAAAGGGTCTTATTGCTGTTCATTTTTAAGCGAAATGACTTTCTCAATATACTCAATCAATTCGTTGTTTTCATTTGAATCCGTGGTGCTGGAATTTTGATTTAAAAGGTAGAAACCAGCAATTTTAGCCGAGTTAACTTTACAGGAAAAATGCAGGTATTTAATCTCTGAAATAAAACAATCCGTTTTAATATCATGATAAAGGGCTCTTTGGCGTGCTCCTTCGTCATTTGCAATTAACTTTTTCCTTTCTGCCGTTGAAAGGTCAGTGGTTAAGTAGGTGCAATCAATATCAATTTTAGACTGAAAGTCAGAATAAACTTTTGCTTTTCCAAGGCAATACGCACAAGGGCCTGGAAGCCATTTTAGTTCTTTTTTCAATCGTCTAATATCATCCCAATTCACTTCTCCCTTTCCCAAGCATCTTGGACAATCCACTTTGTTATTGCTGAAAAATCTATTTACTAAGTTCATGGTTTAGGGTTAAGGTGTTGGTTACAAGGTTATAGGGTTTGTTTTTTACTGTTTTGGCTATTCTTTATTCTACATAGTTTTACCTTCTATTTAGCTCTAATAATGTTTGAGTGTTAAAGGTGTTTTTATCTCTTTTTCTCTTTAGCTTGTTAAGCGATTTTATTGTGTATTCTTTCTCGTTTTTATCCAAAACCTCTAAAAGGGATAGGCTTATAAAATTTTGATCGAGTTCATTTATTGCAAACACCAAATTTTTATTTTCAAAGGTTTCACCTTCAACAAGGTTAACGGTATAGTCAAAATCTTTTCCAAAATGTGTAGTTAACGGGTCATAGCCCAGAGATGAAAATACAACGGATTTAATATTGTCATCAGGTGTTATAGTGATGTAACCGAGCTGATTTGGTGTATAGCCTTTTACAACTTTGCCCTTGCTATTTTTACCTACAGCCACTGGGAATGTGTCTATTGGGAGCACGTGAACTTTTATGAGTTCTAAATTTGAAGGAACAGAATCCAGAACTCTCGATTTTATACCTGCATATTTGGTAGTATAAATAATTAAGAAATTATCTATAATTTGATAGCTTCCTATACCTCTATGGGTAATCGTAAACGCACTTTTAATTTCGAATTGGAAATTTATAGAATCTTGGGTGATAGTAAAGAATTCTTGATTTGAGACATAGTTTCCTTCCGAAATTTGTGCAACTAGATTAGGCTGTAGTAAGAAGGTGAAAAAGACTATTGTAAAAGTTCTCATTTTATAGTGTTAACCGCAACAAGGCAATTTGCGTAAATGTAGGAATAAAGAAAGAGAATAAGGATTGGAACTTAAGCTCCATTTTTTATACATAAAACTCTTTGGTGAGTTCGGTGTAAGCTTCGCTGCGCTGGTTTTGCGTGTTGCGTAATGTTAGTGCGTTTTCTTGTAGGGCTTGTTTTTGTAAGCCCATTTGAAGCAGCCACCTTTTTGCCGTGGCCGAGGGGCTGCCCAGTACGCTTGTTTTACGCAATAAATACAAGCCATTACTTTGAGCAATTTGTATCCAGTGCTTTGCTTCGGTTGTTGGGAGTATTAAGGCAATTTGTCCTTGGGGGCTAAGTAAACTAAGGGCTTTTTCTATAAACAGCGGGGCGGGTAAAAACTCTTCGTGGCGTGCTCTGTCTCGAGGGGTACTTCCGCTAGAGGTATTGCCTTTGTAAAAAGGTGGGTTGCTTACGATAAGATCAATATATTCCGCGAAAGCGGTTTTTAAAAAATCACCTTGTTTAATTTCAATCTGGCTGGCAAAAGGAGACTGTTGCGCATTATCTTGAGCTTGTTGCGCAGAGGGAGTGTCAAGCTCAATGCCGGTGATTTTAGCGTTTGGAAAACGTTGGGCTAACATAAGGGCAATAAGCCCGCTGCCACAGCCAACATCTAGGATTTGCTTTGGTTGTGATGCATTAGTCCAGGCGCCTAGCAATACGCCATCGGTGCCTACTTTATGGGCACATTGGTGGTGGGCTACGTTAAATTGTTTAAAACGGAAAGGAGTTTGAGGCCGCATGGCTAGCCTTCTTCGCGGTAAAGGTCAATTAAACCAGGAGGGCAATGGAGGTGTATCTCCTTTTTTTCGCGGTCTATACTTTCGATAAAATCATCTACCGCGGGTATTAATAGCTCTAGGTTAAAGTCAAAAACTTTGAAAAGTGGTTGGGCGCTGCTGTCTATTATTTCTTGGCACACACCAATATTCCCGTGTTCTTTATCAAATACGTTAAAGCCAATTACTTCGTGATAGTAAAATTGCTTACCGGTAAGTTTAGGGAGAAATTCGAGAGGTAAAAAAAGTTCGGCTCCTATAAGGCCGTTAGCCATTTCGGGATCTACTTCTTCTAGTTTTAGAATAAAGTGGCCTTTTGAGTTACTCGCGATTTCTTCAATAAAAAAAGGAACCAGTTCACCGCGGTTGTCCACGAAAACTGATTCCAAATTTTGATAACGTTGAGGTTGATCGGTATCGAAAACGGCTATTAACTCACCTTTGTAGCCATGTAAACGGCTAATATGGCCTAGTTGAAAGCAGTCTTCTTTACGCAAAGCACAGGGCTTTTTTTATTCCTCAGTTTTTTCTTCGGCAGGAGCGGCTTCCTCAGCTGGTGCTTCGGTGGCTGCTTCAGCAGTAACTTCTTCGGTAGTTTCGGCAGCAGCTTCTTCGGCTGGAGCGTTGGCTTCGGCAATAGCAGCGGCACGAGCATTGTTTACAGCGGCTTCGGCTTCTAGGGCCTTAGCTTTAGCATCTGCTTGCGCTTTGTTTAAACCATCCTTCTTACCTTCAATGTTTGATATTTTTTGCTCCATCCAAGCGTCATAACGCTTTTCGGCTTCGGCTTCGTCAAAAGCTCCTTTTTTAACACCTTCTAACAAGTGCTTTTTCATCATTACACCTTTGTATTTCAACAAGGCATTAGCGGTGTCAGTAGGTTGAGCACCTTTCATTACCCAGTCTAAAGCACTATCAAAATTAATTTCGATGGTGGCAGGGTTGGTGTTTGGATTGTACTGACCTAAACGCTCAATATACTTTCCATCACGCTTAGAGCGACTATCTGCTACTACAATGTGAAAAATGGGACGGCCTTTACGACCATGACGTTGCAAACGAATTTTTGTTGCCATTGTGATTAATTGTTTTATAAGGGTGCGCTGACCCAGTTAATTAATTTTTTTGAGGCCGCGAAGGTAAACTAAATAAGCCTATTTAATGTGCTCATTTTAAAATAAAATATAAGCGCCAAGCTTTGAGCCTCAAAAAGTTGAGATTTTGATTAACCACGCTTTTTATCTAACGGGTTACTAAAGCTTTTTCGCCCCATTGCGCTAGTAGTTTTGCCCAGCTCTCGTGCGTGTTAATACATGGCACCAAAGTAAATTCTTCACCTCCCGCTTTTAAAAATTCTTTACGGGCTTCCATGCCAATTTCCTCTAATGTTTCTAAACAATCCGAAACAAAGGCTGGGCAAAGTACCACAAGTTTTTTAACGCCTTTTTTGGGTAATTCTTCAATTACATGGTCGGTAAAAGGTTGCAACCAAGGGTCGCGGCCCAATCTGCTTTGAAAGCTGTCGCTGTACTTTTCTTTAGGTAGATTTAAACGCTGGGCAATAGCCTTGGTAGTTTCAAATACTTGATGGCGGTAGCAAAATGGTTGCGCGGAGCTGTTTTGGTTGCAGCAATCTTCAATTTTAAGGCAATGGCTGCCGCTGGGGTCGGTTTTGTGTACATGCCTTTCGGGGATACCATGGTAGCTAAACAAGATGTGGTCGTAATCTTTCTCGAGAGCTGGTTTTAATGAATTGGCCAGTATATCTAAATATTGAGCATCATTGTAAAATACATCTTTAAAGCTAACGGTAAGGTCACTAAAATCTTCTTTAACTACAGCATTTACCTTATCTACCACGGTTTCGTAACTGCTCATGGCATAATGCGGGTATAGCGGAATCACAAAAACTTCCTTTAAGTCCGGGTTCTCCGCCTTTAGTTTCTCCAGTCCACTTTGTATGGAAGGATTTCCGTAGCGCATAGCCAGTCCTACAGGGAGTTGTGTGTTTTGTTGTACCAATTTTTGCAAACGTTCGCTCAAAACAATTAAAGGGGAGCCTTCATTCCACCAAATTTTTTGGTAGGCCTCGGCCGATTTTTGTGGACGTGTGCGTAGAATGATGCCTTCAATAAGCAAGTATCTAAATAAAAAAGGTTTGTCAATCACCTTTTCATCCATTAAAAACTCGCGTAAATAGGGCTTTACATCTTTTGCTTGTGGCGATTCGGGTGAGCCAAGGTTTACTAATAAAATTGCTTTTTGCGACATGCTTAATCTTAAAGTGTTTACGGGTATTAGTTGCTTTTTCCGCTTAAATATTTTTTGGGGGTAACCCCGAATTTCTTTTTAAAGGCACTAATAAAATGGCTGGGATTGGTGTAGCCAATTTGATAGGCGGCATCGTTTACTTTGTGTTTGCCGCTACTCAGCATTTGGCGGGCGGTGTCCAAACGGTAATCGTTTAAAAACTGAAAAACGGATTTGCCATAAATGTTTTTGAAACCTTCTTTTAGTCGGTATTCACTAAGGTTTATTTCTACGGCCAATTCTTTTAATGTAGGGGGGGTTGCCATTTTTTCAATAAGTAAACTTTTGGCTTGCCTAATGCGCTTAACGTTTTCTTCATCCTTTAAAAATGGACATTGCTCCACATCGGTACCTTCTTCTTTTGTAAAAAACAGTGCCAGTATTTCGTAAGCCTTTGCTCGTTCAAAAATGGCGGAGGCAGGACCACTTACGGTATTAGTAAATAACTGATTTACCGTTAAAATTAGCAAAGGTGATAAAGGTAAGTTGGCGTAGTATTTTTTGTTGACGTTGTCCTGATTGATAAAGGCTATTTCATCAGTAGCCTGTACAAAAAGCTGGTGTAGATGTTCTACCGTAAGGTATAGAAACACCAATTTAGAATGTGGTTTTACCTCTACATTTAGTGGTAAGGCAATTAACGGGTTGTAAAAAAGCAGGCATTTCTCTTTTTCTAGCTGTAGCTGATATTTACCTTGGTTAAATAAAAAAGAAGCGCCTCCACTGGCCGCAAAATAGAACTGTATAAGGCTTTGATCAATTTCTCTGGTGAGGCTAAAGCTTTCATCTCCAAAATTTTGTACTCGCACCATAAAAATACCTTCACTAATTCGGGTATTTACTATTTCGCTTTTTGGGGTATTTTTAGCTAATGAGCTTAGCTCAAAATGGATGTCCATGGGCAATTAGTTTTTACAAACTATGATAATTATCAGCTTTAAAACCAGCTATAGCCGCTAATTTTGCTGCGAAAGTAAGGGGAATGTTAATTAGAAACACTCTAAATAGAACCTTTCTCTTAATTGGGTTATAAATTCATTGAATTGAGGTATTAAAGCATTTTGGTATAGGGTATTTTTGCCTCCCGTAAATACTATGGAAGAATTTCAAGTAAGTAAGTTTTCAAACTTTTTTTTGGTGGGTATAAACCACAAAACGGCCGACATTTCGGTACGTGAAAAGTTTAGTTTGAACGAAGAAAGAGCCGCTGATTTAATAGCTGACTACAAGCAACAAGGAGGAGACGGTATGATGGTGGTTTCTACCTGCAATCGTACCGAGATATATGGTTTTGGCGATTGCCCTCGTAATATTATTGGTCTTTTATGCCAACAGGCTCAAGTAAGCCAAGAAGAGTATTATCGTTACCAAAGTATTAAGCAAAATAGAGAGGCAATTGAGCATTTGTTTAGAGTAAGTGCTGGAATGGAAAGTAAGATTTTGGGCGATTTTGAAATCGTAGGACAAATCAAAAAGTCTTTTGTTTTTGCCAAAGAGCAATCTGCGCACAATGCTTTTTTAGAAAGGTTGGTAAACAGTGCCGTGCAAACCTCTAAAAAAGTAAAAAATAATACCAAAATAAGTAGCGGAGCTGCTTCGGTGGCTTTTGCCGCTGTACAAAAAATAAAACAAGAGCTTAGTAAGTTTAGCCAGCCCAAAGTAGTTTTAGTAGGTACGGGTAAGATTGGTAAAACCGCTTGCGAAAATTTAGTAAACCAAACAGGGCTTAGTGATATTACGCTGATAAACCGCACGGAACAAAAGGCAGAAAGGCTGGCCAACCGGTTTGGTGTAAAACATTTAGATTACTCCCATTTGCCTTGGGCCTTAAATGCGGCCGATGTAGTAATTGTGGCTACGGGAGCTATGGTGCCTACGGTTTTAGAATCTCATTTCACCACAGCAAAGTCACGTTTGGTGTTGGATTTGAGTGTGCCGCGTAATGTAGAAGGTAGTTTGTATCGCCATACTGATTTTGAGGTGGTAGATGTAGATGCCTTATCTGCGGTAGCGCAACAGAGTATGGAAAAAAGGAAGGCAGAAATACCTCTGGCAGAGAAGATTATTGGTCAAATGATAGATGATTTTTACTTGTGGCTTGAGAGCCGAAGAGTGGCGCCTACACTGCAAGCCGTTCGTAGCAAAATGGAAAACTGGAAGGGTAAAGAGGTACAGAATATCTTAAAAAAATACCCCGAATTAAATGCCCAACATGCCGAAGTACTGGCCGATCAGCTGTTAAATAGAATTACAGGTGAGTTTGCTAAACAACTTAAAGTAGGTGAAGATATCAATGGCAATTTGAAAACAATTCATCATATTTTTGAGCTGTAATAGCGGTTTATAAAACATTAAAGTGGCTAACATTTTACGAATAGGAACACGCGATAGCAAGTTGGCAGTTTGGCAAGCCGAGCAAGTGCAAAACCAATTGAGTTTACTAGGTGTAAAAGCCGAGTTGCGCATGGTAAAGGTACCTGCTGATAAAGACTTGAGTACACCATTACATCAGTTTGGTGGTACAGGTTTATTTACCAAAATACTGGACGATGCCCTGCTTGCTGGAGAAATAGATTTAGCAGTACACTCATTAAAAGACTACCCCACCTTAGCTCCCGAAGGAATTAGTTTGGAGGCAGTTTTACCCCGGGCCAGTGCCTTGGATATTTTGGTGCATAAAGGCAATTTGAATTTTTTGAAAGCCGGGGGTACCGTTGCCACGGGAAGTATTAGGCGCGTTGCCCAATGGAAACATCGTTATCCGAACCACCAAACTACAGGCCTGCGAGGTAATGTTCAAACCCGTTTGAAAAAATTACTAAACAATGATTGGGATGGTGCCATTTTCGCGAAGGCGGGATTGGAGCGTATTAACGAATTACCCGCGCACTATGAAGAATTGGATTGGATGATTCCAGCGCCCGCGCAAGGTGTAATAGCCATTACATGCTTGAGCCAAGATGATGCTTTACGCAAGGCCTTGCAGAAGCTATGTGATAAAGAGACTTTTAAATTGGCGATGATTGAGCGCGATTTTTTAAGAGGTGTAGAAGGTGGCTGTTCGGCTCCGGTAGGTGCTTTGGCTACCTTAAAAGATGATGAAGTGCATTTGCAAGCTGCTTTGTTTGCTTTGGATGGTAGCCAAAAAGTAGAAGTGAATAGGAAGATGCCCTTCCACGAAAGTGAAAACTTAGGAATGATAGCTGCGCAACAAGCTTTGGCGCAGGGAGGAAAAGAAATAATGGAAAGTTTGGACAATGGCGGACGCTAGGGGCAACATATTATTGATGGCTACCCGTAGCTTGAGCCATGACTTGAGCGCCAAAATTGAGGAAAGTGGTTTGCGGTTGCGTCAGTTTGATTTTATTGAGGTAAGCCCGTTTCATGATGCTGAAAGTTTTAAGGAAAGCTGGAATAATGATCAGGCCCAAGCCCGGGTTTTTACAAGTAAAAATGCGGTGAAAAGCGTAGCCAGTTTGTTGGCTACAACGGGATTGGAAACCATGCCTAAAAAGACATTTACCGTAGGTATTAAAGCCACACAAATGTTAGCAGATTTAGGCATTGAAACCAATGTAACGGCAGGTAATGCCATTAGTTTGGCACAGATTATTGCTCGAAATAAGGATGTTACCGAAGTAGATTTCTTTTGCGGAAACAAGTCTTTAGATGATTTGCCAGAATACCTTAAAAGCAAAGGTATAGCGGTAAATAAAGAAGTGGTGTATCATACCGAAATGGTATGCGAGCAGGTAGAAACACAACGATTGGATGGCTTGCTATTTTTATCGCCCAGCGCGGTATATAGCTTTTTTAAAAAAAATAAAATCAAAACAGAAATCCCCTGTTTTTGTATAGGCGCTACTACTTCCGAAGCGGTGCATTTACGCTGCAATAATCCTAGAATTTTGGCCGATGAACCATCCATTGCCTCGGTGGTGGAGAAAGTGATTGGCCACTTTGAAAATGTAAAATCTTAAGAATTAGAAAGCCCCTTGGGCATGTTATAGAGATGATAAAAAACGATTTATTCTTAAAAGCCTTAGCAGGCGAAAAAGTAGAACGTCCACCTGTATGGATGATGCGCCAAGCCGGAAGGTATTTGCCGGATTTTATGAAGTTGAAAGCCAAGTACAGCTTTTTTGATAGAGTAGAAACGCCCGAATTGGCCACCGAAATTACTGTAATGCCTATTCATCAAGTGGGAGTAGATGCCGCTATTTTGTTTTCGGATATTTTGGTAATACCTCAGGCCTTGGAGGTGGAGGTGCAAATGGTGCCAGGTAAAGGTCCTTATATCCCCAATCCTATTCGTACCATGGAGCAGGTACAAGCTATTCCTACTATTGATGTAAAAGATAGGTTGAGCTACGTGTATCAAGCTATTGATATGACCAAAGATGCATTGGAAAATGAAGTGCCTTTGATTGGTTTTGCAGGTTCGCCATGGACAGTTTTTTGCTATATGGTAGAAGGCCAAGGGAGTAAGACTTTTGATAAAGCCAAGGAGTTTTGTTATACCCAACCAGAGGCGGCACATTTGCTGTTAGAAAAGATTACACAGGCTACCATTGCCTACTTAAAGGAAAAAATTGCTCATGGTTGTAACGCTATTCAAATATTTGATAGCTGGGGTGGTTTGCTTTCACCGGGTGACTATGAAACTTTCTCATTAAGCTATATCCGCAAAATGGTGGATGCTTTACATGAGCAAATTCCGGTAATTGTATTTGCCAAAGGTTGTTGGTTTGCTTTAGAGGAAATGGCTAAAATGCCTGTTTCAGCATTAGGGGTAGATTGGACTATAAATCCGCAAATGGCACGTGAGTTTACGCAGTTTAGCACCACACTTCAGGGTAATTTTGATCCGGCTCGTTTGTTGAGCCCTATCCCCGAAATTGAAAAAATGGCTAAGCAGATGGTGGATGATTTTGGCACCTATAAATACATTGCCAACTTAGGTCATGGTATTTTACCCAACGTACCGGTAGATCATGCAAAAGCTTTTGTTAATGCTATTAAAAGTTATTAGTTAGATAGTTATTGGTAAAATAGTGGAGTAGTTAATCAGTGGTGATTATTCTAATTAACAATTTAGCCAATCAACAAATTAACCAGTTATGAAAGAACAATTCACCCAATACATTCGCGATTTACAAGATGAGATATGTGGAGCCATTGAGAAAATAGATGGCCAAGCAAAGTTTGTTGAAGACCATTGGGAGCGACCTGGTGGTGGTGGTGGCCGATCGCGAGTACTAAGCGAAGGTGCTGTTTTTGAAAAAGGTGGCGTGAGCACCAGTGTGGTGCATGGACAGTTGCCCGATAGCTTAAAGCAACAAATGAAGATTGAAGGCGATAGCTTTTTTGCTTGTGGTGTTTCTTTAGTTATACACCCGCGAAATCCCATGGTGCCTACGGTACACGCCAATTATCGTTATTTTGAAATGTACAATAAGGCAGGTGAAAAAACTGATTGCTGGTTTGGAGGAGGCACCGATCTTACCCCTTATTATTTGTTTAATGAGGATGCTATTCACTTTCATAGCACTCAAAAAACGGCTGCAGATAAGCATGGTGCTGAGTTATACCCAAAGTATAAGGAGCAATGTGATTCTTATTTTAGAAATCACCACCGAGATGAAAGCCGCGGTATTGGCGGTACTTTTTTCGATTATTTAAAAGCTACGGACAAACGGAGCAGTGCTGATTGGTTTGCCTTTGTAAAGGATATGGGAAAGTCGTTTTTACCCTCTTATTTACCAATAGTAGAAAAGCGTATGCATCTAACTTATACTGAACAGCAGCGTTATTGGCAAGAAATACGCAGAGGCCGTTATGTAGAGTTTAATTTGGTACACGATAAAGGCACTTTGTTTGGCTTAAAAACCAATGGACGTACCGAGAGTATTTTGATGAGCCTCCCGCCAAGGGTACGTTGGGATTATAATACATCTCCCGATAAAGGAACAGAAGAAGCGAGGTTATTAGAAGTATTAAAAAACCCGAAAGATTGGGTTTGAAAGTCTGAAATACCTTAGAAGCCTGTTTTAGAACCGATAATTTAAAAATATGTTACACCGTCCACGTAGGTTGCGTCAATCCTCCGCTTTGCGCGATATGGTAGCCGAAACAAGATTACATTCTTCCGATTTTATTGCTCCGCTATTTTTGATGGAAGGACAAAATAAGAAAGAGGAAATAGCTTCTATGCCGGGATATTACCGCTATAGTTTAGATTTACTGAAAGCAGAGGTACAGGAGTTTTGGGATATGGGCTGTCTTTCGGCATTGTTGTTTGTAAAGGTAGAAGATGACTTGAAAGACAACGAAGGTACCGAAGCATTAAACCTTGATGGTTTGATGCAGCGCGGTATTAGAATGATAAAGGAAGCGGTGCCCGAAATGTGCTTGATGACAGATGTGGCACTCGACCCATATTCAGAATTTGGTCATGATGGTATAGTGGAAAACGGGGAAGTTATTAATGATGCCTCTGTTGGTTTTTTATGTGAAATGGCCATAAGTCATGCACAGGCTGGAGCTGATTTTGTGGCGCCAAGTGATATGATGGATGGACGTATCGAAGCTATGCGCATTGCCTTAGATGTAGCAGGTTTTACTGGTATTGGTATTATGGCTTATAGCGCCAAGTACGCTTCTTGTTTTTACGGCCCTTTTCGGGATGCTTTAGATTCAGCACCGGTAGATATAGTGGATATTCCAAAAGATAAAAAGACCTACCAAATGAATCCCGCGAATGCGATAGAAGGGGTAAAAGAGGCCAAAATGGATATAGCCGAAGGGGCAGATATGGTAATGATAAAACCGGCATTATCGTACTTGGATGTAATTAGGCAAATAAAAGACGTTTCGGAAGTTCCGGTAACGGCTTACCATGTAAGCGGTGAGTATGCAATGATAAAAGCTGCTGCCGAAAAAGGTTGGTTAAACGAAGAAGAGGCGATGCTGGAAGTTTTGACTTCTATTAAAAGGGCAGGTGCCGACCTGATAGCCACTTATTTTGTGAAAGACATTATCCGATTGATAAACTCGAAATAATACACAGCGCATTTGCCTGATAATTTTAAAATATGAACACTAGTAATAGCAAATCACTTTTCCAAACCGCCTCAAAGTATATTCCCGGTGGCGTAAATTCACCTGTACGTGCCTTTAAGTCTGTAGGTGGAGATCCTATTTTTATTAAGAATGCCATGGGCGCTTATATGTTTGATGAAGATGGAAATAAATACATCGATTACATCGCTTCTTGGGGACCCATGATTTTAGGCCATGCTTGGGAACCTGTGGTAAAAGCCATTCAAGAAAAAGTAGCCGACTCTACTTCTTTTGGAGCACCTACCGAAATGGAAATTGACCTTGCCCGCCTCATCTGCGAAAGCATACCAAATGTAGAGCGTGTACGCATGGTAAACTCTGGAACGGAAGCTACTATGAGCGCTATTCGTTTGGCACGAGGCTATACAGGTAAAGACAAGTTTATAAAATTTGCAGGTTGCTATCACGGTCATGGTGATGCCTTTTTGATACAAGCCGGTAGTGGCGCGGTAACGCTAGGTCACCCAAGTAGCCCGGGCGTAACGGTAGGTACAGCTAAAGATACTTTGCTGGCCGAATACAATGATTTGGGAAGTGTAAAGAAAGTAGTGGAAGCCAACAAAGGTGAAATTGCCGCTTTGATAATTGAGCCCATTCCGGGTAATATGGGCTGTATTTTACCGGAGCCTGGTTTTATTGAAGGCTTACGCCAAATATGTACTGAGGAAGGGATTATATTGATTTTTGACGAGGTGATGAGCGGTTTCAGAATGGGCTTTGGTGGCGCTCAAGAAGCACTAGGTGTAGAAGCAGATTTGGTTACTTATGGAAAAGTGATAGGAGCTGGAATGCCGGTGGGAGCCTATGCGGGTAAGGCCGAAATAATGGAATATGTAGCACCCAATGGCCCTGTTTACCAGGCAGGCACATTGAGCGGAAACCCCATTGCTATGGTTGCAGGGTACACCCTTTTGAAACACTTAAAGGAGAATCCGCAAGTGTTTGCCGAGCTTGCTGAGAAATGCGAAACCATTCATATTGGACTTGAAAAAGCTTTAAAGGAAACAAACCTACCTTGGACCATCAACCGCAGAGGTTCTATGATTAGTTTGCATTTTACCAATGAGCCTGTTCGCGATTTTGCCTCAGCGGCCAAAGGCGCCAATGATTATTTCAAACAATTTTTTCATGGCATGTTAAAACGCGGGGTGTATTTACCGCCATCAGCATACGAAAGCTGGTTTTTGAGCAATGCTTTAACGTATCAAGACATTGAAAAAACTTTGGCAGCTGCTAAAGAAGTTTTTGAAGAGATGGAAAAATAATTAATTATGAAAGTGTTTTGTTGGTCATTGCTTTTTTGCTCCTTTATAACAGGTTGTTCGTTACCAAAGGAAGAAATTAGTGATGAACTCTACACCAAAGCACTTCTATACTTGGTTTTTGAGGATGCTCCTATTGGCACTTTTTACGAAAGTAACGGATGTGTATTTATTGATAGCTCCAACTTTTGCTTTAACGAGGACCGTTTTGGGTACAGCAAATTTTGGGATGGTGCAAGCATCTATAAAATGGGAGATACCATTGGCTATTTTGGCGGAAGCTGTATTTTTATGACAAATGTCTATATTTTAAATAGATCGAAGAATCAAATTATCTGTTATGAAGGGAGGGAGTTTTACGGAGAAAACCATAAAACCTTAAGTTCAAAAAGCTTGGCTTCATTTAAAGTCACGGACACTCTTTCAACTTTTAGTTTGAAGATGGCTAATGGGAAGCTTGAAGTGTATAACGATGACAAAAGCGAGAAGAGCATGGAAATCATATCGACCCCGCAAAAGGAAAAAGTTATACGTTTTAATTATTGGAGTGATAAAGAAACCCCAATGGAGACTATTGTCTATGAGCTTACCAGAGATTCATTGATACGATTGGATATGCAAGGCAGTACGAGAAAGGAGTTAATTGTTTTAAAGTCGGATAGAGTAGTTACTTGGTGCAATCAATTGAAGATTCCGTTGTTCAGCTACCGGTGATTAGTGGTAAAGTTGAGTTTGTAAATGATACCGAGTAAGATAAAATATTGTTAAACAAATTCAGGCAGCGATTTACAGCGACCCTTTTTGCTAAGTAATAATTTGAATACAGTTTTGCAGTAAGTTCTCTTTTCAAATGATACTTTTGAAAATCGGAGATGTAATATTTCTACGATTAAGAACCAATTAACTATGACCATAACTCAATACATTGAGAACCTTAACAAACGCTACATACTCGGAAACGCCACTGAGCATACATTTAGGGGCGACCTTCAACAATTACTGGAAAGCTTAGTAATTGGTATAAGCGTAACCAATGAACCCAAACGTCAAACTTGCGGAGCGCCTGACTATATTCTAATTCAAAGAGATGTGCCTGTAGGTTTTATTGAGGCTAAAGACATTGGCGATAATGACCTAGAAGGCAAAAAGAAAACAGGAAATAAAGAGCAGTTTGACCGCTACAAAGCTTCTTTAAACAATCTGATTTTTACAGACTACATTGATTTTCATTTGTATCAAAATGGTGAGTTTATCACAAAAATTGCCATTGGGAAAGCAACGGATAAAGGAATTGTTGGAATACCTGAAAACTACCAGACTTTTGAAAACCTTGTAAAAGACTTTTGTACTCATGTAAGTCAAACTATTAAAAGCTCAAAAAAATTAGCCGAAATGATGGCGGGTAAAGCCCGCCTTCTTTCTGATGTTATTGAAAAGGCTTTGACCAGTGATGAAACTCATAATGAAGACAGTACACTTAAAGAGCAAATGACTGCTTTTAAAAGTATTTTGATTCACGACATTACTCCTAAAGGATTTGCAGACGTTTATGCTCAAACCATTGCTTACGGGATGTTTGCAGCTCGTTTACACGACCCTACTTTAGATACTTTTAGCAGACAAGAAGCTGCTGAATTAATTCCCAAATCAAATCCATTTTTAAGAAAACTATTCGGCTATATTGCCGGTCCCGATATTGACGACCGAATTAAATGGATTGTAGAAAATCTTGCAGAAATATTCTTAGCCTGTAACGTAGAAGAAATTCTAAAAAATTACGGGAAGACTACAAAAATGGAAGACCCTATTATCCATTTTTATGAAACTTTCTTGGCAGAATATGACCCCAAGCTAAGAAAAGCGAGAGGTGTTTGGTACACTCCTGCCCCTGTTGTCAATTTTATTGTTCGTGCAGTGGATGATATTCTGAAAACAGAATTTGACTTGCCACAAGGATTGGCCGATACTTCAAAAACAAAAATTAAAGTCAAGACAGATATAGCAAATAAGAACTTCAAAAGTGGTTACAAAGAAGTTGAAAAAGAAGTACATAAAGTGCAAGTTCTTGACCCAGCCACAGGAACGGGTACTTTTTTGGCAGAAGTAATAAAACACGTAAACAAAAAATTTAAAGGACAAGAAGGCATTTGGAGTAGTTATGTTGAAAATAATTTACTCCCTCGTTTAAATGGTTTTGAATTGCTCATGGCAAGTTATGCCATGGCACATTTGCAATTAGATTTATTGTTAAAGGAAACAGGCTTTAGGGCTACTAAGAATCAGCGAACACGAGTTTACCTCACCAACAGCCTGGAAGAATATCACCCCGATACAGGGACTTTATTTGCCAATTGGTTAAGCAGCGAAGCCAATGAAGCGAATCACATAAAACGTGATACCCCAGTAATGTGCGTTATTGGCAACCCTCCTTATGCTGTAAGCAGCACCAATAAAAATGATTGGATTGAGAATTTGATTTCAGATTACAAAGTAAATCTAAACGAAAGAAACATTCAACCACTCTCGGATGATTATATAAAATTCATTCGCTATGGACAATATTTTGTTCAAAAAAATGGAAGCGGAGTTTTAGCTTACATCTCTAACAATAGTTTTATTGATGGCTTAATACATCGTCAAATGAGAAAAAACTTACTCGAGACATTTGACAAAATTTATATTCTTGATTTACATGGAAATGCCAAAAAGAAAGAGACTGCACTTGATGGTAGTACAGATCAGAATGTTTTTGATATCATGCAAGGTGTTTCAATCAACATATTTGTTAAAACAGGAAAGAAGAAGAAAAATGAATTAGGTCAAGTGTATAGTTCAAACTTATTCGGCAAGCGACAGTTCAAATATGATTATCTAAACAATAATGACCTTGCGAAACTAAACTGGAAAAAACTCAAACCTATAAAACCAAATTACTTCTTTGTCAAAAAAAATTTTGAAGGGAAAACGGAATACGAAAAGGGTTTTAAAATTGATGAGTTATTTACAATAAAAGCAAGTGGAATAAAAACTCAAAGAGATGATGCTTCAATTAAATTCACTCAAAAAGAATGTAATGAAATAAAAAATGACTTTCTCACCTTGGAGAATGAACAACTTGTAGTCAAATATGGATTTAAAGATGTACGAGATTGGACTATAGACAGAGCCAGGGAAGATTTAGAAACAAACGAAATTATTGCAAATAGAATTGCTTATCGCCCTTTTGACAACCGATACATGAATTTTACAGGTAAAACTAAAGGGGTTCAAGGCTATCCTAGGATGGACGTAATGCATAATTTCATCAATACTGATAACATCTGCTTAATTACTTGTAGACAGCAAAGTACTTTTGATTTTCAACACACAATTATAACTAGACTTGTTTCAGACATGTGTACTGTTTCTTCTCAAACAAAAGAAGGAGCTTACGCTTTTCCTCTCTACGTTTATCCTAAGTCCTATAATAGGCAGAACGTAAAATGAAATATAGTACCCCTACCTAAATTTGCTGAAAAACAGAGCAATACAATAATTTTTGCCGTACTCCATTCTTTAGTTTTTGATAAAAAGTT
The DNA here is from genome assembly GCA_937146805.1 of uncultured Owenweeksia sp. Lineage (GTDB taxonomy): Bacteria > Bacteroidota > Bacteroidia > Flavobacteriales > Schleiferiaceae > Owenweeksia. Next base: position 38,278 of record CAKZRR010000043.1, on the reverse strand, counting down.
TGCATTGAACCTTTTGTAACTGCTTGAAAAGGTATCATTTACTCTGTAAAATTGCCCGAAATAGTAAATTTCATTTTACGTTTTGGCTTTTTGTGGGAAACCCCACAAGTTTCAAAATAACGTAAAATGAAATTTGAAAATAAAAGACTGACACCGTGGCAGCGTTAGATTTCATTTTACGTTTTGGCTATTTAGCCCATTGAGTTGATTCTAACCGATGCTTTAACTAGTGCCAAAGCTCTTACTTTACCCAGTTCAACATCTTTAGGTTGGTGATGTTGGTTCTGTGAAGCTAACTTAATGTACTGTTCTCCCTTGTCTGACTTTTGAATGTACTTGACGCTGATATACTCTTCATCGCCTACCTCTATTGATACTAGGTACATTTCACCCCAAAATATTTCATTACCGAAGTCGTGTATTTGCTTGTACGCGATGAGATCACCGCTTTTAAGCAACGGATACATACTGTCTCCAGTAACGTAAACCGCACCATCACATTTTGGGAGGTTGGGAATATGGAGTGTATCTACTACCTCATTACTATTCGTGTCTTCGAATAAATCAACTAGTCCGGCTGATGCCTCAATATTATAAACTGGTATGTGTTGGTCTGTAAGATTATTATCAGTTCGTAAGCGATATGCGCTCACTGTTTCAGATGTGGTTTTTATCATTTGGCCTTTTCCGCTGAGTAGCCATGAAGGATTTAATCCTTCACAGTTTGTGTATAAAAGTTCAGGATCGAATGTGTTTCTTGACTTCCAGTTGGATAGTACTTGAGGCTTAATACCAATGGATTTGGCAAATTCCGCATCAGACCTAAAGCCTAAGGCGTTTTTTAATTCATTAAGCATCAAAGTCTTATCCATAATGTAAACAAAATGTTTATATATTCTTTGGTAGAATAAACAAAGTGTGTAGTTTTGTCATGTTTTGTCGCGCTAAGGTAGGCAAAACCTAAAATGAACAACATGGAGATTGAAGAAATCAATAATTTTTTAAAGCGAGGCGATAAAAAATCGATTGCTAACAAGCTTGGATATAATGTAAGAACCGTCTCTCTCGTGCTTAACGGACACTATGAAAACGCTAGTATCAAATTGGCAGCCTCTCTAGTTGCCGAAAAAAACAAAAAGGAAATCGAAGAGGCTGTATCGTAGTAGATGAACAACCTAAACGACATAATAATCTACGGTAACACGCTTCATTTATCTGAAGCCTTCATCATAAGAAGGTCAGATTACAAGGCTGAGTACTTGCAGAATCACCGCAACAACAAGGCTTTGAAAAGCTGGAAGTGGATTAAGCATTATGGGGTTTACTTCTATGAGTTTGATAAGATTCCTAACAACGCGAGTTTAGGCCATAGGGATGATTTGTTATTGCAAGCTGTTGAAGTAGCCGATGAGCGTTTGAACAGCTTTAGAACAGCGTTTGAACAGTTTTGTGAAGATGAAAAGTCGCTTTATGTGGACTACTACCGGTACGAGATTGAGTATAAAATGAATGCTGAACGTGCGCATGAGATTTGCCAAGCGCATGGAGTGGTAATTACCATTGGGAAGTGGGAGGTTGAAAGAAGGTATAAGGACTACGGGATTAGTAAGGCTGAGATGTGGGATTGCATGCGGGAGGTGGCCTCTAGTCTTTGTCCTTATACCTTTAATATGAAGAACTCAATATCACTTCAAAACAAGGTTAAAAAATTACCAAAGGAACCGGAGCAGCTGCGCGATGCACTTATTAGTAAACGTATTGGCAACCAAAGCGCGAGAAAGGTAGGTAGAGAGGATAGTAAAATAGTAGATACGGAGACCGGTGAGGTGTTTGAATTTGACATTCACAAAGTGCTTTTCTTTCAGTACTGGATGAACCCTTACAAGGCTAATAAGCTTACTAAGCGAATGGTTTACGACAAGTATTTGATTGCTTGTGGTGAACAAGGTGTAAAGCCCGTATCGCTATCTACTGTTAAAAGTTACATCAACAAAAATCGCCACTGGATGAGTTTGGAGCGTGATGGATCAGATGTATATCAATCTCAATCGGCTCCTTATATCCCTCAAGCTAAGTTAAAGTACTCGGGTAGCCTTTGGGCGGCTGATTACTCCGGTATAAAACTGCTTTACAATGACAACGGCACCGCGCGAAGCCCTTACATGCTAAGGATTATTGATGTTGCTAGTGAAAAAATAGTGGGTTATGCCTTAACGGATAGTGGTGAGGATTGGCAAACGGTAATTGAATGCTTAAAAGAGGCGGTAGATAACAATGATGGCAAGGCTGCTGTAGAGTTTATAACGGATAATGGTGGTGCTTTTATCTCTAAAAACATTAGACCACGACTAGCTCAATTATTTAGCAAACACCGCCCTATTACTCTTGGCAACAAGCAAGCCAACCCAAGTGAGATGTATGTGAAGTTTTTAAGTGATAAAGCTAGGCAGTTTGATAACTGGAGTATGCTGGGTTTTGCCACTTCTTTTAAAAATATTGAGAATAGAGCCAATGAGGATAGGATGAACATCCTTGAATTACCTACCAAGGCGGAGGTGTATCAGCAAGCTGATGAACTGGTGAAAATGTGGAATAATGAGGTTAGGCCAAATGGTAGAGTGCCAAGTCAGTTTCATGCTGAAGCCACCAATCCAAAATTACAACCGATAAGCGATCGGACTTATAGATATGCCTTTGGTGTGCATACAGAGAAGGCATTTGCCACGGCTAGAAGCATTATAAGCGTTCGCCATGAAGGTGGTTTCTTAAAGTTTAACGTACCCAACTGGGACGAAGCTCTTGCCTTAGTAGCGGATAATAGCACGGACAAAAACATGACTGTGAAAATGGTTTTTGATAAAACCGGAGCCGATTTGTACAGCAGCCAAGGCAAGTTTTTGATGACGCTGGTGCCTGTAAAATACTCACACAAGGGTGTGGCCGAAAAGACGGTTGCCACGGAAGCTGCTTATAAGGATCATAGGGGTAAAAAGAAGGATCATAAAACCAAGGTGGAAAAGAGAATTGACCACTTGGTGGACGCGGTAGAGGCTATACCAATGCCTTACGGCATGGTAGCTCAACTTAACGGAAATGCGAAGGAAAACAGCCAAGCGCTGGAGAACAAAGCCATAGCGAAAGAAAAGGAAGAGGACACTCCTTTTGACTTAGACGAATTTCAATTTAACCATTTATAAAAATCAAATATGCATACCAACGAAAAACAAGAGATAATACGATTACTGGAGGTGAAGGCTGAAACATTAGGCAGCTATAACAAGGTGGCCAAAAACATTGATGTAAGCCCAGGTACCATTAGTAACATTAGAAATAACAACTGGAGCAGCATAAGCGACAAAAAAAGGATTGAAATAGGCTTGAAGTTGGGCTACCGAAGTGGAAAATGGGCGATAAGCACAGAGACCCGCGACTACCAACATATTATGAAATTTATGGGGCAAATAAAGAGCCAAAGCAGCTTTCAAATAATATGTGATAGAGCTGGTGCCAGTAAAACTACAGGCTTAAAAGCCTTCGCTGACAACACACATAGTACGCATTACATGAGCGCCCGCGAGTGGGGAAGCCGTGTGTTTATGGTAGAGCTTATGAAAACGCTGGGTGTTAAAGGAATAAGTTCTAAACGTACGGCAGATCAATTGCTGCAAATGATAATAGATCACTTGACCAATGACCTTACCGAAAAGCCGATGATTATTATTGATGAGGCCGATAAATTAAAGCCTGGAGCGGTTAGGATGTTGATTTACATATTTAACGCCCTAGAGGATGCTATTAGCGTGGTTATATCGGGCGCTGAGGCATTGCGTAAACACATTGCAAGAGGCGTGGCTTACTCACATTTAGGCTATGATGAGTTGGAAAGCCGATTTGGGCGCTCTTACATGCCGATGGTAGGCGCTAATAAGCAGGATGTAGCTGCTATATGCCGCGTAAATGGTGTGTTTGAGGAAGAGAGTATTAACGCCATTTGGATGGATGTACCCAAAACATTGGCACAGCGACAAAATACCCGAAATGAGACCGTGGTGCATGACATGAGACGCCTTAAAAAGCTAGTGCAGATAGAACAACTTAAGCTTAAGCATTATGCCTAAAACAAGCCACTTAGAAAAACAAAAGAAGACTTACCAAGCCAATGAAACATTGGTGCGGGAAAACACGGGCATGAGTATGTATGATTACTACAGCTATCAGTTTGAATTGGGGTGTAAGTTTTTAGAACACCTATACCCTGGCCAAGAGTTTAGAGATTACTACGTGTTTACAAGCCAAAACAAGGCGTATTGGGCATGGTGGGAAATTGAGTTTAAGGCTTATGAAATGAAGGTGATTGAACGATTAAGAGAGGGCTGTCTTATGAGCCGATTAACCCATAATTGTTTGATGAAGAAGATTGTTACCGATGGCTATGTAGAGACTTCGTACCAGGAGAATTTTTTAAAAGAATTAAGCACCGAAATATTTTAAAGATGGCAGGATCAACTAGAGCTAAAGATATGGCTCAAAACAGAAAGAAAATTGCCTTGCTAGAGGCTGAAATAGCGGAGTATAGAACTGTTTTACGTACCAAAAGTTTTGGAGATGGCACCCGTGAGGCATTAAGCCGCGAGGTAAACATTAGGCAAACCAAAATTGCGGCCTACAAAATTGAAAACGAAAGGCTGGGTAACTGCCAGCGCAACAAAACCCTTTGGAATGTTTCAGAGGCACCATTAACTAGTATTAACAAATAAATGAATCAAAAATGAGTAGCGAAAATCAAGTAGTAGAGCTAACCGATGAGCAGCTGGAACAAGCTGCTGTTGAGTTTGCCAAAAGGAAAAAGAATGCGGTAAAAAAACGTCAAAAAGAGCGTGATGCGTATGAGTTGCAACGTGATAGAGATGTAAGAACCTTGATTCAGAATGCTATGTATTTTGAAGAGCTATTAGCTGGTTTTAAATACAAAGTTCAAGAATTAATGGATAAGCACCATGAGTTGCTGAATGAATATGGAGGTATACGAGGTAACAGCAAAGGAGGGTTTAGCATAACCTCTAATGATAATTGCTTCCGTATAGTAAGACTACGATCTACTGAACCACATTGGGATGAGAGAAGCACAAAGGCGATTGAGTTAATTAAGGACTTTTTAGGTGATACGGTTAAAAAGAGAGACCAAAAAGTGTATGAAGTACTGATCTCCTTTATACAGCGTAATGAAAATGGTGACTTGGAGTATGCCAAAGTAATGAATCTAATGCAGCATCGAGACAAATGGGACGATGAACGTTGGTTGTTAGGTTTACAACTAATAGAAGAGAGTTACAGCATCCACTTAAGAGGTTTTGGCTACGAGTTTAAGCGAAGAGATAGCGATAAAAAGTGGGTAACCCTATGCCTTTCGTTTTCATCATCTACAGCTAAACCATTTACAGAGGAGGCATCAAATGAATAAGCCAAACACTTACTTGATACTTACCGCCAGCGACAAGAGCCAATGGAAGGTGAATGTAAAGGTGGTTGAAAACTACCTTGTAAAAACCACCATTAAAGATGGTGATATAAGCTACTCAGAGGCCTTAAAACAGGTTAAAAACAGCCCGTTTTACACCCTTGTTAAAACGATGATAACCATGCCTTGGGATGAGCTGAAAGATGATGTAACGCAAATTGATGGTGGCCATGCTATTACCAATTTAGATTTTGACCGGAAAGAAGCCAAGGTTGAGTTTGTGACTGAACGAGAATTGGATAGATACTTAATGCAACGCAGCCTAACATGAACTTACTGTACTTGACTATACCGCTTGGCGGTTGGATATTATTTAGCACCGTAGCGGTGGTGTTGTTTTTACATGGCCGTGAGCTATGGATGAAAAACAGAGATGATGACGATGAAGGCGATTATACGCTTTGATAAGATATGAGGGAGCTTGGGGTTTAAGAACCTTCCTGTCTGAAGGTCTGAAGGCTACCATGCAATTGATAGGGTTACCCTCCTCCCCCGTTGGTGTGTATGCACTTTATCAACTGTTAAGCCGTCCGCAAGCCTAAGAAATATTGCGGTAAATGGTAGTAATGACGGTTATCCGTAGCGGCACACTTCAAGGTTCGAGTCCTTGAGCGGAACTAATTAAAATGAGTAACAAATGGATGTAAAGGAGATTGTAATTGCCAAAAAACGGGAGGAATCCCAAAAAGCTGCTGCACCAACTACCAGCGAAATGCTAAGGGATTTAATGATCCTAGAGCTGAAAGAAATTTTTAAAGACGCCAGGCTTAAAGTGGAACCGGAGTTTATAAAAATTAACAGCGAAAGAATGGTGGGAAGGCAGATTAATGTACTAGGGCAAATAGCCTCTATACACCCCGTTGTAATGCGAAGAAGTGGAACCGGCATGGTGACATTAATTAACACTGGTAAAGTAGTTTAAGATGGCGGACAAGAACGATATGGTAATGCACTACAGTATAAAAATTCAACAGGCTTTGGAGGAGTTGTTTAATGAGGAATCGAGCTTTTGTATTGATAAGGATGATTTTTTGAAGGAAGAGAATGGGACTGCTTTTCTGCACGCTTTAAGTAATAGGGTACCAATGCATTTTTATATCAGCATAACCGGTGATGATGAGATCGATCCCTTAGGGTTTAATCATATAGCGAACCGTTTGTGTGTTCAATTCTCAAACGGAATTATAGAGGAATAATAGTTAGAGTGGTTATCCGTAGCGGCACACTTCAAGGTTCGAGTCCTTGGGCGGAGCTAAGTTTTGTTAATTGATTGAAAAGTGAATTAGTATGGTTATGTCAAAAGAGGATTGCATCAGAGTATGTAAAGAAAATAGAGACGATTTACAGTATAAACTGGATAAGCAGGGTAAAAGATTTTCGCCTAAGACTAAACGGAATATGAAGGGTGGAATTCAGTTTTTGAACGATTTAATTGGGCATCTAAGCGAATGACACCGGAGCAGCAAAAGCATGTAGATAAGCATTGGGAAGATGGTAAAGCCCCTAAAACTTGCATTGGTAAATGTGTTATAGGTGGTGTGTTTGAATGCAGCTGTTTGGCTTGCGGATGGTGCGCTGAAGACCTAGGAAATTTGAGCTAGTAAATAACAAACGGAGATATGAAAAAAGCGATAGGAATGAACAATTTACTCAAACGGAAGTTTGAGACGTATGAATTTGAAGGCGACTGGTTGGCCACCTTTGGTAAGCCCGAGAAAAATTTTTCGATGAGTATTACAGGTGATAGTGGCCACGGAAAAACAGACTTTTGTATGAAGTTTGCCAAATATATGGCTCAATTTACACGTACATTGTACTGTACTTATGAGGAGGGTATTGGTTCTACAATACAAGAAGCGGCCATTAGAAACAATATGCAGGAAGTAAGTGGCCGTGTTACTGCTATTGCCCAAGAGTCTTTTGAAGACCTTGTTTTTAGGCTTAAAAAGCGCGCTTCACCCCGTGTGGTAATTATTGATAGCGTAGATTATTCGGGGCTTAGTGTGGCGCAATATAAAGAGCTGAGAAACACGTTTCCAAGAAAAAGTTTTGTAGTAGTTAGCTGGGCAAAGGGAGATAAACCCAAGCTACAAGCTGCTAGAGATATGGAGTTTATGAGCGATGTGAAAATATTGGTGCATAACTACCGTGCTAAGCCTAGATCAAGGTTTGGCGGTAACAAAGAGTTTGTAATTTGGGATAAGCCTGTTGCAAAGCAAGCTCAGCAAACTTTAGGGTTATGAAAGAATACCAACGCCTATCTAAAAAGCTGTTACACGAGCACGGCATTACATTGCCCGAGAGCCTTTTGGTGAGTGAGTTTACACAAAACCAAGCCGATAGTATAGAGCAGCTGCGCGCTGATGAACGGAGCGGTTTTATGCTGTTGGTACGATCAAGGTATTACAAAGAGATTAATACCCGTTGGGATAATACCCCCGCCAACCAAATGCGTAGAAAGATAATTGCGTTGCTGCACTATAAAATGAACTACAGCATGGCGCAATTAGAGGCATGGGTAGAGAAGTACTCAAGCGTTAAAAAGCCATTTAATAAACACAGCTACCATGAGCTGGTAACTTTGGTAAGCCAAGCCGAGAGGGTTTACAAAAGCTATGTAAAGGGCATCAATCAATAAATCGGTAAAATCACACATGACCAAGAACACACTACTCAAAATTGCTCGGATCCAACAAATAGACATGGCACTCACCACTAAAGGTTTGTCCAGGCAAACGGTTTACAAAAGGATTATTTACCCGTCTTTTTTCATTGCAAAGCGTACCTATTACAATTATTTGGATGTAAATGCCAAAAAGGAATTGCGCGAAGTACATGGGTTGGATTGGGAAACAGCGTTAAAAAAGTTGGAGCCTATCAATTACATTAAGTTGATGGAGGAGATTAAAAGCACGGACTTTTTTGCGATAAAAATGGAACCATTAAGTGATGATGAGCGCCAAGAGATTATGAAAGCACTTAAAAAGTAACGACTGAATTATTGGCCATTAAAGCCAAAAACAAGGGATATTGAATGAAAACAATAACATTAAAATTTGACCGCAAAGAGCTACGAGCCTTTAATGTGATTTGGGATGTGGAGTTGCCCGAACCCTCACGATTTATAGGTGACACCACCCCAGCTGAGCGAAGGATGGAAAAATTATTGCGATTAGCCGCCAAAGAGCTGGCGCAAAAATTTGTAAAACGCATGGTAGATGGTGCCGAAAACACAAAGTTTAAGCTTAAAGAAACCGAAGCCATTGTATTGGTTAATTACATGGATTTGGTTTCGGGTTTGCGGACTGAGTCATTCGGGATATATGGTGATCTCGTTTTTAGAGAAGTGTATTGGAAATTAGATAGAGGAACCGCTTAAATAACAAAATGCTATTAAAAGAATACTTGATAACCAGCCCTAGAAGCCTTAGTGCAAGCATTAAGGTGGGCTTTGATTTTGAAACCGAATTGCTGGTGAGCATTACTTTTGAAAACCTACCGGAAAGAGGATTAATCAACTTTTTTAAGAACTGGCCAATTACTATTGATAGGCTTAACGAAAGGGCTGAGGCGAATAAATGGAGCTTACACGCTGTAGAAACCGATTTAAGCTTTGCTAATTTTTATGAGACCTACAATGTTAAGCGTAATAAGAAAAGGGCTGAGGCAAGATGGAAACGTTGCACTAAGGATGAAAAGATAAAGGCCATGCTGTACATTAAGCTGTATAAAAATAACCTTAAATTGAGCCCTGGGCAACAGCCCTTGTATCCGGAAAGCTATTTGAACGCTGAGCCTTGGAATGATTAAACAAGAAAACAATATGTGTGAACAAGTAAACAATTACGAAGATCAACAGTTGCGTAAAATTTGGCAGCAATACATATCAATAAAACGAAATGGCCATACTATTGAAAAGATTCTTTTAAGTATTGGTGATTATAATTGTTTTCGAAATGCAATGCGTGATCTTTCACCTGTATATGTGAATTGGGAAAATGAGATGTCTATTTTTGGCCAACGAGTTGAGATTGATCGAAAATTAGAGGATGGATTCCCTAAAGTAATACGTAATTAATTAAATTTTAACCTTTAAATATATGCTATGGAATTTGTGAGTTTTACTGCTTTAATTGTTGCTTTAGGCGTTGCCTTTGCAGTGTTGTTAGTGCTTAGAGGTGTAAGCCTTTGGTATTTTAGAATTAACGATTCTATTAAAGAACAACAGTTGCAAAATTCGATACTGGAGGAAATGCTGAAGGAAATGAAAAAGCAGAATAGCAGTAAGTAGTACCCCTCTATTTACGTAAAAAGCCCCACGCCATTTGGTGTGGGGCTTTTTGTATTTTTGCACCATGCTGTGGTACGAAATTATTGGTTTAATAGCCTTGTGGTGGTTAGGTTTATACCTAACTGATATTACTAGGCGCTATTTTAGGAATAAGCGTTAAAGCCCAACCAAGGTTACAATTATTTCAATGGGATCTGCTTCGCTCAAAAACCTAAAACTTCCCACCTTATCACTACCCGATAAATTGCTGTGTGTAAAAACACCAGGATACACCGGATTTTGATTTGAATCACCATCGTTTAAAAACAAATTACTACCACCTATGGTAGATTGTAGTATTTCAATTCGGTAGGTTCCTCCATTTTTAAACAACACATCACCGGAAGGGCTTGGCAATATGTTTCCGCTTTTCAAATCCCAAGGTACTTGCGTTGGTGATCCGTGGCTCCCTGCGCTGGTGCTGGTAAAACTGTAATAGGCCGTTCCCATTTTATTGGCGCGTGCCACTACCGCTGCCACGGTGGCGCTGAGCGTGTTAAATGCAGCGTTTAAGGCAAATACCGCAGCTGATGTGGCCAATACGTGAGCATTGTTTAATACTAACGAATCGGACTTAGGCAAACCGTTTAAATTACCCGCTGCGCTTAAGTATGGTTTAAGTACCCTTGGCTGGTTGTTTGCCGTAAGAGCAATACCATTAGCTGGTGCAGCACCTACAATAGATGTTTTATAGTGTACTTCGGTATCTTTTAAAAGGGTATCACTATAAGGCTTTTGTACACTGGTTACGTTGGATTCTAGCCATGCGGGCATAGGTACATTTTCAGCACTATCGCTTATGTGAATGATGCCGTTAATAAGCACAATGCCCGCGCCAATATCGTAGTTACCTCCATTAGGTGATAACTGGCAGCCTGATAAAATAACGTTTGGCAAATCGCCCAATACACCATTTTCGATGGCCGCGTAGAGTTGGTTTTGCAGCTTGATCCAGGCATCGCCATACCACTTTCTTACGCCCGCTACTTGTGTTTGTCTTTCCATGATCTAATATTTAATTGTTATTGTGAAATTTCGAGATTACGAACCACGCGAAGCATGGCCTCATTAAACCAGCGCTCTATTTCTTCAGCGCTCATTTTATTAAGTACGGTATTGGCCGTATTAATGCCTCCTTTGTTAAAGGCATCAATGTGTACGGTGATGTTTCTAACGGCACTACCGGTGCCGGTAACTTGCGTGATGTCTTCGGCTCCTGGTGTGCCTCCCCCTGTGCCAGCTAGTGCGCCTTCTTCCTCATCACCAATTCTATCCTTGGTTTGCTCAATGATATTCTTGTTTTTACGAATCAGCTGTTTCAGATCGTCAAACGAAAGTCCACCGGTAAGCACCATTTCATTTTGCTTAATGGTATCCTGTTTTTTGGCAATTTGCTGCTTGTCGTAAATTGATGGGTTTTGAATTTTTTGCAGCTGCTTTAGTTCCTCACGAGCCACCTCAATTGCATTAAGGTTTTTGTTTCGCTTGGCCTTACCACTAAAATAGTCGGCATTGGGTATGTTGGTAATGGCTTTAAGCCCTAGGTCTATGTTTTGCAGCTCTTTTAAACGCCCCTCAGCGGATGATTTTACATCCCGCAACTGATCCTTACTGGATGTGTTCATCGCCTTCCGTCTATCCAGTTCGGTGTTTTTGTGAAGGTTGTCCGAGAACTTTTTGCGGTCTCTATCTCGATTCGCAATTTCCTTCATCTTTTCACTTACCTGATCTAGTTGCATTTCAAGCTGCATCAACAAGGTTACCATTATACCAATTACATTGGTTTTAATGGAGGCTGAAAAGGCTTTCATTTTTGCTGTTGACTTAGTAAGGCCGCCGGACAAACTTGGTAAGGCCGATACCGCTAGTTTAATGATGTTGTTGTTTAGCGCAAAGGTGGTAGCCTTAAAGGTTACAAAGGCTGCAATTGTCTTGTACGTCCAGTCTAATACCCTTTGGCCATCAGTATATAAATACACCAGTCCTTTATCCACCTTATCTAAAACTCGCGCTACGGTAGGCAGTACACGCTCTCCCAGTTTGGCTAATACAGTATTCCACCTATTTTTTACGATGCCGCCTAGCACGGTTACATCGCTTTTGGCATTTCGTAAAGCTTTGTCCAGATCGAAGCTGGAGGAGTCAAATGAATTAAGCGTGGTGAAAAAGTCATCCGCTCCGGTCTTCAGTTTAACAAACAAATTACGCAAGCCTTCTGGGCCACCTATTTTGTTGATAAGCGCATCAATTTGCTTTGGAGACATGTCCTTAAACTTGCCACTTACCTCCTCTAAAACATTGGCTAGGTTGCGCACTTGGCCATTGTTATTGTAAAGGCTAATCCCTATTTCGCGCAAGCCTTTAACGGTGCTTTTTTGGGTTAAACCTTCAAAAGCAGTTTTGGTCATGGTGGCCGCTGTGTTGCTATCCTTAGCAATACTGGTAAAAGCCGCAAATATTTTGTTGGCTACATCAAAAGTTTGACCTGCTCCAGCTGCTGCACCAGCGTATTCCGTTTGCACTCTTGCCAAATCCTTAAATGTGGTAATGCCCACCTGTACAGTTTTGGCGTTGCTGGCCAACAATCCCCTTACATCTTTGGTCTCCAAACCAAAGGCTTTCATAGCTTTGGTAGTAGCGTTTATGCTATCATTTAGATCGGCACCGGTGGCCAATGAAAATTCACCAACATCCTTAACAATTTGTTTTACGCCTTGGCCGTAAAGTCCGGTAGCACTTTGCACATCATAAAAGGCTCCTGCTACTTTATTAAGATCAGCACCCAATACAAAGGCCGTGTCTCTAATTTCGTTTTTATAGGCCGCTAAATCCCCCCTGTTTTTATCAAGGTTAAGCTGCTTTATTTGTAAAAACTCATGGTTAAAGCTGGCCGCTGATTTGCCCGCTTGGCCATAGAGTAACACAATTCCCGCTAGCGCGCTGGCCATTAGCACGTACTTATTGGTCAATAGATCAACGCCTCTGCCAATTCTAGGAAACTCATCAGATATGGCTCTAAAAGCCTTGGCCGACTCGACCTTCATTTTATTAATTCTGCCACGCATCGTATCAACCGATTTGTTGAATTTGCGCTTGGTCTTCATGATTTTACTGTTAAACATTTTGTTTTTAAGCTCCAGTAAAAGTTCTAATTTGCTTTTTGCCGCCATGTTATTTAAGTGCTTTTTGAATTTGTGCCGCTGCTGCTCGTTCTATTTGTTTGGCTAGTACCGCTGAGTTGCCAATAAATTTTCGTTCCGGTAAATTGATCCTTCTCGAATGAGCGCCTACCGTAATTAGTTGACCGGTTTCCTCTTTTACCGTTTTGGTTCTTTCCTTTCGGGTGCGCACACTAAATACTCCGGTACCCCTTTTGTTTTTTTCAAAAGTCCTGCGCGTGTGCTGTTTTACTTTTACGGTGCCTTTAAATCCATCGTTGTGGGCTTGGGCATAGGGTACGTCTGTGCCAATTAACACGCGCGTGCTACTGGTTGATATTACTCTTATGGAGCGTTTGAGTCTTCCGGTGTCCACTAAAATGGCACCTCTATCTCTTTGTTTGCTGCCACGGCTGGTTCTTCGTTTTGGCCATGTTTGGGTAGTATGGTCAACCCATGCCTGTTGAACAAACCGATCCTTGGAGAATTTTACGGCTACTAAGCCCATTCTACGAGGCATCACCTTAACGGCTTTGTCTATGTTTTTCAGTTGTTCAATAAACCCTTTCATTTGCCTTTTTTACTACTGTGTTGTTTATGGTTACCTCTTTTTAATTAAAAGCTCTTAAAACGCAATTTGAACAGCGTTTGAACAGCGTTATAATTCGAAGTGATCGATTAGTTCACCTTGCATTTCAATTTCCCCTTCTCCATCGGTACAATCGTAATCTTCCATAGCGTCTTCTTTTCGTCCGCTGTATTCGGCTTGGTATGTAATTTTATAGATTGATAAAGAGCTTGCTTCGTCCACTACGCCTTCGTCAACAAGTCTCAGCTTGCCGGTAATGGGCGTTGTAATTTTCTTAACCGCTTTATGGGTTTCATCTATGTAATCAAATAAGAGTAGGCTTTTGCTCAGCTGCTTGCTTAAGCTGCTGGTGTCTCTCAGCTGTTCAATTGATAAGTGGATCCCAATTTGCACTTTGCTCGGATTTTTTGAATTATCAGAATCATACAGGATTGTCCAATCCATGAATACGCAGGGTTGCGGGTACATTTCAAATATTTTGGGATTGAGATATTGCCCTTTGTATAGATCAACCGCTTTAATGGGATCCAGTTTTTTATCAATAAAGCTTGCCTTAACCTCTGCGGATTTGGTGAGCTGATCTATCAGTTTTAAATAAAATGCTTTCATTTTTGTATATTTGTAATCCCAAAGGGGTCTTAGGTGAAAGTGCAGGGGCGTGAGTGCAACCGGGAGTAGCCCTCGTCAGTATTCGAATGAGCGTGCATCTAAGACCTCTCCCTTTTTATTTCCAATCCCTTTCGTATTGATTTTTCATTTCTCTCCAGCTGGTACCACGTTTCTACGGTTAACCATTCGTTTTGCAGCGTTGTTTGCACAACAATGGTGGCATCACTGTAATACTTCAGGTAAGTAGCATTAAACTCTTTTTCGTGAGGGTTAATCCAAACTTCGTCCGGTGTTTTTAATACTTCACCCACTTTTCCGAATTGCTGGTGGCGGTTCTGCTTGGTGTATTTAACCTTGGTAGTATGATCCTTAAAAGCCTTTTCCTTTAAAATCATTTTACGACCCAAGTAGTCGGTAAAGCCCATAAAGCGACCACCGCCCTTTGTTTTGCCAGCTGGTACAAATAATTCTTTTACGTTACCAGGCGTAATGGAGGTGTCTAGCTTAAGCGGTGTTTTCCCTTTACTTATTTCGGCAATGGTAGGCATACCATAAGTTTTATAGTTGCTGTTTTCGAGCTTGCTTTTTAGCGCGGTAATACGTGAATAGCGTTGTTTTTGATTGAAAACAGATTTTGATTCCGCTCTGTTTACATTCCATTCTCCTCGTTTAAATACATCACCCAATATTTCAATACCTTCTTTACCACGTGTAACAGAAGATGATTGAACGCGACTTGGTAGTTGGATCATTTCGCACCGGCAGCCGTAGTCGTTTGGTGGCCAAAGCCTACGAGCGGCACCATCCTTCAGGTTAAAAACTTTTCCGTTTAGTGCAGCATGGCTGGTTCGTACATTTGAGTCGCCAACAGTTTGATACTGAAAAAATGGAAACTCATCCTTTTGTTCCCAGGCTCTTGCAAAAGCGGCACTATTTTGAGCCACAGAAACAGCGGTGTCGTACTCTGTTTTGAGCCAATCCGCATTAAAACGATCTATCCTTTTGGCCGCTAGTTTTCTAAAATCGCCAAAGCTGTTAATGCCTTCCTTCTCTTTGTTTATGATTAGATCAGACATGGCCGCTAAGCGTGCCTCTGTTTTGCTGCTGGCAAAGTTCCAAATGTTTAACTCCATTGCGGCTAGCATTTGATGATCGGGCGCATTCCAAGCTGCTTCTACCGCACGGTTGCCCCATCCTTGGCGCAGTCCGGTAACTAATTTCATTCCCTCCAGGGCAATGATTTTAAACTCGCTGGATACAGTATTCTTTTTGTTGTAGTAATCGGTGTAGAGCTGCTCGTGAAGCTCTTGCATACGCTTATCGTACCCATTACCTTCCATTTTGAACGGTGTTTGAACACAGCAGGAATCCTCCGCATACTGCGGTAATGTTAAACCTTTTATGTTGTCATTTGTGTTCAAAGCGTCTATTGGGTTGGGTTTGGTTTGGGCTTTTTTTTTCCGGTAATAGGAACATTAAAGGTTTTGCTGAGCCAGCTCTCTTCCACCTCATAACCTTCGTCCATCAAGCCTTTAACAATTGTCCAATGCTCGGTTACCTCAATTTCTTGATTGAGTTCAAATACAAACTTGTCATCATCCGTAAAGCTAATGCCGTGCATGGCCAGTAAAGGCAATAGCTGGTCGTTTACAAAGAAGGATATGTCACGCCTATCCATTGGCGCAATTCGTTCCTCCAGGTTTCGTTCATGCACTTCGGACTGGCTGCGTGAACTACCATCATCAGACACCATTGTACCACCAATAATAGCCTTGGATATTTCCTCGTTATTGGCCTTTTTCTTTTGGTTGAACACCTCGTAGGTGTCACGCTTTTCGGCATCTTTAAAGTCAATTTGAGTGCCTTCAGGAAACACAGCGTAAGCCGCTTCACCCAATTGCTGGAGCATTTCTTCTACTTGCGCAATCACCTTATCATCGTTTCGTAAGGTGGTGGCGGTTACCAGTGGGATCCCAAACCTTTCGCAAAACTCAGCCCATGATTGCATTACATTGCGTTTCCAAATCATGTTTGGTACCACATTGTTTAGCACACCTAAATCTGTTTCAATTCCAAAGGTGAGAAGCCATTTCTCGGACTCCGGAACATTGTAGGGTAGTTTTTCGGACGGCTCAGATAAGTCAGGAATGTAATATCCCTTATGTGGCACCACATTTCTACGGGGTACTAGTTTAAACTCCGGCTTGCCATCTATCACTTGCTGTAGTTCTATTGCAGAAAAGCCAAAGAAGGTGGTTTCTACACACTCATAAAGCAGCTTATAAAACCATTTGGATTGTAACAGATCTGTTTTATCCTTATCAATCTTTCCGGACTTTTTACTTTGGATTTGAAAAGGCGTGTTAAGTACAGCAGCTCTACGAATAAGCATTTGGCTCTGCACGTGTCCATCGGTCAACAAGTCTTCAATTAAATTAATGAGGAAGTCTCTACGTGGCTCGTCTTTGTCTTCAGCCATCGCCATCGCTGCGCGCCATTTGTCAATATCCTTTCGGCTACGATCTTTAAATTGCTGAGCGATACGTGCAATTACTGGATTAGGGTTGTTGCTTCCGCTTCTTCTTTCGGCTTTAGCCGTTATTTTCATGGGGTTACCCGTTTTATCTACTATCATTACCAGCGTTGGTTAGAAGGTGAATATTTACTTCCCATTCTTATTTCCGGAGCGCTATTACCATCGGCATCTTCAGTCAACGGCAAGTCTGCAATAAAATCACCTTTAGCAATGGATTTGAGCCAGTTTAAAGCGTCTTCGTAGCGTTGGGAGCGATGCTCCGGCATAAGGTTGGGAGCCAAGGATGAATACAGATGGTACAAGGCACAATCAATAACCAGCATTACAATATGGGCGTTCCGCTCATCGGTACCCGAAAGAACGGATAGCTCATAGTCAGGTTCTGAAAAAGCGCGTAGATCGAAGCCGGCATTTGTTTCTGCTAGGTCGCCCACGCTGAACACCTTGTCCAAGTCGTATCTCGAATGAAGGTAATTGCGCATTTGCGAAATAGCCATTTCCTCCGCTCTTAATAGCTTGGTTGGGGTGTAGTCTTCGGAAAGCACTCCCATGATTTCCGTCCTTACGAGGACTTGATAGTCCTGGTCAAAAATGAATTGTGCCATTAAAATCTGTTTTTCTTGTTCTGTCTTAAATCCTTACGGCTTTGGGTTTTTACGTTAAAGGCTTTACCCATTGTATTAAGTTCGCTAAGGCATGATTGTACGGCATCGGGCGCGTCATCGTTTACTTGTGAGCCTTTCTCAAAGCTTAATATTTGATCTACTAGCGCGGAAAAATCATTGGTACTTCGCTTACGTTCATTAAGAGTTACGTTTCCGCGTTCAAAGAACCCGCTCATACCTTCAATACGCTCGTGTTTATTGGCTTTGCTCTTTTTATCAGCTACCACCGGAATAAAGTATCCACGCTTTTCGCCTTCCGCATCAAAGTCATGCACAAACTCATCTTGCGCAAAGGATCCTTCAATGAGGTAGCGAATGTTAAAGCGGCTTAGTTTGAGGCTTTCATATAAATCGTAAAGCCACCCAGCGGCAATAGCTCGGGTGCTTTTGCGCACAAAGGCGGCAATAATGTGGAAGTCTTTTCCTTGCCTTCCCATTAGCACAATGGCCTTATAATCTCCTAATTCTTTATACGATAGATCACCGTAAACGCAAAGGGCATCGTACTGGTCTAACCGGAGCATCGCGCCCCAGTTGATCCATTCGTTTTTAAAAACAGTTCCTTCCTCAATGGGGTGGTCTTGTATTTCGCGTTGAAAGGCTCGTTCACCCATGTCAATGCGTTTCTTGTGCCAGAACTTCAAGTCATGGCGCTCAGGCCATCCGCTTTGCCCATTGTCCATTACACCTTTTACGATGATAATATGGTGTGCTATTTTATAGCCAAACTCTTTGTATTCGCGAATCACTTTTTGAAAATGCTCGGACATTAGATGTACCACAGTGTTTTTAGAAAACCTGTTATTGCTTTGGATATAGCGCTGTCGGTCTTTTCCATAACATCCCCAAATATCTTCCTTGAGGTATTCGAATAGTTCTTTTACGAGCTTTGGGTTTTTTGCTCTTTTTTTGCTATCCACGTCATCCACGGATATGTAATCCGGACGTTTGTCCAAGTCTCTAATACCCCTTGGACTTTGCCCAATGCCTAATGCAAAAAAGTGAACACCATCAATTGTTGTAAACTCACCGTCAGACCAGTCTCCATGTCTAAATCTGCTGCCGTAATCTTGTTCTAGCCGTTTGTTGTACTTGAGTTCTGCCTGAATGTCGCTAAGTAGTTTTTTAGCTTTGGTTTCATTCTCTCCAATTTGAAGCATAAAACCCAACTCGTTTTTAACTAGATATAGATATAACGGCACACCAATGTTGGCATGTACTGACTTTGCACCGCCTCGAAAAACCCTAAGAATAATGAAGACAATACGGTTCTTTATAAGAAGGTTTGCGAGTTTCTTTTGGTACCAGGAGCATTTGCTTTTAGCATAGTGTGCTAAATAGAACTCAAACCAAGCGGTGTAGTCTTTTTCAAGCGTGGGTTTAAGCTTGTTGGTTTGTGCCTTGGTGGTAGATTTTATTACACTACGGCAATGCAGCTCATACGCTTCCTGTAATTTTTTAAGAGCAGCTTCCGTCATCCTTCCAAGTCAATGCGGTGTTTGATGTAGTTTTTGTGATTCTCCATCATGGCGGTTAGCTTTTCGGTGTCTATATCCGAGCTGGCCAGCCAGTTGTCAAATTCTTTAAAAACCGTAATAATGAGCTGTACACTTACTTTCTGATCTACCCGCTCTAAAGCACGAGTTAGTTTAGAGAGATCATCGCTGTTAACAGTAGGTTTTTCGCCAGCTGCTACCAGCTGTATTTGCTGAAGTATTACTTGCTTGATTTTATGCGGTGCGGCCAGCATTTCATCTCGCTTCGACTTCCAGCCATCTTTTCGACCCCAGTTACCAATGGTTACTTCAGAAACCCCCACCGTATCAGCGATTGCCTTTGCCGTCCAACCATCTTCAACATACAGGCGCTCGGCATAGGCTCTCTTACGGTCATTTGCTTTCATGTGGACAAAACTGCGGCTACCCCTGCATTTTGCACTTAATGTGTGCATTTGAGGTAAATTTTTGATGCAGTATTCACACTTACTGCAATAGGCTGAGGGCTCCAAATAGTTTTGTCCATCTAATTCGAGCTATGCTATTTACAGCCAAGGAAAACGTCATTAAGCTTTACGGAAACATTTATAGCGGTGATGGTGCGTGGGTTTCGCGCCAACTGGAGGCGATTGATGGTAAGTATCCAA
The DNA here is from genome assembly GCA_937146805.1 of uncultured Owenweeksia sp. Taxonomy (GTDB): domain Bacteria; phylum Bacteroidota; class Bacteroidia; order Flavobacteriales; family Schleiferiaceae; genus Owenweeksia. Next base: position 18,730 of record CAKZRR010000043.1, on the reverse strand, counting down.
CCCTTGCCATTCATATGCATACCAATGGTGGTGATGTGTTTGAAGGCAATCTTATTTACAATACCCTGGGCGCGCTTAAGAGTGAAGTTCATGTTTATATAGATGGGCTTGTGGCCTCTATGGGTACTATAATGATGCTGGCGGCCAGCAAGATTTTTATTGCGGCTAATGCCAATATTATGACTCATGCACCCAGTACGGCTGTTAGAGGCACCTCCAAGACTTTTTTTAAAACTGCCGAAACCTTGCAGGGCTTGGAGACGGTGTTTGTGGATTTATACATGGCTAAAACTGGTAAGGACAAAGCCTATGTAGAAAAATGGTTGGACGGTGATAATTTTTTCAACGCCAAAAAAGCACTGGCTGAGGGCTTAGTAGATGAAATAGTAACTAAGGTGTTGCCTACTAAAAAGATTAATGCCCTTAAGGACATGAAAATAGCTGCCTTTTACGAGGCTAAGGATGATTCTTTTTCTGAGGATCCTGAGCTGCAATCTCAACAAAAACAAATTCAAAATTCAAATACCGATCCTATGAAAAAGGAACTAATTGAGGCTTTAGGGCTTCAGGGTGTATCTGCTGAAAGCAGCGATACGGCCATTATTGCCGCTTGCAAAGCAAAATTAGAAGCGGAGGCAAGTAAAACTAACCTTGAAAAAAAGGCTAAAGAAACCTTGCAAGCGAAGTTAGACACTAGCGCTGCTGAAGCTTTGGTTGCTGTAATTACTACAGCCGAAAAGGACGGGCAAATAACCGCTGAAACTAAAGCCCATTATGAGCAAATTGGTAAGGATAGCGGCATTGCTACGCTACAAGCCATTTTGAGTAGTATGCCCAAGCGCGAAAGCATTTTTGGTAAGATCCATCAAAGTTCAGGCGGTTCTCAACCATCTGCTACGGCTAAAGGTTGGGATGAGATGCAGGAAAAAGATTCTGCCACACTGGAGGCGATGTCGGAGGCTGGCCACCCACAGCATGAAACCTTTAAGGCCATGTTTAAAGCAAAATACAATACGGACTACAACGCTTAACTGGCGCTGTTGCAGGTATAGTACAATCAAAAATTAGATAAACTCAAAAAATTACGTGATGAAAATTCCAAAACTTTTAAAACTCTTTTACGCCCTTTTAGCGGTGTTCATTTTAGGCAGCACTTTAGCAATGGCTGGCGTGCCTATTTACACGGCCTTGTTTATTGCATTAGCAACCTCCTTTGTGCCTGTTGCGGGCAAAAACTTGGCCTTTGCCGGTTTAAATAAGGAGATATGGACGGATGTAATGGTCAAGGAGTTCGAGGCAACTGAAGAGGCATCCTTTTTAGGCGAAATACCCGATGAAAGCCGGCATGTAACAAGTAGTAAGAATGGAGAAAATGAAACCATTCATCTAGTTGACGTGGGCGCTGATCCGGAGGTGTTGATTAATAACAACACTTATCCCATTCCCTACCAGCCTCAAGTGGATGCTGATATTCCGATTAATCTTGACAAGTTTCAAACTCATGTAACTCCGGTTACCGAAGATGAAATTAAATACATCGCCTACAACAAGATTAAAGTGGTGCAGAAAAAGCACGTAAAGGCGATCATGAAAACGAAGCACCGTAAAGCCTTACACGCTATTACGCCAGCAGCCAATACTGCCGCTACACCTATTTTGGTTACAACCGGGCCAAATGATGGTTCAGGCAGAAAAAGGTTGTTGTTTCAGGATTTATTGAGACTAAAAACAGCCCTTGACAATGCTGGAATTGAGGAGGAAGGAAGAACCTTGGTGCTTTGCTCGGATCACCTAAATGACCTTATTAAGGAGGGATTAGATGCTGACAACGCAGCTAAATCTCAAATGACAAATCTATCAGGCGGTAAGCTTAATCAGTATTTGCTAGGGCTGAAAGGGTATTGGTATGTGAACACGCCCTACATTAATCCAGCAACCTTAGTAAAAAAGGCTTTTGCATCTGTTCCGGCTGGTGGAGATCAAAAATGTTCAACCGTATTTGTTAATGACGATATGTTTAGAGCTAGTGGTAGCACTAGACAATATGCTGATGACCCAACTGCTAGAATGCAGCAGTATGAGTATGCTGCACGTCACTATTACATAGTACTGCCTAAAAAGCAACGTGCTATTGGTGCGATTGTATCTGATAACGTTTAACCAAAATCTGACACGATGAAGATTGATAAAAAATTAGCCCAAGCAGCTTTGGGTGTGTTTGAAAGCACAAAGAGTAAAGAGCTGTATGTGAATGGTAAAGGTGAATTTTTTACCAGTGAAAACTTTGCCATGCTTAGCGATAAGAAGGCGCTTAAAATCACCAAGGCAGAAATGCAGGGTATTACAAGCGCTGCGGATACTGAAAAAGCAGCTGCCAAGGCGGATGCGGACGCAAAGAAAGCCAAGGCCAAGGCGGAAGCCGCTGCCAAGCTTGGAGCCGAAGTGGTTAAGAAGTTGGACGGAAAGGTTGGTGATGAAGCTGAGGCGGCTCTTGGGGAGCTTAAGCGCAGTGAGCTGGACTCTTTAGACAGCTTATTTGATGCGGATGTGGTGGGTCAGCCCAACATTGATGCGGCTCGTCAAGTAATATTGACTGAAATAAACGAAAAGAACAATGGCGAATCTTAACGGAGTTGACATTGGAAAAGGTGCGCAAGGCGCTCCCGTAAACACCGAAGGGGATAGCATATCAGCAATGATAATTGCTACCCCTGCGGCCACGGGTTTGGCGCTGAACGAACCTACTCAGGTTTTCAACATTGACGATGCCAAAGCATTGGGACTGGATGAAGACCATGACACCACCAATTTTGTAACCGCAGCGCGACAGCTGCGTGAGTTTTACAGAATGGCTGGTGCTGGCACAAAACTTTACTTGATGTTGGTAGCGCAGGCTACCACGCAAGTTGAAATTTTTACGGATACCGCTGTTGGAGCGCATGATTCGCCCGCTAAGAAATTGGCTATGTATGCGGAAGGTGAGGTAAGGCAACTTAGCGTAAGCACCAACCCAACGGTTGCACCGGTTGCCTTAAACGGCATGAGTGCAGATGTGTATAATGCCATGCCGCTTGCCCAGGCTTTTGCTAAATGGTGTTACGATTCCTCTATGCCTTTACAAGTATTGCTGGAGGGGAGAGACTATGTGGGTAACGCTGCGGCTTCGGCTGATTTAAAAGGTATTCCTAATGTAAAGGCCGGAAAAGTGACTGTGATAATCGGTCAAGATTGGAAGTACGCAGATAGTTTGGCGACCGTAAATGGTGCTACACCAGTATTCATGCAGACAATGGCCGATGTAGGTACTGCAATTGGAACGGTTTCTAAGGCAGCTATCAATCAAAACATGGGAGATAACGAGGCCTTTAATTTAACTGATTCAGGTGCTGACGCTTGGATGGTGGCAGGATTAAGCAATCATGTTAAAAACAAGAAACAGGCTACCGACTTACAAACCTTGGAAAACAAAGGGTATGTATTTGGGGTAACCTATGTAGGGATTTCAGGTGTGCGATGGAATGGAGATCACACGTGTGTGGCCACCGAAATTGACGCTGATGGGAACATTAACGAGCATACTATAAGTTATGGGCGAACCTTGGATAAGGCAACTAGAGAGCTTAGAACTGCTTTGTTACCGAAGGTTAAGAGCAACCACCCTGTTGATCCTAAAACGGGCTTATTGCCTACGGGTGTAACGGAATACTTTAGAGGTATTGGCTTAGGGGTATTTAATGAAATGGTGTTGCGAAAAGAAATTAGCGCAGGAGACTTAACCATTGATGCCAATAGTGATTTGGTGGTAGAGAAGGTGCTTAAGGTGACTAGCTTTAAGGTGGTGCCTTATGGCTATGCCAATTCCATTGAGGGGGATATTAACATTAAACGCAGTTTGTAATGGCGACTATAATTAAAAATGGTAAGACCTACGATAGTGGTGATGCTAAAATCACGATTAACGGAGTTCTCTTTGATCTAGCCGAGATTGTATATGGGAATGAACAGGAGCATCAACTTGGCTATTCGCTAGGTAGTAACGACCCCACTCATTGGAGTATTGGTAAGAAGACCCCCAATGCATCCATGTCGGTAGCGATGCACAACATAACGCCTTTAGAGAAAACAGCCAATGGCAGTTTACTTTCATTGAGGCCGTTTGAGATCAATGTGACCTTCGTGAACGATTACAATGCAATTGTAAACGATACCATCACCGCCAAGTTTATGACGGAAGGCCGTGAGGTGACTGGAGACATGGGCTTGCAAATGCAATACCCGCTGTTTGCCCTTAATGTAGGATTGAATAACGTATAAACTATAACTAGTGCTGGAGAAACCGGCAGTGAATAAGAGAAGCCCCACGTATAGCGTGGGGCTTTATTAAACCCCAAATAGAAAGATGAAAACGGAAAAATCAAAAGAAAAATTAGACGCAAAAATTGTTCATGAGCTTTCGCCTGAAGTGTTGGAAGTATTGCGTGAAAAGTACAAAGCGCGAATTGAGAGCGGACGCATCAAGCGTATTTTGTTGGATATGGACGAAAATGGAAAACAGAGCCTGGAGGTAGCTGTATTGGTTCCAAATCGTACCACGCAGGATGAGTTTATGAAGTTCTTGGATCGTGATCCTGGTAAGGCGCAAAAGATATTGGTGCGAAACTGCTTGGTGAGCAATATTGACCAAGTGCATGGAGATGATTACCTCTTTAACACTTGCGTTTCGGCCATTACCGATTTATTCCCTATTGGAAGTTTTGAGATAAAAAACTTCTAGGCGGTGATTACGGTATCCATCACCGTGATGACCGCGATGTAAATAGGAAAATCAACGCTCTTATAAGTTACTATTTACACATTCCTTTTCCGGAGCAGCTGGAAGATGATGTATGGGCGGAAAAATGGTATCAGATAAAATGGCTTGAGAGTAAAGGAATAATTGGAGTTAAAAAAAGCGAATAATGGCACTGGTAAGCATAGCGTTAAGAGGGAGGTACGAAGCCGCATTTGGCTTTGCGATAGCTAATACCCTTCCGCGTGTTGCTACTGTTGATCCTTATCGGTTGGATCAGTATGAAGATGGAGATCCTAATGATGACCAGCTGAGCTTTGAATATCAAAAAGAAGGCGAAGAGCCTACCGTATTAAACTTTTCTTCCTTTCCGTTTGGGCGAGGTGGCGGTAGCAAAAGTGTGGATAGCATTTTTGCCCCGCCACCTTCTTTTTTGGAATTTGACCAGTCCAAAACACACATTGTTACACCTGTAAACAGTGATGAAGACGAAGTAATTGAGCGTTGGAATACGCGTCAAACATCTATTAGAATGAGTGGTTTGCTCATAGATATGGATAACCATAACCGCCCATCCAATAAGGTTAAAGCACTAAAGCGATTGTTTAGAAACAACGGAGTTATTGAGGTGAGTGGTTCTGCTTTTTTGGATGAAGGCATCACCAGTATCTTTTTAAAGTCTGTAAAGATTAAAGGGTTGGCAGGGTTTAAAGATACCGTGCAATACAGTATTGAAGCGCGATCTATTAGAGAAGTTGGATTCACTCTTTTAAACCCGAATAGCTGATGCCTTATCTATATAACAATATGAGCTGTAGGGTTACCATTGGCAAGGTGCAATTTGATTTCGTCAATAGTATTCACATCCGCGAGAGCATTAAGCTGCAAAGTGATACGGCCAAGCTAACGCTGCCAAGAAACATTAGCGCGCTGGTGGCCGGTAGAAATGAAAGCCTGGAGCGTAAATATTTACTGGATTTTATTTCGGTAGATGACCCTGTGGTGATTGAGCAAGGCTACGATGGTGATTTAGCTGTTGAGTTTGAGGGCTACGTGAAAGATATTAGTGCCGACATACCGGTGCTTATTGAGTGCGAAGATGAGATGTACCAGTTGCGTAAAAGCACTTTTAACACCTCTTTTTCTAGTATTACGCTAAGCGAGTTGTTGAATTATGTGGCTCCGGAGTATGAGCATGAGATTATTGATGATGTGAATTTAGGCAAGTTTATTATAAGCAATGCCTCCGCTTTTGATGTACTGGAGTCTATCCGCAAAAAACACTTGCACAGCTATTTTAAAGCCGGCAAGCTGGTGGTTGGCTTTCCGGTGGATATAAAGCCTGGAGTAAAACACCAATACAACCTACAGCGCAATGTGCGCGATGCCCAACAGCTGCATTTTTTGAAAGCCAAGGATGTAAAACTTCAGATTAAAGGCATTAGTAATAACAGGGATGGCACCAAGATAGTAGAAACTGTTGGTGAGCCTGGAGGCGCAACCCGCACGCTAAACTTTAGCAATATGACTAGGGATGAGCTGCGTAACATAACACTAAAGAACTACAACAGCTTGTCTTTTGACGGCTGGAAAGGTTCTTTTTCGGCTTTTGGATTGCCCAGGACAAAAGCCGGTGATGGAATTGAATTAACGGATCCCGAATATCCGGATGGCAGCCGTGAGGGTAGCTACTTGGTGGAGTCTGTGGATAACAACTTTACACCAACCACGGGATGGGAACGAATTGTAAAACCAAGCCTAAGTATATAAAGCAGCTATTGAAATGGACGAGGCATTTGAAAAGGCGGTGGCCAAAATAGTAGCAAAGAACCAACCAATGGTAATTACCAGTGGCAAGGTGAAAGATGTAAAAACTAAAACCTGTAGGGTAGAACGCGAAGGTTTGCCGGACTTACTGGAGGTTCGATTTAACGCTGTTGAGGATGACGCTACTGAAGGCTTGTTGGTGACACCCGCTGAAGGTAGCGATGTGCAGTGTGCCATGATTGAGAATGGAGACGAAGCCTTTATAGTGGCCTGTAGCAAAGTGGCTAAGGTGGAAGTAAGGTTTGAAGATCATAGCGCAGTGATTACTAACGATGGTACAGTGTACGATGGAGGACAAAATGAAGGGATGGTACTGGCTGTTGAGCTGGAGGCACAGCTGAATAAACTTAGCGCGCGTGTTGATGGGATTATTGATGCCATTAATAATGGGGTTCCAGCTGGAGGATCATCAGATGGAGGAACTGCTTTGCAAGCCACCATTAAAGCGGCTTTAGCATTGATTGTGGATGAGGAAGATTTTACCAACCTACAGAACGATAAAGTGAAGCACTGATGGCGATGGATATATTACTAGACGAAGACGGTGACTTGCTTATTGAAAATGGCGATTTGGTAATTGGCAAGGCGGATGACCAAAATGTGGGTTTGATTTTTAAAGCCTTTAAGGGCGAAATACGACCGGCACCGGCTTTGGGTTTTGGTGCTGGGAAATACTTAAAAACCACTGATCCTTTATCGCGCTTTAAGCGAAACCTGAAGGTAGAGCTTGAGAGGGGTGGGTATGACCGCGCTGATATAGATGTGGAGCTGAAGGATGGAACGCTAAAAGTAAACGTGGAGTAATGGCGATAGAAAACACCAGGGTAGTTAAAGATAGGCAGTCGGCTACTGATATGACTGTGTTGACGTATGGCCGCCACGACCAGTACTTTGAGTTTCACAAAGCCAATGCCGATGCCTATACGGATGATACTAAGGTGGTGCCTGAAGTGATGATACCGCTACCGGTAAGCGAAGGTTTGAAAGTGTGTTTTGACCCTTTGAAAGGCAGTAAAGAAGTGTTGCGGATACTAGCTAAAGAGGTGCTAGAGCTGGCCACTAAGGCAAGCTACATAATTGGAAACAACTTATTGATAATGACAGCAGAAGAGATAAAGGCTGAGATTGATGACAAACTTGGTATAGACGATGATCCTAGCCCGCTTGAGCTTAACAATTTGTTAACGCTCATTTTGAATTTTTCGGCAGCGATAAAGGATGCGGTAGAGGCTTGCAAGGTGATAAGACGTGAAGTTGCCTTTGTAAATGGTGAGTATTACGCGGCTGACTTGGATGGGAAAAGCCTGGACAAACTATCGCTGGACTATGATGGCCAAGATGTGATTACTGGAGGTGGTTGCATTTTGAGCGCTGGAATACTGCGGATAGATCAAGCTTACGGAAACATTAACGCTTACCTAACAATTTACCCATGAAAAACTTTAAAATACTAATAGTGCTTCTTTTAGCCGGCTTAAATCTGCAAGGCCAAAGCTGGATTAACCGAAATGGCCGCTATGCTTTTGCTGCCTTAAAGGCTCTTGATAGCCTAGTAGCCAGCGTAGCCAAGGTTGACAGCATACAGTTTGCCGATGGGACTTGGCAAAAGACAGCTGGAGGTAATAGTTCCGGCTCTGGAAGTTACACCGGTAACTCACCTGCCACGGTAAGTGTGGGAGGTATATCGGCTGGAGACCCGATACCTGCAAATATCGGGGATATACTGGAGCTGATATTAGCCCCTTGGGTACAACCCCAATTTACCCATTTTGATTTGGGTGGCGCTCAAGTGAATACGGTAGAAGTAGGCGATACCCTTGCTACTAGGATGGATTTTAGGTGGGGTATTAATGACTTAGCTAAAATAGCACCAGCAAGCTTACGAATAGTGGATGTAACCAATAGTAATGTGTTGGCCAACGGATTGGATCCTAATACTGGAGAAGCCTTTAATACTGCTATTGGTGCCGTGTTTAAAAATGCACCGGCAAGCCATAGTTGGCGGGCTGAGGTAACGGATTTACAAGCCAACAATATTGTAAGTGCCAACTATAATATTAATTGGCGATGGAAACGATACTACGGTTGGCTGAGCAATACCACGCCTAGCAATGCAGACATTATTGCGCTGGTGAATGAGTTTAGCACCTCGCGTGTTAAGAGCTATACCACCACCTCACCCAGTGGGCTACAACATTTGTGTTTTTTCTATCCCTCCAGCTTTGGCGATTTAAGCAATATAAAGGTGGGAGGGCTTAACAGTTTTGGCGCTTTTACTAAAACCACCGTGGCGGTTACTAATGCCGCTGGAGGCTCTACGACCTACAATTTTTATTACTCAAACAATACATTTTCAAACTCTGTAAGTATCGATTATGAATAAATTAATTTCAACTCTATTGGCCATTGTTTTTGGCCTCAACCTTTATGCTCAAAGTGGATTTGACAACAAAGGCGCTTTTGTGCCTTTGGGCATTTATGCCGGACTTTATAATCATCATATAAAAGGTGGTTACCACGTTTTACAAGACACATCGGATATACCCGATCACATTAAAGATAGTACAACTGTGGTGCTTCAAGTTAGTGATACCACAGAGTACTTGTTTACGGATGGCGTTTGGAGCGCGATTGGTAAGCCCGGAGGTGTGGGAGGAGGAGCTTATGGCTTGGCCGATGTGCTACAGGAAGGTGACGATGTGCCTGGCGGCTTTCAGATTCAAAGTAGCGCGGGTAATGCCTTGATTTATGCCTTTGGACAAGCCATTTTGCGTGGAAACTTCGCAACGATTGTGCAAAGTTTGAATGGCGATATTAATCTCTACTCCAGCGATGAGATTAACATGGTGGGTAATGTGAATGTACAAGACACCATTGTGCTGGGTGACGGGTTTAAGATTGCGGATAGCACCGTTTTTGCAGCGGGTGCCAACCGTACATTACAACAGATTGTAGGAAGTGGAGACACTATTACAAGCACTATTGGTTTAAATGGTTGGCTTAATATTTTGGGCGCGAATGGGATATTCTTAGCAAATGATACTGGAAGTATTTACCTAAAAGGAGGTTCGGAAAGTAGGTATTATACGGACGAAAATGGTGAAGGATTACAATTCGTTACTGTTGATAGCGCAGGTTATATAGTTAATGGTATAGGTGCTACTTATTTCCAGCACCCTGAAAATGGCGAACCTTTTATTTTTAGAGGAACAGACAGCTGTAATTGCGTAGGAGACATCTTGATGAAGCTGGTGCCGGATAGCGGTGTGACTTTGTATTATAAAGGCTTGCCGGTGATGGAAACCACGCCCACCGGAGTACGCTTTTTGGGAACCGTTGAAGGAATAGAGGCGGCCTTGGATATTGATTTAGATAGCGCTTTAATTACGTATGACTCTCATGTGATGACCGGCAATGTAACTTTAACCGATGCCCATGCGGGTGATGCCTTTTACAATACATCTAACACAGATTATACGATTACGGTACCGGTGGGCTTGAACTACCAAGCTTTTAGCCAGCGCACGGATATTGTGAGTATGGGTACCGGTAGAATTATAGTTGCCTTTGCGGATACGGCCAGCAACTTTGCTAGTGGCCTGGACTACGATACGATTAGCACGCTGACATCGATAGAGATGACCAGCGATACCAGTTGGTTTAGTTATACTGGAGCTGTGGCCAGCGATGGTTATTTGAATGATTCGATAGCCTCTTTGAGGCAGTCGATTAATGAGTTGATTGCAATGATTAATGGGAATGATACAATCCCTATTGTAATTACATCTCCAGCTAATAACGAAACTTTTGACCAAGGCGAATCGCATACGATAACAACCACAGTGGCCGACCCCTACGGGAGTGGTTACGAGGAGGTGAAGTTTATTTTTAGCAACGGTACATCCTACACCGATTTAACCCCACCATTTGTTGCGGCTTTAAATACGGATAGTTTAGGCGCTCAAACGGTTACTGCTAGGGTGTATTTTGGCCAAGGTGATAGTGCTACATCGTTGCCTATAAGTTATACGGTAGTGGCTGCGCCCACTTACCATGCCTTAGTACAAGCTAAGATTGATTATGCGGATGCTAATAGTATTACAAAGCCAGCTACTTCAGAAATTGAAGACGAGGATGTGTTGGTTAAAGCTTTAGCTGCGACCACTAAATTAGACTCCCTTACCTATCTCTATTTTTCAAGGGGTGATACCTCGGCTTGGGGTAGATTGAATATGATGAGGCCGGATACTTTAATGCTGTCAGAAATTGGAGCTGGTCATATTGACCCTGTGGCGGGCAAGGGTTGGCAGAGCCCAGCATTGGGAGCCTGTGGTTATAATACAGGTTATAACCGTGCTAACGCAATGAGTAATGCAAGCTACCTGAGCACGGGAGTGTATTTATGGGACTTTAAATCTGACAATAATACCATTATTGATAAGGCCGGAAGGCAATCTTTAAAGACTAAAATCACAACGCGAGAAATTGAGTGGGCTTCTACTTTTTTAGCCCCCCACGCCACGTCTTATTCATCTACGGATAGTACGGGTCTGGTGATTATTAATTCATCCAATTACGTGGAGACCATTCATTTTGACGGCAATCAACTGGACACTTATGGTGTAGCTGGAAATTCAACGAATACTGGAGTGCTTAATGGTGATGTTATTTTGTTTGGAATTAATAACGCGGGTAACATAATTCAAAGAATAACTACGCCCGTAGGCGCTTTGTTTGGAGGCGGCTCTATAGCTGGTGCCCAGTCAGCCTTTTCTACCGCATTTGATAACTATTTTGGAAATCCGTAATGAGGTTATTAGCAATCATATTGCTGGCCTGTAACGGCCTTTTAGCTCAAAGAAACTTGCGCCCGTACCTCTACAATTTAGGGGGTACTGCGAAGGTGGCCACGGTGGATTTGCCTGATACGGTTGGCCGTGTTATTGGGGTGAATTTTACTGAAAATGCTTATAACGCCACTGGCTGGAATAATATTAATTATTCAGCCGGCTTGCTTGCTTCTAACTTGCTTGACTTAGCAGGTAACAGTACTGGCATTAGTCTGTTTAATATTGGCTCTGTTGGTACAGGCATGAGGTCATTCATCAGTCCATTGATTCAGGATCAGATTCCTGATTCGGTAGGACTAAGAGGGGTTAGTTATTTGATGTTTAGCGACACCATGATTTATAAGTTTAGTAACTGCTTGGCGGCACGATATACGCTTATACCCATTGTGCGGTCGTTTAGTCATCAAGCTGATAGCGGATTGGTGGAAGTGAATGGCGTTATAAAGGCGTATGCTGGACTACAATCTAATGACAACAATATAGACAGCCTAGTGGTTGCACCAGCCAGTGGCGAGTTGATAGTTAAAGTTTACCAACGCGGCAGATATGGCCCGACTAATATTATGGGATTCGTTTTAAAAGAAACGCCTAACCGACCCCTAACCCCTACGGACTACCCAACGTTGCATCCAACTTTAATGACTCCACCAACATTGGTGAGTACAGCGGTAAGTAGCAACGTGCAGTTGGTGCTTACTTATGATGCGCCTGTAACGGGGTTCACATCTTATTTTCCTAAACTAAAATACGACAAACATTTTGCGGTATCAGTAACTTTTGACGATGGCAATAATGTAGGGTTGATGAATTTTGAAGGTTTAAAGAAAACGTTTAACGATGGTACTGGCCGGCAAATAAATTGGCGAGGCAGCTTTGCCGCCAATGGCAGTATATTCAACATTGGAGATCCGCGTGGGTTTATGGGTATAAATGACATTATAGCCGCAGTTCATGTAGGTCATGGTTTAATCAATCATAGCTATAATCATGCGCAAGTTTTTGATTTTGTAAATGCCCGAAATCAAATTACGTGGCTGCAAGATGAGCTGCATGAGAATACAGGAATGTTGGCTACGCACATGTTGCCTCCCGCGCAATATAGAGAGTACTATTTGGAAGTGGCTGACTCTATGGATTTCAGTTTAATAAGCAGTTCAAATACCAGCTCGGGGTGGACTATTTATAACACCTATCCGCCTAACTTGGATATGGCCAACTTCCCTACGGATACCACTGCTTTACTAGGCCGTTTGTTTACTGCTAATACTACGGACTATGCCAGTATGCTCATCAACGCATCAATTGCTTACCTAGACTTAAAGAATTATTGGATTTGCTGGGGAAACCACGGATTGGTACTACCCGACCACACCTATTTTATGGACAGCTTGGAGGTGATAGGTGGCGATAAAATGTGGGTAGCCAGCGAGCGTGAAGTTATTGAATATAGAAGAATGCGTGAAGAGGTGGATACCTCAATTGTGATTAGTGGAAACACAGTTACTATCACATTCAATTTTGACAACGTTCATCCCGCTTACCGCTGGCAAGATATAAGCTTTAATGTTGATTGCGCTGCGAATTTAGTGAGCGTAAGCGCAGGTGAGCACGATGATGTTACCTATAATTTAGGCACTGGTAAGGGTACTATTTATAGAAGTAAAATGGAATGGGATACTTACTACCCGCATAGAGATAGCTCGGCTGTGAGTTATCCATTCACAGGACTTTAAATTTAACAAACACAAGTATTATGACAGATTTCAACGCATTATTTCTATTTGCCGTATTGGCAATAGCGCTTTTTGACGGGCTAAGCGAAGGCTATTTTTTACAGCTAAAGAACAAGAAAGCGCCCATTAGTATTGACAAAACCCGCAAGATCACAGACGGGTTAGAATTTGGATTAGCCGCGATGGCTATTTTGATTACGGCTAATTTATTTGATCCTATGCCGATTGCCAAAATAGCGGCTGGCACTTTTTGGGCATTGGCAGCGAGGTGGCTTTTGCGAGATGGCTTTCAAAACCTGGTAACCGGTCAAGGTTTCTTTTATACCGGCACGGTATCCAAGCTAGATAAGCTGGTAAAAGATGCACCAATATGGTTTAAGGCTACCATTAAACTGGCCTGTTTTATAGCCTTTTTAATTTTATATTTTATTCTATAATTATGAGAGAGATGAAAAATCCGATTACCAATGCGATAGGGATGATCGCCATGCTTATAGGTTTTGCTGGCCTTTGCTCCAAGTGGTGGTTTCCATCAAGCTTTAGCGGTACATGGAATGAGATTGTGTATGTGCTGATTGCCGGAGCTGTGTTTATAGCCGGATTGAGCGATCAATTTTTAGCGGTGATTATGCAAAAGTTTGGCAATATGTTGCCAGCAAAGTTTAGAGCTAAAAAAGAAAATTGTTAGAGATGAGAATGCCTTTTAAAATATCAGAGTTCTGCATTACCTATGGTGATGTACCTCAAGACGTAGCAGATAAGATTTTAACGCACCATATAGTTCCTATGTTGGTGGTGCGAAAAGAGATGGGCGCGCCTATTACGGCTAGTCAAAATAGTGGTTATAGATCCTATAAGTATGAGCGCAGCAAAGGCCGTAGCGGTAACAGCCAACACACTTTTAAAGGCAAAGGCGCGGTAGATTGGAAGGCTAAAGACCTTGATAAATTGGAGGAGCTTATTATTAAGCACACCGATTACACCAGGGTAACACGCTACAAGAACTTTATACACTGTGATTACGCACCAACGGCAGGCAACCATCGCCAGTATTTTGTGAGTGGCGGGGATAGTAAGTGGAAATTCATTAAAAATTTAGATTAAAATGGAAAACACACCCGTAAATCCACCAGCGCCCATTCATTGGCGCGATGTTATTCGCCCGGTGTTAAATACTATTTCGGCAGCAGGTATTATTGCGGCTGTGGCGTTACTGTGGAATACTAATATAAATGATGCGGTTGCAGAACAAATACTAAAGAGTTTGCAAGAAGACATGATTAAATTGGAGGTAGCCACTAAAGACCGCTACACCAATAAAGATGCTTCTTCTGACTTTCAAGTAAGAGACATAATGCTTGAAGGGCTGATTAAAGATGTATCAGAACTTGAAGAAAAAGTAAAAGAGTTAGAAAATAGGTAGGATGATAAAAATGTTGAACAAAACGAAAGCGCTACTCTACACGCTCAGCGCGCTATTGCTCCTTGGTAGTTGCAGAACCATGCAAGAGACCACTGAAACGAATGAGGTTACAGCTACCGAGGAGTATGCGCGTTTGCTTGAAAAAGAGTTGGACAGCTTATATACCTATGCCAGCCAAACAGATAGCAGTTATACCGAAATTACACCAGGACTGGACCAGGAGGTGGAGATTGAGAACCCCTGCGACTCGTTGACTGGATTGCTTAAGGATATGCAACTGAAGAGTGAGGGGTTGAGCATTGAGGCTAAAAATGGTAAGCTAACTATAATAAGCCAATGCGAAGATGCTATTACTAGCTACCGGCTTATTACGGATAGGCAGAAAGAACACTTGAGCCAGCTTATAGAAACTAACGACAGCTTGTTGAAGGCTAGTGTTAAAACAACAGCCGTAAAATCAGAGACAGTTATCACCAAGTGGTGGAGTTGGCCACCGTTTTACATAGGGCTTGCTGTATGGCCATTGGTTTGGCTTATAAAGCTAATTATTAAAATACTGAAGTAATGGATAAGACGCTGGAGGAGATCAGAGCGGAGATGATAGCCAAAAAAGATGAGTTATTGCCGGAAATGAATAATCCATCGGTGGTGGCTATATGGTACTTGCTTTGTGATTTGGTTGCTGGTGTTATCAAAACTTTTCAGGATATTTTTAATCATGAAAAAAGGCAGCTGGAGATAGAGCGTGAACGGCAACGATATGGAAAGTTAGATTGGTTATCACGTGAGGCAAAGAAATTCCAATATGGAGATTCGCTAGATTGGAATAAAAAGACTGGTCAGTCCAGCTACTCAATTATTGATGAAAGCAAGCAGATTATAGCGATAGCGACCGCTAGTGAAAACAATAATGGAGGATTGGTTATGAAGGTGGCCAAGCTAGATGCTGGCGGCTTGCTAGTGGCGTTGGATGCCAATGAGCAAATAGCTTTTAAAGGATATATGGAAGATATTAAAGTGTCCGGCACCGACATAGGTGTGCTAAGCCAAAACGCAGATGTAGTAAGTGCTGTAGGCAAGGTGTACTTTGACGGCAACTACATGGAGGCAACCATTAGAAAGGGCATCATGGAAGTGCTGGAAACGTACAGGCTTAGCCTTGGTACTGAAGGTATCATTTTGTTTAACGATGTGGTGAGGATCATTAGATCAGTGCCTGGTGTTGATGACGTTCTGTTTGATGATTTAACGGTTACGCCTTTTGGGCAGCCATTGGTTAAAATAGAGCGCGACTATTTGCTTGCTGCCGGGTACTTTAATTATGCGGATGATATGATGGATTTCATAGGTTTTGAACCGCGATACACAGTATGAGATTTTGGATTTACAACATACAACAGAAGCTTGTTGATGACCTTGGTACCTTGTTTGCAAAGCGCAAGTTTCATGGCTTTTTTTACTCATTACTATATCCATTGATCGTACAGTACAATGAGTATGATTTGTGGAGACGCGAGCATCTATATCTTACGAATGTAAACAGCCAAGCTATTAGCTTGAAAAATTACCTGAACGATCTATTTGACGCAGATTTTAGGCGAATCACCATCCAATCGGCATTGGCTAATACGGATGGTGTATTTGTGTCGCTAGAAAGCGAGGCCGTGCCATTTTTGGCAGCTGGTTTAGAGTCTAGTAATGAGGAAGGTGTGTTTGTGGCCACGGAAATTGAGTCCGTTGGAAACAAGCAGTTTATCATAAGCTTACCACTAGCCCTTAAAACACATGAGAATGAGCTTGTAGCCAAGGTTAATACCTTGCGGCTGGCTGGCAAAAAGTTCTCCTTACAATATTTTTAAACCCTAAATTTTTATTGATGAATTGTAGCAAATTCAAAACCCCAATCTCATACTATGGGGGTAAGCAATCTATGCTTAAAGAGATAATTCCGTTGATTCCTGGACACAAGAAGTACGTTGAGCCATTCTTTGGTGGTGGCGCGGTATTTTGGGCTAAAGAGCCAAGCGATTTTGAGGTGATTAACGATGTAAACAGCCATGTGGTGAACTTTTACGAAGTTCTGAAGCATGACTTCTTTAATTTGAGACAGGCGGTAGAAAGCACGTTGCACAGCCGCCAAACGTACAAGCACGCTTTGGTTATCTACAACCTGCCACAGCTGTTTAGTAGAGTTCAAAGAGCCTGGGCTTTTTGGGTGTGCACAAGTCAAGGTTTTGCATCCACTATTGGCACATGGGGCTATGCCCGAACCAACTCATCTACCAAGCGTTTGACCAACAAGATTGAAGCTTTTAAGGAGGATTTAGAGCAACGAATGAGATGTACGACCATTGAGTGCAACGGTGCTGATAAGGTGATTACAGTGCATGATAGTGCAGACACATTCGTGTATGCCGATCCGCCCTATGTTGATAGCGACCAAGGCCACTATGGTGGGTACACCAATGAGCATTTTGAGCGCGACCTTAAAGCGCTTGCGAGTATGAAAGGGAAGTTCTTACTTAGCAGCTATCCAAGCGAGCTATTGGAGAGCTATATAAAGGAACACGGCTGGCATACCAAGCGCATTGATAAGTCGCTAAGTGCCAGTAATGGAGCTACTACGAGCAAGCGAGGAAGGAAAATAGAGGTGTTAACGGCCAATTACTCATTGGAGTAAGAAACAGGGCGCATCGCTACAATTCTAAATGGAAAAAACCACCAAGAGATGCACCAAGGCATCGCGCCCTGTTGTATTTTATTGGTGGTTTCCGAGAATTGTAGCGGCACCAAAGGTACTTTAGAATATTAATAAAACGAGTGAGCTGAGAGTAAAATAGTTTGGAGATTTGCGGAGCGAAAAATGACAGCGTGGCAGAATAATTATTTCATTTTGCGTTTTGGCTCCCGCTTTTAGAATTTCATTTTACGTTTTGGCGAATATAGTCCAACGGTCAACAATCCACTGAGCTGATAGAAAAAAGAACCCCGAATTTAAATACTGTAATTATCAATCAAATTGCAACGACCATAAAATTGTCTTTTATCAATGAAAAAGAAAGTATTGAAAAGTCATTTTCACCAATTGATATTTTGGATTACATCTATGCGGTGCTACACTCGCCAACTTACCGAGAGAAATACAAAGAATTTTTAAAAATAGATTTCCCAAGAGTGCCTTATCCAAAAGACAAAAATAAGTTTTGGCAGTTGGTAAAACTGGGTGGCGAAATACGCCAAATTCATTTATTGGAATCTCCAAAAGTGGAAGATTACATTACAACTTATCCAAAAGGGGGAGACAATACCGTTACAACCAAAATTGGGAAGAAAGATTGGGAATTATTTGATGAAGAAAACAACCTTGGTAGGATTTGGATAAATGACAAGCAGTATTTTGATAATGTTCCATTAACTGCTTGGGAATTTTATATTGGTGGTTACCAACCAGCTCAAAAATGGCTAAAAGACCGTAAAGAAAGAACCTTAGAATTTGATGATATTTTACATTATCAAAAAATTATAGTTGCTCTTTCCGAAACGGACAGACTTATGAAAGAAATTGATAAAGTTAAGATTGAGTAGAATGGAGAAAATTAAGTACAGTAGTTTAAACAATAAGCAACAAGAAAGCTTCAACTATCAAAAATTGAGTGGCGTAATGGCCGATTACGGGTATATTACGTACCGAATGTTTGATGATTATAATGGCGCTGATCTCCACGCTGTAGGCGTAAAGGGTGATATTCTTAAAATTCAGTTAAAAGGTCGCTTTGAAATCTTAAGTAAATACAAAGACAAAAACCTATATGTAGCTTTTCCATACGCCTCTAAATGGTATTTGTATCCACATGATGAGTTTTATGAGTGGGTAACTAGCCGAAATCCCGGAGCTAAAAAGAATGGAGGAAGTAGCACTGGGAAACCGTCTAAAAAATTGTTGGAATCACTCGCGAAGTATGAAATTTAGTTGCTTTTGTTCTGAAAACTAATCAAGCAGATAGCTCTTGTCTATTTTTAATAATAAGCCATTAGTGTACCTCCTTAGTTTTTGGAACTCGTAGCATAAGTACAAAACCAATAATAAAGAACACACTGAGGGCTAGTA